>CAWGQC010000001.1:0-182296 GCA_963824645.1 uncultured Acidimicrobiales bacterium
CTGAGCCATGCGACTCGGTGGGGATATCCGGTATTAGCACCGGTTTCCCGGTGTTGTCCCGGTCTTCGGGGCAGGTTGCTCACGTGCTACTCACCCGTTCGCCACTCGATCTTCACCAGTATTGCTACCGGTTGGACCTCGTTCGACTTGCATGTGTTAGGCACGCCGCCAGCGTTCGTCCTGAGCCAGGATCAAACTCTCCATTGAGACCCCAGTCAGACCCGGAGGCCCGACCGAAATCGAAGAGCTGACTTCGAGAGTTTCCCCTCTCCGTCAACTGAATACTGGCAAAAGAACAGACATTGTCCGTTCAATGCTTTGAATTGACTGGTGATCGTGGGTTGCCCCGCGACCACCCGCACTGACTTTTGGCTATCACTATTCCGTTTTCAAGGAGCGATCGGGCACACGTCCGAAGACGTCGATGCCGGATTTTCCACATGCAGGAGCTGAGCCCCATTCTGTGAGTGCCTGAGATGCGCCCTTACGGGTCGCACACCAGGACTAGTCACCCTAACGCAAACCGCAGGGCCTGTCAATGAGAGGAGGGCCGACAACCCGAAGGCCTCCGCGGTTGGATCCGGGAGGGTTCGGCGGCTCCCGGCCTGGCCCCACAGTCTAGGGGTAGCCGTCGAGCACGGTGTGGCCTTGGGCGTCCCGCACCCACACGGCGGTGACCTCTTTGGCCGGTACCGCACACGAGAGCACCACGGTCACCGGTCGCCGCCCCCCCAATGTCCGGTAGCTGCCGGCCACCCACCAGCGGCCGGATACCGCCTGCATGGAGACGGTGAGGACCTGTCCTCCGGCCTGTCCTGACTCCCGTAACGTGGCCCGGGTTCCCCATTTCTGCCCGGACAACGAGATCGAGGCCTGCACCCCCGGTTGTCCGGACAGGGCCACCGTCCGGGCCGGAGGCACCGGCGACCGGCTCAACAAGAAGGCCACGGCCACCACCGCCGCCGCCGCCACCGTTCCCACCGCCACCCAGCGGCGACGGTGGCCGCCACGGAGCCCGAGCGGGCCCACCGGATCCTCGGCCTTACCCTCCTCGGCCGGACCCTCCTCGGCCGGACCCTCCTCGGCCGGACCCTCCTCGGCCGGGAGAACGGCCAGGGCCAGCGTAGGACCCGGCGCCGTCCCCACCTGTTGACGGCCCACCGACCCCCTGTCCAGCCGGGTCAGAGCCTGGGCTGCCCCCCGTACCTCGAGGGCGTCGGCCCGACATGCCTCGCACCGGGCGAGGTGTTCCTCCAAACGGCGCGACTCTTCGGCGCTGACCCGGCCGATGGCGTCCATGGCCATCAGGCCGCGCCATTCGGTGCAGTCGGCGGCCGTCACTCTTCCCACCCCATCTCCTCGAGCGTCAAGCGCAGAGCCTTGAGGGCGTAGAACAACCGGCTCCGGATCGTCCCCTCGGCCACCGCCAACCGATCGGACATCTCCTTGCTGGTTCTCCCCCGGAAGTAGATCTCCACGATGACAGCACGATGGGCCTCCGACAGCTGGTCGAGAGCCTCCTCCACCTGCCACGAGGAAATAGCTTCTTCGACCTGGTCAGCCATAGCCTCCGGTACGGGGACCAGGTGCCGATCGCGGATCTCCTGACGGTGATGGGTCCGGGACAGATCAACCAGCAGGTTGCGTTCGATCGAGTACAGCCAGGTACGGAGCGAACCTTTGGTGGCGTCGAAACGGTGACGGGAGCGCCATGCCCGGGCAAACGTCTCCTGAACGGCATCTTCGGCCAACGAGGTGCTGCCCAGGGCCCGGCGGGCCAGAGCCGTCGAATTCGACCCGGTAGGCGACGAACGCCCGGTTGAGCCCCTGCTCGTCGGCCACGGCGGGAACGGTGTCGGGGACGGCCGACTCCGGCCCCTCGCCGTCCGAGGTCGTTCCACCCACCGGGCTCATGGCTGTGCCGCCGTCGGCGAGGCGACGAGGACCGTGACGGGCGAAGGTGGTGGGATCAGTGACGGTAGCCACCGGATAGGGAGGCGGACGCGGTGAACGCCGGCCCGGTGCTGGGAAAGGCGGTTGCCTCCGTCACGACCTGGCTCCTTGTGTGCCGCCTCGTGCCGGCCGGAGGCCGAACCGTCGATGCCCGGCGGCCACCCCCACCCGTGAGTCTGTCTTGTACACCACCGGTTCGATTCCCTTCCGACGTCGCCCTCCACCCGGGAGAGTGACGCCTGTGCCGTGGCTGGAGTTGGTCCCCCGCAGCCCCCATCGGTCAGTCCGGTCCTTCCTCTCGCCCTGTCCTACGACCGGAAGGAGGGATTTGTTCACTACCGGGTGCGCCTATCCAAAGGTGAAGTCGTAGGCCTGCACTCCGGGTGGCACCGACAGCGAGAGCAGGGACTGTTGGTAGGGGCCGGGACCCGCCAGTTGATAAAGCCGCGGTACCCCACCCACCTTGACCGTCTTGGTGGGGATCCCGTTGACCGAAACCTGGAGGGATCCGGTGCCTCCGAGTACCAGGTAGACATCCTTGGCCCCGAAGTGGAGCAGGAGTTTCGCCCCCGAACCGGCGGTCGAGCTCTGGCTGCCGATCAGCCAATGGCCGCCGTAGGCCAACTCGTCCTGGGGAACCGTGGCCGGTGCCTGATAGTTGGCCATCTCGTCATCCTCCACCGTCTGGCCGTCCAGATTCTGCAAGCGCTGGTAGCCCAGGTAGGACTCCGGGGTGGTCTGATCGGTGGGGGTCAGGTCGGGTACGTCGGTAGGCGGAGGGAGAACCGCCTTGGGGTTGGCCTCTTTGATCAGCTGCCGGATCAGGGTTTCGGTCTGGCTGTACAGACCCTCACCGAAGTCCACGTGCCGTACGTGTCCGGTGGCGTCGATCAGGTACTCGGCCGGCCAGTACTCGTTCTCATAGGCGTCCCAGGTCCCGTAGTTGTCGTCGATGGCAATGGGGTAGTCCACCCCGAGCTGATGGGCGGCGGCGGCCACGTTGGAGGGAACGTGCTCGAAGGGGAACTCCGGCGTGTGCACGCCGACCACGGTGAGCCCGTCGGCCGCGTAGGCCCGGTTCCAGGCCTCCACATGGGGAAGTGATCGTTGGCAATTAATGCACGAGTACGTCCAGAAGTCGACCAGTACCACCCGTCCCTTCAGGCCGGCGATGGAAAGGGGCCGGCCCCCGGGGGTGTTCAACCATTTGGTGATGGACCGGAAGGCGGGGGCCACGCCACACTCCTGCAGGGTGGGACTGCCTTCGTTGCAGGAGCTCAGCGATCCGTCGGTGTTGTTACCGGTCAGATCGGACAGGGCATGCCGGGCGGACGGGTTGCCCTCGATGTGGTTCTGCAGGGCATCGGTGTATCCCGGCACGGCACGCTGGAGGCCGTCGGTGAGATTGAAGGCCAGCACCAGGGCTGTCGCCACCAGGACCGCGCCCACCACCCGCCGGATTGTCGCGGCCCGTGTCCGGATGCCCGCCATGTGACCGGTCAGGCGTTGCCCGAGCAGGGCGAAGACCAGCAACGGAACGGCGGCACCCACGGCGAAGGCGGCGGTGAGAACGAAGGCGCTCAGACCGAAATGGTGGGTCGCACCCACCACCGTGATGGCGGCCAGCACCGGCCCGGCGCAGGGGACGAAGACCAGGCCCAGGCTCAGACCCAGGACCAGGCCCCCTCCTTGGGCATGGGCACTGCCCCGACTGACACGGGCGAAGGGGATCTCGAGGAGATCGCCGAGGGTGGGGAAGAACAGTCCGAGGCCGACCACGCCCAAAATGACCAGGCCGATCCACCGCAGTGCGTCCTGGGGAAGTCCCAGGGTGCTCAACAGCCAGGACCCGATGAGGGTGAAGACGGTGAAGCTGACCACCAATCCGCCGACCACGGCGTAGGGACGCCGCCGGCGCTGGCGATCGGCCCGCTGGGCCGCCACTGCCGACTGACCCGACAGTGGGCCCTCGGTGCTGCCGTGTCCCGGGCCGCCCGACTCCGGATCGATCGGGAGGGTGCCCACCGGCCCCGGGGGCGATCCGGAGGAGGCGGCGCCGATCAGCTCGGGGTGGGCGGTAGCTCGGGTGGGCGGGATCGTCTCCTCCGGCAATCCACTGGCCGCCCCGGCGGCGAAGATCACCGGAAGGACCGGGAGGATGCAGGGTGAGATGCCCGTGACCAGCCCACCGAGGAACCCGATCAGGATGAGCTCGATCACCACCACAGTCTCCCATGGGCCCTCGCCCGGTCGATGTCGGCCCGGCCCTCCGATCGGAGGGTGCCGGGGCGCCCACTGGCGCCCCTCGATCTCATGATCCGACCGAAAGCACCAGCAGCACGCCTGTGCCGTCCTCTCCACCGGGGACCGCGTTACACAGGCCCACCGGCTGGCTCCGCCCTGCCGGCCGGATCAGCCCTCGATGCCGGTGTCGACGCCCGTCCGGTTCCGGTCCGACTCCAGCCGGTGGACGAACCTCTCGAGCTGCACGGTGACGGCCAAGGGACCGGCACTCCCCGGTGTGGTCCTCCGGGTGACGGCCACACCCGGCTCGAGGAGAGCGACCGCATCGATGCCCAGGGCCGGGTGGGCCTCCACCAGCTCGGCCAGGGGGACATGGCGTTCGAGTGAGTCCCGCACCAGGCCACCCACCACCTCGTGGGCCTGTCGGAAGGGCATGCCCCGCTGGACCAGCCATTCGGCCAGGTCGACGGCGGCGATCAAGGACTGGTCCGCCGCCTGCTGCATGCGCTCGACCTCGAAGCGCACCGTGGCCATCAGCCCGGTGAGGGCGGCCAGACCGAGGTGGGTCTGGGACACCGAGTCGAACAGCGGTTCCTTGTCCTCCTGGAGGTCGCGGTTGTAGGCCAGTGGCAGACCCTTCAAGGTGGCCAGCAGCCCGGTCAGGTTGCCGATGAGCCTCCCCGTCTTGCCCCGGGCCAGCTCGGCCACATCGGGGTTCTTCTTCTGCGGCAGCATCGAGGAACCGGTGGCGTAGGCGTCGTCGAGGACGGCGAACCCGAACTCGTCGGTCGACCACAGCACGATCTCTTCGCCGATGCGCGACAGGTGGACACCGAGGAGAGCCAGATCGAAGAGGGCTTCGGCCACAAAATCCCGGTCGGACACGGCGTCGAGCGAGTTCTCGAATCGGGATCGGAATCCGAGCTCCTCGGCCACCCCGTCGGGGTCCAACTCCAGAGACGATCCGGCCAAGGCCCCCGCCCCGAGGGGGGACACATCGAGCCGGCCGACGGTGTCCAACAGGCGGTCGACGTCACACGACAGGGCCCATCCGTGGGCCAGAAGGTGATGGGCCAGAAGGACCGGCTGCGCCCGCTGCAGGTGGGTGTAACCCGGCAGGTAGCTGTCGCCCACCTCTTTGGCCCTCATCAGCAGGCACTCCTGGAGGGCGATGACCTCGGAAGCCACCATGCGGAGTTGGCGTTTGGTGTACAGCCGCAGGTCGGTGGCGATCTGGTCGTTGCGACTCCGGCCGGTGTGCAGTTTGGCGCCCAGATCACCGGCGATCTCGGTGACCCGTCGTTCGACGGCGGTGTGGATGTCCTCGTCACCGGGAGCGAAGATGAACTCTCCCGAATCGAGTTCCTCCTCGACTTTTCCCAGCGCGTCGAGCAGCCGGTCCACCTCGTCGGCATCGAGCAGACCGACCCGACCCAGGCCCCGCACATGGGCGCGCGAACCGGCCAGGTCGTCAGAGGCCAGGGCGCGGTCATAGTGCAGACTGGACGAGTACTCCATGACGGCGTCGGCCATCCCGGTGGCGAACCGGCCGTGCCACAGGGTCATCGGGATGGATCAGCCGGATTGGCGGGATGGTCCTGCTGGACGGCCGCCCAGGTGGTGATGCCCAGCCCCCAGAGCTTCACGAAGCCCTCGGCGTCCTGGTGCCGGAAGGTGTCGGTGCCGTCGTAGGTGGCCAGGCCGTGATCGTAGAGACTGACCGGGCTTCGCCGCCCCACCACCCAGCACCGCCCGGTGTCGAGGGCCAGCCGGACCTCGCCGGTCACGTGGCGTTGCGATTCGGCGAAGAAGGCGTCGAGGGCTCCTTTGAGGGGTGAGAACCAGAGGCCGTCGTAGACCAGCTCCGACCACCGGGGCTCGAGTCGGGCCTTCTCGTGATGGAGGTCGCGCTCGAGAGTCAGGTCCTCGAGATCGGCATGGGCCAGAAGAAGGGCGAGGGCACCGGGGCATTCATATGTCTCGCGGCTCTTGATCCCCACCCGGCGGTTCTCGACCATGTCGAGCCGGCCGAATCCGTAGGAACCGACGATCCGGTTCATTTCGGCGATCAGCGGTTCGGGGCTGAGGGTGTTGCCGTCGACCGACACCGGCACCCCTGATTCGAAGCCCACGATCAGCTCTGTCGGCGCGGTGGCCGTCTGTCGGGTCATCGTGTAGACGTCGGCCGGAGGTTCGTTCCAGGGATCTTCGATCACGCCGCACTCGATGGCCCGGCCCCACAGGTTCTCGTCGATCGAGTACAACTTTTCCTCGGTGACGGTGAGCGGAATGTCCCATTTGGCCGCGTAGGCCACGCACTCCTCCCGCGACAGTCCCCACAGGCGGGCCGGAGCGATCACCTCGAGATCGGGGGCTAGGGCCCGCGTTCCCACCTCGAAACGGACCTGGTCATTCCCTTTTCCGGTGCACCCATGGGCTACCGCGGCGGCGCCGTGGCGGCGCGCCTCTTGGACCAGATGCTTGACGATCACCGGTCGGGAGATGGCCGACACCAGGGGGTACTTGCCCTCGTAACGAGCATTGGCCATGAGGGCGGGAACGCAGAAGTCCTCAGCCATCTCGGCCCGGGCATCGACCACGGTGGCCTCGACGGCACCGGCGGCCAGGGCCCGGTTCCTGATGGCATCCCAGTCCTCGCCGTCGGCCTCGGCCGCCTGGCCCACGTCGACGGCCACGGCGATGACCTCCACGCCCTTGTTCTCCTGCAGCCAGCGGACGGCCACCGAAGTGTCCAGACCACCGCTGTAGGCCAAAACCACTCGTTGACTCACTGTCAGCCTCCTGTGCGGGACGGTCTTGTGTTGCCTGCTCGGTCCGGCGCCGCTGGGGGACGCAGCCGGGGTCCGGTCGACCAACCCGGATCCAGGCCGGCCACGGCGGCCAGCTTGTCCGCCACGGCGGCGCCCCCGAGCGACTCTGAGGCCACCACCAGAACGGTGTCGTCGCCGGCCACGGTGCCGATCACGCCCGGAAATCCACTGCGATCGAGAGCCGAGCCTACGACATGGGCCGATCCGGGCGGGGTGCGCAACACCACCAGATTGCCGGAGTAATCGGCCTCCACCACCCACTCGCCCAGGACCCGCCGGAGGTGGTCCTCGGGAGCTATCTGATGGGAGGGCAGCTCGGGCAGGGCGTAAGCAGTGTCCCCTCCGGGCAGCCGGACCTTGACCGCGCCCAGCTCCTCGAGGTCGCGGGACACCGTGGTCTGAGTGGCCTCGACCCCCTCGGCGGCCAGGAGCTCGACCAGGTGGGACTGGCTACCCACGGCCTTGGTCTCCAGTAATTTGGTGATCCGGTGCTGTCGTTGCTGTTTGGTCACGGCCCGTTCTCCCCCCCCGATCCGTCCCGCAGCCAGGACAGCAGACCCCGCATGGCGTGCAGGCGGTTGGCCGCTTGCGGCCAGACCACACTGTGCGGCCCGTCCACCACCCCGGCGCTGATCTCCTCGCCCCGATGGGCGGGGAGACAGTGGAGGACCACGGCGTGACCGGCGGCACCGGACATCAGCTCCTCGTCCACCGTGTAGCCGGCAAAGGCCTGCCTCCGACGTGCGGCCTCAGCCTCTTGTCCCATCGACGTCCACACGTCGGTGTAGACGGCGTCCACCCCGGCCACCGCCTCGGCCGGATCGATCGTGACCAGGAGCGAACCCCCCAGGTCCTCAATGGCAGCCACGTCCTCGGCGGAGGGACCGAACCCGGGCGGCGAGGCCACCCGGGTGGGCATCTGGCACAGCGCCGCCGCCTTGGCCAACGACCGCCACACGTTGTTGGCGTCCCCTACGTAGGCCAACGTGCGGTCGGGAAGGGACTGCGGCCCGAAGATGTCCCGCAAGGTGAGGATGTCGGCCAGGGCCTGACAGGGATGGGCCCGGTCGGAGAGGAGGTTGACGACGGGAACCGGTACCCCGGCGCGGTCGAGTGCCCCGGCCATGGCGACCAAGGACGAGTGGTCCATCACCCGGGCACAGAGAACGTCGTGGTAGCAGGCCAAAGTACGGGCCACATCGGCCGGCGACTCCCGCACCCCGAGCCCGACTTCGGAGCCCTGGATGTAGACGGGGTGACCCCCCAGGGCGACCACGGCCATCTCCGTGCTGTTGCGAGTGCGGTTGGAAGCCTTCTCGAACAACAGGGCCACGCCGCGACCGGCCAGGACCGGGGGGAGCCCGGCCGGATCCAGCGCCGCCCGCTCGAGCACGGCGGCCAGGCCGTCGGGACCGAGGTCGTCGACGTCGAAGAGGTGACGGGTCGGGCCTCTCCCCCTGATAGCCCCCGCCTCACCGGTGCCGCCCAGTTCATCGGCCATGGTGACCGGCTTCCGGAGCTGGCGACGACCGGCGTGTCGGATTCAGCGCCTCGTCCACCAAGGCTACCGCCCGGTCGATGGTGGCCTCATCCACCAGCAGCGAAGGGGCGAACCGGAGCACGTCGGATCGCGGAGCATTGGTGATCAACCCGGCTTCCAGCAGCCGGCGGCACACGGCGTCGGCGCGAGGCTGGTCCAGAACGGCGGCCAACAACAGACCCTCGCCCCGCACCGAGGCCACCCCGTCCAGCGCGGCCAGGCCCCGGCGCAGTCGGGCCCCGGTCAGGAGGGCGCGGGCCGGAACGTCCTCGGCCTCCATGACGGCCAGGGTGGCTCGGGCGGCCGACATGGCCAGAGGTTGACCCCCGAAGGTGCTGCCGTGATCGCCGGGATGAAAGGCGGCGGCCACCTCGGCCCGCGCCCAGCACGCCCCCACCGGCATGCCGTTGCCCAGAGCCTTGGCCATCGTCACCACGTCCGGGTCGATCCCCCGGTGCTGGAATCCGAACCACCGGCCGGTACGGCCCAGCCCGGTCTGGATCTCGTCCACCATCAAGAGGATGTTCCGCTCGCTGCACAAGGCCCGCAGGCCGCCGAGGTAGTCCGAAGAAGGAACCACCACACCGGCCTCCCCTTGGACCGGTTCCACCAGCACGGCCGCTACCCGCTCGGGATCGCAGGCCTGCTCCATGGCTCCGAGATCGTCGAAGGGAACGTGGATGAACCCTTCGGGCATCGGGGTGAAGGCCGCCCTCTTGGCCGGCTGACCGGTGGCGGCCAATGTGGCCAGCGTCCGGCCATGAAAGGCGTCCCACGTGCTGACCACCGCGTAGCGTCCGGGGCCGGCCCAGCGGCGGGCCAACTTGAGGGCACACTCGTTGGCCTCGGCCCCCGAGTTGCCGAAGAAGACCTGGCCCCCCGCCCGGGTCGTCCCCCCGCCAATGAGGCGGTCGAGGGTGGTGGCCACCTCCGGTCCCACCGTGTTGCCGAAGAGATTGGATACGTGGGACAGAGTGGCCGCCTGTTGGGCGACGGCCGCGGTGACCGCCGGGTGGGCATGACCGAGGCCGGTCACCGCCAACCCCGACAGGAAGTCGAGGTACTCCCTACCCAGGTCGTCGTAGAGCAGACTCCCCTGCCCGCGCACGAAGGTCACCGGCGGATCGGGGTAGGTGGGCATGAGGGCTGACCGGTCGACCGGGACCATCACCCGGTCCGGTCCGGCCGATCCTCCGGTGGTGGCATCGGACACCGTCATGAGGAGGCACTCACCATGGTCCCCACCCCTTGATCGGTGAAGACCTCGAGAAGAAGAGCGTGCGGCGTGCGCCCGTCCAGGATGTGCGCCTGGCCGACACCGGCCCGCACCGCCCGGGCACAGGCCTCGAGCTTGGGGATCATGCCCCCGGTGGCCGCGCCCTGGGCGATGAGCCGGTCGAGGTCGTCGGCCCCCGCCTGGCTGATGAGGGTGGCCGGGTCGTCGGGCACCGAGCGCAGCCCGGTCACATCGGTCAGCATGACCAGTTTCTCGGCCTCGAGAGCACTGGCCAGCGCTCCGGCCGCCGTGTCGGCGTTGATGTTGAAAGCCTGCCCCGACCGGTCGGTCCCGATGGTGGCCACCACCGGGATCAGTCCCTGGGCCAGCAGCTGATGGACGATGACCGGATCAACGTGCACCACGTCACCGACATAACCCAGCACTTCCGAACGGGCGGTGGCCTGGATCAGATTGGCGTCCTCTCCCGACAGACCGACGGCCAGGGCCCCGTGGATATTGATCGAGCTCACGATGTCGCGATTGACTTTGCCGACCAGGACCATCCGGACCAGATCGATGGTGTCGGCGTCGGTCACCCGGAAACCGTCGCGGAACTCGACCTCCTTCCCCACCCGGGCCATCAGTTCGCCGATCTGGGGACCGCCGCCGTGGACGACGACCGGCAGCATGCCCACCGAGCGCATGAGGACGATGTCCTCGGCAAAGGAGGCCAGCGCCGTCTCGGCGTCGATGGCGTCGTCGCCCGGCTTGGCACTGAGCACGTTGCCGCCGTACTTGACCACGACGACCTTGCCCCAGAAGCGCCGGATGTAGGGCAGGGCCTCGACCAGCACGGCCGCCTTGTCGTTGGGGGTCAGGATGTGGTCGGACCTCATGACGTGGTCCTGTTCTCGTCGATGTAGCCGTAACCCAGATCGACACCGAGGACGACGGCATCGCCGTCGGCCAGGCCCAAAATGCAGTGGATGTCGATCAGGTTGCCCGCCATGTGGTCGGCCAGGGCGGTGGCATCGTGATCGGCGGCCACCCCCTGGCGACACACCACCACCCCGCCGTAGGCGATGTCCAGGCGATCGAGATCGAACTCCACCCCGGCCGAGCCGAGGTCGCTGGCCACCCGTCCCCAGTAGGGGTCGGCCCCGTTGAGAGAGCACTTGACCAGCAAAGAGTCGGCCACCGCCCGGGCCGCCTGGTGGGCCTGGCCGTCCGAGCGCGCCCCGGTGACCCGGATCTGGACAATCCGCGACGCGCCCTCAGCGTCGGCCAACATCTGGCCGGCCAGTGACGCGCAGGCTTCGGTGACCACATCCACCACCACGTTGGGATCACCTCGACCGGCCCGCCCGGAGGCCATGAGGATCACCGTGTCGTTGGTGGAGGTGCAACCGTCGACCGTCACCGAGTTGAAGGAGTCACGAACGGCGATACGCAAGAGATCGGCCAGGGGGCCGGGTTCGATGAGCGCATCCGTGGTCAGGAAAGCCAACATGGTGGCCATCTGGGGCGCCAGCATCCCCGCCCCTTTGGCCATTCCGGCCAAGGTGAAGCCGTTGCCCTCGATGAGCACTTCCTTCCGACCCGAATCGGTGGTGAGAATGCCGGTGGCGGCATCCCGGGCCGCCTCCGGAGAGGCGGCCCGGGCCCCCACCAGGGTGGGTATTCCCTCGACGATCACCTCCATGGGAAGCGGGATACCGATGAGCCCGGTCGAACACACCAGCACGTGGTGGGGAGCCAGCGGATGAACGTCGTCAGCCAGTCCGTGGGCCGTGAGCTCGCACATACGGACCGCATCGGCCAGTCCGCCCGCTCCGGTGGCCGCATTGGCGTTGCCACTGCTGACCACCACACCGGCCGCCCTTCCCCCACTGGCGGCCAGGTGGGAACGGCTGATCCGGACCGGGGCGGCGGCGGCCCGGTTGGTGGTGAAAGTGGCGGCGGTGGGCACGGGGATGCCGTCCGCCGTGGCCACCAGGGCGAGGTCGAGGGCGCCAGAGGCCTTGATCCCGGCGGCCATACCGGCGGCGACGAACCCGGAGGGCGTGGTGATGCTCACGGATAGGTCCCGGCCATCGGCAACCCGGTCGGCTCAGCCAGGCCGAGAGCCAGATTGGCGCACTGCACGGCCTGCCCCGCCGCCCCTTTGATCAGATTGTCGATGGCGCAGATGGCCATCACCCATCCGGTGCGAGGGTCGACCCGCGCCGTGACATGGGCACAGTTGGACCCGCTGGTGGCCTTGGTCGACGGCGACTGGTCGGTGACCACCACGAAGGGCTCGTCGTCGTACGCGTCGTGGAGCACGGCCATGGCCTCGGCGGTGGAGGTCGCCCGCCCCCCCGCCGGACGCCCGTAACAGGTGGCCAGGATCCCCCGCGCCATGGGAGCCAGATGGGGAGTGAAGAGCACCGGGGCTCCGACACCTTGTTCCATCTCGGGGGTGTGGCGGTGGTCCAGTAGTCCGTAGGCCACAAAATCCTCGTCGACGGTGCCGAAGTGGAGCGCTTCGGTCGGCGCCCGACCGGCGCCGGACACCCCGCTGGCCGCATCCACGATGATCGGAGGCCCCGTGGTAGTGGTCTCCCCGGTGGCCCCTGTCGCCGGTGCGGTCAACACGCCGGCCCGAAGCAGGGGGGCCAGGGCCAGGATGGCCGCCGTCGGATAGCAACCGGGGGCGGCGATGAACTCGGCCCCGACCAGCTGCTGACGGTGGAGTTCCGGTAACCCGTACACGAATCGCTCCAACAGGTCGGGCGCCTGGTGGTCGCTCCCGTACCAGATGGGGTACAACCCCGGGTCCTGCAGTCGGAAGTCAGCGGCCAGATCGACCACCTTCCCCACCGCCGTCGACAACGTGGGCACCAGCGTCTGGGAGCGACCATGGGGTAAGGCCAGGAACACCAGGTCCAGTCCGTCCAGCTCCGCCACCGAAGTGGGGGCGTAGCGGAGAGTGGGAAAAACAGCAGCCAAGGACGGCGTGTGCACGGCCACCGATTGGCCCTGGTGCTCCCCCGCCGTGGCCACCACCACTTCGAGATCGGGATGGGCGGCGCACAGCCGCAGGAGCTCGGCGCCGGCGTATCCCGACGCCCCCGCGATCCCGACCTTCATGGCTCTGTGCTCACTTCACTCCTCGTCGCCAGGTACCCCTGACGAATCCTGCAAGTATATTCATACTATCGCATGAATATGCAACCACCCCTCGACCAGGGGGTGCAGGAACGCCACCGGAGAGAGTGCCGAGGGCGGAGGGCACGGCAGTGAAGAGGGTGTCCCCTCACCGGATGGGCCGGTCGCCGGTCAACGAAGCCGGGCCCCGTGGCGGTGGGCCACCGCCTCGACGCACCGGGTGCGGAGATCGCCCACTTCGTCGTCGGTGAGGGTGCGGTCGGGGGCGATGAACCGGAGCCGGAAGGCCAGGCTCCGAGATCCGACCTCCACCGACGGCCCCCGGTACACGTCGAACAGGTCGACCGACTCGAGCAGATCGCCACCGGCCTGGCGCAAGGCCCGGGCCACCGAGCCGGCCGGCACCTGCTCCTCGACTACGAAGGCCAGGTCGATGTCAGAGGAGGGGAACCGGCTGATCGGCTGGGATTCCTCGGACCGGCGGGGCACCCTGTCACGGTCGAGGAGAACGCCGAGGTCGAGGTCGAGCCAGCCCACCCGACGGGGGCGGCCGTCGGGACCGACCAATCCGTACTGGCCCACCAGGTAGGGATCGAGCTCCCCCACCACACCCAGCGGAGTGGAGTGTTCGCCCGTCCCCTCACTGGTCTGCCTCAGGACCACGCTGGACACCGAGGCTGAACGGTAGATGTGGAGCACCCGGGACTCGGCGCCGAGGTGGGGCCGGTCGCCCATCACCCAGTCGTTGATGCGCAGCCCTTCGGCGATGGTCCGCCAGGCGGTGGCCGCCGCCCAGGCGTCATCGTCGTCCAGGGCGAAGATGGCGCTGAGGTGCTCGGGAGCATCCACCGGCGGCCCGTCCTCGGGCCCGCCCGGCGGATCCTCGACCGACCGGAACACCGACCCCACTTCGAACAGGCGCACGCGGCCCTGACGGCGTTCCGTGTTGTACGCAACGGCACGAATCAGACCGGGAGCCATCGAGGCGCGCAGGTATCTCTCCGAGTCCACCAGCGGATTGGTGACCTCCACGTAAGGAGGGTCGAAGCCGGCACGGATCTGGTCGGCCTCCGACACGAACGTGGCCGTCCAGGCCTCATTGCCGCCGAGGCCGCACATGACATCCTTGATGAGCCGTCGGTCGCGCTGGTACGGCGAGAGACGACCGGGCTGGGGCCATGACGGGGTGCGGCGGACGATGCGGCGGTAACCGTGGGTTCTCGCCACCTCCTCCGCCATGTCGGCCTCCCCCTCGGGCGCCGGTCGGATATCGGGCCGGAAGGTCGGGACCACCACCCGCAGGTCATCGGCTCGTCCCGCGCCGGCTGCTTCGACGTCGAAGCCCAGCGGGGTCAGGAGGTCGACCATGGTCCCGGCGGGGAGCGCAGTCCCCAACAGAGCGTTGACTCTCGACGGCCTCACCGTGAGCTGGACCGGGCCGGGCACCTGGCCCCGGATGTCGATCGACCCTTGGGCCACCTCCATCTGGTCGCCGCCGGTGAGAGCCAGAAGCTGGCAGAAGCGGGCGGCGGCCCGGTCAATCCCTTCCGGGTCGCAGCCGCGCTCGAACCGGATGGATGCTTCCGTCCTCAGTCCCAGGCGCTTGGAGGTACGGGCCACGGCCATAGGTACGAAATAGGCGGTCTCGAGCAGAACCCGGGTGGTGTGCTCGTCGATTTCGGAGGAAGCGCCTCCCATCACCCCGGCGATGCCCACCGGCGTCCCCTCGGCGTCACAGATGAGGCAGTCCTGGCCGGTGTCACCGACCCCCGGACCGGGCTGGCCCAGGGTGCGTTCCGTCCCATCCAGGGTGACCAACGTCTCACCCGGTCGGGCCCGTCGCACCATGAGTCCTCCACCGGGCAAACGGTCGAGGTCGTAGGGGTGGGTGGGCTGACCGAGCTCGAGCATCACGTAGTTGGAGGCGTCGACGACATTGTTGATGGGCCGCATGCCGGCCAACGACAGCCGTCGGGCCATCCACTCCGGCGAGGGAGCCAGGCGGACCCCGCTCACCGCCCGGGCCGTGAAACGCGGGCACAACTCGCGGTCGGTTACCTCCACCGTGGCCAGGTCCGCGATTGCCACCCCCTGGCGCACTTCCACCGCCGGTCCGATCGGAAAGGCGAAGGGCAGGCCCAGCCGGGCGGCCAGGTCCCGGGCCACACCGGCCATGCACAGGGCGTCGGGACGGTTGGCCTCCACGGCGATGTCGAACACGGCGTCGGGCTGGATGGACAGCACCTCGGTCAGCCGTCGACCCGGCGTGGCCCCCCCGACATCGTTGAGGATCAGGATTCGCTCGTGATCATCGGACAGCTGCAGTTCGCCGGCCGAGCACAGCATGCCGTTGGACTTGACGCCTTTCAGCTTTTGCCGGCGGATGGTGACGCCTCCGGGGAGGACGGCACCGACCGGAGCCAGAGCGACACGGTCACCCACCTCGAAGTTCCAGGCCCCACAGACCACCTCGACCGGGCCGTTGCCGTCGTCCACCCCGATCCGCCGGATCTTGTCGGCGCCCTCGATGGCGTCGATGCTCTCGACCCGCGCCACCACCACGTCGGCCAGGCCTTGGCCCACCAGTTCGACCCCTTCCACCACCAGGCCCAGGTCGTCGAGCGCGGCCGCCATCTCCGCTGGCGTCCCCTCGAAAGGGGCGAAGTCAGTCAACCAAGACAGGGGAACGCGCACCGTGTCCTCTCAGATCTCGGACATCAGAACTGGCGGACGAAGCGGATGTCGTTGTCGGTCAGCGCCCGCATGTCGGCGATCTGATGTCGCATCTGGGCACATCGGTCGATCCCGAACCCGAAGGCGAACCCGGCCCACTCTTTGGGGTCGATGCCGACGGCGGCGAAGACGGCGGGGTCGACCATGCCACAGCCGCCCAGCTCGATCCACCCTGTCTGCGAACAGGTGCGGCATCCCTCACCCCGGCAGAGGGTGCAGGTCACCTCGAACTCGGCGGACGGTTCGGTGAAGGGGAAGTAGGCGGGTCGGAGACGCGTGTGGATGTCGGGTCCGAAGTAGGCGGTGGTGAAGGTCTCGATGGTGCCGGCCAGGTCGGCGAAGGTGACGGACCGGTCCACCACCAGACCCTCGATCTGATGGAACACGGCCAGATGGCGGGCATCGGGCGTATCCCTCCGGTAACACCGGCCGGGCATCACGGCATGAATAGGTAGTCCCCCCTCGACCACCGCCTGTTCCATGAGATGTATCTGCACCGGCGAGGTGTGGGTGCGCAACAGTGTGGACTCCGGAGGGCCCAGGTTGAGATAGAAGGTGTCCCACATGGTGCGGGCCGGGTGGGCCGGAGGAATGTTGAGAGCCCCGAAGTTGAACCAGTCGGTCTCCACCTCGGGCCCCTCAGCCACCTCGAATCCCATACCCACGAAGACATCCTCGAGGGCGTCGCGGGTCTGTGACACCAGATGGAGATGACCGCGCAGGGGGGGCGCCGGCACAGCGTCGGGTACGAACTCGGTGAGGTCGATCCGGTTGTCGGACATCTCGCGGGCCAGCTCGTCGAAGGCGATCTCCGTCCGCCGTCGCTCGACGAGCTCTTCGATGGCGGCTCGGGCTTCATGCAACTGCTTGCCCAGGCTCTTCCGTTCGTCGGGCGGCAAGGAGCCGAGGGTCCGCGAGGCCTGAGCCAGAGGGGACTTCTTGCCGGCGACAGAGGCGGCCACCTGGCGGATCTCCTCGGTGGAGCCGGCGGCGGCGGCGGCGGCCCGGGCCGCCTCCACCAGACCATCGACGTCGGGGGGGACCGTCACCGGACACCCCCCGGTTTGCCGCCCCCCTGCTCCCCGGTCGATGCCCTGTGCATCCCCGGCATCGTAGGGCGAACGTCGCCCGCTTCCGGGGAGGTTCCGGCCCACCGGCCCGATTGCCGGCGCTGACGGAGCGCCTCGAAACTGAGGACGGCGGCCGACACGCTCACATTGAGAGATTCGGCGTGCCCTTCCATCCGAATCGAAACCCGGTCATCGAGACCGGATGCGATGGCGGGGTCGAGACCGGACGCTTCGTTTCCGAACACCACCGCTACCCGCTGGCACCAGTCGAACCCGGTGTAATCGGTGGCCCCGCGCACCTCCGTACCCGACCGCCCGCATCCCCGCCGCCCGCAGGGTCGACACCACGGCGGGACCGTCCCCCCCCACCACCACCGGGATGTGAAAGATCGAACCGGCTGAGGCCCGGACCGTCTTGGGGTTGGTCGGATCGACAGTGCCCTGGCAGCACACGACAGCATCCACCCCGGCGGCATCAGCCGTGCGGATCATGGTGCCCACGTTCCCCGGATCGCGCACATCGATGCAGACCATGACCATTCCCGCCTGCTCGAGGTCGGCCAGCTTGGCCGGCTCGAAGGAGACCACAGCCACCACCGGCTGGGGGGTGACGGTATCGGTGACCCGTCCGAGCACACCCGGCGCCAGGTCGAATACCCGCGCCCCGGCGGCGAAGGCTCGTTCCACCACTGTGCCCACGGCCGGATTGGTGCGACCCTCGGGAGCCACGTACACCGATTCCACCGCCACCCCGGCCCCCAGAGCGGCAGCCAGCAGCTCGGCACCCTCGGCCACCACGACACCCTCGGCCGTGCGCAGACTGCGCTTCCGCAGCAGCTGTCGGAGCCGGCGAACCCGACGGTGGGTCGATGTGAGGGCGTCCTGGCTCAGGAACCGGCCTCGGCCTTCGCCTGGGCACCGGCCAGGGCCTCGTTGGCCACCTCGACCAAGGAGGCGAAGGCCTCGGGTTCGGTGACGGCCAGATCGGCGAGCACTTTGCGGTCCACTTCCACCTCGGCCCGGTGGAGTCCGGCGATGAAGCGGCTGTAGCTCGTCCCGTTGAGACGGGCAGCCGCGTTGATCCGCTGGATCCAGAGCTGACGGAAGTCGCCCTTACGGGCCCGCCGGTCGCGGTAGGCATACTGCATGGACCGCATGACCTGCTCGTTGGCGGCTCGGAACGAGCGGCTCTTGTTTCCGTAATAACCCTGTGCCTGTTCGAGGACGGCACGATGGTGCTTTTTGGCGTGTACTGCACGCTTTACACGGGCCATGGGGTCTCCTTCTTGGTGAGAGTGGTGTGTATGTATGTCGCCGACAGGTCAGGGGCAGGTGGTATCGGCCTGGCCGTGTACCGGGCGGCGGGCCCCCCGCCATCGGCCGGGTCCCCGTCCTCGCCCGCCCCTGTGATGGGCTCGACGTCGCCGCACCGCCGGTCGGCGGGCGGCTCGATGGTTAGAGGCCGAGCATCCGCTTCACTTGCCTGGCGTCGCCGGGAGCGAAATCAGCCTCTCTCCCCAACCGCCTCTTACGGACGCTCGACTTGCCTTCGAGAAGGTGAGAGCGAAAAGCCTTCCGCCGCCGGAGCCGACCCGATCCTGTCACTTTGATCCTTTTGCGGGCCCCACTGTCAGTCTTCATCTTGGGCATCGGCTACTCCCTCTGCTTGGCTCGATTCGTCCGGCGGAGCTCCAGTCCCCGCCGCTGTCTCCGTCCCCGCCACTGTCTGTGTCGTTACTGCTGTGTCCGTCCCCACCGCTGTGTCAGCCTCCGGAGCGGGGCCCGCCTTGGCCGCGGGCTCAGCGCCGTTGGTCTCGTGGGAGCCCCTCGACGCGGCCGACTGCTTGGCCCGCTTGTCCGGGGCCAGAACCATCACCATGTTGCGACCATCGAGACGGGGTACCGCTTCGGGCTTGCCCATTCCGTCCATCTGGTCGGCGATCCGGTCGAGGATCTTCTTGCCCAACTCGGGGTGGAAGACCTCGCGACCCCGGAACATGATGGTGATCTTGACCTTGTGACCTTCCTCCAGGAACTTGGCCACCTGTCGGGTCTTGGTGTCGAAGTCACCGGGACCGATTTTCGGGCGGTACTTCATCTCCTTGATCCCTACATGGACCGCTTTCCGCCTCGACTCCTTGGCTCGCTGGGCCACGTCGAATTTGAACTTGCCATAGTCCATGATGCGGCACACCGGCGGGTTGGCCCCGGGTGCCACCTCGACCAGATCCAGATCGAGTTGACGGGCGATGGCCAGCGCTTCGGGGAGAGCCTTTATTCCCAGTTGCTCCCCATCGGGGTCGACCAGCCGAACCTCGCGGGCGCGAATTCGATCATTGATGCGGGTTTCATTGGTGGTTGCAGTGGCTGCTATGCGACTTCACTCCCTGTTTTCGGATCACGGACTTCCCGCGATCACCATAGAGAGGAGCGGTGCCACAGCCGGACGTGCCGGCATAGGCCGACACCCCTTCCCGTAGACCCGGCGCACTCGTACAATCCATCGTGGCCGGGTGGGAGTCTCATCTGAAGACTCCGCTTCCTCGTCTTGCAGGCTTTAGGCTACCAGTCGTGAGCTCCTTGTGGACACCTGACGGCGAACACCCGGTCGAGCGGGACTCCCCCGGGGGCGGTGGCGACGTCGCCCAACCCGGCCGGACCCCAACCCGACCCGCACCGGGGGGTGCGGAGGACATGGACGAAGCCGAGCTGGCCGAGCAGATGGAGGCCATGCGCGCCGAGCTGGTCAATTCGCCCGTGGAGGTGGTGGTGGCCAACCACTGCTACGGACTTTTCGAACTCTCCGCCGTCTACCTCTCCCAGCAACCACCGTTGCTCCCCCAGGCCCGATTGGCCATCGATGCGCTGGGCTGCCTGGTCGACGGACTGGAAGGCCGGCTCGGTGAGTCCGAGGAGCAGCTCAAAGACGCCCTCAGTCAGCTCCGACTGGCCTACGTGCAGATCGACGGCGCTCAACGGGCCGGCACCGAGGCGGCCACGGCGGCGGGGGTCAACGGGGAATCAGCCGGTGACGAGGGTGTTCCGCCCGACTCTGTCAGCCACGGGCCCGGGTGAACGGGGAGCCCGAGGGCATCCCTGAGCTACCGACTGGATCGAACGGCTCTTCGCTCGAGGGCGCCGACAACAGCGGGGTGTCCGGCGCCGGTACTGGCGGGTCGGGGGGCATCGACGCCTCCCGGGTCCGCAGCTTCATCGGACTCTCGATCGGACTGGTCGGGCCGCGGGCCAACCTGGCCGTGTCAGGCGTACTCATCACCCTGTTCGTCCAACAACGGGCGTCGGGTGCCTTGGCCGTCACCTTCGCCCTGACCGCCGATCGACTGGTCAGCTGGCTCACCTACCCCTTGGCCGGACGGTGGAGCGACCGCACCCGTACCCGAGTGGGACGGCGTACGCCCTATATGGCCGGCAGCCTGATCGTGTTGGGCGTGACCACCTGGTTGTTCACGGTGGTGCCCGGCTACTGGCCCCTGGTCGTGATGATCCTCATCGCCGGACAGGCGGCATCGGTCTTCACCCTCACCAACGTGGCCGTGGTCCCCGAGGTGTTCGGGCGCAGCCGGTGGATCAAGGCCCTCCTGCTGACGACGGTCCTGGGCACCGTGGCCAGTCTGGCCATCAAAGGAACGGTCATCGCCAGCTGGAACCAGAGCAAGCCGTCGACCTGGGACCTTCCCTTTCAAGTGGCCGGCGCCATCATGGTGGCGGTGGGCATCGCCGTGCTCTTGTTGGTCCGCGAAGCCCCGACGGCCACCTTCGGGGCGGCCGCCGACCGGCGCGAACGGGCCCGGCCCACATGGGACGAGCTCAGGGACATCCTGGCCGGCCCCAACGCCAAGGTGCTGGTGACCGGATCCCTGCTGTTCTGGTCCGGGGTGGGGTCCACGGCCTACGTCGCCATCCTCTTCTTCCAACGAGTCCTGCACGCCGGAGCCAGCGCCCAAACCATCGCCGGTCTGGCCACCGGGCTTCCCGTCTTCCTCCTCGGGATCGCCCTCGGCGTCCCCCTCAGCCGTATTCTCACGCCGATGCAGCTGGCCATCGGGGCACCGCTGGTCGGAGCCGTATTGGCCGGCGTCCAGTACTTCGACACCCACATCTGGCAAGCCGTGGTGTTGAGCTACATCGGAGCGCCCTTCATCGGCGCCTACATCATCGTGATGGCGCCGCTGCTCCTGCGCCTCCTACCCCGGGCCGGGGGCCTCGGTCAACGGCTGGGTGTCCTACTGGCTCCGTTCAACCTGTGCAGCGTGGTGTTGGCCTATGTGGCCGCACTGGTCATCGACGCCACCGGCAACTACCGGCTCATCTGGCTCTTCCCCGCCGCCACCGGGCTGGCCCACGCCACCGTCAACTGCTGGCTCCGTTATCCGGAGAAGAAGGCCTCGAGCCCCGACATGGTCCGCCAGCTGTGGCAGTGGAGCATCGTGCAGGCCGAGTCGATGGCAGAAACCGGAATCGTCACCGGCCTACTGGCCGCGCCCCTGCTCGGGGTGGTGACCAAAGAGGATGCCGACAGCGCCGTGGTCATCGACATGGCCCGCGACATCCTGGGTAACCCCTATGCCGACGATCCCGAGCCGACAACCCACCACCGACAAGAAGGCGACCCCGGCGACCCCACGGCCGGCGATCAGTCGACGGCCGTTCCCGACGGTGGGGTCGCCTCTCCCGACCCGGAGCCGTCGGACCCCGAGCCCACCGGATCCCCGCCCGACAGGGATCCACCCGACGCCCGGTAACCGCGGCCACCGCTCAGGCTCCGGCCGGTCACGGGTGTGGTCCCGGCCAGGGTCGCCCCCGGAGGCATGACCCCGGGCAGAGGGCGCACCGACTGGGCCTCCAGGCGACCGAGGTGTCCTGTGGTCACCGTGAAAGCCACCACGGTGCCGATGGCGATGGACCGGGACCCGTCGGTGATGGCCGTGCAGTGGAAGTCCAACTTCCGCCCGGGTCCGTACTCCACCACCCCCATTCCCACCGGCTCGTCGAACTCGACCACGTCACCGATCAGAGGCGCCTTCCCGATCGGTGGCACGTCGAACCAGGCATGGTTTTCGCCCGGCCGGTGCCCGTCGGCCTCGATGGGGGTGACCATGGTCAGTGGACGATCTTCGACAGCGAGAGCTCGATGATGTCGGTGGCGCCCCGATCCTTCAAGGCCGGAATCAAGGTGTTGATCTCCGACTTGGGCACCACCGTCTCCACCGCAAACCCGCCGCCACCGAACAGCTCCGACACGGTGGGCGCCCGCAGCGAGGGAAGGACCTCGATCACCCCGGCCAACTGATCGGCGGGCACGTTGAGCTTGACCAGCACCTTGTCTCTCGCCTCCAGCGCCCCCTGCAAGAGGGTCATCAACTGGTCCATCTGGTGACGCTTGTCGGGGTCCTTGGCTGCCTCGGGATTGGCGATCAGTTCGGTGTGGGAAACCAGCAGGGTCTCCACGATCTTGAGCCCGGCCGCCCGCAGGGCCCGACCCGTCTCGGTGATCTCCACCACGCAGTCGGCGATGTCGGGCACCTTGGCCTCGGTGGCGCCGTAGGACAGACTCACCTCGGCCGGCACCTGGTGCTGGTCGAGAAACCGGCGGGTGAGGGCCGGGTATTCGGTGGAAACCCGCAGCGTGGATCCCGAGGTCCGGGCCGCCTCGGCCAGATCGGTCACCGACGACGCCGGCGAGTCGACGGAAACGGCCAGCACCACCCGGATGGGATTGGCCGTGGCCTTCGAGTAGTGCAGCACTCCGAGTGAGGTCACCTGGCTGCCACGTTCCTCGACCCAATCGCGACCGGTGATACCCATGTCGAACAACCCGTCGGCCACATAGAGGGGGATCTCCTGAGGGCGCAGGATGCGCACCTCGGCGATCCTGGGATCGTCGATGGTGGCCCGGTAGTCGACCTCGGATGAACGGACCACGCCCAGGTCGGCGGCGGCGAACAGCTCCAGGGTGGCTCGTTCCAACGATCCCTTGGGGAGGACCAGGCGCAGCATCAGCGCTTTCCGACGGCGAAGCCGACGCCGCCGGTCGAGGACAAAGCAGCCACGCCGTCGAGCGCCCTGGCCGTCCTGATCGCCGTCACCGCCGCCTCCCGACCCTTGTTGCTCTCGTCCTGGTCCGAGCGGACCAGCGCCTGATCGATGGTATCGGTGGTCAGCACCCCGAACACGATCGGTACTCCGGTATCCAGCTGCACCCTTTGCAGGCCCGACGCACACTCTCCGGCCACGAAATCGTAGTGACCGGTGTCACCACGGATGACCGCACCGAGACACACCACCGCGTCGACGGTCCCGGACCGGGCCAGCCCCTGGGCCACCACCGGGAGCTCGAAAGCCCCGGGCACCCACACCACCACGGCCCCGGCCAGGTCACAACCGGCTTCCTCCATCGAAGCCAGGGCTCCGGTCAACAGCCGATCGGTGATACCCCCGTTGAACTCGGCACAGGCCAGTCCCACCCGGATCCCCCGTCCGGTGGGCGGGGGGTCGCACTCCGGATCGACGACGGTTCCCACCCGGTCGGCGGCACGTTGTTTGGCATCGGGAGGGATGAGCGTCCGGTCAGAGGACGTCATCGAGCCCCTCGAGCAGATGGCCCATGCGCTCGCGTTTGGTCCGCAGATACTCGATGTTTTCGGCGGTGGGGGTGGGTTGCAGGCTCACTCTTTCAACGATATCGAGGCCGAAGCCCTCGAGGCCGCCGTACTTGGTCGGGTTGTTGGTCATGAGGCGCATGGTGGTCACTCCCAGGTCGACCAGGATCTGTGCCCCGATCCCGTACTCGCGGGAGTCGGCCGGCAGGCCCAGCTCGAGATTGGCATCGACCGTGTCGAACCCCTCCTCTTGGAGGTTGTAGGCGCGCAGCTTGTGGGCCAATCCGATGCCCCGACCCTCGTGGCCGCGCAGGTAGACGATGACCCCCGAACCGTTCTCGCTGACGGCGGCCATGGCTGCGTGGAGCTGGGGGCCGCAGTCGCAACGGGCCGAACCGAAGACGTCACCGGTCAGGCACTCGCTGTGCACCCGGACCAAGGTGTTGGCCTGGCCGTTGATCTCTCCTTTGACCAGGGCTACGTGGTGCTCGCCGTCGAGGACCGACTCGTAGGCGTACACCGTGAAGTCGCCGTAGTCGGTAGGTATGCGGGCATCGGCGATGCGGCGGACCAGCTTGTCCTTGTGTCGGCGGTAGCGGATCAGATCGGCGATCGAGATCATGTGGAGGCCGTGCTTGGCGGCGAAGGCGGTGAGTTCGGGGAGGCGGGCCATTCCCGTCTTGTCCTCGTTGACCACCTCGCAGAGGACGCCGGCCGGCGACATCCCGGCCGCCCGGGCCAGGTCGACCGCCGCTTCGGTGTGACCGGCCCTCTTGAGCACTCCACCGGCGCGGTAGCGGAGGGGGAAGATGTGACCCGGTCGGTTGAGGTCCGAAGGGCGGATGTGGGGATCGACGAGCGCCTTTATGGTGGCGGCCCGGTCGGCCGCCGAGATCCCGGTCGAGGTCCCGTGCCGATAGTCCACGCTGACGGTGAAGGCGGTCCGCTGCACCTCGGTGTTGGAGGTGACCATCAGGGGAAGATCGAGCTGCTCCACCCGCTCGGGTGTGAGGGGAACGCAGATCAGGCCCGAGGTATGGGCCAGAAAGAAGGCGATCTTCTCGGGGGTGGCGGCATCAGCCGCCATGATCAGGTCGCCCTCGTTCTCTCGATCCTCGTCGTCGACCACGACCACGATCTCGCCCCGTCCGATCGCCTTGATGGCGTCCTCTACCGCTGAGAAGGGCATGTACCCCTGTCTCCCTCTGTCCTCTGTTCCTCTGGGTGCTGAGTGTGCATCTGCTCTGTCATCTGCTCTGGATTCCTGGATGTTGTTCCTGCGTGGCGTGTACCTGTGTGTTGATTTCGGGAGCGATCTCCCGGTGTGAAGACGCGGCCTCCGGTCCTCCGGCCGCTACGTGCAGTCGGTCGGTCGAATGAAGGTTCTTCTCTTATGTCGGCCCACAATGCGCTGGCCTTAGGCAATTTTCGCGCTCGAGCATGGCTTCAGCGGTCGGGGGCCGACAACTCCACCCTCAAGTCACCGTCCAGGCTAGCCACCGACAGCACGCGACCCCTCCAGGCCTGGTCAAGGGTGGGTGCACCGGGCCCGGCGAACAACGGACGGGCGTCATCCCCTCCCAACAGGACCGGCGCCAGATAGAGGATGTAGCGGTCGACCAGACCGGCATGGTGGAAGTCGTGGGCCACGGTGGCTCCTCCCTCCACCAGCAACTGCACGATTCCCCTCTGGCCCAGTTCGTCGAGCACGGCCACCGGATCACCCTCCATCTCGAGGGCCGGCCTGACCGCCGCCTCCTCGGGCGCCCGGCCCAAAACGACCCTCAACGGCTGGTCGTCCTCGGTCCGGGCATAGGGATCGCCGGAGGGAAGTCGCACGGTGAGAGCCGGATCGTCGGTCCGCACGGTGCCCGCGCCGACCAGGACGGCATCGGACTGGGCTCGGAGCCGGTGGGCGTCGGCGCGGGCCGCCGCTCCGGTGATCCACTGACTGGTTCCGTCCGGTGCCGCCGTGCGGCCGTCGGCCGAGGCGGCCAACTTGAGCACCACCCACGGCCTTCCGGTGCGCCGATGCTTGAGGTAGGGGGCCAGCTGTTCGGACACCGGGGCCGCCTCCACCCCGAGGGTGACTTCGACGCCGGCCGCCGCCAGTGCGGCCAGTCCGCGCCCGCTCACCTGCGGGTCGGGGTCCTCGATGGCCACCACCACCCTGCGGATGCCGGCGGCGATGACGGCGTCGGTACAGGGAGGGGTACGACCGTGGTGGGCACACGGCTCCAAAGTCACGTACAGGGTTCCCCCCTGGGCCCGGGTACCGGCCCGGTCCAGGGCGACCGCCTCGGCATGGGGCCCCCCGGGCGGAGCCGTGGCCCCTGCGAACCAGTCGGGGCCGGAGCCGGCCGGTACCACCACCGCCCCCACCCACGGGTTGGGTGCGGTGAGACCGCGTCGCTCCTCGGCCGCCGCCGCCGCCCGCTGCATCCACCCGGCGTCGTCCGGCTCGACCGTGCTCATCCCCGGGCCGTGGTGGGGTCGGCGGCCACCGCCTCGACAGCCGCCTTCAGGATGCCGGTGGCCGCCTCCAGAGGATGGGGGCGCCCGAACACCGCCGATCCGGCCACGAACACGTTGGCTCCGGCCCGGGCCGCATCCACCACCGTGTTCTCGTCGATGCCCCCGTCCACCTCCACGTCGAGGGTCAGGCCGGCCTGGGCCGACGCTTTCCGGACCTGGCGCACCTTGGGCATGACCTCACCGATGAAGGACTGCCCACCGAAGCCGGGGAACACGGTCATGCACAACAGGAGGTCGACCTGGTCCAGATAGGGGGCGACGGCCTCGAAGGGGGTGTCCGGATTGAGGGCCAGACCCACTCGCAGACCCAGGTCGCGCATCTGGCCGATGAGAGCGGCCGTCTGTCCCACCTCGACGTGCACGGTGCACCCGTCGGCCCCGGCGTCGCGGAACGGCTCGAGATAGCGGGCCGGGTCGGTGATCATGAGGTGGGTGTCGAAGAACATCCCGGTGTGCTCGCGCAACGACGAAACCACCGGCGGCCCGACGGTCAGATTGGGTACGAAGTGCCCGTCCATGACGTCGACATGCAGCCAGTCCGACCCGGGAGCGATCATCCCCACCGCCTCGGCCAGGCTGCCGAAGTCGGCCGACAGGATGGACGGCGCCACCCGCATCGGGGGTGTTTCCAGGGCACTCGGCATCGGCTGGGAGCCTAATGGGGGGCCGGACGGAGCCCGGGCGCCCCGGGTCCGAAGTCAACGCCGCCCCAACGCCTACGGTACGGCCTCACGGGCCCATGCGCTCGCCCGGAAGCACTCGGGCGCCCCGCACCCAGGCCTCGGCGTCCACCGGCTTCCTGCCTTCGGGCTGGACGGTGATCAACCGGACCCGGCTCCGGTGCCCGGCCACCACCTCGGTCCCGATCAGCGATCCGGGCCGCACATCGGCCGGGGCGGAATCAGATGGGACCGGATCATCGGGGAGGCCCTCCCATGAGCCGGGCGAACCCGGTTCCGGGCCCCCGGCGGCCCGATGAACGGTGAGCCGCCGGCCGCGGAAGGTGGTCCAGGCCCGACCGATGCGAACGGTCCGGCGCAGCTCGAAGCCAGGCCGTTCCCAATCCAGCCGGCGCTCGGAGGGCCGGATCTTTTCGGCGTAGGAGGGCTCCCCCGCCTGCGGGCGAGGGACGGGCAGGCTCCGTCTCCCGTCGGTCAGGTACCGGACCAGGAGATCGCACCCCGCCACCACCAGCCGACCCCTCAATTCCTCGACTGTCTCCTCCTCGCCGATCTCGATCTGGTGCTCGGCGTAGATCGGGCCGGTGTCCAGCCCTGCTTCCACCGCCATGAGACAAACTCCCGTTTCGGCGTCCCCTTCGAGGATGGCCCGCTCCACCGGCGCCGCCCCCCGCCATCGGGGCAGCAGGGAGAAATGGAGATTGACCAAGGGCAGGCGGTCGAGGAGGGCGGCCGGAATGATGCGGCCATAGGCCACCACCACGCCCAGTTCGGCACCCACTTCGGCCACCAGCTCGAGGGAATCGGTCACCCGGAGGCCCCGCTCGAGGGCAGCTGCCTTGACCGGACTGGGAGCCAGCTCCGATCCCCGGCCGCGCCGTTTGTCGGGCCGACTGACCACCAACACCACTTCGTGACCGACGTCGACCAGAGTCGTGAGGGGAGCCACCGCCGCCTCGGGCGTGCCCAGAAACACCAGCTTGGCCATGACCGGTGACGTTACCGGTCGCCGCAGCGGCCGATCAGACCTCCTGCTCGCTGCCGGCCGACACCAGCTTGGCCTCCATGTCCGAGGTGTCGAACCCGAGGGCCCGGTCACGCAGCACCTTCATGGCCAGCTTGCGACTGTCCTCCTCGAGGCGCTCCACCATCAGGACACCGTCGAGATGGTCGACCTCGTGCTGGAAGACACGACCCAGGAACTCGTCCGCCTCCAGGGAAACCTCCTCACCGTCGAGGCCGAAGCCCCGGATGTGCACCTCATTGGGACGCACGATGCCCAGACGCAGACCGGGAATGGAGAGGCATCCCTCGTCGTGGTACCACTCGCCCCCGCTCTCCACGATGGTCGGGTTGATGATCACCTGGGAACCCTCGCCCACGTCGTACACGAAGAGACGCTTCTGCACACCGACCTGGGGTGCAGCCAGCCCGGCACCCTCCGACTCGTACATGGTTTCGATCATGTCCTCGACCAGGCGGACCATCGACCCGTCGAGGTCGTCCACCTCCCGCGCCACCTGTTTCAACACCGGATCGCCGTACACCCGGACGGGATAGGAAGCCATGTCCACAGTGTACGGGCTCGGGTGGGCTCGAACACCCCGGGCACCGCCACCTCTGCCGCCACCCACCGCGGCGACCCTGGCCACCGGCGACCCGAGCGGCATCACACGTCGACCGGGTCGACTGGGTCACACGTCGACCGGGTCGACTGGGTCACACGTCGACCGGGTCGACTGGGTCACACGTCGACCGGGTCGACCTCCACTCGCACCCGTTCGGCCGGACGGGGAACGGCGGCCAGCCGGTCACACAGCACCTGATGATCCGGAGCCCTGACCAACCACTTGGTCGTCCCCAGCGACGACACGGTCACCGCTCCGGCCCCGATGCCCTCGACCATCGTCGCCGCCCCCGGGCCGGCGACGGTAGCCAGAGCCCCGAAAGGGGGCAGTTCGAGGGTCCGGCGCAGGGGCCGCTCGACCTCACTCAGCACGGTGGGATCGGCCTGAACCGCCGCCCGCAGCACCTCATGGTCGGGAAGGCGGGTCTGCACCAGCAGGCGACCGCCACGGGAGCCCACCAGGCGGGCGGCCCGGGCCAGCAGGGCCAGCGTCTCCTCCCCCGCTCCGAACCGGGGAGCCATCAGATGCTGATCGATGTCCACGAAGGCCACCAGATCAGCCCAACCCTGACGGTGGAGGGCGGCCTCGGTGCCGACCACCAGCCGGGCCCCGTCGCTCTCGCCCGGCTCCGATCCGGCGGTGATCTCCACCGCCTCGGTCTGGGTGAGCGCAGCCAGTTCCTCGGTGGCCCGCCGCACGCCCATGCGCAGGGTGCGCAGGCGGGTGGAGTCGCACACGGCGCACACCGGTGGTCGGGTCTCGTCCCCCCGGTGGCAGCGGAGGGGCCCGTCCTTCTCGTCCTGGGTCATCGCCCCACCACACCGGCCACAGCGAACCAGAGCTCCACAATGGGTGCAGGCCAGAAGCCGGACACGACCGGTCCGGTTGAGGATGCACACCGCCCGTCCCTCCGGGCCGTCGAGAACCGAGCGCAAACGGTGGACCAAACGCTCCGAAAACAGGCCGGTGCGTGGATCGTCACCGGCACGGTCGACCACTTCGACCTGGGGCCAACCCCGACGTTCCACCGGACGGGTGGTCGTGACCAGAGGACGGTCGTGGGCCAGCACCACCGGCGGACACGGCGTGACCAGGGCTACGGGCGCCCCGTCGCGTCGACCCCGTTCGACCACCACATCCACGGCCGACCAGGTCGGCGACCGTTCTTCACGGTAAGCCTCGTCGTGGGCGTCCAGCACCACGGCCGCCCGGAGCCGGTCGAGCGGGGCCCAGGCCGCCGCCCGCGTCCCCACCACCGCACCGTCACCGGCGGAGGCCTCAGCCCACATGTCGGGGAGCAGAGCCACCGGTACCCCGGCCAGGCGCAGCCGGGCGGCCAAGGCCCGGGCCCGGGTGTGAGAGGGAGCCAGAGCCAGCACGCCGTCCGCCCCCAACCGGTGGATCAGTTCGAGAACCACCAGCGTGGCGTCCAGGGCGGGCGCCAGTCGCACCACCACGGCCCCGCCCTGGCCCGCCAACAGGCCGTCGACCAGAGAGACAGAACCTCCCCCCGGCGATGGGGGAGAAAGCGTGGGCGACCGGCTCGGGCGGGGGCCGCCGGTGGCGGGGTCTGCCCCGGCCGCCGGGGCGGCCGGACGGGGCATGGGCCGTCGGACCACCCGCGAGGGTGAGGCCGTGCCCAAAAAGGACGACAGCGGTCCGGCCCAGCGCCATGCCGCCCACTCGGCCAACGAGACCACCGAAGCCGGCGGGCCCATTCCGCTCGACCCGGCCAACGGCTTGGCCTCCACCCCGGGCAGCGGATCGACCCGGTCCTCGACCACCCATCCCCCGACCCGCCGGCCGTGCAGACCGATGCGGACGCGGCTGCCGACGCCGATCGCATCGTTCAAGGCCGGCGGAACGGTGTAGTCGAAGCGCCGGTGGATAGCCGGGACGTCGGGAACCACGCGCACCAGGCGCGTCCGGCTCGGTGGCGAGGGGTCGTTCAGAGTCCGAGAGCCTGCTTCACGTCATCCGCTCGACCGGTGTCCTCCCAGGTGAACTCCTTGTCGGACCGACCGAAGTGTCCGTAGGCCGCCGTCTTCTTGTAGATCGGTCGCTTGAGATCGAGGTCGCGCACGATGGCCGCCGGGCGGAGATCGAAGACGTCGTCGACAACCGAGGCGATCCGGGCCGGGTCGACCCGCTCGGTACCGAAGGTCTCGACCAGCACCGAGACCGGGCGGGCCACCCCGATGGCGTAGGCCACCTGGACCTCGCAGCGGGTAGCCGCTCCCGCCGCCACCAGGTTCTTGGCCACCCAACGGGCGGCGTAGGCAGCCGAACGGTCGACCTTGGAGGGATCCTTGCCCGAAAACGCCCCGCCACCGTGGCGGGCCATACCTCCGTAGGTGTCGACGATGATCTTGCGGCCGGTGAGGCCGGTGTCGGCGTGGGGCCCACCCAGCTCGAACACCCCGGTGGGGTTGGCCAGGATGCGGAGGTGGGAGCTGTCCAGCTCGGGTGGCAGCAACGGATTGATCACGTTGTCGCGGAGGTCGGGCAGCAGCAGGGTCTCGAGATCGACGCCGGGGTCATGCTGGGTGGAGATGAGGACGGTCTCCAGAGCCACCGGCTTCCCGTCCTCATAGGTCACGCTCACCTGGGTCTTCCCGTCGGGACGGAGATAGGGAAGCACGCCCACCCGGCGGACCTGGGCCAGCCGCTGAGCCAACCGGTGGGCCAACCAGATGGGGAGGGGCATCAGATCCGGTGTCTCGTCACAGGCGTACCCGAACATCATCCCCTGGTCGCCGGCGCCCTGGGCGTTGAGCAGATCCTCCCCGCCGGTTCCGGCCCGGACCTCGAAGGCGTTGTCAACCCCCTGGCCGATGTTGGGCGACTGTTCGTCGAGGGACACGATGACACCGCAGGTTTTGCCGTCGATCCCGTAGGCATCGTCGTCGTAGCCGATGTCCAGCACCGTCTTGCGGACCAGTTTGGGGATGTCCACGTAGGTCGACGTGGTGATCTCGCCGGCCACCAGGACCAGGCCGGTGGTCAACAGCGTCTCGCAGGCCACCCGGCTCTCCGGGTCTTCGGCCAAGAGCGCATCCAGGACGGCGTCGGAGATCTGATCGGCCATCTTGTCGGGATGTCCTTCGGTCACCGACTCGGAGGTGAAGGTGTATCGGGTACTCACGGCTGGATCCAATCTGGTCGGGGGCACGAGCCCAAGGAGGCAGGAGGAAAGAAGTGGGCCGGGCCACCGGCCCGTGCTGTCGGCTGAGGTGGGGGTGTTCTGGTCACGAGCGCCCCAACAGAGCCGCAACCTTATCCAGTATGGCTTCGGCTACGTCGGCCTTGGAGCGGAGCGACAGAGCCTGAGTCGACCCGTCCGATCCGAACATGGTCACGGCATTGGTGTCGTGGTCGAATCCCACATGGGCGGCCGACACGTCATTGGCCACCATGATGTCGGCTCCCTTGTCGGCCAGCTTGGCCCGTGCCCGTTGGTCGACGTGATCGGTTTCGGCGGCGAACCCGATCAGAATCTGGTGGGGCCGTCGTCGTCGTCCCAGCTCGGCCAAGATGTCGGGAGTCGGCTCCAACACGATGTCGGGAACGCCGTCGGACTTGTGGATCTTCGTGACCTGGGCCGTCTTGGGTCGGAAGTCGGCCACCGCCGCCGCCATTATCACCACGTCGGCCCGGTCGGCCCGGTCCAGCATGGCCCTCTCCATGTCGGCCGCCGTCTCGACGGCATCGACGACCACCCCGGCGGCCACCGGCAGTGCGCTGGTCGTGACCAGCACCACCTCTGCCCCCCGACGGGTCGCCGCCGCCGCCAGGGCGTGGCCCTGCTTGCCGGACGAACGGTTGGTGATGAACCGGACGGGATCGATGGCCTCGCGGGTCCCGCCGGCCGAGACGACGACCCGCACACCGGCCAGGTCGACGGAGGTGATCGCCGACGGAGGTCCCACCCCCCGGGCGGTCTCCCCCCCTCCCCCACCGATCATCCCGAGCACCGTGTCCACGATGACCCCGACGTCGGCCAGACGTCCGGTCCCCACATCCCCGCCGGCCAGACGACCCGACTCCGGCTCCACCACGATGACGCCCCGGGCCCGCAGCACCGAAAGGTTGTGCTGCACAGCCGGGTGCTCCCACATTTCAGTGTGCATGGCCGGACACACCACCACCGGGGCGGCGGTGGCGGTCAGGGTGGCCGTCAGCAGGTCGTCGGCGAAACCACCGGCGTAGCGGGCCAGGAGGTCGGCGGTGGCCGGGGCCACCACGATGAGAGCGGCGGCCTGTCCGAGCCGGGTGTGCGGGATCACCGAGGCCTCGTCCCACAGACCGGTCTGTGCCGGTTCCGAGGCCAAAGCGTCGAAGGTGACCTTGCCTACGAACCGGGTGGCCCGTTCGGTCAGAACCGGCACCACGTGCATGCCGGCGTCCACCAGCCTTCGACAGATTTCGACCGACTTGTAGGCGGCGATGCCGGCACCCACACCGAGCACCACCAGGGGAGCGTCCGCCCGCGGTTCGCTCACCGCTGTCACCGTCCTGGTCGCCGACCGCACCGCTGTGCAGTTGCCAACGTCATCGTTGTCTCGCCCCCCGACCCGCCGCGTTCGACGGGCTAGTCGACGGTCTCGTCCGGCGCGGGGATGTCCCCCTCCGCCGCTTCGTCGGCCAGAAGAGCGAGTGCGGCCGCTTCGGCCAGCGCCACCTCTTCGGGATCGGGCCGGGTGTAGGTGGCCTTGCCGGCCGCCACTTCCTCGAAGGCGATCGACAAGGGCTTGCCGGAGACGGAGGCAACCTGGGGTGGCACCACCACACCGAGGCCTTCACCCAGGGAGTTGTAATAGCTGTTCACCTGACGGGCCCGCCGCGAGGCCAGCGCCACCAGGGTGAACTTGGAGTCGACCTTGTCGAGGAGATCCTCGATGGGCGGGTCCATGAGAGTGATCTGATTGTGGGCCATCACGATCCTTTGGGTGGTTGTGTGTGGGTCGGCGTGCGATGCGGGGACGATCCCCGGCAACAGTGTCGGATCAGGTGATGCCTCGACCGACGGCGAGACGACGACCTTCCACTATACCGGCCACTTCGGTGGTGGCCTGCGTCACGTCGCCGTTGACCACCACGGCGTGGGCGATGGAGCGGCCGGCCCGGGCCTCCTCCTTCCCGGTCGTGACCCTTCGGGCGATGGCCGCCTCGTCGTCCCCACGGGCGCGCAGACGGGCCTCTTGGTGCTCGGGCGAGGGCGGCATCAGCAGGATCAGGGTGGCGTCGGGTCGGAGGTCCATGACCTGAAGCGCTCCCTGCAGATCGATCTCGAGGAGCACATCGCGGCCCTCAGCGGGCTCGGGGATCGGGGTTCCGTAGAGGTTGCCCAAAAACTCGGCCCATTCGAAGAACCCGCCGGCCCGCTCCTTGGCCTCGAAGGTCGATCGGTCGACGAATACGTAAGCGTCATCCGCTTCACCGGGTCGCTGCTGTCGCGTCGTCCACGACCGGCTCAGCCACAGAGACGGGTCTTGTCCGGCCAGACGCTTGGCTATGGTGCCTTTTCCGGCTCCGCCCGGGCCGAACAGAACGAAGAGCAGGGGATCGCCCCCGCCGGGGGCACCGTCCTCGGTTGTCTTGCTCAGGGAACGGTTCGTGCGTTCAGCGAGCGGTCTCGCGCAGGAGAGACTCGCGCTGGTTGCTTCCGAGCCCTTGCAGGCGACGACTCTCGCTGATCCCCACCGAATCCATGAGCCGTCTGGCCTTGACCTTACCCAACCCCGGTAGCGATTCGAGCACCGAGAGCACCTTCATCTTGCCGACGGTCTCGTTGGAATCAGCCGTGGTGAGAAGTTCCGACAAGGTGATCGAACCGAGCTTGAGCTTCTCTTTCACTTCGGCCCGCTCCCGGCGGACCTTGGCGGCCTTGGCCAGGGCGGCTTGGCGCTGTTCGGGCGTGAGTGCGGGCGGTTGCGGCATGGTCGAGACCATAGCGCCTCTGCGAGCTGAGTTCATCCGGACCCACGGCCAGGTCGCACCACACGACGGGCCGCCCACCGGACCGCCCTTGGGGCCGGTGGTGGCGCAGCCCCCGGGTCTCGGGCGTGGCATCGCCACTGGCCATACTGGACGGATGCCCGCGGTGGATGTCAATGCCGACCTGGCCGAGGGCGAGATGCCGTCGCCCGCCGACCGTCTGGTCCTCGATTCGGTCACCAGCGCCAGTCTGGCGTGCGGGTTCCACGCCGGGAACCGACAGGTGATGCGCTCCACGGCGCACGCGGCCGTGGCCCGCGGCGTGGCCATCGGAGCCCACGTCTCGTTCCGCGATCGCCCGGGGTTCGGGCGACGGCGGGTCGAGGTGTCGAGCGCGGAATTGGTCGACGACATCGTCGAGCAATGTCAGATCCTCGACGACGAGGTCCGATCGGTGGGGGGAACGGTTGCCTTCGTCAAACCCCACGGTGCTCTCTACAACCTGATGGGTGTGGACGACGATGTCGCCGCCGCCGTCGTCGAGGCGGTGTGGCGTCACCCGAGCGGCGTCCTGGTGGCCCAACCGGAGACAGCCATCGTCGATCGGGCCCGCCGAGCGGGACTGCGGGTGGTCCCCGAAGGGTTTCCCGACCGGGGCTACCTGACCGATGGACGGCTGGCTCCCCGTCAGCATCCCGACGGCCTGATCCACGACGCCGACGAAGTCGCCCGGCGGGCGGTGGCCCTGGCCGGTGGCGAGGCCATCGGGTCGGTCGACGGGGGGTTGGTGTCGGTCGGCGTCGAGACGCTGTGTATCCACGGGGACGCACCCGACGCCCCCGACACGGCCGCCGCCGTGCGCGCCGCCCTCGAGGCGGCCGGCTTCATGGTCCGTTCCTTTGTCGACGCCCCTGCTCCGCTGTCGTGACCATGGCCGGGCGGGGACCGGGCCAACCGGTGGCCATCACTGACATAACCCCTTTCGGCGACCGTGCCCTGCTGATCGGCACGGCCGACATCGGGTCGGCTCACCGACTGACCGCCGCCGTCGAGGCCCGACGGAGGGACGGTCGGGCCCCATCCGGTGTCGACGAAGCGATCGTCGGATTGGCCAGTGTGGTCGTCATCCTCCAACCGGGCGGCGACGTGGACGATGTCGAGGCATGGCTCCGCCAGCTCCCCCGGGATGAACAGCACGACGTACAGCAGGACCGGACACCGGAGGGTCTCGGTTTGATCGGGCGGGGCCGATCGCAGCGTCTGGAGCTACCGGTCGTCTTCGACGGACCCGATCTCGAGGCGGTGGCCGGGTGGGCCGGTCTGACGGCAGAGGCGGTGGTGTCCCTCTTGACCACCACCGAGCTCGGCGTGGCCTTTATCGGCTTCTCCCCCGGCTTCCCCTACCTGGTGGGCCTGCCCCCGGCGCTCGCTTCTGTTCCCCGCCGCTCCACCCCCCGAGCCACGGTGCCGGCGGGCGCGGTGGCGGTGGCCGGCGGGTTCGCCTCCGTTTACCCCCAGGCCACACCGGGAGGCTGGATGGTGGTGGGCCGGACCTCACGCTCCCTCTTCGATCCCGACCGTCCGCCCTACGCCGCCCTGTCTGCCGGTGACACCGTGCGCTTCACCGCCCGACCGACGTGGGAGGCCGGGCACGGTCCCCCGGCAGGCCACGGCCGCCGGCCTCTCACCGCGGCCGGCCCGCGCTTCTTAGCCGTGGCCTCCCCCGGTCTGCTCAGCCTGGTCGAAGACGGCGGGCGGCGGGGAGTGTCGGCTATCGGCGTACCGGCCGCCGGTGCGGCCGACACCGACACCATGCGTCTGGCCAACCGGTTGGTCGGCAACCCCGACCGGGCGGCCACCATCGAGGTCACGGCCACCGGGCCCCGGCTGCGGTTCAGCGGCCATGGCTACCTGGCCGTGGTGGCCTCGTCCCCCGACGGTGTGGAGGTCAGGATGGACGACCGTCCGGTGCCCGACGCCACCCTCACCCCGGTCGGTCATGGTCACGTGGTCGAGGTGGGCCGGGTGGTGGCCGGCCTCCGCGCCTATGTGGCCGTGTCCGGAGGCTTCGAACCGCCACTGGTGGTCGGGGCCCGGTCGGACGACGTGTTGTCCGGACTGGGACCCGGACCCTTGGCCGTGGGTGACCGGCTGTCCATCGGTCCGGCCACCCGGCCCCGCGGCCACCTTCTGCCCGGGGTGGAGCGCAGCGCTGGCCGACCTGTACCGGTCCGGGTCATCCCCGGACCTCACCGTCGGTCCGGCGCCCCTGACGACCTCATCACCACCACCCCGTGGACGGTGGGCCCGGAGTCCAACCGAGTGGGTGTCCGATTGGCCCGTCCCGGGCGCCCCTCCCGACCCCATGACACGGCCATACCGTCCTTCGGCATGGTGACCGGCGCCGTCCAGCTCCCTCCCGACGGCAACCCCATCATCCTGGGACCCGACCACGCCACGGTGGGCGGCTACCCGGTGGTGGCCTGCGTGATCGCCGCCGACCTCCCTCGGGTCGGTCAGTTGCAACCCGGCGACCAGGTGGTGTTCGAGATCTGCGACGGCGCCACGGCCCGCCGCGCCTACCTCCATCAGGAACACCAGCTGTCGGAACGGGTGGTCGGGTGGTTCCCGACCGAGGCCGCCCTCTGAGCCTAGGGAAAGGCCCGTCGCACCTCGTCCCGCGTCGATTGAGCCGCCGCCCGCAGGGAGTGCTGATCGGGCCCGGCATCGAGCACCGAACGCGACGTGCTGGGCAACACCGTCCCCGGTGGGCACCCGGCAAACAGCGCCGACACCGTCTCGGTGGTCCCCCCCTGGGCGCCCAGGCCGGGGGCCAGGATCATGCCCCCCAGCGAGGCCAGGTCGAAGCGGGAGGGAGCCAGGGTGGCCCCGATCACGGCGCCGACCGTGCCGGTCAGCCCGGGCGGTCCACCGTTGAGTTCGGCGATGGAGGCCAGCAGATCGTCTTCGACCGAGGGCCGCTCCTCGCTCCCCCCCCGGGGACCGACGACGGCCTCCTGGAGCGACCGCCCCTCGGGATTGGAGCTACGCGCCACCACCAGAACGCCGCGACCGGTCGCTGCGGCCAGCTCGAAGGCTGGCCGCAGGGCGGCGATGCCCAGATAGGCGTGAACGGTGACCGCATCGGCACACAGAGGACTGTTCGGATCCAGCCAGGCCGAGGCGTAGGCGTCCATGGTGGTCCCGATGTCACCCCGTTTGGCGTCGGCGATGACCAGTAGGCCCCGTTGGCGGGCCGCCTCCAGCACCGATTCCAGGGCGGCCATACCGGCCGACCCGTGCCGCTCGAAGAAGGCGACCTGTGGCTTGACCACCGGCACCGTGCCGGCGAAGGCCTCGACGCAGCGGAGGCCGAAGGTCCGCAGGCCGTCGGCCGAATCGGGCAGCCCCCACCGGTCGAGTAGCGCGGCCGACGGATCGATACCGGTGCACAGCGGACCGGTGGCGGCCACGGCGGCGGCCACGCGGGCCCGAAACCCGCCGTCGGGCACTTCAGTCATGGGCCACTCCTCTCAGATCGCTCAACCGTCGTACCCCCCGGCGGGTACACCAGTTCGCCACCTCGTCGAGGATGCGACGGGGCGCCCGCGGATCGCGGAAGGTCGCCGTCCCCACCTGGACGGCGGTGGCGCCGGCCATGATCAGCTCGACGGCCTCTGCGCCGGTGGTCACCCCCCCGACCCCGATGAGGGCGGCTCGGGGATGGGCCGTGTGCACATCGAAGACGGCCCGGACCGCCACCGGGTGTATGGCCGGACCCGACAGTCCCCCCCGCCCGGACCGGAGCCGAGGACCGGCCGCCCGGTGTCGACATCGATGGCCATGCCCAGGACGGTGTTGATCAGGGTGACCGCCTCGGCCCCTGCCTGCAGGGCGGCGCCGGCCACCTCGGCCACGTCGGCCACATTGGGGCTGAGCTTGGCCCACAACGGCAGCCGGCACTCGTCGGCCACCGCCGCCACCACCTCGGCGGTGGCCGACGGTGAGTGGGCGAACATCCGGCGCCGATCCTCCACGTTGGGGCAGCTCACGTTGACCTCGACGGCGGTGAGTCCGGCCACCCCGGACAGAATCGCACCCGCTTTGGCAAAGTCGGCCACCCGCTGACCCCAGATGCTGGCCACCACCCGCGCCCCCGAGCCCACCAGCCGGGGAAGATCATCGTTGATCCACGCCTCGAGACCGGGCCCCTGCAGGCCCACGCTGTTGAGCATCCCCGCCTCGGTCGGGTGGAGGCGGGGTGCCGGGTTGCCCGGCCAGGCATCGACCGACAGCGACTTGACCACCACCGCACCCAGTTCACCCAGGGGGAAGTAGGCCCCCAGCTCGTCGCCGTGCCCGGCGGTGCCCGATGCGGTCATCACCGGATTGGGCAGCGCCACCGACCCGACCGCCACAGCCAGGTCGACCCCGCCGCCCCCGGACGGCCCTGGCGGGCGGGAGGTGGACACCGGCGGGCTCATGGCGTCACGACTGGTGATACTCCTGGAGGGAGCGCACCGACAGAGGGTGACGGATCCAGTCGGCGATGCCGCCCGCCGCCGCCCGGGCGGCGGCCACCGTGGTCAGGCAGGGAACCAGGTGCTCGAGGGCGGCCGCCCGTATGTGGAGGCCGTCGGCCCGCGGCCCGCGGCCCCGGGGCGTGTTGACCACCAGTTGCACCTTCCCTCCGGCGATGAGATCCACTGCGTCGACCACCCCCGGTGAGGTGTCGCCCACCTTGGCCACCACGGTGGCCACGGGCAGGCCCTCCGCCTCCAACAGGGCCGCCGTTCCCGAGGTGGCGGCCAGCTCGAAGCCGAGGGCGCGGAACTGACGGGCCACGGCCAGCCCGGCCTGTTTGTCCCGGTCGGCCAGGGAGAGAAAGACGGTGCCATCCACCGGCAGGCGGTTGCCGGCGGCGATCTGGCTCTTGGCGAAGGCCAGGCCGAAGGTGGATCCGATCCCCATCACCTCACCGGTCGAACGCATCTCGGGGCCGAGGAGAGTGTCCACCCCGGGGAAACGGTTGAAGGGGAGCACCGCCTCTTTGACCGAGACGTGGCCGGTGACCGGCGGGCACAGCAGGCTCTCGTCACGCAGCTCGGCCAGTGTCGCCCCCACCATGACCCGAGCGGCCACCATGGCCACCGGCACACCGGTGGCCTTGGCCACGAAGGGCACCGTCCGGCTGGCCCGCGGGTTGGCCTCCAGCACGTAGGCCCGCTCGTCCTTCACGGCGAACTGCACATTGATCAGACCCCTGACCTGGAGGGCCTCGGCGATGACCCGGACCAGACGCTCCAGTTCGGCCACCATGACCGGGGACAACGTCTGGGGCGGGAGGGCGCAGGCGGAGTCGCCGGAATGGACCCCGGCCTCCTCGACGTGCTCCATCACCCCGCAGACCACCACCTCGCCGGTGGCGTCGCGGATGGCGTCGACATCGACCTCCACCGCGTCCTCCAGGAACCGGTCGACCAGAACGGGGCGGTCCTTGGTCACCCCGCCCTCGCGCCCCAGGGACCCTCCCACCCCGGACATGGCCTCCACCGCCGCCACCAGGCGCTCGTCGTCATAGACGATCTCCATGGCCCTACCGCCGAGAACGTAGGACGGCCGGACCAGCACGGGATAGCCGACGGTGCCGGCCACTGCCACCGCCTCGGCCGGCGTGGTGGCCGTCCCCCCCGGCGGTTGGGGGATGCCCAACTTCTCGCACAGTTGGTTCCACTGCTGACGGTCCTCGGCCAGGTCGATGGCGGCAGCCGGCGTACCGAGCACCATCTCGGGGGGCAGCGAGGCGGCCAGTTTGAGCGGGGTCTGGCCCCCCAGGCTCACGATGACCCCGACCACACGTCCGTCCCCCACCGAGGCCTTCCGCTCGGCGTCCAGCACGGCGTCCAGGTCATCGGGCGTCAGCGGCTCGAAGTAGAGGCGGTCCGATGTGTCGTAGTCGGTCGACACTGTCTCCGGATTGCAGTTGACCATCACCGTCTCGTAGCCGGCCGCCCGCAAGGCCAGTGAGGCGTGGACACAGCAGTAGTCGAACTCGATGCCCTGGCCGATGCGGTTGGGCCCGGATCCGAGGATCACCACCCGCGGGCGGTCCGAGGACCGCACCTCGTCCTCGTCCTCGATGGAGGAGTAGTGGTACGGGGTGTGGGCCTCGAACTCGGCGCCACAGGTGTCGACCGTCTTGAAGGTCACCTCCACCCCGTGGGCGGTCCGGGCCGCCCGGATGTGGGCGGCGGTCACCGGGGGGCCGAACAGGTAGGCCAACTGCTGGTCGGCGAAACCGAGCCGCTTGACCCGCCGCCAGGCCCGCCGGTCGAGATCGTCGACGGTCACCCCCAGAGTGATCTGGAGATCGAGGGCCATGCGGGCGTCGCTGATCTCGGCCAGCTGGGACAGGAACCACGGGTCGATGCCGGTGGCGGCGGCCAGTTCGTCGACGCCGACGCCCCGGCGGAGCAGGGACTCGAGTTGGAAGATGCGTTCCGGGGTGGCGGTGGCCACCCGCTCCAGCAGATCGGTGGTGGAGACGACCTCGTCGAGCTGCTCGGCCGGATCGGCGTTGAGACCGGCCCGCCCCTGTTCGAGGGAGCGGACCGCCTTCTGGAGCGACTCGGGGAAGGTCCGGCCGATCCCCATGACCTCGCCCACCGACTGCATCCGGGTGCCGAGGCGGTCGGTAGCCCCCGGCAGTTTCTCGAAGGCCCACCGAGGGATCTTGGTCACCACATAGTCGATGGTCGGCTCGAAGGAGGCCGGGGTGGCGCCGGTGATGTCGTTGACCACCTCGTCCAGCCGGTAGCCCACGGCCAGCCGGGCCGCGATTTTGGCGATCGGGAAACCGGTGGCCTTGGAGGCCAGGGCGGAGGACCGGGACACCCGCGGGTTCATCTCGATGACCACTTGGCGCCCGTCGGTGGGGTCGACGGCGAACTGGACGTTGGAACCGCCGGTCTCCACGCCGACCCGACGGATGCAGGCGAAGGCGGCGTCCCGCATGGTCTGGAACTCGACGTCGGTCAGGGTCTGGGCCGGGGCCACGGTGATCGAATCGCCGGTGTGGACCCCCATGGGATCCAGGTTCTCGATGGAGCACACGACCACACAGTTGTCGGCCCCGTCCCGCATCACCTCCAGCTCGAACTCCTTGTGGCCGGCGATGGACCGCTCTACCAGCACCTCATTGACCGGTGAGGCATCGAGTCCCTCGGCGGCCAACCTGACCAGATGATCCCGGGTGGCGGCGATCCCCGTTCCCGCTCCGCCCAGGATGTAGCTGGGACGGACCATGATCGGGTAGCCGATGGCGTCCCCGATGGCCAGGGCCTCGTCCAGCGAATGGGCGAAGCCCGAAGCGGGCACGGCCAGGCCGATCTCCTGCATGGCCGCCTTGAACCGCTCGCGGTTTTCGGCGGTGGCGATGGCTTCGGCGTTGGCCCCGATCACCTCGACGCCGTAGGCCTCGAGGACCCCGCGCTCGGACAGGGCCATGGTCAGGTTGAGGGCGGTCTGACCACCGAGGGTCGGGAGCAGTGCGTCCGGGCGCTCCTTCTCGATGATCGAGGTCAGCACGTCCGGGTCGAGGGGCTCCACGTAGGTCCGGTCGGCCATGGCCGGGTCGGTCATGATGGTGGCCGGGTTGGAGTTGACCAGCACCACCCGGAAGGCCTCTTCGGCCAGGACCCGGCAGGCCTGGGTGCCCGAGTAGTCGAATTCGCAGGCCTGACCGATCACGATGGGACCCGACCCGATGACCAGGATCGACTCGATGTCAGTGCGGCGACCCATCAGTGCCCCCCTCGGGCCCCGGTGGCGTCCATCAGGGTCCGGAACTCTTCGAACAGGGTGCGGGCGTCATGGGGACCGGGTCCCGCCTCGGGGTGGTACTGGACGCTGAAGGCCGGCGTGTCGCGGCTGGCCAGACCTTCGACCACCCCGTCGTTGAGATTGACGTGGGTGACCTCACTTCGGGCCAACGAGTCCTCGGCCACGGCGAAGTTGTGGTTCTGGGAGGTGATCGAGACCCGCCCGGTGGCCAGGGTCCGTACCGGATGGTTGCCCCCGTGGTGACCGAAGGGGAGCTTGAAGGTCGAGGCGCCGAGGGCGGTGGCCATCAGTTGATGACCGAGACAGATCCCGAACACCGCCGTCGTGCCCGCCGCCATCAGGACCCGGATCTCCTCCACGATGGGGGCCAGGGCGGCGGGGTCCCCCGGTCCGTTGGACAGGAAGACCCCGTCGGGGGCGAGGTCGAGGACCTGCGCCGCCGGGGTCGATGCCGGCACCACGGTGAGGGTGGCCATGTGGCCCAGCTGGCGGAGCATGGCCTCTTTGATACCGAAGTCGTAGGCCACCACCCGGTAGGGGCCGTCCCCCCGGTTGAAGGGCGCGGCGGTGGTCACGGTGGATACCAGATCGCGCCCGTCGGTGGGCGGTGCGGCCGCGGCGGCGGCCGCCAGTTCCGCCTGGCCGGCGGTACCGAAGGCACAGGGCATGGCCCCCCGGTCCCGCAGATGCCGGGTCAGTCGCCGGGTGTCGACACCGGTGATGCCGGGCACGCCGGCCCGGACCAGGAATTCCTCCAGGGAACCGGTCGATCGCCAGTTGCTGGGCCGGTCACAGACATCGCGCACGATCACGCCCTGGCAGTAGGGACGACCGGCCTCGTCGTCGTCCGGATTGACCCCGTAGTTGCCGATGTGGGGAGCGGTGAAGGCGATGACCTGGCCGGCGTAGGAAGGATCGGTGATCACCTCCTGATAGCCGGAGAGAACGGTGTTGAACACGGCCTCGCCGGTGGCCACCTCTCCCACCGGTTCGGCTCCCATGGCCTCGCCCTCGAAGACGGTGCCGTCGGCCAGCACCAGGCGGGCCTCGGGTCGGTGCACCGTGCCGGACCGGTCGCTCAACGCTGGGCCTCGGCGTCCACGACCACCGGCTCGCCGCCGAAGACGGTGTGCCTCACCCGTCCGGTCAGTTTCCACCCCTGGTAGGGGGAGTTGCGGCTGCGACTGGCCAGGGCGGCGGCGTCGACCGTCCACTGGGCGGTGGGGTCGATGACCACCAGATGGGCGGCGGCCCCCGGGACGATCGGACCGCCCTGCCCACCGCGGCCCGAGGTGTCCAGCCCGGCGATGGCCGCCGGCTGCCAGCTGAGCAGGGCCAACACCCGGGCCAGGGAAAGACCGGTCTGACCCAGGGCCAGGGCCAGAGCCGTCTCGAGACCCAGCATGCCCGGTGGCGCCTGATCGAAAGGGAGGTCCTTGAGCTCGGGGGCGTGGGGGGCGTGGTCGGTGGCGATGGCGTCGATGGTGCCGTCGGCCAACCCCGCCTTCACCGCTTCCACGTCGGCCGCCGGGCGCAGGGGCGGGTTGACCTTGAACACCGGGTCGTATCCGGCGGCACAACCGTCGGTGAGGGTGAAATGGTGGGGGGCGGCTTCGGCCGTCACGGCCAGACCCTCGGCTTTGGCCCGCCGCACCATCTCCACCGATCCCGCCGTCGACAGGTGGAGGAAGTGGATGCGGGCGCCGGTCTCCCGGGCCAGGGCGATGTCGCGGCCGACCATCACCTCCTCGGCGGCGGCGGGCACCCCGGGTAGCCCCAGACGGCTCGACCAGGCCCCTTCGTGCATGGCGCCGCCGGCCGCCAGCGAGGTGTCCTCACAGTGCTGGGCCAGGGTCACCCCGATGCCGCGGGCGTATTCGAGGGCCCGGCGCATGAGCCCGGCCGACTGGACCCCGGCCCCGTCGTCGGTGAACAGCCGCACGCCGAGGGCGGCCATCTCGGCCAGGGGGGCCAGACGTTGGCCGGCCCGCCCCTGGGTGATGGCTCCGGCCACGGCCACCTCGGCGGTGGCCGTGGTGGCCAGGTCGAGGACGCTGCGGACGGCCTCGGCGCTGTCGAGCGGCGGCTCGGTATTGGGCATGGCCACCACCGCCGTGTAGCCGCCCAGGGCCGCCGCCCGGGTACCGGTCTCGATGGATTCCGACTCCTCCCGCCCGGGCTCTCGGAGATGGGTGTGCAGGTCGACCAGCCCGGGAGCCACCGTGCAGCCACCGGCATCGAGGACCAGGGCTCCCGACGGGACCTCGATGGTGGCGGCCACCGCCTCCACCCGCCCGCCCGACACCAGGACGTCGGCCCGGCGCTCGCCCTCCCGGTCGAGGACGGTCCCGCCCCGGATGATCACGGTGGGAGGCCCCGTCGGCGTTGGTGGCCGGCCCTCAGTCACCGGAACCCTCCCCGCTCGGGGCCCGTCCCAGCAACAAGAAGAGCACCGCCATCCGGATGGCCACCCCGTTGCTCACCTGTTCGGTGATGAGCGCCGCCGGCAGCTCGGCCACGTCGGAAGCGATCTCCACGCCCCGCACGATGGGACCGGGGTGGAGGATGAGGGCCTCGGGTCGGAGCAGGGCCGCCCGGCGGGCCGTCAGCCCGAATTGGGAGGTGTACTCCCGCAGGGTGGGAACGTATTCCCCGCTGCCCCGCTCCGATTGCACCCGCAGCAGCGATACCACGTCCGCCTTCTCCAGCACGTCGTCGAGGTCCTGGGTGACGGCCGTCACCGGCCACCCCTCCAGGGAGGGCGGGAGAAGGGTGCGTGGCGCCACCAGGGTGACCTCGGCGCCCACGGCGGCATAGGCCCCGATCTGCGACCGGGCCACCCGGCTGTGTCGGATGTCGCCCACGATCACCACCTGGAGCCCTTCGAATCGGGACAGGCCTTCGTCGCCCCCGCCCAGGGCCTGGCGCACGGTGAAGAGATCGAGGAGGGCCTGGGTCGGATGTTGGTGCCATCCGTCACCGGCGTTGATGACCACACAGCGGTCCACCCAGTTGGCGATCTGGGCCGGCACGCCCGAGGAGGCGTGGCGGACGATCATGGCGTCGATGCCGATGGCCTCCACCGTCTCGACGGTGTCCCGCAACGACTCCCCCTTCTTCACGGAGGACGAGCCGGCGGCGAAAGAGAGGACGTCGGCCGACATCCGCTTGGCCGCCGTCTCGAAGGACATCCGGGTGCGGGTGGAGTCCTCGAAGAACAGGGTGGCCACCGTACGGCCCCGCATGGTGGGTACCTTGGGGTTGGCCCGTCGACCGACCTCGGCGAAGGAGTCGGCCACCCGCAGCACCTCGGTGATGTCGTCGGTGGCCAGGTCCTCGATACTGAGGAGGTGGGTGGGGAAAGGGCTCACCGGACCACCAGGTCGCCGAGGGCGACCCCCTCGTCGGACACGTCCACCATCTCGTCACGTCGGGTGGGCAGGTTCTTCCCGACGTAGTCGGGACGGATGGGCAGTTCGCGGTGGCCACGGTCGACCATCACCGCCAGCTCGATGCGCTGCGCCCGCCCGTACTCCCCCAGGGCGTTGAGGGCGGCGCGGATGGTTCTTCCGGTGAACAACACATCGTCCACCAGCACCACCGTGCAGCCGGTCAGATCGAAGCCGATGTCGGTGGCCGCCTCGGGCAGGACCGGGCGCAGACCGATGTCGTCCCGGTAGAAAGCCACGTCCAACGTCCCCACCGGGACGGTGGCCCCCTCGACGTCGATCAGGGTGGCCGCCAGTCGTTCGGCGATGGCCACCCCTCCGGTCTGGAGACCGATGAGCACCACCTGGTGCAGACCCCGGTTGCGTTCGGCGATCTCGTGGGCCATCCGGGTGATGGCCCGACGCACGTCGGCTTCCGACATCACCTGCGCCCGGGGAACGAACACGGCACCCCGCGGGCGGGTGTGACTGCGCTCCCGTTCGGCCACTGCATCCTCCTGTCCGTACGGGCCTCACGGGACCCGCTTCACGGTCAGGCTCCGACTATACCCGGTCGCTCCGGGCGAAGGCCGACGGGCCGCGGCGGCCGTTCACGAACGGACCTGGGCGGCCACGGTGGCCAGGACCCCGTTGACGAAGCGACCGGATTCATCGGTCGAATAGGCCGAGGCCAGCTCCACCGCCTCGTTGAGGATGACGGCGGTGGGCACGTCGGGAAAGGCCAACAGCTCGGCCACGGCCAGGCGGAGGACGTTGCGGTCCACCACGGCCATCCGATCGACGTCCCAGCCGATGGCCGCGTCCCCGATGAGCTGGTCGATGCGGTCCCCCTCCGATTCGACCGTCTCCAACAGGGCGGTGGCGTAAGGATCGGGAGCCACCGCCAGCTCACCGAGGACGGTGGCCGGCGTGTCCCCTTTGAGGTCAGCTTCGTAGAGCAGGGTGACCACCCGTTCGCGGGCCTGATGGCGGGGGACGGGATCCATGGTCAGCTCACGGGCGGGCACCGGGTCGAAGAGTCACCTCTCCGCGGGCACTCAGGCTCGTGTCAGGTACTCGCCGGTGCGGGTGTCCACCTTGATCTTCTCGCCCGGGTTGACGAACAGGGGTACCTGCAGCACCAGACCGGTCTCCACGGTGGCCGGCTTGCGGGCCCCCGACACCCGGTCGCCCTGGAGGCCCGGCTCGGTGTCGGTGACGGTGAGCTCCACGGCGGCGGGCAGGTCGACGCCCACGATCTCGGTTCCGTAGAACTGGAGAACGGCGTCGTCGCCTTCTTTCAGATACTTGGCCGCGTCACCCAGGAGGGCCGACTCGACCTGCAGCTGCTCGTACGACGTGGTGTCCATGAAGACGTACTGGGAACCGTCACGGTAGAGGAACTGCATCTCCCGCTTGTCGATGATGGCCTGCTCGAGTTTCTCGTCGGCCCGGAAGGTCCGTTCGATCACCGCACCGGTCCGCTGGTTCTTGAGCTTGGTGCGCACGAACGCACCGCCCTTGCCCGGCTTGACGTGCTGGAACTCGACCACGGCGAACAGGCCTTCGGACAGATCGAGGGTCATGCCGTTGCGCAGATCATTGGTGGAGACGGCCATCAGACGACGACTTCTTTCGGAAAATGGGTGAGCGAGCGGCGGCCGTCCTCGGTCACCACCAGTGTGTCCTCGATGCGCACACCACCCGTACCGGGTAGGTACACCCCCGGTTCCACGGTGACCACGGTGCCGACGTCGAGGATAGCAGTCGACCCCGGCCCCACCGATGGCTGCTCGTGGATATCGAGCCCCACCCCGTGGCCGGTCCCGTGCTCGAACCGGTCGGCCCACCCACGGGTGCCGAGCAGGTGGCGGCAGGCCTGGTCGATGGCTCCGGCCGACACCCCGGGGGCCACCGCCGCCACCCCCTCACGCTGGGCCTCGGCCACCGCCTCGAACACCGGCGCCATCTGGCCCGCCGGCGGCCCTCCCACCCAGAAGGTACGGGTCATGTCCGACCGGTAGCCGTCGAAGATGGCACCGAAGTCGACCACCACCGGGTCGCCGGACCGGATGCGGCGGCCACCGGGCCGGGCGTGCGGCTTGGCCGAGTTCGGGCCCGAGGCCACGATGGTCTCGAAGGCACTGTCCTCGGCTCCCCCCCGGCGCATGGCGTGGTCGAGGGCGGCGGCGAACTGGGCTTCGGTCAGTTCACTGTCCGCTCCCCCGCCGGCCGTCGCCGCCAGGAGGGGGAGGACGTCGGCCAGGGCCTGGTCGGCGATGGCCGCCGCCCGCTCCATGCGGGCCACCTCGGCCGAGTCCTTGGTCACCCGCAGACCCTCGACCATCCCCTGGGTGGGCACCAGCTCCCGGGGACCGAAGACGTCCGCCCACGCCCGCTGCCCCGACCAGGTCACATGATCGGCCTCCAGTCCCAACCGGCCGGAACCACCGGCCCGGTCGGCCACCGCCTGGCGTTGGACCTGGACGCCGCCGACGGCGATATCGATGGCGTCGCCCACCCCGGCCGCCGCCAGCTGCTCTTCCGACTGGGTCCGATACCGACCGTCGGTGGTCAACAGAGCACTGTCGCCCGTCACCAGCAGGAGACCGCTCGACCCGGAGAAACCGCTCAGCCAACGGATGTTGGCCGGCGTGGTGACCACCAGCGCGGTCATCGCCGGCCGATCGTCGTCTACCGGCGCCCACCGGGCCCGCAGGCGATCGAGCCGTCCGGTCACCTGCAGGGGCGGGAGCGCACCGGGGTCGCCGGTCATCGGGAACCGGGGTCGGCGGCCAACAACCGGGCCACCGCCTCGACGGCCAGGCCGTAACCCATGCCCCCGAATCCGGCGATGCATCCGTCCGACACGGGAGCGATGACCGACGTGTGACGGAAGGGCTGGCGGCCCGCCGGGTTGGACAGGTGGAGCTCGACCACCACCCCGTCGAAGGCGGCCAGGGCGTCGTGGAGCGACCAGGACGTGTGGGAGAGAGCTCCGGCGTTGATGATGATGGCGTCGACCCGACCCCGGGCGGCGTGGACCGCCTCCACCAGTTCGCCCTCGTGATTGCTCTGCACATGCTCGAGGGCCAGACCATGGTCGGCGGCGGCGGTGGTGGCCGTGGCCACATGGTGGACCAGGGTCCCGGTTCCGTACACCTCCGGTTGCCGCTCGCCCAACAGGTTGAGGTTGGGTCCGGACAGGAGGAGAACGGACGGGACGGCGCTCATGATCGAACCTGGGGCGACGGGCCTCGCATCTCCGCCAGGGTAGCGATCACGTCGGCCTGGTCGACGCCACCCACCAGTTCGACCCCCCGCGGGCCGTCGAGGACGAAGGTCAGGTCGTGTCGGGCCTTTTTGTCGCGGGCCATGAAGGTGAGGAGCGTGTCGGGATCGGCCCACCCGGGGAGGTGGGGGGAAAGATCGAAAGCGCCGACGACCCGTCGGTGCCGTTCGACCTCCTCCTCCCCGATGCGACCCAGTCGCCGGGCCAGAAGGGCGGCGAAGACCAGGCCGATGGCCACCGCCTCACCGTGCCGGAGGTCGATCCCGTCTTGGCCGTCGAAGGTGCTGGCCTCCAGGGCGTGGGCCAGGGTGTGGCCGTAGTTGAGCACCATGCGACGGCCACCTTCGCGCTCATCAGCCGCTACCACCTCGGCCTTGATGCCTACGCACAGGGCCACCTGATCGGGCAGGGGCTGATCGAGGAGGGATCCGGTGCCGGGGGGATCGCTCAGGAAGGCGTACTTGGCCATCTCCCCCCGTCCTGACGCCCACTCCCGGGGGGGCAGGGTGTCCAGGACCTCGGTGTCGCAGAGGACGGCCCGCGGTTGCCAGAACGCCCCGACCAGATTTTTCCCTTCGGGCAGATTGACGCCCGTCTTCCCCCCGATGGCTGCGTCCACCTGGGCCAGGAGCGTGGTGGCCACGTTCACGTAGGCCATGCCCCGATGGAACGAGGCGGCGGCGAAGCCGGCCAGATCGGTCACCACCCCGCCGCCCACGGCCACCACGACGTCCGACCGACCCAGCCCGGCCCGGGCGAAGGCGCGACAGAGCAGCTCCAGCTGGGACAAGGACTTGGCCCCCTCCCCGTCGGGCACCTCCAGCCGCTGGGTCGGGAGCCCGGCGTCGATGTCGACGTCGATACCGGGCTGTGTCACGATCACCGCCCGGCGGGCTTCGGGCACCGAGGTGGCCACGGTGGCCGCCAGCTGGTGACGGGCACCGGGACCGACGACCACGTCATAGCCCTCCACGCCGAGGGCCACAGTGACGACTTTCATCGGCCCCGAGCGACGGTGATGCCCCGGGCCACCACGGGAGGAGCGGCGAGTACCCGTTCCACCACTTCCGGAGCCGACAGCCTGTCGACATCCACGGCCACCGCCGCCACCTGTCGGTAGAAGGGACGGCGGACGGCGTCCAGATCGACCAGGCGACCGGACGGGTCGTCGTCCAGGAGGGGGCGGCCCTGGCCGGTCCCCACCCGCTGGGCCAGCAGCTGGGGATCGGCCCGCAGCCACACCACCACGCCGGACCGCATCATCAGTTCCCGGTTGGCCACGGACAGGACCACCCCTCCGGCCGCCGAGACCACCACCGGGTCATCGGCCGACAGGGCCTCGGCCAGGACACGCGACTCTTCGGCCCGGAAGGCCGCCTCGCCCCGCTCGGCGAACAACTCCGGCACCGTGCGACCGGTGGCCGCCACCACCTGGGCGTCCGAGTCACAGTGGCGCCAATCGAGCTGTTCGGCCAGGGCGCGGCCCACAGTCGTCTTTCCCGCCCCCATCATCCCCACCAGGATGATCCGGTCAACCATCGGACGGCGGCACCGACGCCGACGGTGTCTCACCCAGGGAGGTCAGGTAGCCACTGCGGTTGCGTCGGAACTCCTCGACCGAGTCGCCGCCGAACTTGCGCAACGCCTCGGCCGCCAACACCAGGGCCATCATGGTTTCGGCCACCACGCCCATGGCCGGCACGGCCGTGACGTCGGTACGCTCCTTGAAGGACACCGTCGCCTCCTTCGAAACCACATCGACCGTACCCAGGACCGGACGGTTGAGGGTGGCCAGCGGCTTCATCGATACCCGGGCCACGATGGGCGCCCCGGTGGAGATACCCCCCTCGATGCCGCCGGACCGGTGGGTGTCGCGGGCGTAGCCGCCGGTCAACGCGCCCTGATCGGCGCGGTCGGTCGTCGATGCCACCCGGATGGCGTCATGGCCCTCGCTGCCCCGACGGCCGGCCAGGTCGTCCCCGTCGCCGAAGGCCACCGCCTTGACGGCCTGGATGCTCATGAGGGCCTGGGCCATGAGGGCGTCCAGCTTTCGGTCCCAGTGGACATGGCTCCCGAGGCCGACCGGCACGCCGTAGGCGATGACCTGGGCCGCCCCCCCGAGCGAGTCGCCCTCCTTGGCCGCCGCCTTAACCGCGGCGACCATCCGCCGTTCGGCTTCGGGGTCGACGCACCGCACCGGGGACTCGTCGATCCGGGCCAGGTCGTCGAAGGCGGGCAGGGAGTCGAGATCGCACCGCTCCGGACCCAACTGGACCACGTGGCTCAAAATGTCGACCCCGATCTGGCCGAGGAGGAGCTTGGCCAGGGTGCCGGCGGCCACCCGGGCCGCCGTCTCCCGGGCCGAAGCCCGCTCGAGCACGTCTCGGGCGTCGTCGAACCCGTACTTGAGCATGCCCGACAGATCGGCGTGACCGGGGCGGGGCTGGGTCAGCACCTTGGAGGGCAGGCCGGGGTGGGGCGACATCTCCTCCTCCCACTTGGGCCATTCGGTGTTGGCCACCTCGATGGCGATGGGGGAGCCCAAGGTGCGCCCGTGACGGACCCCGGCCATCAGCGTGACCTCATCGGCCTCGAAGCGCATGCGCGGCCCGCGCCCGAAGCCCAGCCGCCGGCGGGCCAGGGCCCTCCCGATGTCATCTTCGGTGACCAGCAGTCCGGCCGGCATGCCTTCCACGATTACCACCAGGGCGCGACCGTGTGATTCACCGGCTGTCAGGAAGCGAAGCATTACCGCAAATCTACTCAGGACCCGACGATGACCCCGGAGCCGGCATGGAAAAGGGAGTGGGCCACCGGTCCACCCCACAGGACGCCGAGCACCGCGCCCACGGCCAGCGAGGGGCCGAAGGGGATCCGGGTCTTGCGCCCGGACGACCATACGGCCGCCATCACCAGTCCGAAGACCGACCCGATCAGGAAGCCGGCGAAGAAGGCCACGTAGGCGTGGAGCAGGCTCAGATAGCCGACGGTGACCCCGATGGCGGCGGCCAGGCGGACGTCTCCGAAGCCCATGCCCTGGGGGACGAACCACCACACGGCGAAGAACACGGCCAAGGCGACGGCCCCGGCGATGGCCGAGCCGCTAAGGCTGTACCAGCGGTGGTCCACCGCCGAGGTGACCACCAACAGCGGGACCACCAGGGCCATGTCGGCGTAGAGGAGGCGGCGAGGGACCAGACGGTGCGAGAGGTCGGTGAACGAGACGGCCACCAGCATGCCGAAGAAGATGCAGAACGGGGCGACGATCACGTCCCGTCCGAAATGGGAGGCGGCCGCTCCGAACAGGACGCCGGTAACCGCGGCGGCGGCTACCGTCCGGCCCGGCGAGCGGCCGGCGGGCAAAAGGTTGCGGGCGGTATCGGCACTGGAAACCGGCCCCGCCCCGTTCGATGCCACCGGAATCCCGGCCTCTTCCTGTTGGGCTTGGATACGGCGGCGCTCGTCGTCGGCCCGACTCAGGTCGGCCAAGTGCTGTCCGACCGGATCGAGAGCGGCACCGACCACCACACCGGCCAGCGACGTCACGGTGACCAGCAGCGCATCCACGTCACGCAACGTACCGGACCCACTTGGCCGGATCGGCCATACACGCCAGGGCGCGACGTCAGCAGACCGACGCCGTCACCCCCCTCGCCAGGATCAGCTGTGGGCCGGCTCGTAGTAGGGGTTGGTACCGTCGGCGTGGTCGGTCACGTCGACGATGTCGGTGATTTCGGGAATGGCCTCCCGCAGGATGACCTCGATGCCCTGGGACAGGGTGGCCTTGGCCATCCCGCAGCCCTGGCACCCACCGCTCAAGCGGAGATAGACGGAGGCGTTCTCCACCGCCACCAGGTCGGCTCGGCCGCCGTGGGCGGCGATGCTGGGGTTGACCTGCTCGTCCAGTACGGACACCACCCGCTGCGCCAGCGGATCGGACAGGTCGACCGACGCCCCCGGGGCCGGGGCCCCCAGTCGGGGGGCCGGGGGCGTGTTCGGGTTGACGATGACCAAGCCACCCTCACCGTCGGCATCGGTGACGAAGTCGAGGGTGGCGCCCTGCAGCCTTTCGATGCTCTCTTGCGGGATGACCACCGGGAGCTGATCATCGTCGTGCACCACGTCGCCGCCACTGGCATCTCCCAGGGCCTGGAAGTACATGTCGTAGGCATAGGCACCGTCGGTCACGCCGCTGATCTCCAGCCACAGGGCCAACGTGTCGGACTCCGATTCGTTGGCCAGCACCTCGAGCACCGTGGCGCGTGCTTCGGGGGTCACCTTCAGCACCGGACGTACGTCCTCACGGTCATCGCTCATGCCTGCCATCATAAGGGCGTGTCCGCCAACCGTATGCACACGCCCCGCGAGGCCCACGAATGGGTGAGCTTCGACGACCCCGACGAGGAACGCACCTGGCAGTTCGACGTGACCTTTCTGGTCAGCTCCTGGACCTGCATCTTCGGCCAGGGATGTCAGGGCGTGCTGACCGGACCGGCTCCCGAGTTGGTACAGGGCTGCTGCTCGTACGGGGCCCACTTCACGGGCAAGAAGGACGCCCGCAACGTGGAGCGGGTGGCGGCCACCCTGTCACCCGAGATCTGGCAGTTCCACAAACAGGGTCGCAAGGGAGTGGTCAAGAAACTGCCCGACGGCGATCTCGGCACCCGGATGGTCGACGGAGCCTGCATCTTCCTCAACCGGCCCGGCTTCCCGGCCGGTGCCGGTTGCGCCCTCCACAAAGCGGCCGAGGCCGAGGGCCGCAGCCATGTCGAGTTCAAGCCCGAAGTGTGCTGGCAGCTCCCGCTGCGGCGCGAGGACGAGACGGCGGCCGACGGCCGGGTCACCTCCGTGGTCCGTCAGTGGGACCGCCGTCACTGGGGTGAAGGCGGCGATGACTTCCACTGGTGGTGCACCGAGGATCCCGAGGCGTTCGTCGGCCACGAGCCCGTCTACGAGAGCATGCGCACCGAACTCGAGACCATGGCCGGTCGGAAGGTCTACAAGCTGCTCAAGAAGTACCTCGACCAACGGATGACGCCGGCGGCCAAGGTCACCCTTCTGCCCCACCCGGCGCTGCGTCGCTGATCCGGCCGCATCGCACCCACGCGGTGACCGCGTCCCCCGGGCCGCCCGTCGGCCGTCCCGACTGCGATTACTCGGCCAGCGGGTCGTCCTCGGCGAACGACGGGTCCTTGGGGGCGTTTCCGAGGATCTCGTCGTAGTCGTCCTCGGCCGCCAGGCACCACGACGCGTGGGTGTCATCCGGCTCCGCGCCACATTCGGGACAACGACCGTTGGCCGTGGCCACGGACCTCTTCAGACTGCGCGCTTCCTCGAAGCGCCGATGGCGTCCCTTCTTCACGGAAACAACTCCTTGCCCCACCAGGGGTGGCACGTCACTCGGTCTCTGACTCGCCGGGTTGACCGATCACCAACGGCCTCCAGTGTAGTGCGGAGCTTCCCTTTGGTGGCGCCGGTGCCGACCCCGGTACCATCGGACCATGCCCGATCAATTCGATCCCCAGGCCATGGTGGAGAGATTCCGGGGCAGGGCCGCGGCGGTCAGATCCCGGGGACTGCCGCCGGTCGAGGGACCCGATCGGGAACGCTTCAAGCAGCAGGCCCAGGCCGACTACATGGACTTTGCCATGCTCGGTGACGCCGTGCCCTCGCTCGACGAGGGGATCCTCACCCTGACCATCGACCTCCGCCCGCCCGCCCCCGGGGCCGACTGACGTCGCCCTCATCCGCCGTAGTTCATGCGGGTGTCCTCCATGCGGAGAACCCCATCCCCACCGTCCTGTCCCCCCTCGGCCTCGCCGGCGTCCACCACCTCCCCCACCACCAACACGTGACTGGCCGGACGGTGAGGACCGTCCCCTCCCCAGTCGAGGAGGTGGCGCACTTCGCAGACCAGCCACGACCGGGCGGCGGCCAGCCGGGGTGGACCGCCGGCCGCTTCCCGGACCGGCTGGCCCTGCATGGTCAGAGCCACCCCCTCGGCGTCGACCGTCACCGACTCGGTGGGTTTGACGAACCGCCTGACCACGGCCCGCTCCGATCGGGGCAGGATGCTCACCGCCCAGCCCCCGCCCGACTCGATCAGCCGCCGGGTCACCGAATCACTCTCGACGGCCACCGCCACCAGCTTGGGCGCGGTGGCCACCTGCATCACCCAATTGCAGGTCATCAGGTTGCGTTCCGGACCGGACCGGCTCCCGACCACGAACAGGCCGGTGGGCATGGACCACAGCACCCGACGCCGTAGCCGGTCGTACTCCTCGGGTTGTCGGCCGGGCGGGAAGGGTCCGACAGGACCGGCAGGCAGAGGCACCGTCAGTTACCGAAAGGGTCGGCGCCGGCGTCACTGGCCATGGTGGTCGAGGTGGACGGGGCGTGACCGGTGATGGCGTCCACCCGGTCGATGGCCACGGTCAGAAGGGGCACCAGCTTCTGGCGCTCGGCCGCCGACCGGCGCAGGAGCGTCCCCCCGGAGGCGCCGGTGTAGCAGTCGCTGCCGGCGGCGGCGGCGTCCTCGTAGGCCGTGTTGAGATCGTCGGTCAGAGTGGTATCGGGCGACGGAAGATTACCGATGGCCGTCTGGGCGTCGGTGGTGAGCAGGGCACAGACCGTTTTTATCTCCGAGGGGGCGTCGTGGTGGGACAAGGCCAGATCGACGTTCTGGCTGTCCACTTCGACCTGGCCGATGGCGGCGCCGTCGGCCGACGTTTTCATCCAGTTGTCGACCTGGGTGGCCGGCGGGCCCACCTGGTCCAGGGTGCACCCGGCCAGGACCATGCATCCCATCAGGACCCAGGCGGTGGTGACCACCCCCGGGCGCCGGCGCCGGGCCACCACTAGGCCGGGATGCCGGTCCAGTCGGGCCGCCACGACGGGTCGAGCTGACGCAGGAATTGGGCGCACCGCTCCTCCTCGTCGTGCTCGCCGATGGCTCCCGCCGCCGACCGGAGGCCGTCGAGACAGCGGAGGAAGCCCTGGTTGGCCGGATGGGCCCAGCGCACCAGACCGGATCCCTTCCACCCCGCCGCCCGCAGGGCATCCAGGCCGCGATGATAACCGGCCCGGAAGCAGGCGTAGGCCTCCACGTCATCGCGGGCCAGCGACCCCAGCGCCGCCCAGGCGGCCGACGAACGGGGGGCGGAGCGGACCACATCGGAGACGGCATGACGGCGACGCTCTCCCGGTTGGGTCAGAGCGGCATCGAGGGCGGCCACCACGGCCGCCGATTCCTCGGGCAGGACCGTGTCGGGCAGGCCGGTGGTCAGGCGAACCGGCCGGACCTCGGACGCCGGAGGGGGTTGGCTCTGTGCTGGTCGATCGCTCATTGCCGCTCAGTGTACGGCGGCGGACCGGCGTTACTCGAAGCGGACCAGATGGTACTGGCGCTTTCCCCGCCGCAGCACCACGTAGCGGCCGGCCACCAGATCGTCAGTCCCGAGGGCCCGGTCACCGTCCTTCTGGCGGTGGTTGTTGAGATAGGCACCGCCCTGTTCCACCGTGGTGCGGGCCTGACTCTTGGACCGCACCAACCCGGTCTCGGCCAGCAGGTCCACCACGGTCAGGTGGTGGCCGTCGAGCCGGCTGGTGGACACGGTGGTGGAGGGAGCCTCGGCGAAGACCTCGAGGAGAGCCTTTTCGTCGAGGTCGGCCACGTCACCGCCGAACAGGGCGGCCGCCGCCTTTTCCACCCGCGCCGTCTCGCCCTCCCCGTGCACCAGCGTGCAGACCTGACGGGCCAGCTCCCGTTGGGCCACTCGCCCCTCGGGCCGGGTGGCGGTCGACTGGTCGAGCTCGGTCACGGTCTCGTGGGAGAGAAAAGTGAAGTAACGCAGGTAGGTCCCCACCACCGCGTCTTCGGTGTTGAGGAAGAACTGGTAGAGCTGGTAGGGGCTGGTCCGGTCGGCATCCAGCCAGACGGTGCCGGACTCGGTCTTCCCGAACTTGGTCCCGTCCGCTTTGACCACCAGTGGGGTGGTCAGTCCCCAGGCCTCACCCTGGCGCACCTTGCGGATGAGCTCGATGCCCATGGTGATGTTCCCCCACTGGTCACTGCCGCCGACCTGCAGACGGCAGTCGAAGGCGTCGTAGAGGTGCAGGAAGTCGAAGGCCTGCAGGAGCATGTAGCTGAACTCGGTGTAGGAGATGCCCTGGTCGGCGCGGGCCAGACGCGATTTGACCGAATCCTTGGCCACCATCTGGTTGACGGTGAAGTGCTTTCCCACCTGGCGGAGGAAATCGAGGAAGGACAGGTCGCTCAGCCAGTCGGCGTTGTTGACCATGAGGGCCCCGCCGGTCCCTCCCTTCCCGTCGAAGTCCATGAACCGTCCGAGCTGGGCGCGGATACCGATCAGGTTGACCTCGAGCTGCTCGGGGGAAAGGAGGGCGCGCTCTTCGGACTTCCCCCCCGGGTCGCCGATCATGCCTGTTCCGCCCCCGGCCACGGCGATGGGTCGGTGACCGGCTTCCTGCAGACGCCGCAGGGTGCACATCTGCAGGAGGTGACCGACGTGGAGGCTGGCGGCCGTGGGATCGAATCCGCTGTAGGCCGTCAGGCGGCCGCCGTTCAACCGTCCCTCGAGCCCGGGATCGGTGATCTGATGGATCAGGCCACGGAAACGGAGATCGTCGGCGAGCGGAGCCACCACCTCAGCCTGCCACGTCCCCGGGGACCGCCCCGGCCACCGACCGCTACCATCGGCCTGCCATCCGTACCCGACCCGGGTGGTTCGGTCCGGACCCACGGCCAGGAGCGACCGCATGCCCAATCCATACCTCCGGGGAAACTTTGCCCCGGTGCACGACGAACGGAGCGACGACCATCCTCTCCCGGTCACCGGGGTCCTTCCCCCCGACCTGGACGGCCGTCTGCTCCGCAACGGTCCCAATCCCGCCGCCGTGGGCAACGAGTCCGATTACCACTGGTTCAGCGGCGACGGCATGGTGCATGCCATCTCGTTGGCCGCGGGCAGGGCCACCGGCTACCGCAACCGGTGGGTGCGAACCCGCAAGCTGGCCGCCACCCTGGAGACACCGCTGCCCCCGGGCCCGACCGAGCCGATCGACGGGCCGGCCAACACCCATGTGATCAGACATGCGGGCACCACTTTGGCCCTGGGCGAAACGGGTTTCCCCCTCGCCCTGTCGGGCGGCCTCGACCGCGCCCGTATCCACGACTTCGACGGTGGACTGGCCTCACCCATGACCGCCCATCCCAAAAGCGATCCCGACCGTGGGGAACTGGTCTTCTTCGGATACGACGTGTTCGGCCCGCCGTTCCTGCGGTACCACGTGGTCGACCCGGCCGGCGCCCTCACCCACACCCGGGCCATCGACATACCGCGTGCCGTCATGATGCACGACTTCGGGGTGACCGCCTCCCGGGTGGTCTTCCTCGACCTCCCCCTGGTGTTCGATCTGGAGCTGGCCGCCGCCGGTCGCTCCATTCCCTTCCGGTGGATGCCCGATGCCGGTGCCCGCATCGGCGTGATGCCCCGGGCCGGACACGAGAGCGACGTCCGGTGGATCTCCATCGATCCGGTAGCCGTCTTCCATGTGCTCAACGCCTATGACGACGGGGAGGGAGTGGTGATCGACGTGGTGCGCTACGACCGGGCCTTGGACACCGATCCGGGCGAGGCCATCGCCACCGGCCCACCGGCACTGGCCCGCTGGCGCATCGACCTGCTGACCGACAAGGTCAGTGAACAGCTGCTGGACGATGTCCCCGTCGAGTTCCCCCGCATCGACGATGCCGTTGCCGGTCGGCCCCACCGCTACGGGTACTGCGTCCAGATGGGTGATGACCCCCGGCAACCGGACATGACCGCCCTGATCAAGTACGACCTGACCCGCGACGTTTCCACCCGGTTCGACCCCGGTCCCCACTGCTCGGTGGGCGAGCCGGTGTTCGTGCGGGCGGCCGATGGGCGGGGGGAGGACGAGGGCTGGGTCCTCACCGTGGTCTACGACGCCGAACGGGACGCCAGCGATCTGGTCGTCCTGGACGCCACGTCGTTCGGCGGCCCGCCGGTGGCCACCGTCCACCTGCCCGCCCGGGTGCCCTTCGGATTTCACGGTTCGTGGGTGCCCGCCAACGGGTGACCCGCCCCCCGGGAAACCGGGGTGCCACCACCGTCCACAGGTGGCGCGCGAAACTGGCCGGGCCCGTCGGGCAGCCTGAGCCGGTCGATCGACCACCGACTCGGGCCGACCATGCCATCGTCCTGCCAACAACTTGCCACCTACAGACCCATCGACACCCCGTGGCTCCCGCCCCTCCGGGCGCTCCTCGGGACAACCGACCGGGCACTCACGGACCTCTCCGTCCAAAATGAGCAGGGGGGGCGGCGGGCCGGAGTTCCCCGGGCCGATCCTGGGGGGCGAGGTAGCCATCCCCTCGCGGCGGGAGCGTCACAAGGCCACCCGGCGGCGGCGGCCGGCCGAGCGGGCGCTGCGCATCGCCGTGATGCTGGTGGTCATTCTGCTGGTAGTGGTGGCGGCCGGGTACGGCTACTTCCGGTACCAGTGGAGCAAGGTCTCCTCCAGCCCCTGCACCAGCTGTGTGGCCGCGGCCAGCGGCCAGCCCTACAACGTCCTCATCATCGGTTCGGACAGCCGGGCGGGTGAGACGGCGGCCGAGGCCCAGCAGTTCGGCAGCCCCACCGACGCCGCCGGCCAGCGGAGCGACACCATCAAGATCGTCCGGGTCGATCCCTCCACCGGCACGGCCACCTCCCTGTCCATCCCGAGGGATACCTACGTCACCGTTTCGGGCATGGCGGCCAGCAACCCGCTGGCCGGGCCCAACAAGATCAATGCCGCTTTCGGCGGTGGACCCGATGCCCTGGTGCAGACCATCGAGAACACCTTCGGCATCCCCATAAGCCACTACATCGTCATCGGCTTCTTCGGGGTGGAGGATGCGGTCAACGCCCTCGGTGGCATCGCCATGTACGTCCCCTACCCGGTCCGGGACCAGGACTGCTCGACCGGGGTCTGCTACAACAACGCCGGTTTGAGCATCACGGCCACCGGCTGCCAGGTGCTCAGCGGACAGCAGGCTCTGGCCCTGTCCCGCTCCCGTTACTTCCAGTACTACCAAAACGGCCAGTGGAACTCGGACCCGACCTCGGACATCGGCCGCATCGAGCGTCAGAACCTGATCATCGAGGCGACCCTGGACAAAGCCAAATCAACCTACGACCCGCTCAAACTCAACGCCCTCTTCGATTCGCTGACCCACGACTTCAGCAAGGACGACGGGCTCAGCGCTGATGATCTGTTCGCTCTGGCCGAGCGCTATCACGCTTTCTCCGGCTCCCAACTGCAGTCGTACACACTGCCTACCGTGGGGGCCCAAAGCGAGGCGGCCGGTGACGTCGAGGTCGTGCAACCGGACGAAGCCGCGCAGATGATCACCCAGTTCCTCGGGGGAACGGTGGGGCCGGTCACCACCCCGCCGCTCGACGCCTACGGCAACCCCCTCGAGCTTCCCTTCGCCACCACCCCGCCGGCCACGTCGGCGGCCGACCAGACTGTTGGCGGCGGCAGCAGCCCGGTGGTGCTCACCGCCTCGGTAACGCCGACGCCGATCCCCCCTTACGATCCGCGACCCTGCTGATCGGCCACCGGGCCCGTCCCGCCGTCGACGGCGGCGGCGATGGCGGCGTTGATCCGGGCGTGGACGGCCACGTTCTCCTCCCGACCGGGGACGCGCACCCGGATCACCGACGCCTGGCCCGCCTCCAGGCGGGCCCCCAGCACCGCCTCGAAAGTGGTCGCTCCCTCCTCCAGATCGTCGACCGTCCAGCCGAAGCCGCCGGCCACGGCGGCCACGTCACTGTCCTGGGGGGTGGCGAAGTAGGACTCGAAGGATGCCCGGTCCAACACGGTCGCCGCCTCCAGGAAGGAGAAGATCCCCCCACCGCCGTTGTCGGCCACCACCACCACCAGTGGCACGCCCGGTCCTCCCCGCACCAGGGCCGACGCGTCGTGCAGAAAGGCGAGGTCCCCGACCAGGGCCACGGTGGGACCGGCGGAGGCCAGGGCCACGCCGACGGCGGTCGAAACCACCCCGTCGATACCGTTGGCCCCCCGGTTGGCCACCACCCGAGGCGGTCGCAGCCGCGGGGTGGCGAAGGCCTCCACATCGCGTACCGGCATGGAGGAGGAGACCACCAGGGTCCCCTGGCCGGGCAGGCCGGCAAAGACCCGGTGGGCCAAGGCGGGCTCGGTCAGGCCTCCGCCCACCCCCGCCGGGCCGGCACCACACAGGGACCGGATGACCTCCTGGGCCCGCCCTTCGGCCCGCGACCACGAAGCCGACCAACCGGCGGCCGTTGGCCCGGTGCCGGTGGCGCCGGACCGCTCCAGTCGAGCGGTGACCTCCCGGCAGAAGAGAGCGGGGTCGGCGTGGACCAGGTGGCCGGCGGCATTGTCGGGATCGCGCCACCGGCCCCACCGGTCGACGGCGATGTCGGTGGCACCCCGGTCGACGGCGGCCGACAGGAAGGACCCGACGGCGGCCGACGCCCACCGTTCGCCCAGCCGGAGGACGACCTCGGGCTGGTGGGCGGGGGCGAAACCGGCGGCCCGCACGATGCCGTCGGCGGCGGCCACCACCCCGGGCTCGGGCCGTCGCAGACCCGAGCGGGGCTCAGCCAGAACCGGCCAGCCCAGGGCCACCCCCAGAGCCACCACGGCGGCCGGATGGCCGCAACCGGCGCCGGCGACGATCAGCCCCCGCCGGGCGGGGTGGACGACCCCCTCCCCCACCAGGGAGGCGACGGTACCGGGGTCGGGGGGGGCCGGGGCCGCTCCCACCTGGTGCCAGGGCGCATCCCCGGGCCGACCGGGGACCACGCCTCCGCCCGCCGTCGGATCGCCCAGCAGAGGTTCCCGGAAGGGCAGGTTGAGATGGACCGGGCCCGGGCCGCGGGGCCCCGACCGGGCCTCGGCCACCGCCCGGGCGGCCAGCGACCGCCACGAGGACCGGGCGGCGGGATCGGGCACCCCCGGGTCGGCGAACCACCGTGGCGATCGACCGAAGAGATGCCACTGGTCGATGGTCTGGGGAGCACCGACATCACGGCGCTCGGGCGGACGGTCGGCCGTACAGGCGATGAGCGGAACGGCCGACAGGTCGGCCTCCACCACCGAGGCGTGGAGCTCGGCCGCCGCTGTCCCGCTGGTCGTGACGACCAGGGCCGGGCGGCCCGTCGCCCACCCGATGCCGAGAGCGGTGAACCCGGCCGACCGCTCGTCCAGTCGGACGTGCACGGCCATGGTCCGGTGGGAGATCAGCGCCCTGACCAGAGGGGTGGAGCGGGAGCCCGGGCACACCACGGCGTGGACCACGCCGGCCCGTACCCATTCGTCGACCAGCGTGGCGGCGAAGGCGGCCTGGCTGTCGGCCGGGCTGACGGCGGTCGGTACGCTCACCGGCACGCCCCGGCGTGATCCGCCCTCATGTCACCCCACCCTCCTTCCGACCCGGCTCCGACTGTCGAGGCCCGGACCCGGCTGCACACCGAGGTGGCCGGGGACGGCCCCGTCCGGGTGGTGCTGGCCCACGGCTTCACCCAAACGGGACGGGTGTGGGGGACCATGGACCAGGCCCTGGCCACCGACCACCAGATCGTGCGGGTGGACCTGCCCGGTCACGGTCGGTCCGGGTCGGTCCGGGCCGGCCTGACCGACGGGGCTCGGATGATCGGGGCGGAGGGGGGACGGGCCGTCTACGTGGGCTACTCGATGGGGGCGCGCTTCTGTCTCGACCTGGCCCTGGCCCGTCCCGACCTGATGGCCGGGCTGGTGCTCATCTCGGGTACGGCCGGCATCGACCATGCCGGTCAACGACAGGACCGCCGACGGTCCGACGCCCTCCTGGCTGACGAGCTCGATCCCCCCGATGGACAGCCCGGTGTGCCGGTGCCCGCCTTCGTCCGTCGCTGGCTGGCCGGTCCCCTGTTCGCCGGGATCCCACCCGAGGCCGACGGCTTCGAAGAGCGCTGCACCAACACGGGAGCGGGGCTGGCCTCCAGTCTCCGCCTGGCCGGGGCCGGCACCCAACATCCTTCGTGGCCCCAGCTGTCGGCGCTGTCCTTTCCGGTGCTCATCGTGTCGGGCGCCGAGGACGGCAAGTTCACCGACCTGGGGCACCGGCTGGCCGCCTCCATCGGCGCCAACGCCACTCATCACGTGGTGCCCGGCACCGGTCACGCCCCCCACCTCCAGCGGCCTGCGGACGTGGCCGACCGGGTGCGGTGGTTGACCGGTCGGGTGGCCGGGCTCTGAGCCCCGGTCGGCGGTCACCGGATCCACAACCACAGCGACCCGGCCAACAGCACCCCGAAGACCAGTTGCAGACGACCGGTCTGGGCCAGCACCGGCAGCAGGTCCCGGCCGGCGGCGTCACTGGTGACCGTCCGGACCGGGGCCACCACCAGGGGCAGGGCCAGAAGGGGCAGGAGGGCGGCGGCGGCCCGCCAGGCATCATCCACCCCGATCAACGAGCCCAGAGCCCACAGGGCGGCGGCCACGAACGGGATGGCCACACAGGCCACGTAGAGGTGCCCACCGGCTCGGCGTCCGACGCGGACCACCAGGGTCTTCTTGCCGGTGACACCGTCGGTGGCCACATCCCGAAGGTTGTTGGCCAGCAGCAGGGCGGTGGCCAGCAGGCCGACCAGGACGGCGGCCAGCCACACGACGGGACGCCCCCACAGCAGGGTCTGCACGTAATAGGTCCCGACGGTGGCCACCAGTCCGAAGAAGACGAAGACGAACGCCTCGCCCAAGCCGACATAGCCGTAGGGACGGGGGCCGCCGGTGTAGAACCAACCGGCGGCCAGACAGGCCGCCCCCACCAGCAGGACCCACCAGGAGGTGGCCCAGGCCAATCCCAGCCCGACCACGGCGGCCACGGCAAAAGCCACACCGGCGGCCGCTTTGACGGCCGGCGGCGAGACCAGCCCCGACCCGACCAGGCGGAGGGGACCCACCCGGGCCTCGTCGGTCCCCCGGATGCCGTCGGAGTAGTCGTTGGCATAGTTGGTGCCCACCTGAATGGCCAGGGCCACCACCAGGGCCCCGAGAGCACACCACCAGCTGTCTATCCGGGGCCCGGTGGTCACCGTGGTCCCCGCCCACGGATGGGCGGCAGCGGTGCCCACCACCACCGGCACCAGGGCGGCGGGTAGCGTGCGGGGCCGAGCCCCCGCCACCCAACGCATGACGGGACCGGGTCGGGCGGTGGTCGGATCGGGGCTGGTCACAGCGACGGCCGGACCGTCAGGACGGTCACGGACGGCGGGGGAAGCGGCCGAAATCCGGCGGTCGGTGCTGTTGGAAGGCGTTCCTGCCCTCCTGGGCCTCGTCGCTCATATAGAAGAGCATGGTGGCGTCCCCGGCGAACTGCTGGAGACCGGCCAACCCATCGTCGGCGGCGTGCATCCCCCCTTTGAGCATCCGCAGAGCCAGGGGCGACAGCGACAGCATCTGGCGGCACCAGGCCACCGTTTCGGGCTCGAGGTCGGCCAGCGGCACCACCGCGTTGACCAGCCCCCACTCCTTTGCGGTGACGGCGTCGTACTGGCGGCAGAGGAACCACACCTCCTTGGCCCGCTTGAGCCCGATGGTCCGGGCCAACAGGCTGGCCCCGTAGCCGCCGTCGAAGCTGCCCACCTTCGGTCCGGTCTGACCGAACCGGGCGTTGTCGGCGGCGATGGTCAGGTCGCAGACCAGATGGAGGATGTGGCCACCCCCGATGGCGTACCCGGCCACCATGGCCACCACCGGTTTGGGCATCCGCCGGATCTGGATCTGGAGATCGAGGACATTGAGCCGACCGATTCCCTGCCGGGCCACTTCGTCGTCCCCCATGTAGCCATCGTCACCCCGGATCTTCTGGTCACCACCCGAGCAGAAGGCGTCGGGACCCTCCCCGGTCAGGATGACCGCCCCCACCGACGGATCGTCGCGGGCCCGGGCGAAGGCGTCGGCCAGCTCGAACAGGGTCTGGGGGCGGAATGCGTTGCGCACCTCGGGGCGGGCGATGGTCAGCTTGGCCATGCCTTCGGCCACCTCCATGCGGATATCCCGGTAGTCGCCCCGGCGCTGCCAGGCCGGGGCCGGCGCTCCCCGAAACCGCTCGACGGGATCGACGGGGGGGCCGAACACCACCGTGGCCGGCTCCCCGGGGTCGGTGGTCCCGCCGTTCTCCCCCGTCGTCTGCGGGCCATGGACAACCATTCGACCATCTACTCCTAGAGTCAGTACTCGTACGGTCGCTAGGCTACCGCCATGCCGGAGTTGGTAGCTCTCGACCTGCCGGCCGGCCCCGCCTTCGTAGAGGCCCTGGTCACGGCTTGGGAGGCCGGCCACGCCGTCCTTCCGCTCGACCGGCGGCTCCCTCCTCCGGCCCTCGACGCCGTGATGGCCAGTCTCCGTCCCGGCCTGGTGGTCGACGACCAGGGGAGCAACCGCCGACCGGGGGGCCAGCCCGTCGAGCCCGGCGACGCCCTGGTCGTGCCCACCAGCGGCACGACCGGCCGGCCCAAGGGGGTCGTCCTCACCCACGACGCCGTGGCCGCTTCGGCTGTGGCCACCTCGGACCGTCTGGCCGTCGACCCGAGCCGCGACCACTGGCTGGCCTGCCTGCCCCTGGCCCACATCGGGGGGCTCTCGGTGGTCACCCGGGCCGTCGTCACCGGTACCCCGCTCACCGTGTACGGAGGGTTCGACCCGGCCGAGGTGGAAGACATGGTGGTCCACGGGGCCACCCTGGTGTCACTGGTGGCCACCGCCCTCCAGCGCACCGATGTCTCGGGTTACCGCCGGGTCCTGCTGGGAGGATCGGCTCCGCCGGCGGGCCTCCCCGCCAATGTGGTCACCACCTACGGGATGACCGAGACCGGATCGGGGATCGTCTACGACGGGGTTCCTCTCGCAGGCGTCGAGCTCCGGATGGGCGACGGCCGGCTCGGGACCCCGGACGAGATACTGGTGCGCGGCCCCATGTTGTCGCGCCGCTACCGGGACGGGTCCGACCCGACGGTGTCCGGGGGATGGCTGCCCACCGGGGACGGCGGACGGATCGACGGCGCCGGGACGCTCTCCGTCTTCGGCCGCATGGCCGAGGTCATCGTGACCGGGGGCGAGAAGGTGTGGCCCGCCCCGGTCGAGGAGGTGCTGGCCGGCCATCCCGGCGTCGATCAGGTGGCGGTGTGGAAACGGCCCGACCCCGAGTGGGGCGAGCGGGTGGTGGCCTGGGTGGTACCGGCGGCCGGGGGGATGCCCCTCGTACTGGCCGACCTCCGTGACCACGTCGGTGCCCGGTTGGGACGGTGGGCCGCCCCCCGCCAGCTGGAGCTGGTGTCCTCGCTACCCCGGACGGCCACCGGCAAGGTCCGGCGGTCCGAGCTGGTGTGATCAGGCCCCGGACGTTCTCAGGACAGGCTGCCACTGGTCATGCACAGCGAACCGCCGTCCACCACCAGGGTCTGACCGGTGATCCACGACGCCGCGTCGGAACAGAGGAACAGCGCGGCGGCGGCGATATCGGCGGGCAGGCCCAGGCGACGCAGAGGAAGACGGCTGGCGATGGCCTGCTCGCCCGGCTCCCACAGAGCCCGGGCGAAATCGGTCTTGACCAACCCCGGGGCCAAGGCGTTGACCCGGACCAGGGGTCCGAGCTCACCGGCCAGCTGGCTGGTCAGGTGGATGACGGCCGCCTTGGTCACGTTGTACCAACCGATGCCCCCTTCGACGGTGAGCCCTCCGATGGAGGCCAGATTGAGGACCACGCCACCGGCTGAGGACATACCGGCCCGCCAGGCCGCCTGCACCCATTCGAGATAGCCGGTCTGGTTGACCCTGACCGTCTTGTCAGCCCGGACCGTGTCCAGTTCGATGATGGGGCCGTAATAGGGGTTGGTCACCGCGTTGTTGACCAGGATGTCCACCGCTCCGAAACGCTCGACGGTGGCCACCACGCAGGCCTCGGCCTGTTCGGGCTGGCCGGCGTGGGCCACCCGCCAGTCCACTTCACCGGACCCCTCCCCTTTGGCGGCGTCGATGGCCGCCGCCGACTGGCGGAGACCCTCCGCCCGGCGCGAGGCGATCATCACCGACGCCCCCGACGAGGCGAAGGCCAGGGCGATGGCCTGGCCGATACCCCGGGATCCGCCGGTCACCAGTGCCGTCTTGCCGTCCAGTCGCAGTTCCATGGCCCGTCACCCTAAGACCTGAGCGACGCGGGTGGGGGTGGGCGGCCGGGCCGCACGCCCGACCGGCCATCGGGCTGGGGCACAATGGACGGGTGCCGCCGGCCCCCCATCCTCCGGCCTCTCCCCCGGCCACCTGGAGCGACGAGCATCTGGTCGAGCGCTATCTGACCCGCGTCGAGGGTCTGGCCCCCCGCCAGGCCGGCGAGGACGTGCTCCGCTCGGCCCTTCCCCACCGGCCCGCCTCGCTGCTGGACCTCGGTTGCGGTGACGGGCGGCTGGCCGCACTGGCGCTGGAGGCCCGGCCCACCCTCACCCGGGTGGTGGCCGTGGACTCGTCCCCGGCCATGTTGGCCCGGGCTCGGAGCCGCTTCGCCGGCGAGAGCCGGGTGACGGTGGAGCACTGGGACCTGGAACGACCCATCGGACCGCTGGGTCACTTCGACGTGATCGTCTCCGGGTTCGCCATCCACCATCTCGAGGACCATCGCAAACAGGCCCTGATGGCCGAGATAGCGGCTCGCCTCTCGCCCGGCGGCCTGTTCGCCAACCTCGAGGTGGTGGCCTCGGCCACGCCCGAATTGCACGCCGAGTTCCTCGATCTCATCGGCCGGCCGGCCGACGATCCCGAGGACCGCCTGGCCTCCATCGCCGACCAGTTGTCGTGGATGGTGTCGGGCGGTCTGACCCAGGTGGACTGCCTGTGGCGTTGGCGAGGCTTCGCCCTGCTGGTAGGCCGGACTGGGGATCCACCGGCCGTCGACGCGCGCGGGCCGGGCTGACCGCCCCTAAGTTTGACGGCGGTCGCAACACCGACCGCCCCCGGACCACGAAGGACGCGCGTTGCCCCTCATCAGAGACACACCGGACAGCGAGCTCTCGCCGTACCTGGCTCAGCACGTCGCCAATCCGGTGGACTGGTACCTGTGGGGCCCCGACGCTTTCGAACAGGCCCGCGGCGACGACAAACCGGTGTTCCTGTCCATCGGCTATTCGGCCTGCCACTGGTGTCACGTGATGGCCCACGAGTCCTTCGAGGACCCGGATGTGGCTAACCGCCTCAATGCCTCCTTCGTCTCCATCAAGGTGGACCGCGAGGAACGCCCGGACGTGGACGCCGTCTACATGGAGGCGGTGCAGTCCATCACCGGATCGGGCGGATGGCCCATGAGCGTCTTTTTGACTCCCGACCAACGGCCCTTCTACGGGGGCACCTACTTTCCTCCCGATGACCGGCCGGGCCTGCCGTCGTTCCGGACCGTGCTGACCGCCGTGGCCGACATCTGGGAGAACCGACGGACCGAGGTCGACGACCAGGCCACCGAGTTGGCCCAGGCCATCGCCTCCCGCTCGGTGATCGAATCGGATCGGACCGCCCTCCCCGATCAGAGCCCTCCCGACCTCTTGTCCCCCGCCGTCGAGGAACTGGCCCGCCGTTTCGACCCGGAATGGGGTGGGTTCGGGCGGGCACCCAAGTTTCCCCAGCCCACCCTGGTCGACCTTCTCCTCTACCACTCGCTCCGTGACCGGGGGACCCCGGCCGCCGATCGGTCCGGCGTCATGGCCACCGTCACCCTCGACGCCATGGCCGCCGGGGGCATCCATGACCACCTGGGCGGGGGTTTTGCCCGCTATGCCACCGACGACCACTGGTTGGTGCCCCACTTCGAGAAGATGCTCTACGACCAGGCCGGGCTGGTACGGGCCTTCCTCCACGGTTGGCAGGTCACCGGGCGGGCCGACTACCTGCGGGTGGTCGAAGGGATCATCGGCTACGTGAGCCGCGACCTGACCATCCCGACCGGAGGGGTGTGCTCGGCCGAGGACGCCGACTCCGAGGGAGTCGAGGGGCGCTTCTATGTATGGTCACCGGAACAGGTCGAGGCGGCGGTGGCGGCCACCCACCACCCGGGCGAGGTGGGCGACGCCGTCAGCCGGTGGTTCGCCATCACCGAGGCGGGCAACTTCGAAGGCCTGACCATTCTGCGGCGGCCGGTCGGCGCCCCCCTGGGAGGCCCGGAAGCGGTGGAACGGGGGCGGCACCTGCTGTTGGCGGCGCGCTCCTCCCGGGTCCGCCCCGGTCTCGACGACAAGGTGTTGACCGAATGGAACGCCATGTACGGTTCGGCCCTGGCCGAAGCGGCGGCGGCCACCGGCAACTCCGCATGGGCCGGGGCCGCCGTCGCCATCGGGGAGTTCCTGGGCCGGAACCTCCTGGGGGACGACGGGCGTTGGCGGCGGAGCTGGCGGGCCCAGGGCGGCGCCCGCCACCTGGCCTACGCCGCCGACTATGCCTGGTTGGTCGACCTGTTCACCCGATTGGCCGAGCTCACCGGTCACCGCGCCTGGACCGGGCGTGCCGTCGACGTGGCCGACGCCCTCATCGATCTGTTCGGCGACGACCGAGGCGGCGGGTTCTTCACCACCGGGCGGGACGGCGAAGCCCTCATCGTCCGGACCAAGGACGTCTTCGACGGAGCCACGCCGTCGGCCAACGCGGTGGCCGCCCTGGCCCTGGCCCGTCTGGGTGCTCTGACCGGGACCGAGCGCTACACGGCGTCCGCCCGCAGCGTGGTCGACATGCTGGGCCCGCTCCTGGCCCGCCATCCCACCGCTTTCCCCCACACCCTGCTCACGGCCACGCGCCTGGCCCGAGGATGGACGGAAGTGGTCATCGCCGGCGACCGACCCGACCTCCTGGCCACGGTGCACGGCCGGTGGCTGCCCGACGCGGTGGTGGCCTGGGGTCAACCCACCCCATCGCCGCTGTGGGAGGACCGGGAAGCCGGTCGGGCCTACGTGTGTGAGCACTACCGCTGCCAGCTGCCCGCCGGTGACCCGTCCACGCTGGCGGCCCAGCTGGCCTCGGCCACCGTCTCCTCGCCGCCTTCCGGGCCCAACCCATGAGGGCCGACTCGACCCGGACGCCACGCGGGGGCACCGCCCGCCAACTGGTCCGCGGTCTCAAGCCCCGGGCCCAGATCGAGGTGGCCGGAGGCACGGCTCTCACCATGCTGGTGTTGTCCTGCCACCGGGAGGACACCACGGGCGTGGACCTGGCTTCGGGAGCCCTGGTGCGGGTACGGGTGGCCTGGCCCGAGGACCATGGACCGGACCTGGCCGCCTTCGATGTGGTCGAGACCCGGTTGGCCGAGGAACCCGAACGCGATGACCTGGCCCAGCCCGAGGCGGTGACCGCCGTCGGCCTTCCCCGCCACCTGGGCACGCTCCACGGACGACGGGTCCGTCACCTCCTCCACCGGCTGGTGGCACCGGTGGAGGATCACGTCCTCGGATTTCCGGGAGCTTCGGCTCCCTACTGGGAGTTCCGGGGTCACCGGCCCTCGCTGGCCCTCATCGTTCCGAGCAAGGGACCGGTGCTCTTCCGACGGATCGCCGACCGCTCGGTGTGGGTCCGCTTCGGCTGGGGCCGGAGCGACAACTGGCTTCCGGTCGAGGACCCCCAGGCCGAGCGCACCCTCGACGTGGCCCGTCGGGAACGCCTGCACGGTAAGGACCTCTCGGCCGCTCTCGGTTTCAAGACCCACTATCTGGTGGCCGCCCTGTCCACGCCGCGCGACGGTCACTGCTACAAGACGGTGCGCACCCTGCTGCCCCGGAGCTGAGTCCCCCTCCGGACGTCGCCTACAGTCACAACCAGTGACTCCTTCTCCCACTCCTTCAGTCCTCCCGGACCCGCTGTCACAGCCACCCCCTCCGGTCCTGCCCACCTACGAGGGACCCTGCATCGCCAACGTGGTGCCCGCCCTGCTCGGGACCCGTCAAGGCACCGATTCGTGGATGCCGGCGTCGGTGGCCCACGCCCGACAGATCGTCCTGCTGGTGCTGGACGGACTGGGATGGGAGCAGCTCCGGGCCCGACCAGCTCTGGCCCCCACCCTGTGCGGGGCCGAGGGGATCGATCGGGCCATCACCTCGGTGGCCCCCACCACCACGGCGTGCGCCCTCACCTCCATCACCACCGGGGCACGACCCAATCAACACGGGCTGCTGGGCTACCGGCTGGCCGTCGACGACGAGATCCTCAATGTCCTGCGCTGGACCCTGGGCAGTGGCCGGGCCGTCGACGCCCGTCGCTCGATGCCGGCCCGACAGGTCCAGCCCTGCCCTTCCTTCGCCGGCGCACCCCGGCCGGTGCCGGTGGTGTCCAAACACGAGTTCGGCGGCACCGGATTCACCGCCGCCCACCTGGGCAACTCGCCCCTCCACGGCTATCGGGTCCTCTCCTCGCTCCCGGTGGAGGTCGGACGCCTCCTGCGGGCCGGCGAGGCTTTCGTCTACGCCTACTACGACGGGGTGGACAAGGTGGCCCACGGCACCGGCCTCGGTGACCACTACGAGGCCGAACTGCGGGCCGTCGACCGACTGGTGGCCGACCTGGTCTCCGAGCTGCCGGCCGGCGCCGTGCTGGTGGTGACGGCCGATCACGGTCAGATCGACGTCGGCCCCCGGGTGGAGCTGCTCGGGCGCGACATCATGGCCGCCACCTCGTTCATCTCCGGAGAGGGCCGCTTCCGCTGGCTACACGCCCACCCGGGAGCCGCCGCCGACCTGATGGCCATGGTTTCCGAACGCTACGGCCAGACGACGTGGGTGATGGAGAGGGATCAGCTCATCGACCAGGGTGTGTTCGGAGGGGCGGTGGGCCACGAGCATCTCGGCCGCCTGGGCGACGTGGCCCTCATGCCCCACGCCCCCCTCGCCTTCATGGACCCGGCCGATACCGGTGAGAACCGCTTGGCCAGCCGGCACGGCTCCCTGACCGGGGCCGAGATGTTGGTGCCCCTGGTGGCCCTGGCGGGAAGTGGCAACATCTGATCATGGCCAGCGACCCCACCGATTCCCCCTCGATCACCCCGCCCCCGACCACCGAGGCGCTGCGTCCCGAGATCGTCGACCGGAACGACCCCGGGACGGTGGTGTCGACGCCGGCCGCAGGGGACGGGGCCGACTCCAGTGCCCCGACCGGGACGCCCGCCGACGACCAGCCCACCGAATCGATCGAGCAACCGGCCAAGCTCCTCCGCATCGGCTCGATGGTCAAGCAACTCCTGGAGGAGGTGCGCTCGGCCCCGCTGGACGAAGCCAGTCGGAGCCGCCTGCGCGAGATCTACGAACAGTCCATCCGTGAGCTGGCCGACGGACTCTCACCCGATCTGGTGGCCGAGTTGGACAGGGTGTCCATTCCCTTCGACTCGGCCACGCCGTCCGAGTCGGAACTGCGGGTGGCCCACGCCCAGCTGGTGGGCTGGCTCGAGGGTCTCTTCCACGGCATCCAGGCCACCCTGGTGGCCCAGCAGGTGGCGGCCCGGGCCCAGCTGGACGAAATGCGTCAGCGGTCGCTCCCCCAGGGCCCCGACAACTCCGCCGGACGGCCCGGCACCTATCTCTGAGGCCGACCAGCGGACACCATCGGGGTCCGATCGAGACCCTGTGGCACGGGGTGAACGGCCGGTGGGCACCGCCCGGTCGGGCCGCGCTATGGTCGGAATGACACTGCTGTAACTCGGCCACGCCCGGAAAGAATTCAGTCTTTCTCGGGGGGTGCAGCCGCACCCAGGAAGGATCCGGCGCTTTGGGCACACGTTCATTCGCACACCTCCATACCCATACCGAGTTCTCGATGCTGGACGGAGCCGCCCGGGTCGACGACCTGGTCAAGGCGGCGGTGGCTGACGGCCAGCCGGCAATCGGTATCACCGACCACGGCAACATGTACGGCGTCCTCGATTTTTATGCCGCCTGCCGCAAGGCGGGCCTCAACCCGGTCATCGGCACCGAGGCCTACATGGCCGCCGAATCGCGCCACGAACGACCGGTGCGCAAGGGCAAGGTGGACGACACCGGTGGTGACGTGGCCGGGGGCGAGAAGCTCTACTACCACCTGACCCTCTTGGCCGAGTCCACCCAGGGTTACCGGAACCTGCTCAAGCTGTCGTCGGCCGCCTACCTGGAGGGCTACTACTACAAGCCCCGTCTCGACTGGGAGCTCCTGGCCCGGCACAGCACCGGACTGATCGCCACCACCGGTTGCCTGGGCGGTGTCGTACTCCAGGCCCTGCTGGCCGACGACCAGATCAAAGCGGAGGGGTTGGCCGCCCGACTGCAGGACATCTTCGGCAAGGACAACCTCTTCGTCGAGCTCCAGGACCACGGTCTGCCCGAGCAGCACAAGACCAACCCGGCCCTGGTCGAGATCGCCCGGCGCATCGGGGCGCCGCTGCTCGCCACCAACGACAGCCACTACACCCACCGGGAGGACCACGTCGCCCATGACGCCCTGCTGTGCGTGCAGACCGGGGCCCTCATCGACGATCCCAAGCGGTTCAAGTTCCAGGGCGAGGAGCACTATCTCAAATCGTCGGCCGAGATGCGCCACCTCTTCGCCGAGCTCCCCGAGGCGTGCGACAACACCCTGCTCATCGCCGAGCGGGCATCCGTCGAAATCGACTTCGGCGGGGCCAACCTGCCCCGCTTCCCGGTGCCCGAGGAATTCAAGGGCGACACCTACGAAGGTCGGGCGGCCGCCTATCTGCGGGATCTGAGTATCGAAGGGGCCAAGGAGCGCTACGGATCGCCGGTTCCGGCCGAGGTCATGACCCGGCTCGACTACGAGCTCGGCGTGATCGGCGACATGGGCTTCGCCGCCTACTTCCTGGTGGTGTGGGACCTCATTCGCTTCGCCCGATCCCGCGGCATCCGGGTGGGGCCGGGGCGGGGATCGGCCGCCGGCTGCTGCGTGGCCTACTGCCTCCGGATCGTCGATCTCGATCCCATCCGCTACGACCTGCTCTTCGAACGGTTCCTCAACCCGGGCCGGGCCCAGATGCCCGACATCGACATGGACTTCGACGAGCGCTACCGGGGCGACATGATCAAGTACGCGGCCGACCGTTACGGGCCCGACCACGTCGCTCAGATCGTCACCTTCTCCACCATCAAGGCCCGGGCCGCCGTGCGCGACGCGGCCCGGGTGCTCGGCTATCCCTACGGCGTCGGTGACCGGATCGCCAAGGCCATGCCTCCGCTGCTGATGGGCCGGGACACCCCGCTGTCCGCCTGTCTGGACCGCACCGAGGGCCACGAGGACGGGTTTGCCGCCGCCGGCGAGCTGCGCACCATGTACGAGGCCGATCCCGACGCCAAACGGGTCATCGACGTGGCCAAGGGCCTCGAGGGGCTACGTCGGCAGGACGGTATCCACGCCGCCGCCGTGGTCATCACCGACGAGCCCCTGACCGAGTATGTCCCCATCCAGCGGAAACCGGACGGGAACAACCCCGACGACGCCCCTATCGTCACCCAGTACGAGATGCACGGCGTCGAGGACCTCGGGCTGCTCAAGATGGACTTCCTGGGGCTCCGCAACCTGTCGGTCATCGAGCGGGCCCTCGACCTCATCGAGGTCACCGCCGGGGCCCGGCCCGATATCGACGCCATCCCCCTCGACGACCCCGACACCTTCGCCATGTTGTGCCGGGGGGACTCGATGGGGGTGTTCCAGCTCGAGGGCGGCCCCATGCGGTCGCTCATGCGGTCACTGGCCCCCACCACCTTCGACGACGTGGCCGCCCTGGTGGCTCTCTACCGTCCCGGCCCGATGGCGGCCAACATGCACCGCGACTACGCCGACCGCAAGAACGGTCGACAGCAGGTCCGCTACCTCCACCCCGACCTGGAAGAGGTGCTGGGCGACACCTACGGCCTCATGATCTACCAGGAGTCGGTCATGCGGGTGGCCCAGAAGATCGCCGGCTACGACCTGGCCGAGGCCGACAACCTGCGCAAGGCGTGCGGCAAGAAGATCCGGGCTCTCATCCAGGCCGAACGGGAGAAGTTCGTGGCCGGGTGCGTGGCCACCGGGTACGAGGAGTCCCTGGGCACCGATCTGTTCGACATCATCGAACCCTTCGCCGACTACGCCTTCAACAAGTCACACGCCTACGGTTACGGGTTCATCGCCTACCAGACGGCCTGGCTCAAAGCCCATCATCCCGTCGAGTACCTGGCCAGCCTGCTCACGTCGGTCAAGGACAACAAGGACAAGACGGCGGTGTATCTGGCCGAGTGCCGGTCCCTCGGTATCGAGGTGCTGGTGCCCGACGTCAACCTCTCGTTGGCCGATTTTGCCTCGGGCGGAACGGTCGGGCCCGACGGACACCCGGCCGAGTCCGCCTCCCCCGGGGCCATCACCTTCGGACTGGCCGCCGTACGCAACGTGGGTGAGGGGCTGGTGGCCCACATCGTGGCCGAGCGGCACAAGGGTGGTCCCTTCACCGATTTCTACGACTTCTGCCAGCGGGTCGATCCCCAGGTGCTCAACAAACGGACCATCGAGTCGCTCATCAAGGCCGGCGGATTCGACTCCCTCGGTCATCCCCGTCAAGGGCTGTGCCTCACCTTCGAGGAGATCGTCGACCGGACCCTCGAGCGCCGCCGGGAACACGACGCCGGCGTCCTCTCCCTGTTCGCCTCGCTCGAACAGGTTGACGACAACGGCACGGCGGGCTTCGCCGATACCCGCATCGAGATCCTCGACACCGAGTTCACCAAGGAACAGAGGCTGGCCTTCGAAAAGGAGATGCTCGGCCTCTACATCAGCGACCATCCGCTCATGGGCCTGGAAGGATCGCTCTCCCGCCTGACCGACTGCACCTTGGCCGAGCTGCGGGACGGCGACTGGTCGGCCGACGGGGCCCGTGGCGGGACGACCGGCTACGCCGGCGAGGGGCAGGTCCGCACGGTGGGCGGGGTGGTCACCGACCTCTCCCGCCGCTATACCAAGAAGGGCGAGCTCATGGCCACCTTCGTACTCGAGGATCTCAACGCCTCGATCGAGGTGTTCATGTTCCCCAAGTCCATGGCCGAATACGGTGCCCTGCTGGATGACGACGCCATCGTGGTCCTCAAAGGCCGGGTGGACCTGCGGGACGACCGCCTCAAACTGGTCTGCATGGAGGTCCACCGGCCGGAATTGGCCGCTGACGGCCATACCGACCTGCGTATCGCCCTCCCGGTCAATACCCTCACCGATCGCACCGTCGACGGCCTCAAGCGTCTTTTCAGCGAGCACCCGGGAGATTCGCCGGTCTTCCTCCACGTGGGAGAAAAGGTGCTCCGACTTCCACCCGAGTTCAACGTCGACAGCCGCCGTGGCCTGGTCGGCGAGCTCCGGGTACTACTCGGCCCCAACGCCATCCAGACCTAGCCGAGAGGGGTCCAGAACGGCCGACGCGGGGGCCGGACCGACAGGCGGATACGACAGGCGGCTTGAAATCTCGTAAAATCGTAGGACGGCTCCTGCGTGGAGGCCCGCACACGCCGTCCCGCCTACCCGGTTGGCACGGATGACGCGGGATTCTGCCGCAGACCGGGGCCGGCGGTACACGCCGCAGGAAGACCGAGGAGTACGGAACGCCACATGTCGATCAAGGTGGACACCAAGGACTGCACATCGATCAGCGATGCCGAGTTGGCCGAGATGGCCGACCTCTGCGCCGAGAGAGAACCGCGCTTCGATATCGGATTCCTCTCCAAACAGCGGGAGGAGTGGGTTCTGGTCACCCGGGTTCGTGAAGGGGCCAAATTCCGGGGCTATTCCTTCTCCACCCTGGAGCGCATCGGTGGGACTCCCTCCCTGCTCATCGGCTTGGCCACCGTGGACCGCACCTCACGGGCCGACTCCGTCCTGCGGGCCATGATGGGTGACAAGTACCGACGGGCCCTGCTGGCCTTTCCCGACGAGGACGTGCTGGTCGGCACCCGTCTGCTCGACTGCGAGGGCTTCAGGGCCTTTGCCGGACTGACCGACGTGGTCCCCGGCCCGGGCCACAAGGCCACCGGCGAGGAACGGGCCTGGGGTCGCCGGCTGGCCAAGCGCTTCGGCGCCGACGGCCGGATCGACGACCGGACCTTCGTGGTGGCCGGGGATGGCTGCGAAGCCGGCGGCTTCGACTTCGTCTCCCCCAAGTCTTCGGTCGAAACCGACGTCAGGGTCTTCTTCGAAGGTGTCGACGTGGTCGGCGGGGCCCGCCTGGTGGCCTTCGGGTGGGCCATGGCCGAGGATCTGGCGGCGGGAAGACTGGGCGGACGCTGAGCACCGGAGGCCCTGCCCAGCCCGGCCAAGCCCTTGGCCGGGCTCCACGCAATAGCATGGGAACGTGAAGGTCTCGACCCGGGGTGACTACGCCAGCCGGGCTCTCCTCTCTCTGGCTCTGCATACCGATGGGGAGGGTCCCATCGCCGTGCGCGATATCGCCGAGCGGACCGGGCTGCCCCAGCCCTACCTCGAACAGATCCTGTTGGCCCTCAAAGGTGCCGGCCTGGTCCGGTCCAAGCGGGGTGTGGGTGGGGGTTATGTCCTGGCCCGTCCACCCGAGGAGATCACGCTGTCCCAGATCGTCTCGGCCGTAGACGGACCCATCGTGGCCGGCGACTTCGGCCTGCCCCACGAGAACGGCGCCTGCGACCACGAGGGGCAGTGCGTGCTGCTGACGGTGTGGGCCGACCTGGGGGAACGCATGCGCACCCATCTCGACTCGTACACCTTGGAAGACATGGTGGCCCGGGCCCAGGGCCGGGCTCCGGCCCTCCGCCAGAGCGCCGTCTGACCTCCGCCGGCCTGGCCCCCGGCCGTCAGGGGGACCGGCCCTCAGCGGCAATTCCACCTCTCGATGACCGGGCGTTCGCGCTCCCACCCCAGCGCACACAGGGCCGCCGGGCCCAGGATGAACGATCCCCCCGCGGTCGCCGGCAGGCCGATCCAGCGGGCGGCCACCACCCGCAGGACGTGTCCGTGGGCGAAACAGGCCACCTCTCCGGGGGCACTCCGCACCCGCTCGATGATCCGGTCGGCCCGGCGGCCGACATCCTCGGCCGCCTCACCTCCGGGGGCCCCGTCGGCGAAGAGGTCCCACCCCGGGTGGTCGTTCCTGATCTCGGACGTGGTCAGGCCCTCAAAAGCGCCGTAGTCCCACTCGGCCAGGTCGGGATCGACCTCGGCCGCCTCACCCCAGCCGGCCAGGGTGCAGGTCTGGCGGGCCCGCAGCAGGGGGCTGGTGAGAACAGCGGCGAAGGGTCGGTCCCTCAGAACCGGGGCCAGCGACTCGGCCTGGGCCACGCCCTCGGGCAGCAGGGGGAGGTCGGTGCGCCCGGTGTGGCGGCCGCTCCGGCTCCATTCGGTCTCCCCGTGACGAACCAGCGTGCACTGACTATCGGCGGTCATCCGGACAGCCGACCACTCCGAACAGGGAAAAGGCAAGCCCGGTGGGCTGACCGGGCCCGAAGGGTAGGTCCCTCCCGGAATCACATCCATGGAATGTCTCGGACCGTACCGGCGTTGGACATGCTGTCGACCCTGTGACGAAGATTGAGGAGAGGGATGACGACTGGCACGATGAGTAGGGAGAAGAGCCGGGCAGGGGCGGGTGGGTCGGTAGAGCCGACTCCCGTAGGAGCGGCCAAAATTGAAAAGGGGGCCGCCCCGGGGCGGCCGGCCCGTCCGGCCGGCGCGGCCCGGAACCGGAGCGCCGACGCCGACAGTCTGGGACTGTTCCTGCGTGATCTCGATCACCACCCGCTCCCCGACCACGAGGCCCAGACCGAGCTGGCCAAGCGGGTGGCGGCGGGCGACGATGCGGCCCGCAAGGAGATGGTGGCGGCCAACCTCCGGCTGGTCGTCCACTGGGCCCGCCGCTATCAGGACCGGGGTGTCGATCTACCCGATCTCATCCAGGAAGGGACGTTCGGGCTCATGCGGGCGGTGGACAAGTTCGACTGGGAGCGCGGCTTCCGGTTCTCCACCTATGCCACCTGGTGGATCCGGCAGGCTCTCCAGCGGGCCGTCCAACAGAACGGTCGCACCATCCGACTGCCGATGGAGGTGGCCGAGCGCAACCAGCAGGTCGACGCGGCCCAGTGGGAGCTGACCCATCAGTTCCAACGGCCGCCGACCGATGAGGAGCTGGACAACGCCACCAACACCACGGCGGCCGTTCGGGCCGACCTGGCCCAGGTGGCCCGGGTGGTGGCCAGCCTCGATCAACCGGCCGCCACCGACTCGACCGCCACGCTGGGCGATCTGGTGTCGACCGATCTCAGTGACTTCGAAGACGACGTGGCCGTCGAAATGACCCTGGATCTGGTCCGTCAGGCCGTCGATCGGCTCACCGATCTCCAGCGTCAGGTCATCCGACACCGATTCGGTTTCGACGGCAGTGACCCGGCCTCGCTGCAGACCACGGCCGAGCGGCTGGGTATCGGCGTACGCAAGGTGCGCCAGGCCGAAGCTGAGGCTCTGGAGGCCCTGGCCGACAGCCACGTCCTCGAAGCAGCCCACGAAGCGGCCTGATCCGCTCAGTCGCTCATCCGGTCGAGCTCGGCCCGCAGGTCGTCGGGGAGGGCCGCATCCCACGTCAGGGGCTGTCCGGTCCGCGGATGGTCCAGGGCCAGCCGGCCGGCATGAAGGAAGGGCCGGGCAACGGTCGCACCAGTGAGGGCCCGGCCCCGTCCGTAGGTGGGGTCGCCCACCACCGGATGTCCGATGGCGGCCAGATGGACACGGATCTGGTGGGTCCGGCCCGTTTCCAGGGTGACCGTCATGTACGTGGCCGGAGCCGGCCGGAGGAACCGTTGCTCGACCCGGTAGTGGGTTCTGGCCTCCTTCCCCCGTCGCGACACGGCCATCCGGGTCGGTGAGCTGGCCGACCGGCCGATGGGAGCGTCGACCACTCCGGAATCGCCCTCCACGCTCCCCATGACCAGCGCCTGGTAACGGCGGGTGACCTGCCGGGCGCCCAGACGCTCGACCAACGTCCGGTAGGCATCCGGTGTCCGGGCCACCACCATCAGCCCGGAGGTACCCCGGTCGAGACGGTGCACGATTCCCGGTCGCTCGGAATCGACGTCCGTCTCGGTGGCCAGGGCGGCCAGGTCCGGGTAGCGGGCCAGCAGTCCGTGGACCAGCGTCCCCGTGCGGTGACCGGCACCGGGATGGACCACCAATCCGGCCGGTTTGTTCACCACGATCAGATCGGCGTCCTCGTACACCACGTCGAAGATGACCGTGGGGTCGGCGCCAGGCACGGTCGGCCCCGTCGCCTCGTCCCGCTCCACCGTCAGCTCCTGTCCACTGCGCAGAACGGTGTGCCGGCTCTTCACCGCAGTGCCGTCGATGCGGACCCGGCCACCGTCGATGAGGGCGTTCACGGCCGACCGGGACAGATCGGCCACCAGGGCGACCGCCTTGTCCACCCGCACGCCGTCAAGGGCGGCGGGCACGGGCACGGTCACCACGCTCATCGCCATGACGTCCGGGCCAGCGACACGACCAGCAGTCCGCACCCGATCACGATGGAGGCATCGGCCACGTTGAAGGTCGGCCAGAAATGGAGAGCGATGAAGTCGACCACGGCACCGTGGTCCCCGCGGAACAGCCGGTCGCTCAAATTGCCCAGTGCCCCCCCGATGATCAGGCCCAACACGGCGGCCCTCCCGGTGCTCGGAGCCCGCCAGGCCATCACTCCCAGTACCCCGATGAGGATCGCAGCCACCGGAGCGAGGACGGCCGCCTTGCCCTGGAACAGACTGAAGGAAGCACCCGTGTTGCGCGACAGGGCCAGGTCCAGGGTTCCGATGACATGGATCGAGCCGGCGGTCAGCCGGTTCAGCGCCCACCACTTGGTGAGCTGGTCGACCACGACCACCCCTGCCGCCACCCCCACCGCCACCACCAGTGTGCGCAGGCCCGAGGAAGGGCGCTCGGGCCCCTCCCTGCCGTCCACCGGCGGGTCGGTCAGCGCCGTGACAGTCCTCCGCTCTTGCAGGCCACACACAGCCTGGCAAAGGGCAGGGCTCGGAGACGGGCTTTGGGGATGGCCTGATGGCACCGCTCACATCCCCCGTAGCTCTTCCGTTCGATCTTGCGGAGAGCGTCATCGATCTCCTCGACGGCCGCCGAAGCCTGGGCCGACAGGGCCAGGTTGCGCTCGCGATCGACCGTCACCGTCCCTCCCTCCCCCGATTCCTCGTCGAACTGGACGTCACCCGGCTCGCGCTCGAGGGCCAGCGAATCCGCTTCGGCCCGCAGGTCGACGGCCTGACCGGCGTAGACCAACCGCTCTTCGAGGAGAAGGGCCCGCTGCTCCTCCAGGAACTTCTGCTCCTTGGCGTATGGGCCCACCGACGGCTTCTTGGGTAACGGCTTGGGGCTTACTTCCTTCTTGGTCACCAGACCACTCTTGGTCCCGGTGGCGGCCGCCTTCTTGGCCGGAGCCGGGGAGCTCTTGGAGGCGGTCGCCTTCTTGGCCGCGGGAGCCGCCTTGGTGGCAGCGGCCGTCGATTTCTTGGCCGGAGCCGATGCCTTCTTGACCGCAGCCGGCTTCTTGGCTCCCGGTCCGGCCGTGGCCGGGCCCTTCTTCGCCGTCGACTTGAGCGAGGAGGACGCCTTGGACGCCGACCCAGTCGTGGCGGCCTTCTTTGTTGCCGGCGCAGCCTTCTTGGGTGAAGGGGGAGCCGCCTTCTTTGCTGCCGTCACATCGATCTCCTTCGCGGTGCGTCCCCTCGCTGGATGGCCACCATCGGCTGGGCTGCCCGCACCAATCCCCGACACCTGGTGGGCGGGTGACCCTACCGTGCCCGTCTGGATGCAGCAATCCGGGGGAACTTGAACCAGGGACCATACCGGTGGTCCGCCCTCCACCAATCACGGTGGGGGCCGCCGGCCCTCGGTGACCAGCCCGCTCGAGCGACCGCGGTCGGCCCCGTCCCCCTACAGGGGCAGGGGCGAGTTGGTGTTGGCCGGCCGGGTGGCGACGCCGGCCGGCTTCATCTGGGTGACCTCCCCGCTGGGCCCGGTGCCGCTGACCTGGGGGACAGCCCCTCCTTCGGGCGAGGCCGAACGATTGCCCGACGGGGCTGCCGCCGGTGCTGCCGCCGGGGCCGCGTTGGGGGCCGGGGCCCCACTGGGCGCGGCGGCCGAGGTCGGAGCGGGGGTCGGGGTGGGGGCGGGTGGCGCCCCGTCGTCCACCGGTGCCGTCTCGGTAGCGGCCGAATCGGTCGGCGGCCGGGCCGGCTGCACGTTCTCATCCACCCAGCGCAGGATGTCCCCGAGGGCGGAGCGCAACCGGTTGCGCTCCCCCTCCAGATGGCGGGACATGGCGTCGACCTCGTGGTTGAGCTTCGACCGCGATGTCTCGAGCCGTGAGATCTCGTCGCGCAACCTTTGTTCGGATTCCGCCGCAATGTGTGACGCTTGCGACTGGGCGTCGTCGGTCATCATCCGCGCTTTGGCCTCGGCTTCGGCGATGGTCTGGGCTGCGTGCGCCTCGGCATCGGCCTTGGTCTCGTCGACGAACTTCTGAGCCAGCAGCAGGGTTCGCTGCAGCGTGTCGTCGGGCACCGCCGGTTCCGGTGGAGCGGGCTCGGGTTGCTGATCGAGGGCCAGCTCCAGTTGCGAGATTCGCTCGGCCGCCTGGCGCAACCGCTCGCCACTCTGGCGGAGCTGCTCCTGAAGCCCCTCGGCCTCGACAGCCGCCTTTTCGAGGTACTCGTCGACGTCGTCCCGGTGGTACCCCTTGAGGGTTTCACGGAACTCCACCGTTCGCAGTGAATCGAGCGCAGATTGGGAGGCATCCATGCCGCCCATGCTAGCGGCGCGGCTGACCCTGTCCAGGGATCGGACCGATCAGGTCCGGGGGCCTTCGAGGTGTCATCCGGTGGCGGCCGCAGACCTACCCGGGATCAACCCTGGATAACGCTGACCAGCACCAGAATGACCACGAAGGCGATCATGACCGAGAGATCGAGCCCGACCCCGCCTACCCGCACCGGGGGGATCAGGCGGCGGATGGGCCGCAGCACCGGCTCGCATATCGACGACAAGACCTTCTCGACCTTGCGCACCGGCGAGTCGTAGGACAGCCGCCCCATGGCGATGACCCAACTCAGGATGGAGTAGGCGAACAGGACCAGGAGGAACAGCTCGAGGATGTCGACGATCAGGAACACCGGTACCTACCCACCGGCCGAGACCCGGCCGCCACCGCGATCGGGCCTCCGATCAGGGGTTCACCAGTCCCCGGTCGGCCAGACGCTGGCGCTCCTCATCGGAGACCTTCACGTTCGAGGGGGTGAGGAGGAACACCTCGTCGGCCACCCGTTCCATGCCGCCCGACAGGGCGTAGGTGACGCCGCTGCAGAAATCGATCATCCGCCGCTGGAGGTCGCGCTCGGCGCTCTGCATGTTCACGATCACCGGTTGATTGTTCATCAGCCGGTTGGCGATCTCCTGGGCGTCGGCGAACCGGGCGGGGGCCACGATGTGGACGCGTGCGCTGGACGTCTCCTGCGAAATGGGTCGGACCGAGGACGTGGACACCGTGCTCCGGGCCCCGACGGCCGTCGGGGCGGAGGCGGAGGAGCCGGGGGCTTCGGCCGCCGACAGGGTGCGGATCCGAGGACTCGGCATCGACGTGGTCGGCTCTTCGATGTCGTCGACCATGCCCGTCGACCGCTGGCCGACCCGACCCGAAGCCACCGGCGAGCGCGTCTCGTAGTCGTCGTAGTCGTCGTAGTCGTCGTCGACCAGGCCCAGATAGGCCATGGTCTTCTTCATGAATGAAGCAGCCATGTGTCCTCCTGGGCACAGCGTAGTGCGTGGGTCGAGGGATCGGTGGATCGCCGGACACCCGTCGGGAAGGAGCGTCGGGCCCTGATCGGACGGCGTCCCGAGGGGCACCGACCGGTCCCGTCGGCCGTCGGGCCGGCCACCCTCAGCCTCCGACCGGCGGACGCGCTCCGAACAGGGCCCGGCCCAGCCGGACCATGGTCGATCCCTCGGCCAGCGCCACTTCCAGATCGTCGCTCATGCCCATCGACCGCACGGGCAGGTCCAACCGATCGGCCAGTCGTGACACGAGGGTGAAGCCGGCCCGCGACCCCTCGGGGGGCCCGGGGGGACCGACCGCCATCAGGCCGCGCACCTCGAGATCCTCGTCACGCAGGGCGCGCCGACCAGGTCGGGCACGTCCCCCGGGGCCACGCCACCCCGTCCGGGCAGTCCGGCCACGTCCACCTGCACCAGGACGGTGGCCCCCGGTCGGCGGCGGGCGATGGCCCGGCCCTCCTCCACCCGGCGCCACGGCCTGCCACCAGGTGACCAGCGGAGCCAGGCGGGCCACCTTGTTGCGCTGCACGGAGCCGAGGAAGTGCCACACCGGCGCCGGCCCGCTCGGTCGACCGCCGTCGCCTTGGCCTCCAGCTCCTGGGCATAGTTCTCACCGATGTCGGTGAAACCGGCGGCCCACGCCGCCTCCACCGCCTCGGGCCCGAATCCCTTGGTGACGGCCACCACCCGGACCGAGGAGGGATCCGGCGCGCCGCCCCGGCCATCCGGCGCTCGACTTCTTCCACCCGGTCGGCGAAGCCGGGCCGGATCGAACCGTCCACTGCGCGGCATCGTGCTCACCGCCGGTCGGCCGACCACACGACCAGGGCCTGGCGGGCCACGTCACGCCGGGCCCGGTAGGAGAAGTGACCGTCGTCGCAGGCCGTACAGGCCGGCCGGCCGCCGGTTGCGGTCGGCGCCCCCGGCCGCCAGCGCAGCAGCCACGGTGGCCGGGAGGTCGAGGGCGGGTCGGCCGGCCGTCGTCCGGCCCCGCACCGCCGGACCGTAGGCGGCCACCACGACGTCCAGGTCCTCCTCCGAGAACTCGTAGCACTCGGCATGGATGCAGGGTCCCAGGGCGCCGACCACGTGGCCGGCCCCCATGGCCCGCATGGCTGGCCACGGTGGCCTCGACCACGCCGGCCATCAGCCCCCGCCAGCCGGCATGGACGGCGGCGAAGACGCCCTCGGGGCTGCCGAGGGCCAGCGAGGCACAGTCGGCGGTGAGGATGGACAGGCCCTCGGCCGTCGTATCCGAGACCAGGCCGTCGACCGACTCCGGCGTACACGGCCTCGACAGCGGGGGCCGACGGGTGCCGGCCCCCGCCGGCACCCCCGCCCACCGCTGACCACCTCGGCCCCGTGGACCTGGGCCGCCCAGGGACCCGGCCGAGCCGGGACCGCGGCCGGCAGCCGTCGCGGGGCGGTGACCCGACCGACCCATCGGGCCAGGGCCCGTCCCCGCATCGTCGGCCGGGCGTAGGTCACCGTCGGTGGCGTCGCTCCACGCGGCCTGCACGGGTCCGACGACGGCAGATCGGCCCGACGGGGCACCGTCAGCGCAGGAACGAGGGCACGTCGAAGTCGTCGTCGCCCAGATCGAGCTCTTCGTCGGTGGGCGTGGCGAAGATGTCCTCGTGGGCGTTCTCGGCGCCGAGCACCCGGCTGCGGGTCTCCTCGCGGCCGGCGGACTCGACGTGGTGAGCCGCCGCCGCGGCGTCTGGGCCTCCCACCGCTCGAAGCCGGCGGCGATGACCGTGACCCGCACCTCTTCGCCCATGGCCTCGTCGATGACGCTGCCGAAGATGATGTTGGCGTCGGGATGGGCCACGCCGTGGATGATCTCGGCCGCCTCGTTGACCTCGAACAGACCCGAGGTCGGGACCACCGGCGATGTTGAGCAGGATGCCGCGGGCCCCTTCGATCGAGGCCTCGAGCAGCGGACTGGTGATGGCGGCCCGGGCGGCGTTGACCGCCCGTCCCTCGCCGGTGGCCGAGCCGATGCCCATGATGGCCGTTCCGGCGTTGCTCATGATCATCTTGACGTCGGCGAAGTCGGTGTTGATCAGACCGGGCATGGTGATCAGGCTGGTGATCCCCTGTACGCCCTGCATGAGCACCTCGTCGGCCATCTTGAAGGCGTTGACCATCGACGTCTTCTCGTTGGACACGGTCAGCAGCCGGTCGTTCGGGATGATGATGAGGGTGTCGACCTTCTCCTTCAGGTTCTGGATGCCCTGCTCGGCCTGGACCGAGCGACGGCGGCCCTCGAAGGTGAACGGCCGGGTGACCACGCCGATGGTCAGGGCCCCGAGGCTCTTGGCGATCTCGGCCACCACCGGGGCGGCACCGGTCCCGGTGCCCCCGCCCTTGCCGGCGGTGATGAAGACCATGTCGGCGCCCTTCAGCGCCTCTTCGATCTCCGCCCGGTGCTCCTCGGCGGCCAGGCGGCCCACCTCGGGATCGCTGCCCGCCCCCAGACCCCGGGTCAGCTGGCGGCCGATGTCGAGCTTGAGGTCGGCGTCGCTCATCAGCAGAGCCTGCGCATCCGTGTTGGTGGCGATGAACTCGACACCACGCAGTCCGGCTTCGATCATGCGGTTGACGGCATTGACGCCGCCCCCGCCCACGCCCACCACTTTGATCACGGCGAAGTAGTTGTTCTGTGCCGGAACGGTCATGTAGTTCCTTACCCTCGACCAAAGGTTGAAACCGTTCCAACCGGCGAGTTCGTGCCAACGATACGGTCAGCGGAGTACCTGGTCAAGCACAGTGGACACCGGCGAGGACACCGGCTGGCACGTGGCGCTCCGCGCGACTGCCCGCTCAGCCGGGTCGACGGTCGGCGATGCGGGCACGGTCACATCGATGGTGGGGCGCCGTGCAGGGAGGCGTGGGCGATGATGGCGGCCACGTCCTCGTACTTGGCGGGGAGGTCGGTATCGGTCCCCAGCAGCACGGTCAGGTCCCGAGTTGAGGGCCAGATCGATCGTCCCGTCCGACGCCAGAGTGACCGTGGCGACCTGGGAGGCGAAGGCCGCCGGCAAGGTCCGGCAGACGGTGAGGCCGAAGGAGCCGGCCGGCGCCACCGTCCCCCCCACCGGCGGCGGGGCCGGAGCCGCCCGGGCCGTGGGACCACCAGCATGACCAGTCCGGCCGGCCGGGCGGCACCACCTCGAGGGTGCGACCCTGCCCGTCCAGCACCGACCACGATCTCCCCGGTCCGGCCATGGTGACGGAGGGCACCCGTTCGGTCACGGCGATGCCCACACCGTCGGGCCAGTGCCGCTGCACCCGGGCGGTGGCGATGAAGGGCAGCGCCTCGATCCGTGACGCCACCGCTCCGGGGTCGACGCTGATCAGGGCGGGGTGGTGCCCGAGGTCGGCGGCGGCCACGATGGCCGCGTCGCTGGTGTGGGCATGGGTTCCGGTCACGGTCACCACCCGGACGGTGAACCACGGCAGGTGCAGGAACGCGCCACCCCACCGCCACCAGGAGCAACACCAGGATCACCCCGGCGAACCAGCGCAGCCGACGGCGACCCTGTCGACGACGTACGTCGACCCGTCGCTGACGGATACGGGGGTCGATCGACGGTCGGGTCTTGGGGGCGGTCGGGGTCGTCGGAGGTGCTCATGGCGCTCCCCGGTCCGAGTGGTCGAAACCCACCATGCGCACCTCGGTCTGCAGGTCCACCCCGCAACGGGCCGCCACCGTCTGGCGCACGTGGCCGATCAGACGGTGAACGTCGTCGGCCGCGCCGTCGGGGTCGGCCTGAATGAAGTTGGCGTGCTTGGGCGACACCTGGGCCGTGCCCATGCCGTAACCCTTCAGTCCGCAGCTGTCGATCAGCCGACCGGCCGCATCGTCGGGCGGATTGGTGAACACCGATCCGGCGTTGCTACCCCCGGCTGATTGGCCCGTCGCCATCGCACGATCTCGTCGATGGCCGCTTTGCCTTGGGCCGGGTCTCCGGGGGCCAGTTCGTGGACGGCGGCCACCACCACGTCGGTGGCGGCCACGTTGGCCCGCCGGTAGCCGAACCCGAGCCGGCCGGCGGGCCAGTCGTCGGCCTGACCGGAAGCCAGGTCGACGGTCCGGTAGGAGACGAGGGTGGCGGCCGTGTCGGCTCCGTGCCCCCCGGCGTTCATGGCCACCGCACCGCCCACCGAGCCCGGCACCCCAACCGCCCATTCCAGACCGGTCAATCCGGCGGCCGCCGTTCGGCGGGCCAGCACGGGGAGGCTCAGCGCCCCTCCGGCCCGCACCGTGTGTCCGGCCATCGACAGGTCTTCGAACCCGGACCCCAACATGACCACCAACCCGGCGAAGCCCCGGTCGGACACCAACAGATTGGAGCCGCCGACCCACCACCAGCACCGGGACCCGCAGGCCGGACAGGGCCGCAGCCACGCCCACCAGCTCCTCTTCGTCGTCGGGCTCCACGAACAGAGCGGCGGGGCCCCCGACCCGGTAGGTCGTCAAAGCGCCCAGCGGATGATGGCGTCGGACCCGTGGGCCCAGCGCCTCGTTCAGCGCCGCCAGGTCGTCGGTACGGGTACTCACCTTTCGCTCACCAGCTCGGGTCGGCCATAAGTTCGTCGGGGAGGGCGGTGAGGTCGCCGGCGCCCAGGGTCAGGCAGAGGTCTCCCTCCTCCAGGATGTCGGACACCGTACGGCACAGCTCGCGGCGACCGGGGGCGTAGTGGACGGGAACCTGCGGCGAGGAGCGACGGATGGCCTCGACCACCAGTTCGCCGGTCACACCGGGCACCGGGGGCTCCCCGGCCCCGTAGACATCGGTGACCACCACCAGGTCGGTGTCGCCGAAAGCTCGGCCGAACTGGGCGGCCAGCTCCGCCGTCCGGCTGTACCGATGGGGCTGGAACACGGTCACCACCCGTCGCCAGTCGCCGTGGCGGGCGGCGCCGAGCACGGCCACCACCTCGCCGGGAAGGTGGGCGTAGTCGTCGACAAAGGTCACGCCGTGGGCCGTCCCCCGGAACTCGAAGCGGCGGGCCACCCCGGCAAACCGGGCCAGAGCCCGCGACGCCACGTCGAAGGAACCTCCGGCGGCCAGGGAGGCCACCGTGGCCAGCGCCGCATTCCTGGCGTTGTGGGCGCCGGGGACGGGAACGGCCAACCGGCCCAGCTCGGTCCCTGCCGGTCCCACCAGGGCGAAGGACACGGAACTGCGGGCCAGGGTCAGGTCCACCACCCGGTACGTGCACTCCGGCGACGTCCCGACGATGTCGGCCCCGGCGGCCCTTCCGATGGACGCGGCCACCGGGTCGTCCCCGCCCACCACCCGGTGCTGGTGGGCTCCGGCCACAAAATCCTCGAAGGCACGGCGGAGGGCGGCGAAGGACCCGTAGTGATCCAGATGGTCGGCTTCGATGTTGGTGACCACGGCGATGTCGACGTCCAGGGACAGGAATGTGCCGTCGCTCTCGTCGGCCTCCACCACCAGCAGGTCGCCGTCGTCCCACACGGCGTTGGTCCCGATCTCGTTGACATCGCCGCCGATGAGAAAGGAGGGCGACAGTCCCCCGTCGACCAGCGCCAGAGCCAACATGGAGGCGGTGGTGGTCTTTCCGTGGGTGCCGGCCACCGCCACGCAGCGCTTCATGGCGGCCACGGCCGCGAGGACCTCGGCTCGGGTCAGGACGGTGATGCCCCGTCGTCGGGCCTCGGTCAGTTCCGGATTGTCGGCGGCCACGGCCGGGGAGGCGGTGACCAGGTCGGCGGCGCCGATGTTGGCGCCACCGTGGCCGATGACGACCGGCACGCCGGCGCGGGACAGACGCTCGGTGACGGCCGAGGCCCGAAGATCGCTGCCCGTGACGGTGTGGCCCATGGCGTGGAGGACGGTGGCGATGGCACTCATACCGGCCCCGCCGATGCCGATCACATGAACGGTGCGCCGCTCTCCCCCGGCGCCCAGGGGTCCGCCGGGAGCGGCGGCCGCACTCACCGCCGGCTCCCGGTCAGGGGCCGGGCGTAGGTCTCCACCACGGCGGCGCCGGCCGCTGCCGCGTCAGGACGACCGAGGTCCGCCGCCGCCCTCCCCATCGAGGCCAGCGCGTCGGGATCGTCCAGCAGCCGGTCGATGGTCGGGCCGAGGGAGTCGGGCCGGCAATCGGCGTCCGGCACCAGAACGGCGGCTCCGGCCCTGGCCAGCACGCGGGCGTTGGCCGTCTGATGGTCCCCCGGGGCTCCCGGTAGCGGCACCAGCACCGAGGGGACGCCGGCCACGGCCAACTCGGCCACCGTCATGGCTCCGGCCCGGCACACCATGAGGTCGGCGGCGCTGTAGACCAGGTCCATCCGCTCCTCGTAGGGAACCCGTACCGTGGCCAGCCCGGTTTCGGCCTCGAGCGGGTGGTCCGAAGCCGAACACTGGGCCCAGTCCCTTCGCCCCACGATGTGGTAGATCGAGAGGTCGTCACGGCTCCGCCATGCTGCCTCCAACCCCAGCGCCGCCTGGTTGATCCGCCGGGCCCCGAGCGATCCTCCGAAGAAGGCCACGGTGGCCCGATCTTCGGGCAGTCCCAGATCCCGGCGGGCCCGGCGTCGGTCCTCGGGCCGACGACGGACGGCGGCGATGAGCGGTCGTACCGGGGTCCCGGTCACCACGGCCCGGGGCAGGGGCGTGCCCTCCCATCCGACGGCACTGGCCCGGGCGAACCGACCCAGCAGGCGGTTGGCGGCGCCGGGGACGGCGTCCACGTTCACCAACACCAGGGGGACCCCGAGGACCACGGCGGCCACCGAGGCGGGAAGGCTGGCGTAACCGCCCACCGACACGACCACCTGGGGGTGGGCCCGGGCCACCAGGGCCAGGGCCTCCACTGCGGCCAGGCCCAGCCCGGCCACGGCCCCGCAATTGACGCCCAGGTCGGCGGGGCGCAGGCTGCGGACGATGCCCCGTCCGGGGAGGAGGGTGAAGGGGAACCCCCGGCCCCTGAGGGTGTCTTCGTCCTGGCCCCGTCGGGATCCCACGAACTCGATGGTGTCCCGCCCGTGACCGGCCTCGGCCAGAGCCTCGGCGATGGCCAGAGCGGGCTGGAGGTGACCGGCCGTCCCACCCCCGGCCACCAGCGCGTACCGCCGGTCGCTCACCGGCGGGACGGTCGTCGGCGGGGAGCCCCGGCATGGGGCGCCACCCGCTCCTGCGAGGCGATGTTGATGAGGATGCCGGCGGCGGCCATGGTGATGATGAGGGACGTACCGCCGAAGGAGATGAAGGGCAGGGGGATCCCGGTCACCGGCAGCACGCCGATCACCGCGCCGATGTTGATGACGGCCTGGCTGGTGATCCAGGTGGTGATGCCCACCGCCATCAGACTGCCGAACCGGTCGGGGGCCCGGGTGGCCGCCCGCAGTCCGAACCAGGCCAGGGCGAAGAACAACGAGAGCAACACGACCGCCCCCACCAGTCCCAGCTCTTCGCCCACCACCGAGAAGATGAAGTCGGTATGGGCGTTGGGCAGCGTTCCCCACTTCTCCCGGCCACCGCCGAGGCCCAGGCCGAAGATATGGCCCGACCCCAGCCCGATGAGGGACTGCCAGACCTGGTAGCCGGTTCCCGATTTGTTGGCCCCCGGATTGAGGAACGAGAGGATCCGGTCGCGCCGGTAGGGGTCGGCCAACCCCACCACCAGGGCCAGCACGGCGAATCCCCCCACGATCTTCATGATCGGCATCATGGGCACACCCCCCATGAACAGGATGCCGAAGGCGATGCAGCACAGCACCAGTGCCGTTCCCATATCGGGCTGCTTGAGGATGAGCAGGCCCGAGATGGCGAGGACGGCCAGTACCGGGGCGATCACCATCTTCGGATCGGCCGTGCAGTGGGCCCGACGGGTCAGGAGGTCGGCCGCGAAAACGACCAGGGCCAGCTTCATGATCTCGGACGGTTGGAGCTGGAGGATCCCGAACCCGATCCAGCGGGACGAACCTCCCGCCGATACACCGATGTGGGGCATGAGAACCACCACCAGGAGGCCGAGCGACCCCACCAGCAGCGGTCCACGGATCTTGCGCCAGGTGCGGTAGTTCATGCGGGCCGCCACCAACAGCGCACAGGCGCCCACGGCCATGTAGAGGGCCTGGCGGATGAAAATGGCCCAGGGCGACCCGTAGAGACCGAGCGAGATGACCGGCGAGGCCGAGCCCACCATGATGAGGCCGAAGACGCACAGGACGCCGACCACCAGGGCCAGGGCGCGGGATGTACTGATCCGCGACGGGCGGGGGGCGCGGTCCGGACGGGTCCGGGTGGAAAGGGGGGTGACGGTGGCCGTCGCGGCCGACCGGGAGGGGCGGGGTCGGGTCGGGGTCCGGCCCACCCGGGGGGCGGTGGCGGTGGAGGAACGCTCAGCCATGAACTTCCGCTCCCGTTCCTGCCTCCGGCCCGGGGGCCGACCGACTGACCGGTGTCCCGACGGTGCCGTCCATGACCAAAGCCTTGTCCACCCGGCGGCCCGGGTGGTGGAACCTTCCGGCCGAGCGGTCCTCCGACGAGCCGACCGGCCTCGGCCCGATGCCATCGGCCCGGCGGGGCCCGGGGTCGGCCCGGTGGGGCCACCTTCCACCGCTCATGACAGACCCCGCTCGTCTCATGTCCGACTCCGCTCTCTCACGTGAGCTTGCTCACCGACAGGAAATCGCCGTAGAAGATGCCCAGGCCGAGGGCGGCGAAAAGCCCGGCCAGTATCCAGAACCGCACGATCACCGTCGTCTCCGGCCACCCCATCAGTTCGAAGTGGTGGTGGAGCGGTGCCATCAGGAAGACCCGACGGTGGAAGACCCGGAAGCTGATGACCTGGATGACCACCGACAGGGTCACGATGACGAACAGCCCGCCGATGATCACCAGCAGTAAAGCGAGGTTCATCAGCAGGCACAGAGCAGCCAGCCCCGAGCCGATGGCCAGCGATCCGGTGTCCCCCATGAAGATCCGGGCCGGGGCCGCGTTCCACCACAGGAAGCCGAGGCACGCGCCGGCCAGGGCCACCGAAGCCAGGGCCAGATCGAGGGCGTTGGCTACGTGGTAGATGGCAAAATGGCGGTACTGCCAGTAGCCGATGATGGCCAGGCAGGCGAAACAGAAGGTGGAGGAGCCGGCGGCCAGGCCGTCGAGGCCGTCGGTCAGGTTGACGGCGTTGGCCGAGGCGGCGATGACCACCGTGGCCCACACCACCCACAATCCGGTGCCCATGTGGAAACCGATCGAGTCGTAGCGGGTGAAGGACAGCGTGGTTCCGGCGTGGGCCCAGTACACGGCCAGTAGAGAGAAGAGCACGCCCAGACCGACCTGGGCGCCGAACTTGGCTCGCTTGTTCAGACCCAGACTCCTCCGGTTGCGGACCTTGGTCCAGTCGTCGGCGAAGCCGATCAGGGCCGCCCCCACCAGGGCCAGCATGATCAGCGCCCCCGATCGCGAGAAGGTCACCCCGGGTACGGCATGGGCCACCAGATAGCCGATGACGACGGCGGCCACGATCCCGATACCCCCCATGGTCGGCGTACCGGCTTTGGCCACGTGGACCTGGGGACCGTCCTCCCGTATCTGCTGACCGATGTTGTGCTTGATCAACCACCGGATGAGCACCGGCGTGGACAGGACGGCCACCCACAGAGCCACCCCGCCGGAGGTCATGAGGGAGATCACCGGACCCCACCGCCCCGGCTGTGGGCCCTACCGGTACCGATCCCCTGCCCGGCCAGGGCCCGGCGGGCCTGGACCCGGTCGTCGAAGGGAACCATCCGGTCGGCCAGCTGCTGGCCGACTTCGTGACCCTTGCCGGCAATGATGATGATGTCGCCCGTGCCGGCTCGACCGATGGCCGTGGCGATGGCCTCGGCCCGGTCGGGCTCGACCACCACCTCGGCGGTCGGCCCGGCTCCGGCCCGGACCTGGTCGATGATGGCCACCGGGTCTTCCGAGCGAGGGTTGTCCGACGTGAGGACGACCAGGTCGGCGCCCTCGGCCCCGGCTTCTCCCATGGCCGCCCGCTTCCCCCGGTCACGATCGCCCCCCGCACCGAACACAGCGATGACACGGCCCGACCGGGCCAGGTGGCGCGCCGCGGCCAGGGCCACCGTCAAACCGGCGGGGGTATGGGCGTAGTCGACCACCACGGCGAATGGGGGGCCGGGCCAGACCACCTCCATCCGCCCCGGAACCGGTGAGGCTGCCGCCAGTCCCTCGGCCACCCGGTCCCCATCGATGCCCAGGGCTTGGCCCACCGCCGCCGCCACCAGGGCGTTGTCCACGTTGAACAGCCCCGACAGGGGCAGCGTGACCGGTCGGTCCCGCCACCGGAAGGAGGACGAACCGATGGACAGGGTGATGTCGGTGGCCTCGGATCGTTGCACCGTCACCACCCGTTCGGTCGTCGCCCGCTCCGCCATCTGACGGCCCCAGGGTTCGTCGATGGGGATGACCGCCGTCCTGCTTCTCCCCTTGGCGAAGAGGCGGGCCTTGGTGGCGAAGTACTCCTCCATGGTGCCGTGGTGATCCAGGTGATCGCGGCTCAGGTTGGTGAAGGCGGCGACGTCGAAGACCATCCCGTCCACCCGGTTCTGAGCCAGACCGTGGGAGGAGACCTCCATGGCCACGGCCCGTCGGCCTTCGTCCCGGAACCCGGCCAACAGGCCCTGGGTCACCGGGCTCTCGGGCGTCGTCCGCTCGCCGCCCAGGGTTCCGATGATGCCGGTCGGATAACCGGCCGTCTCCAGGATCGAGGCCACCAGGTGGGTCACCGTGGTCTTGCCGTTGGTGCCGGTGACCCCCACCATGGTCATGGCCCGGGCCGGATGGCCGAAGAAGGTCGCCGCCACGTGGGCCATGGCCGTCCGTATCGAGCCGGGGGCTACCTGCACCTGGGGCACATCGAGGTCCAAGGGGTGCTCGCACAAAAGACACGAGGCGCCCTGAGCCACGGCCTGGGCGGCAAAGCGATGCCCGTCGGCCCGGGCCCCGGGCACGCAGCAGAAGAGCGACCCCTCGCCTACCCGCCGGCTGTCGAACTCGACACCTCGGACTTCGGTGACCGCCGGATCGCCGCGTACACCGACGACGTCGATGTCGTGGATCAGAAGGGTCATCAGCACAGGTGGGTGTTCCGGAAGCTCCAGAGGGGGTACGGGGGTCAGGGCCACGGCCGGCGCTCACCTACGGCCCTTCCGTGGTGGCACCGGCAGGCACGGAGATGCTACCCGTGCCACCGATGGCCGAACTCGAGGACGAGGTCGTGGCCGCCGCCGTGGTGGGGATCCCGTAGTGGTGCAGGGCGTACGACATGATGGTGGAGAACACCGGTGCCGCCACCGCCCCCCCGTAGATGGGGGTCGGATGGTCGAGGACGACGATGGCGGAGAGCACCGGGTCCTGGGCGGGGGCGAAGCCGGCGAAGGAACCCACGTAGGCTCCCGAGATGTAGCCCAGATGGCTGGGGTTGGGGATCTGGGCGGTTCCCGTCTTGCCGGCCACGGTGTAACCGTCGATGGCGGCCTCGGTGCCGGTGCCCGAGGCGACGACTCCTTCGAGCATCGAAACCAGCTGGGCGTCGGTGGCCGCGCTGATCACCCGGTGGGTGGACGACGACGGTGTCGGGCTGATGGCCCCGGCGGCGCTGACCGTGCCCCGGACCAGACGGGGCGGTACGAAGACCCCGCCGTTGGCCACGGCGTTGTAGGCGTCGAGGATCTGCTGAGCGGTGACGGCGTCGTCCTGCCCGATAGGCGTGGATCCGATCGAGGTCTGGGTCCAGTTGGTGGCGCCGGGCACCAGACCCTCGGACTCACCGGGGAAGTTGAGCCCGGTCGGATGCCCGAAACCGAGGTTGCTGATCTGGGCCAGCAGAGCGTTTTCCCCCAACCGTTGGGCGATCTCGATGGTCCCGACGTTGGATGACTGGGCCAAGACGTTGGCCGCCGTCAGCTGCTCGGTCCCGTGACTTTCGGCGTCGTGGAAGGTATAGGTGCCCATACGCAGATCGGCCGGCACCTCGATGACCTGGCCGGGGGTGATCAGGTTGTCGGCCAGCGCCGCCGAAAAGGTGACCAGCTTGAACACGGAGCCAGGTTCATAGACCTGGGTGACCGCCGAGTTGGAAGGCGCCTCCTCGACCCCGGCGGGCAGGGTGTCGGCCCCCGACACCAGCGTGGCCCCCGACGAGGTGGGACTGGCCGCCGAGGGGGCCGGGGGCGGATCGGCGCTGGCCCCGGTGGTGGCCGTTCCGCTCGTGGCCTGCAGGTCGGCGGTGGCCAGGATGTCGCCCGTCTTCACGTCCATGACCACAGCTGTCCCGCCGTAGGCGTGGGAAGCGGCGATTTCGGCCCCGAGGGCCTGCTCGGCGATGTACTGGACCGATTCGTCGATGGTGAGCTCCAGCCCGGTGCCGGCCTGGGCGGCCTGCGAACGGTCGCCGCTGCCGGGCAGGGTGACGCCGCTGGGCGACTCCAGCAGATCCTCCGTACCGGCCTTGCCGGCCAACAGCGACTGGTACTGGTACTCGAGTCCGGAGGTCCCGTTGCCGTTCCAGCCCACGGTTCCCACGACCGGTTGGGCCAGTTGCCCGTCGGGTTCCACCCGCTGGGACTCGGGAATCAAGTTGATGCCGGTCAGATTGAGGGCGCTCACCTTGGCCGCCACCGCGTCCGACACCCGATGGGCCAGATAGACGAAGCCGGACTGCTCGGTGAGCTCGGAACGGAGCTGGTCGTTCGGGATGCCCAGCACCGGCGAGAGGGCGGCCGCCATCACGGCCGGATGGGTGATGAGAAGCGGATCGGCCACCACCGTCTGCCTGGTCACCGATTGGGCCAGCACCTCACCGTTGCGGTCGTAGATCCCTCCCCGCACGGCGGGGATGGTGACCGTCTGGGTCAGCTCGGAGGTGGAAAGGGAGGCGTAGTGCTGGTGGGAGAGCTCCTGAACGGCCACCAGCCGGACGGTCAGGGCCACAAACACCAGGGCCACGATGAGGCGCATAGCGCGTGAGCGCCGGCCCAGCAGAACGGAAGGGCTCACCGGTTGGGCAGCGGCGCGGTCTGGGGAGCGGGAAGGGGAACGTTGAGGGGTACCTCGGGGAGGTAGACGACACTGTTGGGAGCGATGAGGCCCTGGCTCTTGGCTTGGGCCACCACCACCGGAGGTGCGGCCTTTTCGGCCACCGCCACCTGCAGCGACTTCTGGGTGGCCACGGCACTGGCCATGGCGCTCTGCTCGGCGGCCAGGCGGACCTGACCCTGGGTGAGGAGGGCATCCCCCACCACGACGGCCAAAAGGCTGCCGATGACCAACCCGGCCGAGAGCCACATGGTCGATCGCCGGACACGGTTGGCCTTCGGTCGCCGGCGGGGGGCCGGCTCCATGACCCGCAGGGGGGGCCGGCGAGGGGCGGCCGTACGCGGTGCGGACGGACTCGATCGGCGGGCGGTGGCGGGTGCGGACGGGGTCATCAGGCCACTTCGCCGTTGGCCTCGGGCTGGCGCTCGGTGACCGGGAGGCGCTCGATGACCCGCAGACGGGCGGCCTCGGCCCGATGGTTGCGACCGATCTCGGCGGCCGTGGGGCGGCGGGCACCGCGCGCCACCAGCCGGAACTGCGGGTCGGCCCCGCACACGCAGGGCAGGCCCGGTGGGCACTGGCAGCCACCGGTGGCCATCCGGGCGAAGAGGGACTTGACCAGGCGGTCCTCGCCGGAGTGGTAGGAGATGACCACACAGCGGCCCCCCGGCTGCAGGAGGGTCAGAGCCTCCTCCAGGGCTTCGGCCAGCTGGCCGAGCTCCTCGTTGACGGCGATGCGAATGGCCTGAAAGACCCGACGGGCGGGGTGACCACCGGTGCGCCGGGTGGCGGCCGGAATGGCGGTCTTGACCACGTCGGCCAACTGACCGGTGGTGGTCAGGGGGCGGGCGGCGACGATGGCCCGGGCGATCCGGCGGGCGAATCGCCCCTCACCGTTGTCGGTGAACAATTCCACCAGAGCGTCTTCGTCGTAATCGTTGACCACGTCGGCGGCGGTGCGACCCGACGTCGGGTCCATCCTCATGTCCAAAGCGGCGTCGCGTCGATAAGAGAACCCGCGCGCCGCCTCGTCGAGCTGGGGGGAACTCACGCCGAGATCGAAAAGGACGCCGCTGAGACCCCGTCGATCGACGGAAACCCCCAGTTGGTCATGGACGTCGCCCACCACGCGTCCCAGAGCGTCGAACCGCGACCGGCGGACGACGGCGCGATCACCGAAGGGGGCCAGTACCTGGGTGGCGGCCTCGACGGCCTGCGGATCCCGGTCGATACCCAGGATGGAGATGGACGGATGGGATTGGAGCAGGGCGGCGGCGTGCCCCCCTCCGCCCAGGGTGGCATCGACGATGAGACCGGGCGGGACCGTCCGGAACAGGTCGACCACCTCGTCGGTCATGACCGGCTGATGCTCGAATGTCTGGTTCATCCGCAGTCCCCCGACCGGCACGATGGTTGCGGGTGGAGTGCCGCGACGCTCACGCTGGAAGTAGGCGGAGGAGGATTCTTCCAGGGGTCCAGTCGGGGGACTGCGCATGGGCCAGACACGTTCGATGTGCACGTCATGGCGGGCCACGGCGGCCAGGCCGGATTCATAGGCCGTCGGCCGGCGACCGGCTTGGCCGTTCTCCGCCGGCGGCGGGGCGGTCGCCGTGGCGTGGGGGAAGGCCGGCGGGGACGAGGGCGGGGGGAGGGGGATGGTCGATCGAAGGCTCTTTTCGTCAGGTCTTCTCTGATGAGGGTAGAGGGGCTGTTCGATGGCCGATCCGGCCGGATGGACAGCCAGGCCGTCGGTGTCGTCGGTGCCCGCGGAGTCGTCGGGAAACGTGGCGGCACCGTCGTCGGCGGTGACGACCCGTAGGAGCACCGGGCCGCTCAAGCGTCGTCGCCCTGGGTGAGGCGCTCCTCTTCGGGTAGGACCTTGGCGTCCCAGGACTCCCGGTTCCAGAGCTCCACTCGGTCGATCGCTCCCAACACCAGGACGTCGCCCCCCAGACCGGCGTACTCCCGCAGTCGGGCCGGAATGGCCAGCCGTCCCTGTCTGTCGATCTCCAGCTCGTGGGAGGTCGAGGCCCACAGACGCACCAGGTTGCGGTCGCTCCGACCCTCGGTGGCCCGGGTCAGCATCGATTCCATCTGCAGCTCGAACTGATCGGGTGTCCACAGGGCCAGGCAGCCGTCCTGGTACTCGCTCAGATAGCCGCCGTGCTCGAAGGGTGCCCGAAACTTCGAGGGCAGGATCACTCTTCCCTTTTCGTCGAGCGAGTGCTCGTACCTGCCGAAAAACCGTGCCACCGGTGATTGCTCCCACAGCGCTCCCCGCAGTGCTCAGAATCCGGCTGTCGGATTCCTCCCTTTCACACCACTTTGCGCCACTTTACGCCCCACTCCCCCACTGGTCAACCACTGCGCCCCAAAAAGGCCGGTAGTCCGGATGAAAAACGATGACCGGTGGACGACGGGACGTCGCCTCGGAGTGCCCACGGACAACCACCGAGGGCACTCCGGACCCGGCCGACCCTGCGGGCCGTTCAGGGCAGGGAGGCGAGAAAGGAGGCGATCACGGCCTCCGGGGTCACCGGGTGGCGATCCCCGGCGGCCAGCCGGATGTCGTCCACTCCCCGAGCGGCATCGGCCAACTGGCGTCCGGCCGCGGTGCGGTCGGAATCAGAAAGGTCCAACAGCTCGGCCAGGGGCCGGGCGTCCCAGTGCAGAACGCAGGCCGTCTGGAACAGGGCCCCGTATCTGGTGCGACGCTGGGCCAGACCCACCACTTTGCACCCGGCGGCGGTGAGCACTTCACCGGTGCCCACCCCGCCGAAACAGACCAGGGCGGACCAGCGGGTGGCGGGAACCGCACCACGGCGGTGGGCGGCGAGGCCGCCCACCCCCAGCCCCGCCAGGGCGCGGACCCAGGTATCGCCCAGCCAGTCGAACGCCCGGCCCACGTCGGCCTGCCACAGCGGGTCGGCGCTGGGAACCCACACGTCGATCCACACCGGATCGTCGGGCGTGACCAGTACCGCCCCTCCCCCCGATCGCCGACGGGCCACGGCGATCCCGCGGGAGGCGGCCCGTCCACCGTCGATGGTCGACTCGGGTTGGGTCGACCCGAGCACCACCGACGGACTGCTCACCCGGCACACGGCCACGGCCCTTCGGACCGGCTCCTCCTCCACACCCGGCCATCGGGCGTGGATCTCGCCGGCCGTGCCTCGTCGGTCATCGACTCGCCACCCGTCCGGCGGTGTCGGCCCCGGCACAGCCGATCAGGCGGTCAGTTGCTGATGGCGGCGCCGAGGACCGGTACCGAGGTAGGTGTCCCAGTCCTCGCTACCACCGCCACACAGGGCCAGGAGTTGGACCCGATGGCGCGGGGCCACCGGCGTCGAGCGCAGGACCATGCCGGCCTCGTGGGGCAGGCGGTCTTCCTTTCGGGTATTGCACCGACGACAAGCGGCCACCACGTTCTCCCAGGTGTGCGCCCCCCCTTTGCTGCGCGGGATCACGTGATCGAGATTTTCGGCGGCCGACCCGCAGTACTGGCACCGCGACCCGTCGCGGGCGAACACGGTCCGGCGGTTGACGGCCACCCGGTAATGGCGGGGAACCTGGACGTAGCGCACCAGCCGGACCACCGAAGGCTCCGGCACGGTGATCCGCTCGGCCCGGAACACCCGGTCGGTGGTGTGGACGAGCTCGGCCTTGGTGTCGAGCACCAGCAGGATGGCCCGCCTCGAGGAAACGATGCCCAGAGGCTCGAAAGTGGCGTTGAGAACCAGCGCCCGGCGGGACGGCGACATCGGGGAACGGACCGGCTCGGTGGTGCCGACGACCGAGCGCGCCGTCGCATTCTTCCCGGGGGGCTTGGAACGCCGATCCATCAGGACGAAAATTAGCCTGGCTGGCCCCGGCCGAGGCCATGGTCCGACGGCGGGGGCGATCGCCATCCGATTGTCGACGTGGGGCGGGTGCGGCGGCACCATTCGAGATAGGCGACGACATCGTCCGGCGACGGGTCGGCATCGACCGTGCCGTACACGGTGACCATGCGGAAATCCCACAGACGGGAATCGGGAACGGGAAGGTGTGGCCATCGTCGCCACCATGCCGGTGGGACCAGGCGGTAGAGGGCCCCGAGGGTGGTCCACCACAGGTCGGGGCGGGGCAGAACGGCCCGGGCCGAACGCCAGCCGGCCCGGACGGTGACTCCCCGGGGGGGACCGGCCGTCATGGTCCGACCACCCCTATCTCCCCCCGACCCGGTTCCGACGCCCCACCGCCGCCGCCCCCACCAGCGGTCCGGCGGCGCCCAGTCCGGCCGGCACGATCCTGGTCCCGCGCGAGAACTCCAGACGCGAACGCAGGTCGATCTCCTGTTGGGCGGCCTCGAAGAACGGCGAACCGAAACCGAGAGCGACCGAGCCGGCCACCACGGCCAGCCGGAGATCGAGGAGATTGGCCACCGAGGCCACCGCCCGTCCGACCAGAGTGCCGGTCCGTCGCCGCACTTCCATGGAGGCGTCGGCGGCGGGACGGCCGGTGATGGAGGCGATCGACAAACCCGACGCTTCGGCCTCGAGACAACCGCGGCCACCGCAGACGCAGGCCCGACCGTCGGGCTCGACCACCACATGGCCTATGTGGCCGGCATTGCCCGCCGCTCCGTCGAGCATCCGATGACCGAGGACGATGCCACCGCCGATCCCGGTCGAGACCACCACGGCGACATAGTTGCCCACTCCTCGGGCGGCCCCGCGCCACCCCTCGCCCAGGGCCAACGCCTTGGCGTCGTTGTCCACGTAGACCGGCACGCCCAGGGCGTCGGCCAGTCGGTGGCGCAGCGGGAATTGACGCCACGCCCCGATGTTGAGAGGCGACACCTGCTCCCCCCCGAGCGTCATGGGACCACCGCACCCCACCCCGCAGACCGCCGGTTGCCGGGCACCGACCACCTGTTCGACCACATCGATGAGAGCCCCGAAAACGACTTCGGGGTCGTCGGCCTGAGGGGTTGGGGCCTGGGCCTCGACCAGGAAACCACCCTCTTCGTCGACCAGGGCTGCCGCCATTTTGGTGCCCCCTATGTCGACAGCCAGAACACAGGCACCGGCCTCGGAGGCGGTGCTGTCGCCGGTGGCGGGGTCCGCCGACGGCGATTCAGTCGTCGCGGTGGAAGCGCCCACGGATCCAGTCACGCGGATCGTGGACGGTGTTGCTGATGTTCCGGCTGTGCAACGACCGCGAGATGTCGTCGATGCCCGCTTTCCCCATACGTCTGGCGTTGTTGGCGAAGACCACGCCGGAAAGGAACATGACAATCACGCCGGCGAAGCCGAGGATCACCGAACGGGAGAAGGTGAAGAACATGAATACCAGGGCGGCGACGAAGATCAGGGCCGACCAGATGCAGTAGCGACCGGCGTGCCGGTAGACGGTTTCGGAGCGTACCCGCTCGGCGAAATCGGGATCCTCCTGATAGAGGGACTGCTCCAGTTCGTGCAGTATGCGCTGTTCGTGCTCAGAGAGCGGCAACGGTTCGTCCCCTCCACCCGTTCTGACTGCCAGTGTTCATCTCCGCAGCCATCATCGCGCAATCCCCGTTCGAAAGCACCGCACGGCACGAGCCGACGACCTCTCCACATACCAGCGCCGATGACCAAACACCACCGGTCATTGTACTAGGTGACCGGTGGCTCATCATCTGCCGGGGGCGGGACGGCATCTGCCCGGGGTTCGCCTCCTCCCCCCTTCTCCGGCGATGAGGGCCCGGCCGCCGGACCCCACGGCGCCTCCCCCCGACGCCGGATGCGGAGGCCGTCCGCCCCGACCAGGGAGGCCGGCCCCACCGAGGAGCCTCCATAGCGGGCCCGGATGGCGTCCACGGCTGTGGTCACGGGGGCCCAGGAGCGTTGGGTTCTCTCGATCTCGTCCGCCCCGCCCAGGTCCGGCCGGCCGGTCACCGCCTGGGGGCCGTCGGGCGGATCCCCACCTCCGGACGGGTCGGAGCCGAGGTCGAGGCTCAGTTGCACCCCCTCCTCGGCCCCTCCGAAGCTGCTCAGCGACACGCCCAGCAGACGGACGCCCCGTTCCACCTCGACCGAGTCGAGAAGCGTATCGGCGACAGCACCGACCGCGGGAGCAGCATCGATGGGTGCCCGGGTCGAATGAGCCCGGGTGATCTGGGTGAAGTCGCCGAACCGTACCTTGATGGTGACCGTCCGAGCGGCCAGACCGGCCGCCCGGAGGTTGGTGGCCGAGGCGTCCACCATGCGCAGCAGATGATGGTGCAGCTCCCGTCGATCCCGGATGTCGGTGGCAAAGGTCTCCTCGTGTCCGATCGACTTGGCCGCCTGCTCGACCACCACCGGGCGCGGGTCGTCGGCCCGGGCCAGACCGGCCAGGTGGGCCCCGAGAGATGGACCCAGGTACCGCTCGAGGGCCCCGGGGGGCAGGGCGGCCATATCGCCGACAGTGGCGATGCCGAGGGCGTCGAGACGACGACCGGTAACCGGCCCGACACCCCACAGGGCCCGGACCGGCAAAGGATGCAGGAAGGCGAGCTCCTCCTCCGGCGCCACCACCACCACGCCGCGACCGGGCTTGATGCCGAACCGGTCGGCCACCGGCTTGGCTGCTTTGGACGCCAGCTTGGCGATCAATTTGCTACGGGCCACGCCTACCGAGCACGACAGTCCGAGCTCACTGCTCACCCGCCGACGTATGGACTGGGCGATGGACGGGCCGTCCCCCAGCAGCTGGCGGGCTCCGGTCACGTCCAGGAAAGCCTCGTCGAGCGAGATACCCTCCACCAGTGGCGTGACGTCCTCGAAGATCCCGTGCAGTCGGCGGCTCTCCTCCATATAACGGTGGAACCGTCCCTCGGCGAACACGGCCGTCGGACAGAGGCGGCGGGCGACGGCCGACGGCATGGCCGAGTGCACACCGAACATGCGCGCCTCGTAGGTGCAGGCCGCCACCACGCCACGCCGTCCTGACCCGCCGACGATGACCGGCAGACCAGCCAGAGACGGATTGTCGAGGACCTCCACCGATGCAAAAAAGGCGTCCATGTCCACATGGAGGATGATCCGGTCGAGAGGATGGGCGACCCCGCCGGGGGTCGGGTCAGGTGGAGCGGTAGCCCGGTCGTCAGCCACCGAGGTGGAGCCGACGGAATCCCTCGGCAAAGGCCACGCCGGCCTGCCGGCCGGCATCCTCGGCACTCAACCTCACCGCCGTCCTGGCCCATTCGACCCCGTCGGGGAATTGACTGCGATGACAGCCGACGGCCTCCCCTTTCAGGTCCACCGTGGTGGTGATGTCGACCCACACATCGGGTTCGAGGGTACCCGACAGCAGGACGGTGTCCACCTGGTGGGCCGGTCCGGCGGCGGGAAAGTAGTGAGGCAGGGCCGCCGCCGGAGCCACGGCATCGAGAGCCGCCCATCCCGTCACACGGTGATCCCGATGGTTGAAGTACTCCTGTCCGAAGAAGACGGCGGTTGGATCAGGACAGAGCACGACCTGAGGTCCCACCCGTCGGATGACGGCCACCAAGGCGGCCCGGAACTCGAGGTCGTCCGAGAGCTCCCCGTCCGGATAGCCCATGTTCTCGCGGGCGGCCATGCCGAGCAGGACGGCGGCGTCGGATGCCTCCCCCGAGCGGCGCGCCACCAGCTCCGACTTGTCGCTGGCCGGGTCGGACGATCCCTTGCCCCCGTCCGTGCACACGACCACGGTCACCGCACATCCGGCTTTGGCCCACGCCGCCAACGTCCCGCCACACGAGACCTCGGGGTCGTCGGGGTGGGCATAGATGGCCAGAGCCCGGGCCGGGGCATCGACCAGCAGTTCGGCGGCCACCTCCCTAACCCTCCTGACCCTTGGGTGCCGTCGTCTTGGTCAGAAGACCTACCTCGCGTCGAAAGTCGTCGGCGCCTTCGAATCCCTTGTAGACGCTGGCAAAACGCAGATAGGCCACCTCGTCGACCTCCCGTAAACGCTCGAGGACGGCCAGCCCCACCTGCTCGGTGGTGGGATCAGTACCCTCCCGCATCTCGTCCTCCACCTCGGCCGCCATGACGTCGAGCTGCTCCTCGCTCACCGGGCGGTTCTTGGTCGCCGACCGGAGCCCGTCGACCACCTTCCCCCGGTCGAAGGGCTGGCGAGCGCCGGACCGCTTGAGGACCATGAGAGGAACCTCGTCTATCCGCTCGAAGGTCGTGAAGCGGTTGCCGCAACCGATGCACTCGCGGCGACGACGGATGGCCGCCCCGTCCTCGGCCACCCGGGAATCCACCACTCGATCATGATCGGCAAGGCACCACGGACACCGCACACGGCGAGGCTACTGCCGGCCCCCGCCGATCACGCCGTCGCGCCGCCCACCTTCGGCCCCGGCCACCGGCTCAGGGGAGGTCGATCCTCTCGCCCGGGACCACGGTTTCCGAGCCGGTTTGGGCGGCCAGTTGCGCCACCAGGGGGCGGGGGTCGGCCGACGGCTCCAGCCTTTCGGCAATGGTCCAGAGCGAATCCCCGGCCTGAACGGTGTAGACGCCGGGAGCCACGGACTCCGCCCGAGCGGAACCGGTGGGGTGGGAGAGACCACCGGTTCCGCTGAGCGGAAGAGCAAGGGCCAGCAACAGGCCGGCCATGACGATGAGCAGCGTTCGTCGGCGCCGGACCTCGAGGGAGACACCCCGACGGCGGGAAGCCCCGCTCCCACCCGGCGGGATCGGGTCGGTTGCCTCCTCGAGCAGCCGCAGTCCCGAGCCTCTCTCGTCCTCGGTGGGAGGCCAGGCGTCGGGAACGCACTCCGTCCAGGTCACCGCCATGATCGGGCCGATCTGCCGCCGCCACCGGTGCGGAGGGACCGATTAGTCGGCTCAACCGCAGTCGGCTCAACCGCCATCGGCCCAATCGCAGCGGAACCAATCGGCCCGGAATGAACCGCCCCGGAATGGACCGTCCCGGAATCAATCGAACCTGTGTTCGTCATGACCACCACTCAACACGAACATCTGTTCGCTGTCAAGCCATTAGGCGAACGGATGTTTGCTTTCCACTACCCGACCGGTTACGGTCTGACAAACACACGTTCGCCCGCGGCGGGCGCCAGGAGCAAGGGGACCGATGGCCCAGGTACTGAGCACCAAACGCAAGCAGATCCTCGATTGCATCGCCGGGGCGGTGCGCGACCGCGGCTATCCCCCTTCGGTGCGGGAGATCGGCGAATCGGTGGGGCTGGCCTCGTCCTCGACCGTCCACGCCCACCTGGCCGTTCTCCAGCGGGAGGGCTATCTGCGACGGGACCCCACCAAACCCCGGGCCATCGAGGTCTGCTACGACCCGTCGTCGAAGATCCTGGCCGACGCCCGTCCGGTCCGGCACGTACCGCTGGTGGGCGACGTGGCCGCCGGTACCGGCGTCCTGGCCCAGGAGAACATCGAGGAGCTCTATCCGCTTCCGGAGGATTTCACCGGTACGGGTTCGCTCTTCATGGTCAAGGTGCGGGGTGACTCGATGATCGAGGCGGGGATCCTGGACGGCGACTGCGTGGTGGTCCGTCAGCAGCCCGAGGCCGAACAGGGTGACGTGGTGGTGGCCGGCATCCCCGACGACGAGGCGACGGTCAAGTCCTACGGACGCCGTGGGGATCGTGTCGTGCTCACCCCGGCCAACCCGCGGCTCTCGGCCATGGAGTTCGATCCGAGCGAGGTCACCATCTACGGCAAGGTGGTGACGGTCCTCCGCCGGCTCTGATCGGGATCCTGCGCCGCTCATCCCCTGGTCGGGAAGCCGGCTCCCGCCGGCGGGGTGGTGACGGCCACGGTGCTCATGTCGGCGTAGCGGTCGCCGGCACCGGCCCCCAGAGGAAAGGCCTCCTCGACGGCGGCCAGGTCGTCGGGTCCGAGCACCACGTCGAGAGCCCCGACGTTCTCCTCCAGATAGGGGCGACGTTTGGTGCCGGGGATGGGCACCACGTCGTCACCCCGGGACAGGACCCAGGCCAGAGCCAGCTGACCGGGGGTACAACCCAGCTGAGCGGACAGACGTTCGACTTCGCCCACCAATTCGATGTTGCGGGCGAAGTTCCGGCCCACGAAGCGCGGATGTTGGGCCCGGAAGTCACCCTCGGGGAAGTCATCGGGCGAGGTGATCTGACCGGTCAGAAAACCCCGACCGAGGGGGCTGTAGGCCACGATGCCGATACCCAGTGCGCGGGCGGTTCCCACCACCTCGGCCTCGATGTCCCGACTCCACAGCGACCACTCGCTCTGGAGAGCAGCGATGGGATGAACGGAGGACGCCCGGCGCAAGGTGTCGGGCACGGCCTCGGACAGCCCGATGTAGCGGATCTTTCCGGCCGCCACCAGATCGGCCATGGCCCCGACCGTCTCCTCGATGGGCACCCTGCCATCCGAGCGGTGCTGGTAGTAGAGGTCGATGTGGTCGACATCGAGTCGGGACAACGAGGCATCGCAGGCCTGCTTGACGTAGGCGGGGTCGCCCCGAATGGAACGGTCGGTGGGCTCCGGACCGCGCACGATGCCGAACTTGGTGGCCAGTACCACTTCGTGGCGACGTCCGGCGATGGCCCGTCCCACCAACTCCTCGTTGACGTACGGTCCGTACATGTCGGCGGTGTCCAGAAACGTGACCCCGAGGTCGAGGGCCCGCCGGATGGTGGCCAGTGACTCGCCCTCGTCCCCCGCACCGTAAAACTCGCTCATGCCCATGCAGCCGAGACCCTCGGCCGAAACCTCGAGACCGCCGGATCCCAGACGACGGGTGGGGACGGACATGGGACCGACCCTACCGTTCCGTCCGCAAAAGGGTCTCCAGAACCGAAGCGGCCTGCCCGATTTCGGCGCTGCTGACCCGTTCACCGGGCGTGTGGGCCACCCGCGGATCGCCGGGACCGAAGTTGGCGGCGGGAACACCGTGGGCCCAAAACGAAGCCACGTCGGTCCAGCCCTGCTTGGCCCGGGGAGGTGCTCCGGTGGCCCGGACCAGCCCGGCCAGGACGGGATGGTCCAACGCCGGAGGAGCGGCCGGAGCCGAGTCGACCACCACCCACCGGTCGCTCCCTTCCAGGTGGGGTGCGAGCAGCCGGTGGAGCCACGCCTCGGCCTCCTCGGCGGTCCGGTCGGGGGCGAAGCGGTGGTTGACCAGGAGGGTGGCCTGATCGGGCACCACGTTGGCCGCCACTCCCCCGCTCACATCGACAGCCTGGAGCTGCTCCACGTACTCGCAGCCGTCGAGGACCACCTGACGGCTGGTGTAACTGTTCAGCACCTCCAGGATCGGTGCCAACCGGTGGATGGCGTTGCGACCGGTGCTCGGGCGGGCGGTATGGGCCCGGGCCCCCTGCAGCTCGATGCGGACCCGCAAGACACCCTGGCAACCACATTCGACCACGCCGCCGGTGGGTTCGCCCAGGATGGCGGCGTCGCCCTCCAGGAGTTCGGGCCGTTCGGCCCACAACAGGCGGAGACCGTTGAACTGTTGCTCCACCTCCTCGCACACATAGAAACAGAGGGTCAGGTCGACGGCCGGCTCGGGTAGACCTCCGACCACGTGGAGGAAGACAGCCAGCCCACCCTTCATATCGGCCGCCCCCACTCCGTGGAGAACCCCGTCCTCCACCCGGGGCTCTTCGTTGCCGCCCACCGGCGGCACCGTGTCGAGATGACCGCCCAGGATGATCCGGGTGTCACGACCGAGCTGGGTGCGGGCTATGACGTTGTCCTCCACCCGCTCCACCTTCAACCACGGACACAGCTCGAGAGCGGCCTGCACGGCGTCGGCCATCGGGCCCTCGTGGTGGCTCACCGAGGGGATGGCCACCAGAGCGGTGGCCAGACCGAGCAGGCCGTCGGGCATCCCCTCGGTCACGCCGAAACGCCGTGCTGGCGGAGAATGGCCGTGAGCTGGGTCTTGTCGTGACGCTCACCCTCGGTCAGCCGCCGGATGACCAGCACACAGGGAACGAAGAATTCGCCGCCGGGGTACTGGCGACGCCGCGAAGCGGCCACCGCCACGCACCACGCAGGGACCTGGCCGCGGGACAGTTCGTCGCCGGTTTCGGCATCGATCACCGGAATGGACGAGTTGAGGATGGTGCCCTCGCCCAGAACCGATCCCCGCCCTACCCGTGCCCCCTGGGTGATCATGGACCGACTCCCGATCATCACCTCGTCCTCGATGACCACCGGCGCGGCCTGGGCCGGCTCGAGCACGCCGCCGATGCCCACCCCGCCCGAGAGGTGGACCTGCTCGCCGATCTGGGCGCACGACCCCACCGTGGCCCAGGTGTCGACCATGGTGCCGGCCCCGACCCGCGCTCCGATGTTCACGTAGCTGGGCATGCAGATGACACCTCGGTCGAGGAACGATCCCCACCGGGCCGACGCGCCGGGTACGACCCGCACACCGGCGGCGGCGTAATTCCGCTTGAGCGGAAGCTTGTCGGCGTACTCGAAAGGACCCACCTCGGTCGTCTCCATCGAACGCAGCCGGAACAGGAGCAGGATGGCCTGCTTGAGCCACTCGTGCACGACGATCTCATCGGTGGCCGGGTCGATTTCGGCCACCCGGGCCGTGCCCTGGTCGAGCATGTCGATGACTTCGGTGACCACAGCCAAAGCGTCGGCGTCGTTCGGACCCAGCGTGTCGGCGCTCCGCCACAGTTCGTCGATTTGGGATCGCAGATCGGCCATGGGGCCAGACGTTAGCTCTGGGACCGGACCACACCGATGCCGCGCGCCCTCGAGCCGCCGCCGTCCGCCTGGCCCGTCCTCGCTCTACGGTGCCGGAGAAGTCGTCCCGCCGGTCAGGCGTTCCGCCACCCGCTCCAGAAGCTCCATCGGTTGAACCACTGCGACGCGCACGTGGCCCGCTCCCCCGGTGCCGTAGAAATCCCCGGGGCTGACCAACAGCCCGGCCCGGTCGGCCAACCACGCGGTCAGCGTCCATCCGTCGGCGAACCCGGCCGGTACCGGAACCCAGAGATAGAAGCCGCCGGCCGGTAGGGCCACCGGCAGTCCGGCCGCTTCCAGTACCCCGGCCAGGAAGACGAGCCGCTCCCGGTAGCGCCGGCGCTGCTCCTCCACGTGGGTGTCGTCGGCCCAGGCCACCGCCGCGCCGACCTGGACGGGGCCCGGCACCATCAGGCCGGCGTGGCGACGTACGTCGGCCAGATAGCCCACCACATCGGCGTCCCCGGCGAAGAATCCGGCCCGCACGCCGGCCAGGTTGGACCGCTTGGACAGGGAGTGGACGGCCACCACTCCGGCCGGGCCCGACTCCAGTACCGACCGGGGCACACCGTCCCACGTGAACTCGGCGTAGCACTCGTCGGAGAACACCGGCACCCCACGGTCCCGTCCCCAGCCCACCGCCTCGACCGGATCGGTCAGCGCCCCCGTGGGATTGGAGGGCGAATTGGTCCACAGCATCAGGGCCCTCGAGGCATCGGCGTCGGCCACCGAAGCCAGATCGGGCCCACCGGCGGGCGCCTCGGCGACGGGTACGGCCCGGCACCCGGCCAGGACCGCCCCCATGGCGTAGGTCGGGTAGGACACGGCGGGGTAGAGAACGGTGTCCCGTCGGGGCGACCGCAGCCGGAGGTAATGGGGGGTGGAGGCCACCAACTCCTTGGTCCCCACGCAGGCGGCTATCTCGTCGTCGGGATCGAGGGCCGCACCGAAACCACGCATGAGCCAGTCAGCCGCCGCCTTCCGGTAGAGGGGAGAACCGGCCGATGACGGATAGCCCCGCTCGGCCCCCGAAGCGACCATGGCCTCGATGACGGCGGCCGGCGGCGGGTCGCAGGGCGTGCCCACTGAACAGTCGACCAGGCCGCCACGGTCAGCGAACTTCTCCTCGGCCCCGGCGGCCAGGACGGCCAGCCGGTCGTAGGGGTAGGCCGGGGGGGTGAAGGCAGCCGGCGGCCCGGACAGATCGACCTCCGGGGTCACGATCCCAGGAACTCCGCGAACCGCGATCGCCCGACGGTGTCGAGCACCACCTGTACCCGGGTCGATCCTTCGCCCTGCAACTCCCCGACGATCTCTCCCTCACGATGAACGGCAGCCAGTACGTCGCCCCGGGCCCAGGGGATGACCAGCTCGACCACCCGGTCGCCGACCCGCAGCCGATCGCCCATGACCTGGCGGAGGTGGTCCATGCCCTCACCAGTGCGGGCCGACACCATCACCGAGCCACTGTGAGCAGCCATCAGGCGCCGAGCCTCTTCGCCGGCCTCCTGGCCGGCGGAGGCCAGCACGTCCGCCTTGTTGACCACCAGCAGCTCCGGCAGCCCATCGGCGCCGATGTCGGCCAACACGGTATGCACAGCATCGATCTGGCCTTCGAAATCCGAGGCCGAACCGTCCACCACGTGGACCAGAAGATCGGCATCCCCAACCACTTCGAGCGTCGACCGGAAGGCCTCGACCAGTTGGTGGGGAAGTTTCCGGACGAACCCCACGGTGTCGGTGACCAGCACCGTCTCACCGCCGGGAAGGTCCAGTTGTCGGGTACGCGGGTCGAGGGTGGAGAACAGTCGGTCCTCGACCAGAACGTCGGATCCGCACAGGCGGTTGAGGAGGGTCGACTTGCCGGCATTGGTGTAGCCGACCAGCGACACCGTGCGCTGTCGCGACCGGCTGCGGCCGCGGCGTTGGGTGTGGCGGGTGCGGTCGAGGCGGCGGAGATCCGCCTCGAGGCGCCCCATCCTCGACAGCAACCGCCGGCGGTCCACCTCGAGCTGGGTCTCGCCCGGGCCCCTGGTACCGATGCCACCGGCCTGTTGGCTGAGGGAATGGCCCCGGCCCCGCAGGCGGGGCAGGCGGTAGCGGAGCAGGGCCAGCTCGACCTGGGCCCTCCCCTCGGGGGTACGGGCGTTTTGGGCGAAGATATCGAGGATGACGGCGGTCCGGTCGATGGCCGTTCGACCCAGGATCTTCTCCAGGTTGCGCTGCTGGGCCGGGCTCAGCTCGTTGTCGAAGACCACGGTGTCGGCATCGGTGGCCAGACACATGGCCAGTAGCTCGTCGGCCTTGCCCCGGCCGATGTAGGTGGCGGGGTCGGGAGTGGTCCGGCGCTGGACCATCCGGGCCGCCACGTCGGCGCCAGCCGTATCCACCAGCAGGCTGAGCTCGTCCAGCCCGGCTTCGGTGTGGGCGACGGTGGCCGGCGGGACGGTCACCCCCACCACCACGATGCGCTCCCTGACCGCCCGCGAGATGAGGGTGTCGGTGAAGGCCGAATCGTTGGGGGTCACCCGGCAGCCGATTCCATGATCTCGGCCATGTCCACTTCCACGTCGGCCACCTTGTGCACGGGACCCCGCAGCGCCACCCCGGCCGCCGACAGTGTCACCTGCAGCGTCCCACCGGGGTTGTGGACCTCGACCACATCGCCGACCAGCCCCCAGCTGTGGGCGGCGGCGGCGGCGGCGGCGCTGCCCGTTCCACATGCCCGGGTCTCCCCCACCCCCCGTTCCCACACCCGGAGAGTGAGGTCGTCGGCACCGGGACCGACGGCCACGAATTCCACGTTGATCCCCCCCCGGTGGTCCTCCTGCAGCCGGCTCCCGAGCCCGGCCACGTCGACCCCGGCCGGATCGGGCCCGAGCAGGACGAGATGGGGGTTACCCATGTCGACCAGACGCACCTTGTCGGCACCGTCGTGGGGGAAGCGGTCGGGACCGATTCGGGCCTCACCCATGTCCACCGACGCCTCGGCCGAACCCCCGTTGGTCCGGTACTCCACGGTACGGATTCCGGCCACCGTCATCACCGAAAACTGGGGTGGCGACACCAGGCCGGCGTCGACGGCGGCCTGGGCCAGGCACCGTATACCGTTGCCACTCATTTCGGCCGCACCCCCGTCGGCGTTGGTCAGCTCCATGGCCAGATCGGCGTCGCCCCGCCCGTCGAGCACCCGGATGACTCCATCGGCTCCCACCCCGAACCGACGATCGCACAGGGCGCGGACCGCCCCGGCCGTGAGGGGTCTGACATCGGCGGTGTCGATGAGCACCAAGAAGTCGTTGCCGGCCCCGTGATGCTTGGTGAAGTGGAGGGTGGGCTCAGCGGGTGCGTTCAGGCTCATGGTGTCGGCTCACAGTCTCCCACCGTGACCCGGGGGCAGGGACCATTCCTGAACAGGGCCACGATCGGACCCACCAGGTCAGCCCCGGGGTCCACCCATACGATACGCGGGTCGCGACGAAACCAGGCCAGCTGACGGCGGGCGAAGACGCGGGTCCGGCGGATGGCCTCGGCCACAGCTGCATCCAGGGTGAGATCCCCCTCCAGGTGGGCCAGCAGCTCCCGGTAGCCGAGGGCCTGGCCGGCCGAGCGCGACAGACCGGCGGGGCGGGCGGCCAGCCTGCGCACCTCCTCCAGCAAACCGAGGTCCATCAGGCGATGGAACCGTCGGTCGATGCGGCGGTCGAGCTCGACCCGGTCACAGCGCAGACCGATCAAGGTGACCGGTGTGGCCGGATAGCGCTCGAGGCCGGGCCCGAAGGAGGAAAAGGGCCGCCCCGCGCCGAGGCACACCTCGAGGGCGCGCACCAGCCGACGTCGGTTGGTCGGCTCGACCCGGGCGGCGGCCACCGGATCCAGTTCGGCCAGCCGTCGGTGCAGTTCCGCCCGGCGGACCTCGAGAGCGCCGGCCCCGACGGCGGCGGCGGCGTCGAGGGATCGATCCAGCCCCGCGGCCACTTCGGGAAAACGGCCGGGAAAGGTGAGGTCGTCGACCAGGGACCGCAGATGAAGGCCGGTCCCTCCGACCAGCAGGCCGCCCTGCCCCCGCGCCGCCAGGCCGTCGAGGGCGCGACGGCCCTCCGCCTGGAACTGCTGCACCGTAAATTCCTGGTCGGGGTCGACCACGTCGATCAGGTGGTAGCGCACGGCCCGGCGTTCGGCCTCGGTGGGTTTGGCGGTGCCGATATCCATGCCCCGGTAGACGGCCATCGAGTCGACCGACACCAGCTCCACCCCGGGGCCGGGGCCGGACGCCCCCGCCGTCAGGGCCACCCGGTGGGCCAGGCGGGATTTTCCCGAAGCGGTCGGCCCCACCAGGGCCACGACGGGAGGACGCCCGGCGCTCTCCGAGTCCGAGGCGGCCGTCATCCGAGACCCGCCGTCAGCCCGCGGAGACCGGTATGAGCACCCGGTGGGACGGGCGGACCGTCACCCCCAACAGTTCGCCCGTCAGATGGTGGGGCGCGGCCCCGGTGACCCGGACCTCGGCGTAGGCACCCGGGGCCACGCCGCCGCCGCCGTCCGGCGGGTCGAAATGCACGAGCTTGTTCTGAGCCGTACGCCCGGTGATGACCGACGGATCCCGCTTGGAGGGACCCTCCACCATCACCTGTTCGACCCGTCCGATACGGGCCCGGTGTCGGACCAGGGCCGACCGCTCCACCACCACCCGGAGACGCTCGAATCGTTCCGCCACCACCGGGTGAGGCACGAATCGCTCGGGCACGGCCGCCGCCCTGGTACCCGGACGGGGCGAGAAGATGAAGGTGTAACTGCTGTCGTAGGAGGCCTCGGCCGCCACCTCGAGGGTGCGCTCGAAATCATCGTCGGTCTCGCCCGGAAACCCGACGATGATGTCGGTGGTCACAGCCAGATCGTCGATGGCGGCCCGGGCCGCAGCCAGACGACCGAGATACCGGTCGGCCGTGTAACCCCGGCGCATGGTCGACAGCACCGCATCGCTGCCCGACTGCAGGGGCAGATGCAGGTGATTGCAGACGGCCTCGGTCTCGGCCATGGCGGCAATCGTCTCCGGGCGGAGGTCCTTCGGGTGCGGACTGGTGAAACGCACCCGCCTGATTCCCCCGACCGCACCCACGGCCCGCAGGAGCTCGGCGAACAGGGGTCGGCGACGGGTGAGATCCCGGCCGTAGGAGTTCACGTTCTGACCCAGCAGGGTGACCTCGGTCACCCCCCGCCGGGCCAAGGCCTCCACCTCGGCCACCAGGTTCTCGGGTCGACGGGATACCTCGGGTCCCCGAACAGCCGGAACGATGCAGAAGGCACACGAATTGTCGCAGCCGGTCTGGATGGTGACCCAGGCGGCGTAGGGGACATCCCGCACGGCGGCCAGGGCGGAACCCTGGGGACCGGTGGATTGTCCTTCGGCGCCCACCATGGGCCCGTCCAGGATCTCCACCACCGGGCCGGAGCGGATCGCCTGCCGCAGCAGATCGGGGGCCCGGGTCAGATTGTGGGTGCCCACCACCACGTCGACGTGGGCCGCCCGCTCACGGACCCGTTCACCGTCCATCTGGGCCAGGCACCCGCTGACCAGGATCTGCATGTCGGGCCGGCTCTCCCGCATGGTCTTGAGGTTCCCGAGATGTCCGTAGAATTTGTTGTCGGCGTTCTCACGGATGCAGCACGTGTTGAAGACGACCACGTCGGCGGTGTCGAGGTCGGAGGTGGCCACCAGACCATCGGCCACCAGTGCCCCGGCCAGCCGCTCCGAGTCGTGCTCGTTCATCTGACACCCGTAGGTCCGGATGTGGAACGTCCGAGGTCGATCGGTCGTTTCCCGGTCGGCCCCGGCTTCGGGCTCCGTTCCGGCGTCGGTGGTGGTCACCGCCCCAGGATACGGGGCCGGTGACCGGGGACCCCACCGCTAGGGGTGGGAGGCCTCCACCACGGTGTGAATCCCCCCTCGGACCAGCCAGTCGGTGGTCACCGTCATCCGCCGTGGGGCCACCGCCGCCACCAGATCGTCGAGGATCCGATTGGTCACGTCCTCGTGGAATCCACCCTCGTTCCGGAAGCTCCAGAGGTAGAGCTTGAGCGACTTGAGCTCCACGATCGAGTGCCCCGGCACATAGGTGAGGGTGACGGTGGCGAAGTCCGGCTGGCCGGTGAGGGGGCACAGACAGGTGAACTCGGGACTCTCACAGCGGACTTGGTAGTCACGGCCGGGGCGGGGGTTGGCCACCACCTGAAGGTCTTTCGAGGGTTGGGTGGCCACGGTGACTCTTCGGCTCAGTCGCCGGCGTTGAAGTCGTAGACCCCGGCCCCACCGTCGCCGTCCACCACCAGCCCGTGCATGTCGGGATGGAGGATGAGGACCTGACCCTCGAGGCCGGCGGCCTTGAGGGCGGCGGCGGCGGCGCTCTGCACGACGGTCGCTTCTGATCCTTGGCAGATGCCCAGCAGGGAGGGCCCGGCGCCCGACCAGCACACAGCCAGGGCGCCGCCGTCGGCCATGGTGGCCAGGAGTTGGGGGGCGGCCGGAAAGAAGGGACTCCGGTAGTCCTGATGGAGCCGGTCCTCGGTGGCTTCGGCGATGAGGACCCGGCTGTCGGCCAGTCCGGCGATCAGAAGGGCCATCCGCGACAGGTTGAAGGCCGCACTCTCGCGGCTCACCTCGTTGGGCAGGGCCTGGCGGGAACGCGACGTGGCCAGGTGCAGCTCCGGGACGATGACCACGAAGGCCAACGACACGTCCAGCGCCAACCGGACGGCACGCACGCCGCCCTTCACCCGAGCCGCGGCCACCAGGCCCCCGACCATCGAAGCGGCGGCGTTGTCGGCATGGCCGTCCATGCGGGCGGCCACGGCCAACGGATCGTCGGCTCCGGCGGCGGCGGCGGCCGCCACGGCCAGGGCCGCCGATGACCCCAGTCCGCGGGCCATCGGTATCTGCGAACGCACGGTGATGGCCAGCTGATCGGTACCGGCCACGTCGATGGCCACCCGGGCGGCCAGGTGGGAGGGGTCGCCCGCCATCTCGGCCCCTTCACCCTCGGACCGGACCACCAGACGTGGGGCCGGTTCCACTTCGACCTCGACATATCTGTCGAGAGCGATGGCCAAGGTATCGAAACCGGGTCCCAGGTTGGCCGCCGAGGCCGGCGCTCGTGCACGCACACCGACACGGTACTCGGCGGGCGTCGGGGTCGACGGCATCGGGTGCGGTGCACACCGGCCCGGCGGGGCCGTCACCGGCCAACCGGTCAGTTGTGGAGCAGGCGCCACCACCAGGTCGGTTCGGACAGGGTGGCGGTGAGCGTCAGCGGCACGGACTGGACCTGGGTCCCCAGGACGTACTGGATATGTCCGGCCCCGGTGTCCCGACGGGCGCCCGCCGATACGGGCCGGACCTTGACGGCCGACATCACCTGCTGACCCGGCCATCCCATGAGCCACGCACCCTGAGTGGTGTCCACCCCCACCGGATGGGGCCGCCCGTTCCAGGTGACCACGGCTGTCATCACCCGTTGGCCCGCCTTAGCCACCGGAGTGGGGACGATGGCGGCGGTGGCCGCGTCGAGAAGCCCTTCCACCACCGGCCCGGCATAGAGCAGCGGGTACATGTAGGCCAGCGGGTTGATCGGCGCGGTGGTCGTCGGGGAAGAGGAAGTGGAGGACGGTGACGTCGTGGTGGTGGTGGACGAGGGCGAGGTGGTGGTGGTGGTGGTCGTCGTGGAGGAGGTGGTCGAGGTGGACGACGGGCGGGCGGTGGACTGTTTGGCCGGCGGAGGCGGCGGCGGCGGAACCGTCTGCCCCAGGGCCGAGGCCAGTACCAGCACGCTCCGGCCCCGGATGATCCGGTAGGCGGCCAACACCATGCACCCACCGGCCTGGGAGGTGTAGCCCGACTTCACGCCGACCACACCATCCGACCCGATCTCCGTGACGATGTTGTGCACGGTCCCCACCAGTGGAAGGTTGACCGTGGGCATCCCGACCACGAGGGCGAAGGCGGGGATCTCCATGCCGGCGGCGGCGACGCGTAAACAGTCGGCTGCCGTCGACACCGACTGCGGGTCGAATCCGCTGGCGTCCACGTAGTGGGTGTGGACAGCGCCCAACGAAGCGGCCAGGGCGTTCATCTTGACCACGAAGGCGGGCACACTCCCCGCGTCCCAGACGGCCAGGCTGTAGGCCACATCGTTGGCCGACTGGTTGAGCAGGGCCTCCAGCATCTGCAGCTCGGTGAGCTTCTCTCCCGTCTGGATGGGAACGTTCGACTCGTCATTGTCCAGATCGACGCCGTACTGGAGTGCGTCTCCGGGAGTGACGGTGATGACCGGGCCGCTGGCCCCGACGGCCAGCGGATGGTCTCGCAAGATGACCACGGCCGTGGTCATCTTGGTCAGCGAAGCGATGGGGACCGACATCTCCGGTCCCGACTGGTGGGCGTAACCGAGGGCGGGCACGGCTACCGCACCCTGACCGACCACCGGCCACGGAAGGGCCGGTGGCGTACCCGGTATGGTCACCGACAACGGCACAGTGGCTACCAGTGCCGGCGTGGCCAGCGGTCGGTTGATGCGCACCACGGCCACCACGGCCACGGCCACCAGCACCAGGGCCAGGGCCAACACCACCCACCGCCACCACGACCTCTTCTCCCGGCGACGGTGCTTTCGTCGCCCCGGGGCGGCCTCGGCGGCAACCTCAGGAGGAGGGCCGGGGACTGCTCCTTCCGGGGACGAGACGGGGGGCACGGCGGGGAGAGGTGCCCAGCCATCACCAACGGCGGTGATGTCGTGGGTCGTCGATGGGGGCAACGGCACACAACCAGGAACCGTCGCCACCTCGGGCGCCTCCCGCGCATCCGTCAATGCCGCTTCGGAGCCGGGGTTATCGGGGAGCCCCTGGTTCAGCGGGCGTCCAGTTCCTCGGGGGTCATCAATACCGCCCGCGCCTTTGACCCCTCGGACGGACCTACCACGCCCCTCCGCTCCATCAGGTCCATCAGCCGACCGGCACGGGCGAACCCGACCCGCAGTTTGCGCTGGAGCATCGAGGTCGAACCCAGTTGGGAGCGCACCACCAGGTCCATGGCCTGCTCGAGGAGATCGTCATCACCGTCTTCATCTCCCGATCTCGACTCACTGGTCCCCACCACCTCTTCGATACCGGCCACCACTTCCATGGGCCTCTGTCGCTTCCAGTGGGCGGCCACGGCACGCACCTCTTCCTCGCTCACCCACGGACCCTGGAGTCGCTGCGGATTGGACGAAGAGGCCGACAGCAAGAGCATGTCACCCTTGCCGATCAGGCGCTCGGCACCTCCCTGATCGAGAATCACCCGGCTGTCAGCCTGGGTGGACACCGAAAAGGCCAGGCGCGAGGGGATGTTGGCCTTGATCACTCCGGTGATCACGTCAACGGACGGACGCTGAGTGGCCAACACCAGATGAATCCCGACAGCCCGGGCCATCTGCGCGATACGGCACACCGACTCCTCGACGTCGCGGGCGGCCACCATCATCAGGTCGTTGAGCTCGTCCACCACGATGAGGATGAAGGGCAACCGCGGGTAGTGGGCCGGCTCGTCCTGATCGGCGGGTCCGGGACCGTCGTCGTCCACTCCCGTTCCCCGCATCCGCAGCCGGTAGGCCTCCTCGTAGTCGGCCAGTTCCCCTTCGTCGAAGGCTCCGTTGTAGCCGGTGATGTCTCGCATGCCGACCTCGGCCAGGAGGTCGTAGCGGCGCTCCATCTCGGTCACCGCCCAACTCAGGGCATTGGCCGCCTTTTTCGGATCGACCACCACCTGAGTGAGCAGATGAGGAAGATCGTTGTACTGCCCGAGCTCCACACGTTTGGGATCGACCAGGATGAGCCGCACCTGATCCGGCGTGGCCCGGGTCAGGATGGAGGTCAGCAGTGAGTTGATGCACGAGGACTTGCCCGATCCGGTCGCTCCGGACACCAGCACGTGGGGCATCTCGGCCAGATTGGCCATGACGGCCCGGCCGGCGATGTCACGTCCGAGCGCCACTTCGAGGGGATGCAGGGCCTTGGCCGCTTCGGGCGAGGAGAGCACGTCGCCCAGGGCCACCAGTTCGCGACGGCGGTTGGGCACCTCCACCCCGATGGCCGACTTCCCCGGGATGGGGGCCAGAATGCGCACGTCAGGTGAGGCCATGGCGTAAGCGATGTCTTTGGACAGGGACGTGACCCGGGCCACTTTGACCCCGGCCCCGAGCTCCAGCTCGTAGCGGGTGACGCTCGGCCCCACCGTCCGGCCCAGCAACCGGGTGTCCACACCGTGAGCGGCCAGGGCCGCCACCAGGGCCGCGCCCCCGGCGTCCACCTCGCGCTCATCGACGGTGTGGGGGGTGCCGTGCTTGAGCAGGTTGGGCGGCGGCAGTCGCCACTCCCCCACCGACGGACCGAGCTTCATCTCGAGGGGCGTGCCCGCCGGGAGGCGGGCGGGCGGCGACGCTTCGATCGGATCGACCGGGGAATGGTCCACCTCGGCAGCCGGAAGCTCATCCTCTTCCGGCTCGGCCACATCACTGTCCGACGTATCCACGACCGGTTCCGGAGCGGTGGTGGGCAGGGTCCGACCGAAGGGATCGGTGGGATGCTCCTCGACGTCGGGATCCCCTTCACCCGGACGGGCCGCCCCCCCGGACGCCACCTTCACCCCCCACCGCACGGCCCTGAGGGCACCGCCTGCCGCCGTGCTGACCGAGACGCCGGTCAACAGGATCATGGCCACCACCACCACCGCCACCAGGACGGTGGTGGCGCCCACCCCGCCGAGGGCCGAGCCCAAGGGATTGCCGATGAGGGCTCCGATCCAGCCGCCGGCCGCCGACAGCTGCGCCGTGGCGCTGGAGAGGGGCGGCGAACCGCCGGCCAACGAAGCCAACCCGGCCACCGCCAACAGCGTCAGCGTGGCGCCGATGAGGGCCCGAGCCGGTTCACGACTGGTGCGCTCACCTTCCTCGTCGCGGCGGCCGACCACGAGGAGGATACCCACGGCCAGGGCGATGGGCGGGACCAAAAACCGCCCCCACCCGAGCAGGTCACCGAGCCCCAACCGGGCGTAGTGGCCGGCCGGGTTGAGGGCATCGGCATAGAAGGCCAAAGCGGTCAGGATGCCCAGGGTGACCAGCAGCACCCCCCACAGGTCGGCCGCGTGTCCGGAAACGATCGAGCCCATCGAGACCAACATCCCGGACCGTTGAGGTCCGCCGCGGGGGGACCGGGACCCGGCCCGCCGAGGCGAGGCCGCCGATGCGGACTTCTTCGAGTTCGACGGGCGCGAACGGGTAGCCGAGGACGCGGTCCCTCCCTTCGACCGTGATGTCCCGGATCGACCCGCCCGCTTGGTGGCGGTCGTCACAGTGGGCAACAGGGTAGTCCCGCACAGCCCCCAATTCGGGGACACCGGCCCTCAGCTGCTCAGACGGTGACGATGACCGGAACGATCATCGGACGCTGGCGGGTCCGATCCCCCACCAGACGACCGAGAGCCTTGCGGGCGACCCGATTCAGGTGCTCGTGATCGATGCTCCCGGCGGTGAGGGCCTGTTCCAGGGCTTTGGTCACCTGGGCACCGGCTTCGTCGAGCAGCGCCTTGGTGTCCTGGTCGTAGGCCCAGCCCCGCGTGACGATCTGGGGGGTACCCACCACTTCGGACCGGCGCAGGTCCACGGTGGCCACGGCCATGACCACTCCTTCTTCGGCCAGGACCATCCGGTCACGGAGAACGCCGTGGCCGATGTCACCGACCGAGCTTCCGTCCACGAACAGATAGCCACCGGGCACCGATCCGTCGCGCTGGATTCCCGCCCCATTCAATCGAACGGCGTCGCCGTCCTCACACAGGAGGACCCGGTTGCCGGCGATACCCATGGAGGCGGCCAGACGAACGTGATTGGACATGTGCCGGTACTCGCCGTGCACGGGGATGAAGAACTCGGGCCGGGTCACCGACATCAAAGTGGCCAGTTCGCCCTGGCGGGCGTGACCACTGACATGGACGTTGTCCACTCCCGAGTGCACCACCTCCACCCCCAGACGGGTGAGACTGTCGATGACCCGCCCTACCGACCATTCGTTGCCGGGGATGGGGTGGGCGCTGATGACCACCACGTCGTTGGGGCGCAGGCTGAAGAACCGGTTGTCGCCGGCGGCCAGACGGGACAGAGCCGACATCGGCTCGCCCTGGGAGCCGGTCGAGATCACACACACCTGTCCGGGGTCGAGCTCATCGATGTCGCCCACATCGACCAGAGCCCGGTCGGGAATGTTGAGCAGCCCGAGCCGCCGGGCCAGGGCCACGTTCTTCTCCATGGACCGACCCAAGGTGGCGACCGACCGGCCACCGGCGATGGCGGCGTCGCACACCTGCTGGACACGATGGATGTGGCTGGCGAAACAGGTCACCACGAAACGCCGGTCGGGGCGGGCCAGAAACACGCTGCGCAGAGTGGCCCCCACCGTGGACTCCGAGGCGGTGAAGCCGGGCTCCTCGGCATTGGTCGAGTCGGCCAGAAGCAAACGGATGCCGGGGTCCGACGCCAAAGCCCCCATGCGGGCCAGGTCGGTACGGCGGCCATCCACCGGGTGGAGGTCGATCTTGAAGTCGCCCGAATGCAGGATGATGCCCTGGGGCGTGGTGAAGGCGATGGCGAAAGCGTGGGGAACGGAATGGGTGACCGGGATGAACTCGACATCGCAGGGGCCGATCCGCCGACGCTCGCCGTCACGAACGGTGATGAACTGGGCCCGGTCGGTCATGCCGGCCTCATCGATCCGGTTGCGGGCCAGGGCCAGCGTCAACTCGGAGCCGTAGATCGGCGCCGGAAAGTCACGCAGGAGATAGGCCAAACCCCCCGTGTGGTCTTCGTGGCCATGGGTCAGGATGATCCCGTCCACCCGGTCGGCGTTCTCCCGCAGATAGGTGAAGTCGGGAAGCACCAGGTCGACACCGGGCATATCGGGATCGGGGAACATGATCCCGACGTCGAGGACGAGGATCCGACCGGCTACCTCGATGCAGGCGCAGTTCCGGCCGATCTCCCCCAAACCGCCGAGGAAGACCAGGCGCACCTCGTCCTGGCCCATCTTCTTCCTCGCCACCGGGGCCGTCCTGACGCTCGGCGCCGCCGTGGGGCTGTCGGCGGATCCAGGGCCCGCTCTCTGACCGGAGGCTTTCTTACCGCCGCCACCTGCCTTGCCTCCCGACGCCGTCTTACTGCCGGACCCTGTCTTGCCGCCCGACGCCGCTTTACCGCCTGACGCCGCCTTGCTGCTCGATGCTGCCTTGCCCCCGGAAGCCGGCTTGCTCCGGGTCGACCCCTGGCCTCCGGAGGTGGCCTTTCCGGCGCCGGGGCGTCCCTGCGCCCGGTCGCGGCGGCCGGCGTCAGGCAACAGACTGATGCGCCGGCTCGAGCCGGTCCAGTGTGGCCAGGAGCGCCCGGGCCTGGTCGTCGAGGGAGTCGGGCGCAGAGGCGTTGGGCAGCCGGCACTGGCCCACGGGAAGTCCGAGGGCCCGACAGGCGGCCTTGACCGGAACGGGATTGGGGTACTCGTCCGTCGACTCGAACCGGAAGGAGTCGGTGAGGTGCTGATTGATGGTGGTAGCCCGCTGGACACGCCCCTCCCGGTGGCACTCGACCATGTCGGCGAAGAGCCGACCGGCCCAGTGGGCGGCGACGCTGATGATGCCGGCACTGCCCACCGCCATGAACGGCAGTGTGAGCGAGTCGTCACCGCAATAGACGTCGAACCCGGGCGGGCTTTCGGCCACCACTACAGCGGCCGTGGCCACGTCGCCGGTGGCGTCTTTGACGCCGACGATGGTGGGTACGTCGCGGGCCAGCTCCAGGGTGAGCGCGGGCCCGATCCGTCGACCGGCCCGGACCGGGATGTCGTACAGGATGACGGGAAGATCGGTGGCGCCGGCCACGGCCCGGAAGTGGGCCGAGAGGCCCGCCAGTGAGGGCCGGTTGTAGTACGGCGTCACCGCCAGCACAGCGTGCACGCCGCAACCCTTGGCCGCCTTGGTCAGAGCCACCGAGTGGGCGGTGTCATTGGATCCGGTGGAGGCGATGACCGGCACATCGACGGCACCCACCACCGCCCGAAAAAGATCGAGGCGTTCTTCGTCGCTGAGCACCGATCCCTCGCCGGTGGATCCGGCCAGAACCAGGGCCTCGCTGCCTGAATCGACCAGATGGCGGGCCACGACGGCGGCGGCATCCAGGTCCAGCGCCCCGTCACCGCCGAAGGGGGTCACCATGGCGGTGACCACCGAACCGAAGCGCGGCGTCACTGATCAGGCCTCCGGGGCGGGCACGGGGCCCGCATGCTCTGTCACGGTTTCGCAGGCTACCAGTCGCCCACGGGCGAGCCGAAGGCACTGCCTGTCTACCGCTGGCCCGGGCTCCCGGGCCACCCGGGCCTCAGGAAGCGAGCCGCTCCATGGGAGGGGCCGCAGCCATGGCGTCGGCCTCCTCGGCCGTGTCCACCCACGACTCGAACTGAATAACCCCGAGCTCGGTGAACTTGGTCCGGAGCCAGCCGTCGGCCGCATCGAGAAGACCGAGCTTTCGGCAGTTGGGGACGATCTTGGAGAAGAGAAGGGCCTGGAACTGGCTGCGCTCCGGGGCCTGCTGCACCACGGGAACGATGGCTTTGGGATCGATACCCATCCTGGCCCACACTTCCTGCTGGAGGAATCGGTCGCGCATCCGTACGGCGGCCTCGAAGGCGAATTCCTGCCGCTCGCGGAGCTCGGCCGCGTTGAGCTGGCCGTAGTACTCCTCGAGACTGAGGACACCGAAGGCCACGTGGCGGGCCTCGTCGGCCATGACGTAGCGCAGGAGCTGCTTGAGCAGCGGGTCCCCGGTCATCTGATGCATGAATCCGAATGCGGCCAGGGCCAGCCCCTCCACCATGATCTGCATGCCCAGGTAGGTCATGTCCCACCGCGAGTCACCGATGATGTCGTCGAGCAGCATGCCCAGATGGGCGTTGAGGGGATAGTGCCCCGACAGCTTCTCGTCCAGGTACTTGGCGAAGACCTCCACGTGGCGGGCCTCATCCATGACCTGGGTGGAGGCGTAGTACTTGGCATCGATCCACGGAACCGACTCCACGATCTTGGCCGTGCAGATGAGGGCGCCCTGCTCGCCGTGGAGGAATTGGGAGAGTGTCCAGTTCTGGCTCTCCACCCCGAAGGCCAGCCACTCCTTGTCGCTCCACTTCTCGACCGGGGTGCCGGTGAGATCGAAACCGGCACCGAACCCGCCGGTGGCCTCGGCCTGCTCCAGAACCAGTCTCTCCTGGTCGACCTCGATCTCCCAGGGCAGGTCCGTCTCGCCGTTCCACTGGGCCTTCTTGGCCTTCTCGTAGAGCTTGTTGAGCTTGGGGCGGGCCCCCTTCTCGTAATCCCAGGTGAAGATGGAGTCGTAGTCCGAGTGCACCACGTGACGACCGTTGGGCTCCTCGGTGCCGACCACCGAGAGGATGGCCTCGAAGTCGTCTATTTCGGCCCGGCCGATGATGTCCTCGGTGCTGCTCATTTCGGTGGTCATGGCATGCCTCCTTGGAGGGAGTCGTCTGATGGCGTGGTCGGTCGGAAGGCGAACGGGGTGATGTCGATGGTCGACGCCTCGGCGGCGGTCTGCAGAGCGCTGATGCCGGGCAGGACGAAGGTGTTGACCAGCCGGGCGGCGTCACCGGGGTCGGTCAGATCGATGGTGGCCGATGGACTGATGATGTAGGACAGAACGATGCGGGTGGCCCACTCCGCCACCCTTTCTGCTTCGGTCGGACTCATCCAACGGGCCAGGAACGGCGCCGTGAACCGGGATGCCGTCGACAAGAGTCGGTCCGACTCGTCGAAGGCCAGATGGCCGAGCACCGTCTCCGGTTCGTGCTCCACCAGATAGGCCGAGCGCGGCATGGCCGCGGATCCGGCTGCTGGCCTCGACGATTCCGCCGACCAGGGCATCGGCCAGATCGGTGGCCTCGCCCAGACGCACGCCCAGGGCCGAAAAGAGGCGGGCCATCTCGGTGTCGACCACGGCAGCCAGAATCTCCTCACGACCGCCCCGGAAGATCCGGTACACGGTGGCCCGCGATACCCCGGCCTGACGGGCGATGTCGTCCACCGTGGTCTTGGCCGTCCCGTACCGGGCCAGGCAGGCCAGCGTGGCGTCGACGATCCGCACCCGTCGCGGAGAGGTGTGGTCGTCCAATGGTCCAGCTGACGCCACAGTGGGGCCCGCCTCCGGCACCACCTGCAGCGCTCTGCCGCGATCATCCACGTTTGGAACATTAGATCGCATTTTGTCTCATTGTCAATGCTTGGCCCCCCGGTCGCCCGGTCGGGTCACCACCCCGGGGAGGAGTTCGGCCCGAACCAGTTGGGCCACCTGGGCCGGGTCGTCGAGGTCCCAACGGCCCGGTGAGGCCATGTAGGAAAGCACCATCCGGGCCAGGAAATCGGCGGCCTGGTTGAGATCCACGCCGGCGGCCACACCGCGTTGTTCGAGATAGGGGACCAGGAACTCGGCGATCCCCTGACGGATACGGTTGCTCTCGACGGTGAGTGCGGGCAGCAATTTGTCCGGCTCGGTCTGCATGACCCGCTGGAGCACCTCGTGTTCGACGATGGACCGGTGGGCGAACATGATCCCGCGCTCCATCACCTGCTCGAGGCCGACGGCGTCATGGACCTGCTCATAGAGGCGGGTGAAAAAGACAAGAGTGGCCCACCCGACGACGGCGTTGACCAGCTCGTCCCGACCCCCCGGAAAGGTGCGGTACACCGTGGCCCGCGACACCTTGGCGGCACGGGCGGCATCCTCGATGGTGGTCTTGGCCAGCCCCCGCCGGGCCACGCAGTTGTAGGTGGCCTCCAGGATCCGGTCCCGGGTGGTGTCCACGGGTCCGTGGGCCTCAGAAACCCAGCAGCGGTTCGAGACCGATGGTCAGTCCCGGTCGGTCAGCCACCGACCGGACGGCGAGGACCACCCCGTCCATGAAAGAAGCCCGGTCCGTCGAATCATGGCGGATGGTCAGGGTCTGGCCCGCCGCGCCCAGGATGACCTCTTGGTGGGCGACCAGACCGGGCAGACGGAGCGAGTGGATGTGGAGTCCGCCCGGAACCTCGGCCCCCCGGGCTCCCTCCACCATCGTGGTGACAGTCCGGTCCGGGGGGAACGGTCCCGATCCTGCCGATGTCCGGGCCCCGGCCATCCGGCGGGCCGTGGTCAACGCCGTTCCCGACGGGGCGTCCAACTTGTTCTCGTGATGGAGCTCCACGATTTCGGCGCCCTCGAACCAGGGTGCGGCCAGCTCGGCGAAGCGCATCATCAACACGGCTCCGATGGCGAAATTGGCGGCCAGGATGCAGTTGGGTCCCCCGTCGTCCCCCCCGGCGAACCGATGGGCCAGGGCGACCAGATCCTCTTCGGAGAACCCGCTGGTACCGACTACGGCATGGATGCCGGCCTGGGCGCAGTAAGCCAGGGTCTGACGTGCGACCTCGATGCGGGTGAAGTCCACCACCACCTGGGCGTCCGCCGCAGCCAGCCCCTCCAGCCCGGCGGCCACGGTGACGCCTTCGCCCTCGCCCACCACGGTGGCCAGATCGCGGCCGGCATAGGCAGGATCGACGGCCGCCACCAATTCGAGGTCGGTGTGGGTGGCCACCGCGCGGCACACCTCCTGGCCCATCCGTCCCCCGGCTCCGACCACGCCGACTCGCATGGCCGTCACCCTAATCGTCGGTGCCGACGTCCCCTGGTGAAGGCGTTCTTCCCCTTACGGAGGGGAACTCACCCGAGCTGCAGCAGGACAGGGTCGAAGTCCGACTCCTCGAACGGTCCCACCGCCGCCAGCGTACGGGGGGCATCGACCACCTCGGCGGCTACCGTCGCCACCTCGTCCAGGGTCAGCGCTTCCACCCGGGCCATCACCTCGTCCACGGTGAGCACTTCCCCGTGAAGGAGGAGACCGGCGCCGATACGGCTCATGCGGGCGCCCGAGTCTTCACAGGCCAGCAGGGTTTCGGCCCGCAGGTTCCCCTTGGCGATGACCAACTCGCGTTCGGTGATCCCTTCGGGCCCCAGTCGGGCCAGCTCGGCCGTGATGATGTCCAGCACCTCGGCCACGTGCTCGGGAGCCGTACCCACTCCCACGCTCACCGATCCGACGTCACCGTAGGCCGCCCTCTCCGACCACACCGAGTAGGCCAGACCGCGACGCTCACGGATCTCCTGGAACAGACGGCTCGACAGCCCCCCGCCCAGTACATGATTGAGCACGGCCAGCGCATAGCGACGGGGGTCCGATCTCGACACCGAACGGGCGGCCAGAACCAGATGGGCCTGCTCGGTCCCTCGGCGGATCACCCGGAGCGGCTCCACCTTGTCGCCGGGAGCCTCCCTCGGGGGGGACTGGCCACCGACGCCGCCGGCATAGCGATCCTCCAGACCAGCGGCCACGGCGTGGTGATCCACGTCGCCCGCCACCGCCACCACCATGTTGGCCGGGCGGTAGTGGTGTTCGAAGAACTCCCGGATCCGGGAGGCCGTCATCACCGATACCGACGCCTGACTGCCCAGAACCTCCCGCCCGAGCGGATGATCGGGGAAGAGAGCGGCCGAACTCTCCTCGGCCGCCTGGTCGGCGGGCTCGTCGGCGTGCATCAGGATCTCGTCGAGGATGACCAACCGCTCAGCGTCCAGGTCGGCGGGGCGGAGGGCCGGCCGCCACATGATGTCGGACAGGATGTCGAGACCGAGCGCGGTGTGCTCGGCCAACAGACGGATATAAAAGGAGGTGTACTCCTTGGTGGTGAAGGCGTTGAAGTCACCGCCCACCTCGTCCACCGCTTCAGCGATGTCCGAGGACGACCGGGTCTCGGTCCCTTTGAACAGGAGATGTTCGAGAAAGTGCGAGGCCCCGGCCTCGCCTTCCCCTTCATCGCGCGACCCGGTGCCGACCCAGAAGCCGATGCACACCGAACGGACGTCGTCCATCCGCTCGCTGACCAAGGACAGTCCCGACGGAAGAACTTCGGTCCGGATCACGACCACCGGCCCGAACAGTTCATGTCGACACCAAAGGTACGACCGTCGGGTCGAGCCTGGAGGTCAACGGCGGCGGCGACCGCCCCGGCCGCCCCCGCCCCCACTCCCCCCGCTGGGGCGCTCGGACGATTCGACCGTCCGCGGACCGAGATCACCGAACTCCTCGACCAGCTCGACCTCGAAGGCATCCTCGAAGGAGGCGGCCCCGCTGGGCGGGCTCGAGGACCGGGCCGGCCGGCGGCCACCGTCGGAGCGACCGTCGGGATCGGCATGGTCCCCACGGTCCGAACGACCACGTCCGCCCTCGGAACGCCCGTTGCGCTCGCTCGATCCGGAGGTGGGAGCCGGTGCCTCACCGGCCATGGACAGGGACACCTTCCCCTGGGGATCGATGTCGTCCACCCGCACCTCGATCGGCTGGCCCAGCTCGAGCACGTCCTCGACCCGTTCGACCCGCTTGCCCTGGCCGATCTTCGAGATGTGCAACAGGCCGTCACGACCGGGAAGAATGTTGACGAAAGCACCGAACTTGGTGATGTTGACCACTTTGCCCGGGTAAGTGGCACCCACCTCGGCCAGGGGCGGATCGAGGATGGTCTCGATGCGGCGTCTGGCCTCGGCCACCGCCGTGCCGTCCTTGGCCCCGATGGTCACCGTGCCCACCATGCCGTCGTCGTCGACAGCGATGTCGGCTCCGGTCTCCTGCTGCAGGGTGTTGATGACCTTGCCCTTGGGTCCGATGACCTCGCCGATCTTGTCCATGGGGATCTCGAAGGAGACGATCTTCGGGGCCGACGCCGCCACCTCGGTCCGGGGCTCGGTAATGGCACCGGCCATCACTTCGAGGATGGTCAGGCGGGCCTCCTTGGCCTGAAGCAGGGCCTTGGTCAGAACGTCGAGGGGCAGCCCGTCGATCTTGGTGTCCAGCTGCAGGGCGGTGACCACGTCCTTGGTCCCGGCCACCTTGAAGTCCATGTCACCGAAGGCGTCTTCGGCACCCAGGATGTCGGTGAGGGTCACGTAGGTGCCGCCGTCGTAGACGAGACCCATGGCGATGCCGGCCACGGGGGCCTTGATGGGCACACCGGCCGCCATCAGTGACAGGGTGGACCCGCATACCGATGCCATCGACGTCGAGCCGTTGGAGGCCAGCACGTCCGACACCAGGCGGAGCGTGTAGGGGAAGTCCTCCTCGTAGGGGACGACCGGGAGCAGGGCCCGCTCAGCCAGCAGCCCGTGTCCGATCTCCCGACGCTTGGGACCGCGCATGAAGCCGGTCTCGCCGGTGGAGAACGGCGGGAAGTTGTAGTGGTGCATGTACCGCTTGTGGTCGTCGGGGGTGATGGTGTCGAGCAACTGGTTCATCCGGGGCATGCCCAGGGTGGTCACGTTGAGGACCTGGGTCTCGCCCCTCTGGAACAGGGCCGAACCGTGGGCGGTGGGGAACAGGTCCACCTCGGCCGACAGGGGCCGGATCTGGGCCGTGGTCCGGCCGTCGATACGGATGCCCTCCTCGACGATGCGCTTGCGCACCAGCTTTTTGGTCAGGCTGCGCACGGCCGCTTTGACCTCGACGTCGCGCTCGGGAAACTCCTCGGCCAACTCGGTGCGGATGGCGGTTCCGGCCTCGTCCAGGGCGGCGTTGCGCTCGGCCTTGGCCACGATGGTGTTGGCCGCGGCCACCAGGCCGGTGCCGACGGCCTCGACCCGCTCCCATACGTCGTCGCCGTAGTCACTGAACGTCGAGTATTCGATGGGTTGGATGGCCCCCCGGGCGGCCACGTAGGCCTCGACCATCTGGCGCTGGAGAACGATCGACTCGCGGATCCAGGTCTTGGCCGCCTCGAGTCCGTCGGCCAGAACCTCCTCGGTGACCTGAGGGGCACCCTCGTCGTAGTACTGGAACGAGCGTTCCGACCCTCCCGCCTCCACCATCATGATGGCGATTTCGGCGTCGTCGCTGTCGGTGAGGGCCCGGCCGGCCACCACCAGCTCGAAGGTCGACTCGTCGCCCTCCTCGAAGGTGGGGTGCGGGATCCACTGCCCGTCGGTCGAGTAGGCCACCCTGACGGCCCCGATGGGTCCCTCGAAGGGGATGCCGGAGATCATGAGGGCGGCCGAGGCGGCATTGATGGCCAGGACGTCGTGGGGGTTGACCTGATCGGCGCCGAAGATGGTCCCGACCACGTGGACCTCGTTGCGGAACCCCTTGGGGAAGGACGGCCGCAGCGGTCGGTCGATCAGGCGACAGGTCAGGATGGCCTGGTCCGAAGACTTGCCCTCCCGCCGGAAGAACGATCCGGGGATCTTGCCCGCGGCGTAGGCGCGCTCTTCGATGTCGACCGTCAACGGGAAGAAGTCGGCTCCCGGCTTGACGGAGCGGGCCGCGGTGGCCGTGGCCAGAAGGACGGTGTCGCCGATCCGCCCGACGACGGCTCCATCGGCCAACTGGGCCAACTTGCCGGTTTCGAATGTGAGGGTGCGGTCGGTGCCACTGATGGGCGCCGACACGGTGATGGCGTCTGACATGACGCTCCTTGGTTGCTCGGGGACCCCCTGAGCCAGTTCCCAGTTGTCGACCACTCCTCATCCACCGTGTGAGTGATCGGCAACTGGTGACTGACCTCGGCGGAGGCCCAATCTGTCTTCTCTGAACCCGGACCCACCGGAGTGGCGCCCGGTCTTGCTGCGGGCCGGCACCAGCCGACCCGCCTGCCCCTCCGGTCCCCGCCATGGGTGGGGCCCGGAATGGGCAACCGCCCGGCCGGAGCCGGGCGGAAGATCTGTGACCGTCTAACGGCGGAGCCCGAGCCGACCGATGATTTCGCGGTACCGCTCGACGTCATTGCTCCGGACGTAGTCGAGCAGCCGTCGGCGCCGACCGATCAGCTTGAGCAGGCCGCGCCGGGTGTGGTGATCGCCTTTGTGCACCTTCAGGTGCTCGGTGAGGTGCGTGATGCGCTCACTGAGTAGGGCGATCTGCACCTCGGGCGAACCGGTGTCCGTCTCGTGGAGACGGTATTCGGCAATGGTGGACTGCTTATCTGGCATGGAAGGAGTCGCCCTTGAGATTCTCGTATCGGCCGACGGACGGAACACGACGGCCCGCCCATGGTAGCAGGATCGCCGGTGGCGAGGGGTCCGGCACAGGACGGGAGCAGTCCGTACGCGCCGATCGGTCGGACCCGTCCCCAGGGCAGGTCCGACCGATCGGCGACAAAAAGGGCGGGTGGCCTGACCCGCGGGCTGCTACCGGTTGGGCTGAGGGGTGACCCGCAGGTAGGGCTTGATGGCTTTGAAGCCCTTCGGGAAGCGCTCCTTGGCCTCCTCGTCGGAGACGGCCGGGACGATGATCACGTCTTCGCCGTCCTTCCAGTTGACCGGGGTGGCCACCTTGTAATCGCTGGTCAGCTGCAATGAGTCCAGCACCCGGAGGATCTCGCTCACATTGCGACCGGTGGAGGCGGGATAGGTCAAGGTGAGCTTGATCTTCTTGTCGGGGCCGATGATGAACACCGAACGCACGGTCAGGGTGTCATTGGCGTTGGGGTGGATCATGTCGTAGAGGTCGGCCACCTTGCGGTCCTCGTCGCCGATGAGGGGGAAGTTGAGCGCCTGGCCCTGGGTCTCCTCGATGTCGCCGGCCCACTTGCCGTGGGAGGTCACATCGTCGACCGACAGGCCGATCAGCTTGGTGTCCCGCTTGTCGAATTCGGCCTTGGCCTTGGAGAAGGCTCCGAGCTCGGTGGTGCATACCGGCGTGAAATCCTTGGGATGGGAGAAGAGCACCCCCCAGCTGTCCCCCAGGTACTCATGGAAGTTGATGGTCCCTTCCGTGGTTTCGGCAGTGAAGTCGGGGGCTACGTCGCCCAGTCGAATGGCCATGAATTGCTCCTTTGAATGTCCGATGGTCGATGGGTTTGTCGACCGAGGCGTCAACCACGATCGCTTCGCCGGTCAGGCTAGTCGCGATCGAGGCAATAGTCGACCGAGTTAGTCGAGTTTCAGGGCGGTCCGGTGGCCGCCGGTCGGGCCCGGTGGCTGAAGCCTGGCTCTTGGCTCTGGTCTCCACCATGCTGTGGTCATGACGACCCTGGACATCATCCGGGAGGGTCCGGTCACGGTGGTGGCCATCGACCGTCCCCACAGGCGGAACGCCGTCGATCCCGAGACAGCCCGAGCCCTGCTGGACGCCTTCACCGCTTTCGACGCCGACGACGGATCGGCCGTCGCCGTCCTGACCGGTCGGGGGGGCACCTTCTGTGCCGGCGCCGACCTCCAGGCCCTGGCCGGGGGGGCCCGCTACCGGGTGACCGAGGACGGCCCCGGACCCATGGGTCCCACCCGTCTGCAGTTGTCCAAGCCGGTGATCGCCGCCGTCGAGGGATACGCGGTGGCCGGTGGCCTCGAGCTGGCCGTCTGGTGCGATTTGCGGGTCGCCGCCGAGGATGCTGTCTTCGGGGTGTTCTGCCGTCGTTTCGGGGTGCCCCTCATCGACGGTGGCACCGTGCGGCTGCCCCGACTGGTCGGCCAGGGACGCGCCCTCGACCTCATTTTAACCGGACGCCCCGTCCAGGCCGATGAGGCACTGGCCATGGGTCTGGTCAACCGGGTGGTGCCCCCGGGGACCACCCTCCCGACGGCGGTGGCCTGGGCCCGGGAGCTGGCCGCCTTGCCCCAGGTCTGCATGCGCAACGACCGGCTGTCGGCGGTGAACCAGACCGGGCTCCCGCTGGAGGCGGCCCTGCGGGCCGAGGTCCGATGGGGGTTGGACAGCCTGGCCTCGCCCGACGCCGTCTCCGGCGCCGCCGTCTTCGCCTCCGGTGGGGGCCGCCAGGGGTCTCCCCTCGAGCCTCCCCGGCCTTGACGGCCGCCGGTCGACCCATGCCTGACGTCGCCGCTTTCGACTTCGACGGCACGCTGATTGAAGGAGGCAGCGTGTTCGATTTCCTGTGCGCCGTAGCCGGCCGCCGGTCTGTGTTGACCGCCTCAGCGGGTCTTGCCCCCCTCTTCGGTTACGCCGCGGTGACCAGCGGCCCGGCCGCCGACCGGAGCAAAGAACTGCTGTTCGAGAGGGTCCTGGCCGGGGTATCCGTCCGGCGGGCCGAGGAGGTGGCTCTGGCCTTCGCCCACCGGCACCTGGCCCGGCACGGTCGGGTCGACACCCGGGAGCGACTCGACTGGCACCGGGAACGGGGCGATGCCGTGGTCATCGTGTCGGCCTCTCCCGAGATCTACCTCCGCCACGCGGCGACGGAGCTGGGCGCCGACGGGACGATCGCCACCCGGCTGGCCGTCGATGACCAGGGGACGCTGACCGGACGCTATGAGGGACGCAACTGTCGCGGAGAGGAGAAACTACGCCGGCTGCGGCAGTGGATCGACGGCCGGGAGACCACGCCGACCAGACTGTGGGCCTACGGCAACAGTCGCGGTGACCTGCGGATGCTGACCGCCGCCGACGTGGGAGTCAATGTCGGGAAGCTCGGACCGGTGGGACGGCTGCGCTCGTTTCCCGGCCTGTCGGCCACGGGCCCGGGACAACGGCCGGTATGAGCGGCCGGTAACGACGGGGAGCGCAGGGGTGCGGGAGCCGTCCGCGGGCCGGTTACAGATACTCCTTCTTGCGCATCCACACCAGTACGAACCAGCCCCAGATGGGTGGCAGGTAGGCCGTGAAGAGCCGTTGCACGAAGACGGCGGCCACCGCGTCCTGCTCGGGTATGCCCGCCGCCGTCAGGCCGATGATCATGCCGGCTTCGACCACGCCCATACCCCCCGGTACCGGCGAGATCCCCCCCAGCATCGAGCCCAGGGTGAGGACGACCAGGAGAGTGGCCAGTCCCAGATGCTGCCCGAAGGCATGGAGGGAGGCGCCGAGGGCCATGGCCACGAACAGCTGGGCGGCGACATTGCCGCCGAAGATCTCCACCAGGTTGCGCGGATGGGTGGCCAGGATCTTGAGGTGGTCCCACACCTCGGACGCCTTGGGTCGCAACTTGGCCGCCGCCAACCGCCGCCAGCGGGGTACGGCGAAGACCAGGCCGAGCACCACGCCGACCACGATGACCACGATGACGATGAGGAAGACGAGGTGTGAGTCCCCGCTGCTGCTGCTCTCCTCCGAGTCGCTGAAGTGAAGGTTGCCGAGGGCCAGCGGGAGAGCAATCAGGAAGAGCGCCCCCTTCACGATCCAGCTGGCCGTCGACACCAACACTCCCGAGCTGACCGCCACCGTGGGGCTGTACCCCTCCTGCTGGAAGAACCGGACCCGGGTGGCCAGAACGGCCATCGATCCGCCGGCCAGAGCCACGAAGGTGTCCGACAGCTCGAGGGCCAGTGTGCGACCGTAGGGAAGGGGATCGGTCACCGAACCCACCGTGGTGATGGCGATGGCCGGATAGGCGGCCTGAGCCAGGACGAACACGACCACCACCCAGCCCCACGCCGCTCCGGTGATCGTGCTCCACGACTTGCCCACATTGATGAGCACGCCGATCAGGGCCCACCCTCCGATCAGGGTGCCGATGACCAGGAGAAGGGTGACCCAGCTGATCCGGCGGGGTTCGAGGAGCTTGGGCACCTCGACGCCGGCGGCGGCGGCGCCCTGTTCGCGCAGCGCCACCAGCGCCGCCTTCTTCCCCCGCAAAGACCGGGAGGCCACCGCGTCGAGGGCGGCCCGCTGCAGGAAAGGCAGGGCCCCGACCACCGCCTCGGTGGGCAGCGCCCGCATGGCGGCGGCCACCGTTTCCTCCGGCCCGGCCACCTCGGAGACGGCGGCCAGAACGGCGGCCGTGTCCCGATTGAGCTGGTCGTCCGTGGCCACCGTGGTGGCCGCCCGGAAATCGACGAACCCAGTCCGTCCGTGGTCGTCGACCACGATGGTCTGCACCGACAGGGCCCCGTGGGCGATCCTCTCCGCCCGCAGGGCGCCCAGTTGACGGAAGATGTCGTCGACGGCGGCCGCCGGGATCAACGGCCGCGGCGGACCTTCAACGATCGGCGTCGGATCGGTGCCAGGGGCGGGATCCACCGACGGCGTCGGATCGGCGTCGTCGCTCTCCTGGTTCTTCCCGTTGTCGTCCTTCCCGCTGCCGTCCTTCCCGTTGTCGTCCACCGGTGAAGGCACCGGGAGGACGTAAGGTGCGAAATCGGCCAGAGGCTCCCCGGCGGGCGGGCGGGTCACCAACAACGCGTCGTGGGCCGGTCCGGCCGGACCGGCGGCCAGTACCGTCGCCACCCGGGCACCGGCCCGCCCCGCCATCAGGGTCAGATAGGCCTCGTGCTCGACCTGTTGGCGTCGGGTGAAAGTAAGGGTCGGACCGGAGTCCCGATAGAAGAGGAACCGGGTGGCCTTGGCCAGGAACTGGGCGTCGGCGGCATCGCGCCCGTAATAGGAGACGTCCACCTGGCCGCCGTCGACCTCGCCGGCGAACCGTCCCATTCCCCATTCCTGGTTGGGCATTGGTTCCACCGCCCGGGCGGTGATATCGAGGTCGCCGAGCAGCAGGGACATCTCGTCGGTCGAGGGCAAACCGAGGGGGGATCCCACGATGAGATGGACCAGAGCTGTCACCCCCCAACCCAGGGCCACACTGGCCAGCACCGGCACCGGCAATCCTGATCCGTTGACCACCACGGCCACAGCCAACACCGCGGTGAGGGTTTCGAGGGTCCGCTGCAACCACCGACTCAGATAGGGAAGGGCGGCGATGACCACCCCGACGGTGGCCGCCACCCGGGCCACCGGAAAGGTCAGGTTCAGACCCAGATCAATGAGGGACGGAGCGGGGGGCCTCCCACCGGTGGGCCCGAGGAGGGCGGCCAGGATGAGACAGACCACCCACGATCCGGCGCCGGCCAGGCCGATGTCACGGATGGCCGACCACCGGCGCGATACCAGAGCCAGGACAGCCACCAGGGCGATGGTCCCGACCGAGGCCACCCACCAGATGGTGGAGATGAGCCAGCGGATGCCGTCGGGTGGTGAGGACAGGGTGGTGGCGATGACATGTTCGGTGTTCGAGTTGGCCTGGGTGGCCAGCCAGCAGACCAGAACGGCCACGACGGCGGCTCCGAGACGGAAGGCGTCCGAACCGCGCCTTCGTGTCTGACCGTCGCCCACCGGGGCGAAGACGATGGCCCGCCAGGAGCGGGTGCCGCGCCGCACGGTGAGCTACCCCGCAGCCGAACCGAAGAAGCGGGCGTCCCCGAACGAGAAGATTCCTCCGTCCGAAGCCACCAGCCAGTACCCGTCCCCACCGGCGGCCGAGGCCATGCCCGCCACCGGTCGGTTGAGCACGATACCGCCGGTCGAGCCGTGGAAGTGGGCGTCGCCGTAGCTGAACACGCCGCCGTCCGAAGCCACCAGCCAGTAGCCGTGGCCGTCGGGGGTGGCGGCCATGCCCACCACCGGTTTGTTGAGGGTGATGTTGCCGGTCGATCCGTAGAAGTGGGCGTCGCCGTAGCTGAACACGCCGCCGTCCGAAGCCACCAGCCAGTAGCCGTGGCCGTCGGGGGTGGCAGCCATGCCCACCACCGGTTTGTTGAGGGTGATGTTGCCGGTCGATCCGTAGAAGTGGGCGTCGCCGTAGCTGAACACGCCGCCGTCCGAAGCCACCAGCCAGTAGCCGTGGCCGTCGGGGGTGGCGGCCATGCCCACCACCGGTTTGTTGAGGGTGATGTTGCCGGTCGATCCGTAGAAGTGGGCGTCGCCGTAGCTGAACACGCCGCCGTCCGAAGCCACCAGCCAGTAGCCGTGGCCGTCGGGGGTGGCGGCCATGCCCACCACCGGACGGGCCAGGACCAGGGTGGCGGCCGACCCCTCGAAGCCGGCCGAGCCGAAATCGGCGACCCCACCGTTGGAGCCCACCACCCAATAGCCGTTCTGGGCCGGGGTGGCTGCTATCCCCACGGCCGGAGCCCCGAGGGTGGCATTGGTGGTGAACCAGTCGGACAACAGGCCGGCGGCGGCGGCGAACTGCTCACCGGTCAGGGACACGCTGTGCGCCGATCCGATCAGGGTCATCGCCGTCACCCGGCCCCCCCACTCGCCGAACCCGTTGCGTCCGGTGATGCTGATCGACTCGAGGGCACCCAACTGGGGCCAGGCCGCCTCGATGGAGGACACCGCCACCGAAGTCGTCCACGTGTGATTGGGGTTGCAGGCATCGGGCACGCAGACGGCGTCGCCGGTGTCGACCACGGCCGGAAAGGTACCGGCGGCGGTGTAACCGCCGGTGGAGGACGAGTACTGGGTGGTGGCCACCCGACCCCCGGGAAACTCCATGACCTGGCCGGCTGTGTCGGTCACCGCCAGGTCGCTTATGGCGCTCTCATTGCGTGTTCCCCGGTAGGTCTGGCAGCTGAGGTCGCAGGTGTCGGCGTAGCCACCGTAGGACCCGGGATTGGCCATCACGTAGGCGCGGGCCGCCACGGCCTGAGCCTCGAGTTCCTGGAATCCCCACGGTTGGCCCTGCGGGCCGGCCACACCGAGTGTTCCCCACCCGGCCGGCGACTCGTTGGGGACCACGCCGGCCACGTACTGCTCGAGCGGGAGGATGTTCACCGTACGGGGGGCGCCTTCCGAGTTGTACGTCGCCTCGATCGAACCCCTCACGGTCAGGTTGCCCCCGATCTGACACAGCTGGAGGGCAGCGGTGGCCGTATCGGGATTGCCGAGTCCGGGGTTGGAACTCGGGACGGCGGTGGGATTGGTCAGGGTGGCCCGCAGCGTCCAGGGGCCTCCGCAACTCGAACCGACGAACACCTGCCACCCGCTGCCACTGGGGCTCATGAAGACGGCCTGGCCACCGGAGACGGCGATCGATGTCCCGGCCACGGCGAAGGGCGACCCCGAGGTCACGATGACCGAGTTGCCGTCGTTCTCGGTCAGGGCCACCCGCACGTCGGTCGCCTCCTGTCCCGAGTTAAGGGTGCTGAGGCTGGTGCCGCCGTAGAAATGGTCGAGGATCGAGGTGTAGCCGGTCCCCCCTAGGGCGTAGCCCAGTGCGCCCCACTGGCCCATCCCCTGGCCGAATCCCCATCCGTGACCTTCGAACGACACGGTGGGCGAGGGATAGGCCGAGGCCGGCGTAGCCCCAGCCACCATCCCGACCGTGGCGACCACCGCGGCAGCCAGGGCCGCCACCGCCGTGCGCGGGCCGAACCCGGCCCGACGGCGGCCATCGACGGCGTCTGCCCTGGATCGCTTCAACACCTCACCCACCTCGGTGGGTCACCGTAGTGCCGCCCTCCCAGCTGGCGGTGGACTCTGACGTAACCTCACGGCAGGAAGGATCACCCTGTCGGCTGCTGTCGGGCCGGCCCACAGGGGTCGACCTCAGTCCGAACCCGAAGCCGCCTTGGCGAACACCTCGGGCATCGAGCCGTAGAACGGTGCGTTCCCGAAGGAGAACAGCCCTCCGTCCGACGCCACCAGCCAGTAGCCGGTGCCCCGGTTGGAAGCCATGCCCACCACCGGCTGGTTGAGTCGGATGTTGCCGGTGGAGCCGTGGAAGTGGGCGTCGCCGAAGGCGAATATGCCGCCGTCCGAGGCCACGAACCAGTAGCCGTGACCGTCGGGGGTGGCGGCCATACCCACCACCGGCCGGTTGAGATGGATGTTGCCGGTGGAGCCGTAGAAGTGGGCGTCGCCGAAGGCGAAGATGCCACCGTCGGCGGCCACCAGCCAGTAGCCCTTGCCATCGGAGGTGGTGGCCATGCCCACCACCGGTTGGTTGAGCCGGATGTTGCCGGTGGAGCCGTAGAAGTGGGCATCGCCGAAGGCGAAGATGCCACCGTCGGAAGCCACCAGCCAGTACCCGTTCCCGTCAGGAGTGGGGGCCATACCCACGACCGGTTGGTTGAGCCGGATGTTGCCGGTGGAGCCGTGGAAGTGAGCGTCGCCGAAGGCGAACAGCCCTCCGTCGGAGGCCACCAGCCAATAGCCGTTGCTGTCGGAGGTGGCGGCCATGCCCACTACCGGTCGGTTGAGCCGGATGCCACCGGTGGAGCCGTGGAAGTGGGCGTCGCCGAAGGTGAAGATGCCACCGTCCGAGGCCACATTCCAGTAGCCGCCTCCGTCCCCGGTCACAGCCATGCCCACCATCGGTTGGTTGAGACGGCCGGGGGGCTTCTGATTCACCCAGCCGGTCAGTTGCGGGTTCTGGTGGAACATCGGCCACGAGCGCTGGCCCAACGAGCGGCCGGTCGATCCCTGCACCTCGAAGTGCTCGATCTCCCCGGCGTTCTGTCCGTTGTAACCGGCGATGGTGATCCCTATTGTCCCGTTGGGATCGATGCTGACCATGGGCGAGTTCTGCAGAGCCAGGCTGTCGGTTCCCTCTGTGGCCACCACCTGGCCGCTCCGACCGTCAAAGATCACCAACCCATCCGTGGTCGGGACCAGGATGTCGTTGTAACCCCCACCGGTGAGATCGGCGCTGACCACACCGCCGATGATCCGGCCCGGTGTGGTCTTGGGCCAGCCTGGCAGCGGGGTCCCGTTGGCCCCGTTGAGAGCCCACACCAGACCACCCGATCCGGTGTCCACGCCTTCGAGGACTTCGACGTTCCCGTCACCTTCGATGTCGCCCACAGCCGGGCTGGACACGGTGTTCCCACCCAGGTTGCTACGCCAGACGATGTTGCAGTGCGAGTCGGCGCCGAACAACATGTTGGTGTCCGAGGCCCCCGCATAGTACGAGCCGGTACCGAAGGCGATCCCGGTCTGGCCCCCGGCCAGAAAGTTACCCACCGCCGGTGAGGAGTCGACAGTCTGTGTGGTGTTGTAGCTGCAAAGGAGGTTGCCCCCGCCCGACAAGACCCGCAGGTGACCCCCGGCCGTGTAGGTCACGCCATTGGCGATCCCGGGCGAAGAGTCGCCGCCTTCGACGATTTCGGTCTGGCCGTTGCCGTACAGATCGGCCAACGACGGCGTGGTGAAACCGCTGTCAGCGGTGAGATAGGGCCACCCGGGGAGTATCGACCCGTTCGAGGCATTGAGGGCGTACTCCTTCTGGCCCAGGGAGGGTGCCACCACCGCGTTGCCCCCATCGAGGTTGCCCACGGCCAGCCCGGCCTGGATACCGTGATTGCCATCCACGTCGGGGGCATTCTGATGCCAGATCTGGGACCCGGAGTTGTTGAAGGCGTAATACCCGCCCACGGTGGGGTTGGCGGCATTGCCGCCCCCCACGAAGACGGTGTCGGTCCCGGTCCCGTTGGGAGTGACCGAAGCCGTCGAATCGATAGGGGCACCGGTCGTGTGAGCGGGCCATCCCCGGACCGGCGTTCCGTTGGCCAGATGGAAGGCCCAGAGATTGCCGGCACGGTCTCCCACTACCACCGAGGGTCCCCCGCCATCCAAGGTGGCCTCGCTCGGGGAGCTCTGGGCCACCGGTGATCCCGCGTCGGGAAGCGTCTGGGTCCAGGTCTGCACCAACGGGAGGCCGGCGACGTGGGCGACCGAACCCGATGCCGATGCCGACGGCACCGCCACCACGCCGAGCACACCGGTCATGGACAGCACCATCAGCCCGGCCAGGCCAGCCACCCCGCCACGACGAGTTCTGCCACGATGATCGGTGCGCCTGCCCCACCCCTGCGGGTGGCGCTCGTTCCGCGTGCCGTCCTGTGCTCTGTCCATCCGGCTGCTCCTCTGCATTGGGCCGAAAGAGGTGGAAGCCATCGGCCCCGTAGGGTCATGACGGGACCACGCCCCGCGGGGAGGCTGTTCCCCGTGCCTGTTCTATCGACCGATCGAACCCGGAACTGAATCGAAGCCGGTCCCTCCGGGCGTTCTTCCTGCTGACCAGGGTGTCTGACCCGTCCGTCGGGTATACCCCGCCCACAGGGCCGGGCCTCGGTACCCTGAACCATGGACTCTGTCGTGTCGACAGCGCCCCGGGTCGTCTCCGCGGCGCCCCGTCCGACCCACACCGCTCCGCCCGCCCCCACCCGGATCGAGCGGCGGCGAGAACGGCAGTCGCGTCGCGGGCTGGTCGCTCCGTGCCTGGTGGGCCTGGCCACACTGGTCCTCCGCCTGGTGACCGCGGCCAATGGACCGACCGACTGGGACTCGGCCCAGTACGCCGCGGCGGTCGGCCATTTCGATGTCACCCACGGCCAGCCCCAACCTCCCGGTTACTGGCTCTACGTGATGGCCGGTCGCCTCGTTCACCGCGCCACCGGGGTGGGGACCATCCACAGCCTGGTGGTGGTGGCGGCGCTGGCCTCGGCCCTGGCCGCCGGACTGACCGTGGTCGCCGGGCGGGACCTGGGCGGACCGTGGGTCGGGGTGGGAGCCGGACTGGTGCTCGCCACCTGTCCCTTCGCCTGGTTTAGCGGCTCCATCGTGGCCACCTACTCGTTCGACATGGTGGCCTGCTCGCTGCTCATCATTCTGGCCTGGCGAGCCCGACCGGGCAGCTGGCACGGTGTGGCCGCCGCCGTGGCTCTCGGGTTTCTGACCGGCTTCCGGCAATCGATCATCGAATCGTTCGCGGTGTTGGCCCTCATCGCCGTGGTGGCCTCGACCCGTCGGTGGACCCAGTTGGCTGCCACCGTGGTGGCCGGCGTCGCCGCCGTGGCCGTCTGGTTGATACCCCTGTCGCTCAGTCAGCCCGGTGGCTTCGCCGCCTGGTTGCGGGCCACCCGTAGCGAGACCAACGGCGCCGCCCAGGCCACCTCGGTGTTCGTCCACGGGTCGGCCAGTGCCCTCAACTTCGGTACCTTCGCCGGCTACACCGTCGTCGGTCTGGCCCCCCTGGCCGTCCTCGCCCTTCTGGCCGGACTGGCGCTGGCCGTGCGGGCCCTGAGGCCGACCGGCGAGGCCGACCGCATGTGGTCGGCCTGGTCCGACGGTGGAGACTCCCGCGGGGTGGGCCTCGGTCGGCGACCCTGGTACCAGCTTCGCTCGGTGATCCTGAGTGCCGCCATCATTCCCCCGGTTCTGGTGGTCACTCTTATCCAGTTCGCCAAAGGCGGGTATCTCCTGGCCTATCTACCGGCGGCCGTCATCCTTCTCCTTCTCCCCCTCGGCGCCCTCAACCGGACGTCGGCGCCGGGCCGGCGCCCCTCGCCGGGGTGGCTGGTCGTCACTTCGCTGGGCGTCCTGCTGGTGATGGCTGTTGGTACCCAGCGTTTCCTGGACGGCAACGGGGTGCTCCCCCAAACGATGCTGTCCTCCAACGGACTGTGGCTGGTCCAGCCTCGCTACCAGGCCCCCTACGCCGACACCCGTTCGGCCATCCGGGCCGCCGACCAGACCGACACCGCGCTCATCGCGCTGGGCCCGACCGTCGGGCGGAACGACGTCCTGGTCTTCGACACCAGCGACGAGGGGGAGAACATCTACCGCAATGCCGGCTGGTCCCTGCCCAACGACAGAATCGCCCTCATCGCCCCCCGACAGCTCATCTACAACCAGTGGCGCGGTGCTCTCTACTACGCCCACGGTATAGATATCCCCGTCGGCCCCACCGGTTCAGTCCTGCTGGTGGCCTCGCCCTCCCTGCCCGGCCTGGCCGCCCTCATTGCCCGGCATCAGGCCCACCCGGTGTCGACCCCTCTACCCATCGGTGGGTACCAGGTGTTCAAAGTCCGCCCCGGCGCCGCCATCCTCGGCCTGCCGGTCGTATCCCGCCCCGGACCCCGTCCGTTGGGCCAGGGAATCTGACATCGGCCCTCTGGTCGCCACTGTCTCGACGAAGGCGGCGTAGCGGTCGATGACCCGGGGCCACCGGAACCACCGGTCGACGTAGGACCGGCCCCGCTGGCCCAACCGGGAGCGGGCGTCGTCGTCGGTGACCACCAGGTCGACACTGGCCTCGAACTCGGCGTAGCCGGAAAAGCTGAGTCCCCCGCCCGAGTTGCGGCAGTGCTCGACGGTGGCCGCGCAGGATGCGATGACCACCACCGGGACACCGGTACTCCACGCTTCAGCCACCACCAAGGAGAAGGCCTCCCAGGGCGACGGCGATACCAGGGCCCGGGCGCCGGCCAGCAGGCTCCATTTCTCCTCCTCGGACACCGGACCGACGACGTCGATGTCGGGGTGAACGGCGGGGGCCTCGACCACCGGGCCGACCAGCACCAGACGCAGCGGCCCGGGGCGGCGGCGCTTGTACTGGGCGAACAGCTGGGCCAGTAATGAAGTCCCTTTGCGGTTCTCCACCCGGCCCAAACAGACCAGGTACGGGGGGCCGCCGGATGGAGGCCCCCCGGCGGGGACAACGGCAGGGGCGCGCTCGTCGACGCCCAGCCCCAACAGGAGCTGACGATGGGTGGCCACCGGAAAGAGTTCCTGCACCAGTTCCCGTTCGGCGGCCGTCTGGAAGACCAGCCCGTCGGCGGCGGTGAACACCGGGGGGAAGACGGGGAGGCGCAGGGCCGGTTCGTCGTGGGCGGCCGGATGCAGCACGGTGGGGACCCGGGACCGCCCGATGAGCCGTACGGTCGGATAATAGAGGTAGGGGTAGAAGATCAGCGCGTCGACCCGGGCGTCCAGAGCGGCGGCGACCAGGTCCGGCACCACCGGTCCCTGCAGATCGACCCATCTCTCGGCGTCGGGCCGTGAGGCACGGCTCGGATCGGCCAGGAGGGAGGCCGAAAGAGGATGGAACGACGGGTCGCGCCCGGCCGTGGCGGCAAACCGTCGGACGGTGACTCCCCCGATCGTTTCCTCCCCGGCAGGCAAGACGTCATCCCATGTGACGAAGTCCTCGGCGCAGCTGGTCAGCACGTCGACCTTCCAGCCTTTGTAGGCCACCAGTCGTTCGGCCAAGGCCCGGGCGGCGGACTCGGCTCCTCCGATGACCGTGGGGCCGTAACGCGGGACCACGAACGCCACCTTCACAGCGTCCCCACCCGTCGTAGTGGGAGCGCACCCGGTGCCCGGTTCACGCTGCGCAGGCTGCCTCGATGGCCGTGGCGAAGTGCTCCTTCACCCGGGGCAGAGCGAAGGCGGTCACCCGGGCCGACGCGGCCTCGGCCAGCACAGACCGGAGGGTGGCGTCGTGGACCACCCGGTCGATGGCCGCCGCCACCCGGGCCGGCTCCTTGTTGGGGAGGACCACTCCGGCACCCTGCACCGTCTCGGGAACGGCGCTGGTGGTGTAAGCCACGATGGGCACCTGGTGGAACATGGCTTCGAGCAGGGGCACGCAGAAGCCTTCGTGGTTGGAGAGACACACGAAGGCGTCGGCGGCGGCGTAGTAGGCAATCAGTTCCTCGTGGGTCACCGAGCCGGCGATGTCCAGCGCCTCGAGCAACCCCAGTTCGGCCGCGAACCGTTCCACCGCGGTGCGGTACTCGTCGCTGATGGCCCCGCCCACCAGGTGGAGTCGGGCCTCGGGGTCATAGAGGCGCCGGTAGGCAGCCAGGGCCTTGACCAGATCGTGCTGGCCCTTGTGAGGAGAGACCTTCCCCACGAACAACAGATCGGCGCCGCCGTGTTCCTTCTGGGCGGCCAAGCGCCGGGCCAGAGCGGGGTCCGGTGATCCGGCAAACCCGTCCAGGTCGATGAGCAGCGGCACCGTGGTGGTGGCCCGGTAGCCGGCGTCACGCAGTTCACGCTCGTTGAAGGTGGAATCGGCAATGGCGAACTCGGTGACCGGGGCCAGATCACGGAGCTGGGCCCGGCCCCACCGGACCTCCTCGCCCACCGCCGGCACCCACGCCTCGAGCAGGTCGGCGGGCGTGATGTTGTGGTAGTTGACGAACTTGCGCTCGCCCCGTTCCCGGAAGATGTCGGCCACCCCGCTGCCGATGGACAACTGGTAGAGGAGCACCCGACCGGTGGAGGAACGGTCGCCCAGCCGGGCCACGGGCAGGCCCTCGTCGAGGCGATCGGGGGTGGCGTTGCCGTAGTAGATGTCCGACTGGTACCCCCGGGTGCGGAGGAGGTCGCGTAGCTGGAGTGTGTGGCCGCCGATGGCATCCCTGCTGGCCAGTGAGGGGATGACCTGGTCGATGCGGGTCACCGTCACGAAGCGGATTCTTCCCATCCGGCCAGGGGGCCGAAGGCAGGCACGGCCGGCACTTCGCCGGTCAACCCGGTGGAGCGCAGGCGGAAGCTCACGTCGAGCGGCATGCGCACCCGGCCGGTCGAACGGCCCGGATTGGCCACCTCGAACTTGGTCACTCCGTCCTTCAAGTCGAAGATGGCCGTCTCGGTGGTGCTGCGGACGCCCACGCTGACCGAATAGGTGCCGTCGAGCAGGGGCACCTCGGGGAAGAAGTAGCGCACGATCCCACCCCCCTCGGGGATCTCCATGGCGCAGGCCGGGTCGTCGGGATCGGAGGCGAAGACCAGCTCGCCCTCGTCGTCGTAGATGGCGATGGTGGCCATGGCGTTGGGTACGGTGGCCAGGCTGTCGATGTCGGCGGTGATGGTCAGGGCCTCGCCCGGGTACAGGTGACCCCGCTCGCCGCTCCCGCCGTGTTCGGCCTGCACCGTGCCGATGGCGAAGACATTGCCGGCGATGCCACCCGACTCGGAGCCGGCCAGGGTGCCCACCCCCAGAAGGTCGGCCAGAAAGGCCCGGATACCCTCACCGGGCTCGTCCACGGTGATGATCCGCCCGTGGTTCATGACCATGACCCGGTCGCAGTTCTGCCGCATGACGTCGGTGGCGTGGCTGACCACCACGATGGTGCGACCCTCGCGCTGGAAGCGCTTGACCTCGTCGAGACACTTTCGCTGGAAGGAGGCGTCGCCGACAGCCAACACCTCGTCGACCAGCAGGACGTCGGGCTCCACGTTGATGGCCACGGCGAAACCCAGGCGGACGTACATGCCCGAGGAGTAGAACTTGACCTGGTTGTCGATGAAGTCCTCGAGCTCGGCGAAGGCCACGATGGCATCGAACCGCTTCTCGATCTCCGAGCGGGGGAGGCCGAGCAGCGAGCCGTTGAGGAAGATGTTGTCCCGCCCGGACAGGTCCTGCTGGAAGCCGGCACCCAGCTCCAGCATGGCGGCCAGGCTGCCCCGCACCCGGATCTCCCCCGAGGTGGGCTTGATGATCCCGGCCACGCATTTGAGGAGGGTCGACTTACCGCAGCCGTTGCGGCCCAGGATGCCGAAAGTCTCTCCCTGCAGAATGTCCACCGTGACATCACGCAACGCCCAAAATGGGGTGAAGGGCATCTTGCCCCCGTGGATGACCCGCTCCTTCAGCGAGGTGTGCTTCTCGTTGTACAGGCGGAACTGCTTGGAGATGTCCTTCACCTCGATGGCGACAGCCACCGGTTACAGCTCCTCGGCGAAATTACCCTCGAGCCGCCCGAAGACGACCAGGGCCAGCAGGAACAGGCAGACGCTGACGGCCAGCACGACGCCCATCAGTCCCGCGTAGGTACCCACCCCCCAGGTGGGAAGCACGTGGTACACGTGCTTCTGGTAGGTGTACTGGGTGACTCCGTAGATGGCCCGTTGGAATGTCATCACGATGGGGGTGATGGGGTTGAGTAGGTAGACGTACTGCATCCAATTCAACGACGGGTGTTGCTTGTTGTGACCGGACAGGAAGATTTGACCGTAGGTGTAGACGATGGACGTGCCCCAGAACCAGGCCATCAGGAGTACCTCGGTGAGGTGCTGGGTGTCGCGCAGGTAGACATTGACGGCCGACAGAAAAATGGACAGTGCTCCGGTGAACACCAGCAGGGCGATCAGGGCCAGGGGCAGAATGGCCACCATCTCGAAGTCGGGAGTGATGCTGAAGAGGAGCAGGGCCAGAATCAGCACCACCACCTGGATGGCGAAGAGAATCAAGTTGACCCCGGCCACCGACAGAGCCAGCAGCTCACGGGGAAAGGCCACCTTCTTTACGATGCCCGCCTTGCCCACCACCGCCCCGGTGGCCCCCATGGCCGAACCGTTGAACAGGTTCCAAACGATCAGGCCGGCGAACAGCCAGATGGCGAAGTGCGGTTGATGGTTGCGGGCGATGATCTTGAACACCACGTAGTAGATGGTGAGGACCAGAGCCGGGTTGAGCATCGACCAGGCATAACCGAGCACGGAGCCCTTGTACTTGACCTTGAGCTCGGTCCGGACCAGCAGCAGGAGCAGGTCGCGGTTGGTCCAGAGGTCCTTGAGTCGCTGGCCCAGCTGGACCTTGCCGTTGACGACCGTGATCCGGTCGTGGCTCTGCCCGGGTACGAAGCGGGTGCTCCCCCCGATGACAGGGGTGCGCTCCGGCGACCCCGATGCGGGCCGCTCGACGCTCAGACTCACTTGTCGGCAGCCCCCACGCTGGCTGTCGGGACATCCATGGCGTCCTTTTGGATCACCTCGTCGATAAAGCCGTAGTCGCGGGCCTCCTCGGCCGTGAACCAACGGTCACGGTCGGAGTCCGCTTCGATCCGCTCCACTGTCTGGCCGGTGTGGAAGGCGATCCGCTCGGCCATCATCCTCTTCAGGTAGATGATCTGCTCGGCCTGGATGGCGATGTCGGAGGCCTGACCCTGCATCTGGCCGGACGGCTGGTGCATGAGGATGCGGCTGTGGGGAAGGGCGAACCGCTTGCCCGGGGTCCCGGCGCACAGGAGGAACTGGCCCATGGAGGCGGCCAGTCCCACACAGATGGTGCGCACGTCGCACCGCACGTACTGCATGGTGTCGTAGATGGCCAGGCCGTCGGTGACCGACCCGCCGGGCGAGTTGATGTAGACGGCGATGTCACGTTCCTGGTTTTCCGCCTCCAACAGGATCAACTGGGAACAGACCAGATTGGCGGTGTTCTGGTCGATGGCCGATCCGATGAAGACGATCCTCTCCTTCAACAGGCGCTGAAAGATGTCGGAGCCCGGGCCGACATCGGCTGTCGCCTTCATGTCGATCGTCGCTCCGGCGCCAGGGGCTCCCGGGGCATGGGGCATCATCGGGTGGGAATCTTTCATGGCCGCAGCCTAGTGGCTGGGACCTCTCTGAGGACGCAGCCCGGACCCGGGTCATGGCCGTTCGGAGTCCCCGCCCCGCCCCGCCTTCGGGGTCAACCCGGGGCCGTCACCCGACCGGCACCGATCACGGCTGCCACCAGGTGTTCCCCGGCGTCAGCCAGACCCAGGGCGGCGAAACGGGATTTACCGGCGTCGATCAGCCGGGTCTGCACTTGGGGGTCCCCGATGACCCGGTCGACAGCCTCGACCACCCGTGACGGCTCCCGGCTGTCGACCAACAATCCGGCTCCGTCGAGGACCTCGTCGACGGCGCCGGCGTCGAAAGCCACGATGGGCAGTCCGTGGCCCATGGCCTCCACCAGGGGCACCCCGAACCCTTCGTGTTCGGACAGCATGACCAGGACATCGGCCCACCGGTAGTGGGCGGCCAGTTCACCGTCGCTGATACCGCAGACGAAGTCGACGGCGCCAGCCAAGCCCAGCGATGCGGCGTAACCCGCCAGGGCACCGGCGTAGGCCGGTTCGGTCGGCGCACCCACCACGGTCAGCGAGGCGGTGGGATCGGAGGTCATCCGGGCCACGAAGAGAGCAGCGATGGTGAGGTGATGCCCCTTGTTGGGGGCCAGTCGTCCCACCGACAACCACCGGTGGCCGGGCTCGGAACCGGAGGTCCGTCGCTGCAACCGGGCCAGCGCCGTCGGATCGGGGGCGATGGGGGGATCGGCAACATTGGCCACCGGAATGACCGTGGTCCGGGGGCAGCCCGCCGCCAGCAGCTCCCTTTCGTCGAACCGCGACACGGCCACCCCCAGGGCGGCCCGTGGCGCCAGCAGCGCCAACTCGAGTTGGGCCCCGACCTGCAGCCGGGTTATGCCGTTGTTCCAGCCACGGAAGAACGACGGGGGGGTGATGCTGTGGTAGTTGATGACCACCGGTTCCGGCCGCCCGGCCAGCCAGCCGGCTATGGCCGATTCGGTGGCGAACTGGTACACCAGGACATCGCCGGGGACGGCTTCCGACTCGTACGCCCGGTAGTTCCGGGTCAGCTCGGCGGTGAGAGGATCAGGAATCTCGGTGTAGATGGTCGAGTCGGTTCCCGACGCCCGCAATCCTCGGTGCAGGGCCAAAGTGTGCTCACCCACCGCGTCGTGCCGGTGGAGCATGGGCACGAACAGATGGACGGCGCTCACCGTTCCACTCCGGCGACCACGGCGTGGACGGTGCCCCGTCGGGGTCGGTGCCACTCCGGAGAGGAGGCGCCGGCCCGTCGGAGGAGGATCGACCAGGTCTCGGGGTGGAGAGGACGCCCGGGGGCCAGATCACGGGCCGGGGCGGTCAGCTCACTCCCCCACCATTCCTGATCGCTGGTGAGCACGACCAGGGTCCCACCGGTTCGGGTGATCCGGACCGACTCCTCGGCCAGCCGCACCTGGGCGGGCAGATCCAGGCGGTCCACGCACCCGGCCAGCACGATGCCGGCGGCACTGTCGGCGGGCATCCTCCGCAGAGTCGGCTCCACTTCGTCGAAGACGACGGACACGGTTGGGTCATCGACCGAACCGGCGGCGGCCCGCACCCGCCAGGCCCCCTCGCCCCGAGGTTCGACCCCGATGACAGGGCGGCCCGAGCGGCGGACGGCCTCGACCACCGACCCTTCTCCCGCCTCACCCACGATCACCGGGAGCCGGGTGTCCGTCACCTGACCCAGCCAATCATCGACCTGCTCGATCCACTCGCTCGGATCCGGCACCGGCCCCGGCCACTCGGCCGTTTCGAGGCCGAGCGGGTCGCTCCGGGACTCGAGAAGCTCGACCCGGGCCGCCAGGAACCGTAGGGCGTCCCAGGTGGCCACGAACCGGTCGCCGTTGACGGCGGCCACCGCGGCATCGGCCGCCGTACGGGCGTCGGCGGCCAGGATATCGGCCAGAACGCCGGCCACGTCCCCCACGAAGCGCTGGCCGATGCGGGCCGACCGTCCCCGTTCCCACAAGTCGTCGGGCAGCCCCGGCCACGGTGCGGCGCCGGCGGCCGATTCCACGTCGGGCTGGGCCACCCGGCGCAGAGCATCATCGAAGCCCCAGCGCAGACTGCCCTGCGGGCTCCGGCGCTCGAAGGCGGCCAGAAGTTCCTTCTCGGAGGGGGACCACTCCTGACCGGGACGGCCGTCTCCCGACCCCGGCGGGCTCGACGGCTCAGAGTGGTCGGACGGCTCGGACGGTTCGGGGTGGTCGGACGTCATGGCCTCATCCTCGTTCCTCATGCTTCCCGCACGTAGGCCGGACCGCCCCCTTCGAGGGACAGGCGTCGGGCTCCGGTGGTGACCCGGTGGCCCCGGGCCATCACCTGCTCGAGGAACCCGACGTAACGGCGGATGATCGACGGCCAACGGTAGTAGCGGGAGGTGTAGCTCCTGCCGTTCTCCCCCAGCCGCCGCTGCAGTTCGGCGTCGGCCGCCAAACGGTCGGCAGCCACTTCGAAGGACCGGTAGGAGTCGAACCACAACCCCCCGCCCGAGCGCCGGCAGTGTTCCATGGTGGCCGCACAGGCGGCGTTGACCAACACCGGGACGCCCAACGTCCACGCTTCCAGCAGCACCAGCGAGAACGACTCGTAGGCGGAGGGGTTCACCATCACGGTGGCCCCGGCCAGGATGTCCCACTTGTCGGACTCGGACACGGTGCCGGTCACCACGATGTCGGGATGACGGGGGGCCTTGTCCGACACCGGCCCGACCAGGGCCAGGGCCAGATCGCCGGGGTGGCGCTCCTTGTAGCGGGTGAAGTACTCGGCCAGCATCAAACAGCCCTTGTGCTCGTCCACCCGGCCCAGGTAACAGAGATAGGGACGGGTCCCGATGCCGAGGACGTCACCACCGGGGCGGCCGGCTCCGGCCGGATCGTTGACCCCCAGGCCGAGGACGATCTGCGGACGGGCCCCGATGGTGAAGACGTGCTCCATCAGGTCCCGCTCGGCCCGCGTGTGGTAGACGAGGCCGTCGATGTCCCGGAAGCTCTGGCGGAAGGCACGCAGATAGATGGCGGGCTCGTCGTGGGCGGCCGGATGGAGCACCGTGGGCACCTTGGACACGGCGATGCCGTCCACCGTGGTGGCGAACAGGTACGGATAGCAGGCCACCACGTCGGCGTCGGTGGCGGCCACCGCGTCGACCAGCCCGGGGCACATCGGACCGTTGAGGGCGACCCAGCGCCGCGACTCGGCCAGGGACGCCGCCCCCGGGGCCACCCGGAGCCGTCCGTCCAGGGTGAAGTACTCGATGAGCCGGCGGCTGGCCGTCGGGAACCGGTGGACGGTCACCCCGTTAAGGACCGATACTCCGGCCGGTTCCACGTTCTCCCAGGTGAGGTGGTCCAGAGCGCAGCTGGTCATCACCTCGACCTCCCACCCGGGCTGGGTGGCCAGCCGCTCGGCCAGCATGCGGGCCGCCGCTTCGGCTCCCCCGATCACGTCCAGCCCGTAGCGGGGGGTCACGAAGGCCAGCTTCACGGGCGGAGAGCCCCCGAGAGAGTGAGGTCTCCGAGCACCTCGACGAACCGGTCCCGGGTGTGCGAGGGGTCGAAAGCCTTCACCCGGCGATGGCCGGCCGTCACCAGTGAGTCGCCCAGGGTGGCGTCCGATCGGATCCGATGAACGGCCGAGGCCGCCGCGCTGGGACGGTTGGTGTCGAGCAGGATGCCGGCGTCACCGAGGGTCTCGGGGACGGCACCGGCCCCAAAGGCCACGATGGGAAGGCCGGCATGCATCGCCTCCAGGAGGGGGATGCAGAAGCCCTCGTGTTCCGACAGGCAGACGAACACATCGGCGTCGTGATACCAGGCGGCCAGTTCGGCCTCGGTCAGATCGTGGCGGTGGTGGACGGCTCCGGCCAGGCCCAGCTCGTCGGCGAAGCCGAACACGGCCTCCACGTAAGCGGCCGTCACCTTCGGGCCCACCAGATGGAGACGGGCATCGGGGTCGTACCAGCGCCTGTACAACCAGAGGGCCTCGACCAGATGATGTTGGGCCTTGTTGGGGGAGAACCGTCCGACGAAGAGGAGCACGGTGGCCGCTCCGTGGCGGGCACCCAGCCGGGCCCGCTCTCGCTCATCGATGTGGGCGCCCGGTCCCTCCACCTCGACCAGGATGGGCACCACAGCTGTGTTCACACAGCCCATCGACTCCAGATCGGCGGCGTTGAACGACGAGTCGGCGATACCCAGAGCGGCACGCGGGGCCAGGGCGGCGGCCTGGCGACGGGCCTGGGCCACCTTCTCTTCGGTGCCGTCCTCCCATCCGGCGTAGAAGGAGGTGGGTGTGATGTTGTGGTAATCGAGGACCAGGGGTTCCGGTCGACCCAATAGGAACTCGGCCATGGGCGAAGCCGTGCTCAACTGGTAGAGGAGGATGTCGCCGGGCTCGGCCCGCTGGGCATAGCGCTCGAAGTAGGTGGCTTCGTACTGGAGCTCGTCGTGGGCTGCCTCGACGTAGATGTCCGAGTCCCACCCGGCACGACGCAACGTATCCCGCAGCGCCAGGGTGTGGTCGCCGGTGGCGTCCCTGGGCAGCAGCGCGGGGACGAACTGGTGGACGGCGGTCACCGCTCCCGAACGGTGACGAGAAGGTATTCGCTGGGACCGAGCAGTGCCGTGTTGACCGCCTCGATGGCGGCGTTGATGGCGGCGGCATCGGGACCTTTGGAGGTCACTTTGTCCAGCCGACGGTCCTCGCCGCCGGTGAGCACGGTGGCTGCGCCGAATCCCTTCTGGGCCAACAGGTGGCCCCAAGTTTCGGCGTGGAGAGGTCGGCCCGGGGCCAGGTCGCTGACCAGCGGCGAACCCCCGGCCAGCCATGACTCGGGCGTGGTGGAATGGATGACCAGAACACCGTCCACCGCCAGTCGTGATCCGATGAGATCGACCAGGCGGCTCCTCTGGTTGGGATGAAGCCACTGCACCGAGCCGCTCAGGATCAGACCGGCCAGCGCCTCGTCGGCCACCACCTCCAGATGACCGAGCATCGACTCCGACCGGACGTCGAGGCCCCGCTCGACAGCCGATTCGATGGCCCGCTCGTCGGGTTCGACCCCGTAGGCGTCGACGCCGGCGGTCACCAGAGCGCCCACCAACGAACCGTTGCCGCATTCGACGTGGAGCACCCTACCCCTGACACCGGCGAAGGCCGACACCGCGTCGGCCGACCACCAGCCGGACCCGGGATCGGTGACCGGTACGGCGCTGTCGGGTAGTTCCGGGGTCCGTTGGGTGTCGACCGCGGCCTCCAGATCCTCGATGTGATCGACGACCACATGGAACATCCGCGACACCGACCAGGCGAACTTGACGATCTGATGGACGATGAATCCGATGTACCAACCGATCGACTTGCGAATGAGGCGCTTGACGGTGCTCCCCACCGCCTTTTGCGATGCAACCGGCACGGCGGTGTCGACGTAGGCCGACCCGTCCACCAGGGCCAGGGTCTCCCGCAACCGGGCCTTGCCCTGGAGACCGACCGGTGAGAACTCGAGGAAGAGCTCGTCGAGCTCCCGTTCGAGACCGGCGGGAAGGTCCCCCGAGGCCCGTCGTCGTTTGACCTCGACGTCGATTTCGGCCATCACCTTGTCCATGTACCGGGCCCGGTCCGTCGGGTCCGGTCCGTCGACAACCGAAGCGGGGTCCGGCTCGAGGGGAGCCACCGAGGGCGAGGGCGACTGCGCTGGCGGCACAGCGTGACTATAGCCAGGCCCCCGGGCGGCCTCGGAGTACCCGGTGGCCGCCGGCCGCCGTTCCGGAGCCGGACCCGTCAGCCTCGGTAGGCTGGTGGCCATGCGGGCGTGGCGGAACTGGCAGACGCGCCGGGTTTAGGTCCCGGTCCCTTCGGGGATGGAGGTTCGAATCCTCTCGCCCGCACACTCTCGCCCGCACTCCCGCCGGCACTCCCGCCCGCACTCTGCCCGCACTCTGGGGGCGGCGACGGTGGACCGGATCGGTCGGAGGGTCCTTCAGAACCCGGTCATCGACACCACCGGTCGGTTGAGGACCGCCCCGCCCATGGAGCCCAAGAACGGCGCCCGAAAACTGAACACGCCGCCGTCGGAGGCGGTGAGTCGGTAGCCACTGCCGTTGGAGGTCTCGGCCATGGCCACGATGGGTTTGTTGAGGGTGATGCGGCCGGTGGATCCATAGAAGGGAGCCCCGCCGAAGGAGAAAATGCCGCCGTCGGAGGCCACCTCCCAGTAGCCACCGCTGTGGGTGTCGTTGACCATGCCGACCACCGGCTTGTTGAGGTGGGATCCGCCCATCGAACCGAAGAAGGGAGCGAAACCGAAGGCGAAGATGCCACCGTCGGCGGCCACCAGCCGGTACCCGTTGCCCTGGGTGGATGCGGCCATGCCGACCACCGGCGCGTTGAGGTGGGCTCCTCCCATCGAGCCGTAGAACTTGGCGTCGCCGAAGGCGAAGATGCCGCCGTCGGAGGCCACCAACCAGTAACCCTTGCCGTCGGGGGTGGCGGCCAGGCCCACGATGGGTTTGTTGAGATGGTGACCACCCATCGAGCCGTAGAAGCGGGCACCGCCGAAGGCGAATATGCCGCCGTCGGAGGCCGCCTCCCAGTAGCCCCCGATGGCCGGAGCCGAGGCGATGGCCACCACCGGGGCGTTGAGGCGCAGACCTCCGGTGGAACCGCAGAAAGGCACTCCTCCGAAGGAGAAGATGCCGCCGTCGGAGGCCGACAGGTAGTACCCGTCATAGGCGGCGGCCGGCACCGAGCAGGCCGGAATGGCACCGGGACGGGTCGTCCCCCCGGCGTCGCCGGTGAGCTGGGCATCGTGGTGGAACATGGGCCACGAGCCGTTCCCGACGGCGGCGGCCCCGTCCGAGTCGGGCATCTCGTAGTGGTCGATCTCCCCCTGCAGAACCTGGCCCTGCAGGGTGTACCCGGCCAACGTGATTCCGATCGTCCCGTTGGGGTCGTCGGTCACCAGCGGCGAGTTCTGCAGTCCGAGGTTGGAGTCCAGATCGGCTACCTGCACGCCGCTCTTGCCGTCGTAGATGCGGGTCCCACCCACCGTGGGGACGATCACGTCGTCGTAGCCCTGACCGGTCAGATCGGCGGTAACCACCGATCCGATGACCCGGCCTATGTCGAGGTCCTTCCAGATGGGCTGGCCGGTGGCTCCGTTGAGGACCCAGACCGAGCCCGACTGACCGGCACCTTGATCGGTGCCTTCCACCACCTGCAGCGATCCGTTGCCCAGGACGTCGGACAGCGCCGGCGAGGAGAAGGTGCTGCCATCGAGCTTGGTCGACCACTGCGGCTGACACTGACCGTTGTAGGCCAGAACGGTGTCGGTGTCGGAGGCCCCCTCCTGAAAACTGCCTTCGAGACCGGTCCCCACCACGATGCCGGTGGCCCCACCGTTGAGAAACCCTCCCACCGCCGGCGAGGAGTCCACCACCTGGTTGGTGTCGGCCCGGCAGATCTGATTGCCCTGAGCACTCAGGATCCGCAGATGACCGCCGTTGGCGTACTGCTGGCCGGCACCCTGGCCGGCCGTCTGATCGCCACCCACGACGATCTCGTTGTGGCCGGTGCCGTACAGATCGGCCAGGGCGGCGGTCGAGTGGGTGCTGTCCGTATTGAGAAAGGGCCAGCCGGTCAGTGGGGCACCGGTGGTGGCGCTGAGGGCGTAGGTGACCTGACCGAGTGATCCGGCCACCGCATCGGGCCCACCGGACTGGAGGGAGCCGACCGTGATGCCGGCCTGGACGCCCACGTCGGGGGCGGGATTGGTGGCCTCGGTGAACCACAGACGGTGACCGGAGGCGTTGTAAGCCTGATACCCGCCGGTGGTGGCGTCGGCATCATTCCCCGACCCGACCAGAACCGCGGTCTGGTTGCCGACCGTGGCCACCGAAGGCGTGGAATCGATGGGGCCGCTCTCGTCCGTGGTGGGCCATCCGGCCACCGCCGTCGGGGTGGGGGGATCGCCGGTGGGATCGGCCAGGTGGTAGGCGTAGAGGTTGCCGATCCGGTCCCCCACCACCACCGATTCCTGTCCGTCCAGATCGGCCGGTACGGGAGAGGAGAGGGCGATGGGCCCCCCGGCGTCGGGGAGGAGGGATCCGGTGGACCAGGTCTCATCGAGGGTCAGGGGTGGGGGGCCCGTCCTCGGATCCGGGGAGGCGGGGGGGGAGGCCGAGGCGGCCCCGATCGGAGGGGCACAGAGCAGGAGGATCGAGGCGGCCAGGGCGGCGGCCAGGGCAGGCACCACGGCGGGGCCGGCCCAGCGGCCGACGGCCCCTTTCACGAACATGGCCCTCCCGTGTGCGGGGAGGGCCCTCGGCGCTGTGATCCGCTGAGCTCGATCCGGTCATGGTAGACGAGGGCCCCAGCCCATTTCGTTCAGGCCGCTTGCGCGTGCCGGTCCGTGGTCTGCGGACCCCCGCCTCAGGACCCCGCCGGTCTGTCCAGACCTATCTCCTTGGGCGTCACCGCTCGATCGGGGACGACGGCCTGGATCAGACCGGTGTCGACCACGTGGAAAGGGATACCGAGATGGCCCAGCTCGCCCAGAAACTGTGCCTCGGTGATATCGGCCGGACCGCGGATGGCCGTCGTCTCGGCGAACTGGGTGACCCCGGCCGCCGTCACCGGCACGAACAGCCAGGCCGTCTTCGGGCTGCGGGTGACGGTCCCGTCGAGGGACGGCCAGCGGTCGGGATCAGCCCCGGCCGTGGTCATCCGCAGGCGTCCGTCGCTCAGTAGGTCCAGTCGGTAGGCCACCCAGTAATCGGCGTAGCCGGCGCGGATGCCGTGGGCCTCGAGGGCCGAGATGGCCTGATCGGTGGGGCCGTCCGGGTTGGTCCACCCGGCCCAGAAGGAGTCCAGCGAGTTGACGAAGACGGCGAAATTGGCGATGCCCAGGGCCAGGAGGAGGGCGAGGAGGCAGCTGGCCAGCGTGCGCCCGACGGCCACCGACTGCTGGCCCCGCCGTGGGGACCGGGTCCACCGCCGCGCCGCTTCGGCGCACCCGACGGCCAGGACGATGGCCAACAGCGGCACCACGAACACGTCGTAACGCCCGTCCTGCCAGAACCAGGTGGCGGGCGACAGGGCCACCAGAAAGGGGAAGAGCACCACACCGATGGCGATGATCAGGGTCCGGCCGCCGGCCAGCGCGCACAGGGCCAGGGCGGCCACCAAAACCACCGCCAGCAGGACGACGAGGACCACTCCGGTTGTTCGACCCCACAGCCAGCCTCCGGTGCTTTCGTTGCGGAGGTTGAGGAGCAGGGGAAAGCTGTACTGGAAGAAGATCTTGAGCCGACCGCCATAGCCGGGGGATCCGGGCGGGACCTGGAAGGCCCCGGTGTGGAGCGAGCTCAGATGGGAATGGGCGTTGGCCCACAACCACGGGAGCGAGCCGATGAGTCCCGTCACGCCGGCCACCACCAGGCGCGCCAACCAGCGCAGGCCCCGATCGACCTTGGTGTCGGCCACTATGGCCCAGATGACCAACACCACGGCCGGTACGCCGAAATAGACGATCTCGGGCGAACTCCACCAACCGACGCCGGCCGCCAGGCCCAGAGCGCCGAACACGGTGAACCGGTCGTCACCGTTTTGGATCTTCAGGGCCAGAAGCAACAATCCCAGACCGCAGGCCAGGGTCAGGCCCCGGAAGCCGAGCTCCAAGGTGGAGGCGGACACGGCGGACCGGGGGAACACCCAGACGGCGACGCCGGCCAGTACGGCCAGCGCCGGATCGACCGTCACCTGGCGGACGATCCGCCAGGTGAGCAGAGCGGCCACCGCGGACAGGATGACGGAAACCGCCTTGAGGGCCCAGACGCTGGTCCCGAAGATGCCGAACAGGACGGCCACCAGATAAGGCTCTCCCCCGCCGTAGGACTGACCCCAGTAGAAGGCGGAGAAGTGGCCGTGCAGGATCTGCTTGGCCATCAGTCCGACGATGGATTCGTCGGCGTTGACTGGCCGGTGGAAGAGGAACCAGGCGCGCATGGCCGCCCCGACCAGCACGGCCACCGAAGCCACCACCCACACCACCATGCCGGTGACGCCGACAGAGGTCGACCTGGCCGTGGCCGGGTCGGAGGGGAGGCCGTCTTCCGGAAGGGGGGCCGCCGGTCCGGAAGGGGCGGGGACAGTGGTGACGGTATCGCTCACCCGGTCGTGCCTCCTGGAGCCATTCCGCCCGACCTTACTGGAAGCTCAGCGATCAACCGGGTCTGTGGCCGGGCCGGATCGAGGCCCGGACCCCTCTGCTCCCGGGTCGACAGGTGGAGGGTGGTTCAGGAGCCAGGGGGTTGAACGGCACTGGCGTTGCCCACCGACGGGGTGGTCACGCCGGCGGGCCCTTGACCGAACAGCCGCAGCAGGTTTCCGGTGATCCTCTGGACGGTGAGGTCCGGGCAGCTGGCCGCCACCGTCGAACACGGTCGCATCGCATAGATCCAGTTGACCGTGCCGGTGTCCAGGACTCCGGCCCGGCTCTGGGGATCGGTGTAGTAGGTCATGTCCGAATACGTCTTGCCCGCCCACCGGCCTTGATTGGTGTAGATCAACGTCAGGGGAATGGGTGAATGGCCCAGCACTTGGAGGTTGGCCGGCCCCCCGGAGCTCAGGTGGTCGACGTCGGAGGCGATCACGCCGGGAATCTGCGATCCGTCCGCGAGCCCCGTCCCCTTGAATATCCACGCCGCGCTGTCGTAGACGACGAAAGGGACGGAGTTGGCCCCGTTGAGGAAGCCGCTGTAGTTCTCACCCACGAACGGGATCTCCGACCAGCTGGTGGGCGGCGAAGACCAGGTGTTGCCGGTCACCACCAGGGGGTTGGCCTGCCCGTTGAGCGGGTCTTCCGAGGAGTCCCGGTAGTCCACCTCCTCACGGTCGGGTCCCAGCGGCGATGCTTGCAGCCGGACATGGCGCAGTACGGCGGCAGCGCCGAAGAAGACCACGTTCACACCGTGGGCCTCCGCGGTCTGGGCCGCCTCCCGCTCGTTGTAGGACCACGCCTCGTCGTGCCCCAGCGAGAGGAGGACCTTGTGCTGCAGGGCGATGCCCGGGTTGGCGTCGAGGGTGACATCGGTCACGTACGAAACATCGAGACCGTGCTCCTCGCAGAATTGGATGAGCGGGAATTCGTTACCCAGAAAATCGGATGCTCCGTAGCCCGAGTCGTAGGGCCGATCGAACGACACGACCCGGGCACGATCGCACACCGGGTAGGTGTTCGCACCCGGCGGGCAGGGTCCCTGGCCTTGGTAGAACGAGTATCCGCCGTAGGTGTTCCACGCCTGTTCGGTGAACGTGCGGGCCACCAGTAGGTAGGTGGCGTCACTGGTCGGATTCCAAACGACGAAAGGGACATAGCCCTGCTGCCCTCCCGAGCCGATCAGCTTGAGCAGATAGTTCCCCTGGACGAAGGCAGGGGTCACCGGTATGGACAGCGACGGTGTCCAGTTGTCGCAGCTGACCATGTTGACGCCGGAGGTGAGCGGACAGGCGGGCTGCACGTGACCGGCCACCACCGGGGAAGTCCAGATCTTCCGAGCACCGGTGCCGCCGTACCAGCCCATCCGGTAGGCCACCAGGCGAAATGTGGGAGACGGTGTCGACACGTACAGCCGGACTGTCTGACCCACGACGGCGTAGTTCACGTTGGCGAATCCCTGGATCTGATTGGAAGGCGTTCCCGGTGGGATCTGCCAGGCGGTGGTACCCGGCCGCTCGTTTTCGGCGATGACCCAGCGTGCCTCGACGCCGTCCGAACCCAAAAAGGTGGCGGGCCGGGCGGTGACCCGCGCCCGGGGCGAGCCGCTGGCCGATGGGTGGCTGGAGGAAGCCACGGTCGGCCCTCCCACCGGCGTGGATCCGGCGTGGACCATGGTGGTCACCACCGTGGCCCCCACCACGATCAGGGCCAGTACCACGGCCACCGCGAGACGGCGGCGCCGGTGCGCAGAACGGACGACCGCATGCGCATTTCTCCGCTGATCCATACCGCTCCTCGGACACGATCTCGGGTCGGACAGTTCTATACCACCCGACCTGGCCAGAAGAGTCTCCTCTGCCGACCGGGCCGGCGGTGGTCGCCCCCACCGGCCTCCCGAGCCGCGGTGGCCGAAGGAGGCCTAACCGGCATCCCCGGCGGTGGGAGCTCCGGCCCGGGGTCCGGACCCGCTCCCGGGCTCGATCCCCATCCCCAGGTGGATGAGCCACCACCCGTAGGCCAGAGCCACCACGACGAATCCCCCCAGGAGCACGGCGACCGGCACCGGTGGGGTCCACCCCCCCTGCACGTGGCGGAAGATGTCCAGGCCACCGAAAGTCCCCACCGTGTAGCGGCGAAGAGCCCAGAAGTAGTCGACCACCTGATTGACGACGATCACCGAGACGAAGGCGATGGTCAGACCCCGCAGGGCTGCCGGTCGGAGAGGGAGCCTCCGACCGGCGATGGCGCCGGCCAGCAGGGGCAGACCGACATACAGCGGGAGTCCGTCCCTGGCCTGCCAGTCGATCGACAGGGTGCGCACGGCATGGGGCACCACGACGGCCGCCGGCACCAGGAAGGAGACGGCCACCAGGGCCAGCAACACCAACGACTGACGGGGGCGAGCGGTGGCCAGGGCCACCAGGAAAAAGACCAGGAAAGCCAGTCCGGCCAGCAGGAAGACCAGAAGCGGTGACGGCGTGTCCAGCCACCCGAAGATGCCCACCGCCTGTCGGGCGTAGGTGGGATTGTCCTTGGCGAACAGGACCAGGGCGCTCACCGTCGATGTGTGGGCCGGCAGGGGCTGTCCCGAACTGGTGATGGACAGAGCCCCTGCCACCACGACATAGGCCGCGGCCACCAGGGCCACCAGTGCCACCACGGCGCCGGCCACCTGGACCATCGGTTGACGGATCAGGCGCCAGAACGCCTTCGGTTGCACCGCCAACAAGGTGACCACGATGAGAGCCATCCACAGGAGGGACAGGCCCCGCACCAGCACGAGTACACAGGCGCAGGCGGCGAAAGCGGCCAGGAGACCCGGCGGGGGTTGATCGGCATGATCGAGGACCAGGAGGAGCCCCGCCGTCCAGGTGGCGGCGGCGGCGGCGATTTCCAGCGTGCTCGGGTTGACCACTCCCCCCAAAAAGACGACCAGGGGGGTCAGGGCCAGGCCCAGGGCACTGACCAGCAGGGGGGCTCGACTCCACCGGGCCATCATGGCCAGGGCCAGCCCGTAGAGCAGGGCGGCCACCAGGGCCGACAGAGCGCGCATCAGATAGATGGCGGAACCCGAGGACCACACCAGGGTGGGAAGACCGGCGATGGCGTAATAGAGAGGCGGGTAGAGGCCCACGTAGGTCATGGCCCTGACCGACAGCCCCGAAGAGGAAATGGTGCCCTGACAACCGGCGGGCACCTCCTCCTTACCGGCGAAGCAGGCCGCCACATTGGTGTCGGAGAAGGCCTCGGGGACCGTCACCGTGCGGAAGGCCTTTTCGGCTCCGGCCACGGGCTGACCCCGGAGCTCGCCCCGCACCACAGCGGCCGCTTTGACGATCTGGGTGGGTTCGTCGGGGGCCGCTCCCAGCGGTGTGGACAGAGCCCATCCCAACATGAGCAGGAAGATGATGGCGCTACTGATGGCCCAGGTGGCGGCAAAGCGGGTGGCCCGGGGGGCACCGGCGGTGGTCGGGCTCATGGGCTCACGCCGGACAGATCGGCCCCGGCCGTGCCCCGATGCGGCTGGTCAGCCGGCTGGACTTGGCCGATCACACCTCTACCCGCTCTCCCGTCGGTCGAACGGGGTGAAACTACCATCGGCCGTCATCCCGACCGGGGTTGGGGGCACCCGACCGGTGGCTGTCTTGCCTGGAGGCCGAGTTTCGGCCATGCTTCCCCGGTTCCGGCACGAGCTGCCGACAGTGGATACAGGAGGACGACATGGGAATGCTCGACGGCAAGGTAGCGATCGTGACCGGCGCGGGCCGGGGCATCGGGCGCGAAGAGGCTCTTTTGCTGGCCTCCGAGGGCGCCAAGGTGATCGTCAACGACGTGGGCGCCTCGGTGGACGGTGGCGGCGGGGACAAGCACCCTGCTGAGGAGGTCGTGGAGCTCATCAAGAAGGGCGGCAGCGACGGAGCCGTCAACGCCTCCGACGTGAGTTCGTGGTCGGGAGCCAAGGACCTCATCGATCAGGCGGTGGACACGTTCGGCCAACTGGACATCCTGGTCAACAACGCCGGGATCCTGCGCGACAAGATGAGCTTCAACATGGACGAGTCCGATTGGGACGACGTCATCCGGGTCCACCTCAAGGGACATTTCGCTCCATCGCGCCACGCCGCCGTCTACTGGCGGGGCCGGGCCAAAGCCGGCGAGCAGGTCAGCGGCCACATCATCAACACCTCGTCCGAGGCCGGTCTCTACGGGAACGCGGGACAGGCCAATTATTCGGCGGCCAAGGCCGGCATCGCCTCGATGACCTGGGTCCTGGCCCGTGAGCTCGAGCGTTACGGGATCACCGTCAACTCCATTTCGCCCCGGGCCCGCACCCGGATGACGGAAAACCTCTTCGGGGAGATGGCCAAAGCCGGCGAGGGGTTCGACGAGTGGGATCCACGCAACATCGCCCAGATGGTGACCTTCCTGGCCTCCGACGAGGCCAGCGATGTGACCGGTCAGAACTTCGTCGTCTTCGGTGGCAACGTCTGGGCCATGGGCGGATTCCACCCGGTGGGTGAGATCCATCGCGATTCCATGTGGACGCCGGAGGAGCTGGCCGGGGCCAAGGCGGAGCTCTTCAAGGGTGTCTCCTCGGGCATACCCAAGTTCAGCTTCTTCTAAGGAGGCGTTCCGCCGGCGGGGCCGATCCTGCCCCGGCCGCCCCGGGGAACACCGCTGGCGCCCGGCAACGACGACCGGTGGGGGTGACGGACCCCGTGGTCAGAAGCGGTGACAGTCGTCAGGTACGGCTGGCCACCACTGCGGTGGCTTCGCCCACGACCTTCTCTTCGCCGGCGGCGTTGGCCAGCCGGACATCGAGATCGACCACATTGTCGTCGCCGTCCTGGCGCTTTCCGGTGACCACGACCCGGGTGCGCAGCTCTTCGTCGGGCCACGTCTGCTTGGCGAACCGCACCTGGAAACGACGGACGTTGCCGGCGCCCACGTAGTCGCTGATGGCCGACCCGAGCAGGCCCATCGAGAACATCCCGTGTCCGAACACGCTGGGCTGGCCGGCTGCCTGGGCCTTGACCTCATCGTGGTGCATCGGGTTGTAGTCACCCGATGCACCGGCGTAGGCCACCAGATCGGTCCGGGTGAGGACGTGTGACCGGACCGGGGCTTCGTCGCCCTCGCTCACGTCTTCGAAATAGAGCACTGCATCACCCATCGATCCGACCTCCGTCCTCACGTGCCATCACTTTAGACCGGGCTCGGACCGGCCCTCGAGACCGTGTCCGATCCGGGTGGCCGATGTCCACCGCCGGTGTCAACGGCCCGGCTCAGGGTCGCGGGGCAGTCCGAGGAGTCGCTCGCCGATGACATTCCGTTGCACTTCGCTGGTCCCTCCGGCGATGGTCAGGCACCGGCTCTGCAGCATCCCGTGGGCCGAGACCGCCGCCGCCCCCTCGGTCACCGCACCGTCCGGGCCGCACACGTCGAGTCCGAACTCGTGGACCCGCTGCTCGAACTCGGCCCCCAGGAGCTTGCCCAAGCTCGACTCGGACCCCGGCTGAAGTCCGCCCAGCGAGCGCAACGTGGCCCGCACACCCAGCTGGGCCAGCGACTGCGCCTCGGCCAGTAACCCACCCAGCCGATCGAGAGTGACCGGATCGTGCCGCTCCGGCTGGGCGGCGATGCGCCCGAGCAGCCCTTCGAGAACACCGCCGAAGGCGGAGTCGGACGACAGCGAGACCCGCTCGTTGGCCAGAGTCGTGCGGGCCAACCGCCATCCGCCGTCGACCTGGCCCACCACGCAGTCGTCGGGAACGAAGCACTCGTCCAGGAAGACCTCGTTGAACAGAGCGGCGCCGGTGATCTCGCGCAGGGGCCGGACCTCGATGCCGGGCGAACGCATGTCCACCAGAAAGTAAGTGATGCCCTTGTGCTTGGGAACATCGGTGTTGGTCCGGGCCAGGCAGATGCCCATGTGGGCCCGGGCCGCCACCGACGTCCACACCTTCTGACCGCTGAGCGACCATCCTCCGTCCACCCGGGTGGCGCGGGTCGACAGCGCGGCCAGGTCCGAGCCGGCCCCCGGCTCACTGAACAGCTGGCACCAGATGACCTCGCCCCGCAGGGTGGGGGCCACCCAGCGCTCGGCCTGCTCTGGCGTCCCGTGGGCCATGATGGTGGGGAGGGCCCAGGCCGCTACGGCCAGGTTCGGCCGGCGGACACCGGCGGCGGCCAGTGCCTCGTCGATGACCAGCTGCTCGACGGCTCCGGCGTCCCTCCCCCAGGGCACCGGCCAGTGCGGAACCAGCAGGGCATGATCGCAGAGGGCCTGGCGTTGGGCGGCGGGATCGTTCAGAGCGGCCAGGGCCGCCGCCACCGTGGCCATCTCCCGCCGCAACGGTTCGGCTTCGGCCGGTAGATCGATGGCAATGGTCCGCCGATGGCCGTCGAGAACCAGACGGGCGGCCTCGGCCCGCAGGGGTGCGGTCCCTCCGGCCAGCTGGCGCAACGTGATGGCCCGTCGGAGATGGATGTGCACGTCGTGCTCCCAGGTGAAGCCCATCCCACCCAGGACCTGGATGGCCCCCTTGGCCGCCTCGACATAGCCGTCGAGGGTCAGGCAGGCGGCCAGGGGCACGGCCAGGCGACTCTGGTGATCAGGAGCGGCATCGGGGTCGGCGACCCCCTCGGCGTCGACGGCCAGAGCGGCGTCCCAGGTGGCCGACGCCCCCTGTTCGACGCGGCCCAGCATGTCGGCCAGCCGGTGCTTGACCCCCTGGAACTGCCCGATGGGCCGCCCGAACTGGTGACGGGTACGCGCGTGTTCGGCGGCGGTGTCGAGGCACCACCGGGCCCCGCCGGCGGCTTCGGCCGCCGCCACCAGCAGGGCCCACCGGCGGATCCGATCGGTGGTGGCCTGGTGAAGCACCCGTTGGGCGGGAACCACGGTGTTGTCGAGAGTCCACCGGGCCGAGCGGCGGGAGGGGTCGAAACTGGTCAGGGGGTGGACGGTCACCGACGGGTCGCGTTCGACCACCACCCACTGGACCGAGTCCCCGACGGTCACCGGCGCCAGGACCACAGTCACCACGGCCCCGCTGGCAACGGGGTCGACCGACCCGTTGACCTTGAGCGTCCCGTCGGCGTCGACCACACCGGTCAGACCGGGGCGCCCGAGGGCCGAACCGTCCGGCGATGCGACCGGCCCCACCAACGAGGCCGGGGTGGACCCGTCGGCCAGACCGGGCAGTATCTCTTTGGCCTGGGCCGGACTCCCGCACCCGGCCACCACGGCGCCGACCACGGCGGTGGTGGACCACGGCCCGGGCGCGGCCGCCCGCCCCAACTCCTCGACCACCACGGCCAGCTCCATCATCCCCGCGCCCTGTCCGCCGTGCTCCTCGGGAAGATGAATGCCCAGGAAACCCTGCGCTCCCAGATCCGACCAAAAAGGAGGGAGGCTGTCGACGTCGGCATCGAGGGCCGCTCGGGTCACCGCGGGGGGACAGCGGGACTCGATCCAGCGCTGCAACGACGCCCGCAGTTCCTCGTGTTCGTCCCGCAGACCGATAGCCACCGTCAGGCCTCCGACCGGTACCCGAGCAGGTGGATCGAACCGTTCTGCCCGTAATGGGTTTCCGACACTGCTACCACCCCTTGAACTCGGGCGGTCGGCGTTCGGCAAAGGCGCGCAGGCCCTCCCCGCAGTCCTCGGTGGTGGTGACCAGCTCCTGAGCTATGGCCTCGTCCCACAGAGCCATCGAGCGGTCGGATTCGAGGGAGCGGTTGGTCAGGTATTTGGCCGCGCCGATGGCCTTGGTCGGCCCGGCGGCCAGTCGTTCGGCCCAGGCTGAAGTCTCGGCCATCAACTGCGTGCGGGGGACCACCCGGTTGACCAGACCCATCCGCTCGGCGGCCGAGGCCGGGAGGTCGTCGCCGAAGAAGAACAGCTCTTTGGCTTTTTGGGGGCCGATGAGCCGGGGCAGGAGATAGGCGCCGCCCGCATCGGGAGCGATGCCCCGGCGTACGAACACGGCGATGAAGGCCGCCTCCTCGGCGGCCAGAACCAGGTCGCAGGCCAGAGCCAGGTTCATCCCCCCGCCGGCGGCGGTGGCGTTGACGGCGGCGATGATCGGCTTCTCGCAGTCGAGCACGGCACTGATCAGTCGCTGCCAGCCGTTACGAATGAGCCGGGACGCCTCCCCCACCGGCCGGTCGGGGGCGCCGTCGGGACGGGCCGGCCCCGGTTCCCGGCTGCGGAGGTCGGCCCCGGTACAGAAGCCCTTCTCCCCGGCCCCGGTCAGCACCACCGCCCGCACGGCCAGATCGGCCGACGCCTCCTCCAGCCAGACGATGATCTGGTTTCGCATCCACCAGGTGATGGCGTTGCCCGCCTCCGGGCGGTTGAGGGTGATCCAGGCCACCCCTCCTTCGTGGCGGAGGAGCACGTCCTCCTCGGCCCCGGCCGTCGCCTCGGCCATCAGATGCGGTGGATGATGTTCATCCGTGAGGTGCAGACGGGCTCACCGCTCGACCTGTCGCGCCACGCCGTCTCGACGACGATGAACGTCATGGTCTTCCCCTTGGACTCCTTGCGGTAGGCGTCGGCCACCGCCCCTTCGCCCACCAGTACGTCGCCGGCGTACACCGGACGCTGGTAGGTGAACTCCTGCTCGCCGTGGAGGATGATTCCGCCCTTGGCCATCAGGGGGCCGAGTACCTCGGCCATCGGATTGCCGGTGGGGGCGTCCTCGACCTGCAGCTCGGCGAAGGCACCGAAGTTCTCCATGACGAAGGGGTAGGTGGGCGGAGCGGGTATGCCGGCCAGACCGGCATCGGCGGCCGCCCTCGGATCGCGGTAGACGGGGCTCTTCTCCTTGACGGCATCGGCGAACAGGGCCAGCTGGCCGCGTTCGACGGTCACCACCTTGGTGCCGGTCGGCTTTCCGATGATCGTGCTCAAGATGTCGTCGTCTGCCACCTCGGCTCCTCCCGTGCTCCCCTTGGTCGAGCGGCCCGGACACCGGTCCGGCGCTGGTGGCCGAACTGGCCCCGACACGGTCAGCTACCGTGCCCGACCGGCACCGTAGCGCGCAAGTCACCAGGTCGGTCCCGTTTCGTCCCCTACAGTGCTCCCATGGGTGACGCGGCACCGGATGGGCAGCACGGCGGGGCCGACGTCCGATCCTTCGGGACCACGGCAGCCATGGCCCGGGCCGCGGCCGACCAGGCTGCTTCCGCGCTGCGGGCGGCGGTGGCCGAGCGGGGCGTGGCCCACGCCATGTTCGCCACCGGCAACTCCCAGATCGCTTTCGTCGAGGCCCTGGTCGGCGATACCCCTGACGTCCCCTGGCACCAGGTGGTGGTGTTCCACATGGACGAGTACGTGGGCATCGGGCCCGATCATCCGGCCAGCTTCCAGCGCTGGATTCGTCAGCGCATCGTCGAGCCGACCGGCCCGCGGGCCGCCCACTACATCGACGGATTGGCCCCTCCTCCGGCCGAGTGCGGCAGGTACGCCGCCCTGTTGGCGGCCCACCCGCTCGATGTGTGCTGCCTGGGCATCGGTGAGAACGGTCACCTGGCCTTCAACGACCCACCCGTAGCCGACTTCGACGACCGTGAGGATGTGAAGGTGGTGGTGCTCGATCCCGGCTGCCGCCGTCAGCAGGTCGACGAGGGACACTTTGCCGGCGATGACGACGTGCCCGAGCGGGCGGTGACCGTCACCATTCCGGCCCTCCTCCGGGCGGCCCGGGTCCTGGCCGTCGTCCCCGAAGCCCGCAAGGCGGTGCCGGTGCGCTCCGCCCTCGAGGGTCCGATTACCACCATCTGCCCGGCCTCCGTTCTCCAGAGGACGGCTCACGCCACCGTCTTCCTCGACGCCGACTCGGCCCGCCTCCTCTCCGTGGACCACTAGGTCCGCCCCCCTCCGCCCTTCAGGACGGGGGGAGCCAGCGATCGAGAAAGGGAAGGGAGCCCGGGCCGTTCCACTGGTGCTCGCCGACGAACACGTCATGGGCCAGCCGGTCGCCGGCGTCGACTCTCTCATAGAGAGGGCGCACCCGACTCAGGGCTTCGGCTGCGGTGGCCACCGGAAACAAGATGTCCTGGTCCCCCGACTGGACCAGCAGGGGGCGGGGAGCCACCAGGGCGCCGAGGTCGGCGTGTTCCATCTGGCCCAACATGCCCATCAGCACCTGCGAGCCGCACATGTTCCACGGGACCTTGTGGGCCTCGGCCCAGGCGGAGAAGTACCCGCTGACCACGGCCACCGCCACCCGGGCATCCAAGGCGGCGAGGAACAAGGTGACCGTCCCCCCGTAGGAGAAGCCGACCATGCCCATGCGGGCCGGGTCGACCAGAGGATGCTGCTCCAGCACGTCGAGGGAGCGGGCCAGGTCCCACAGGTTCTGGGTCAGCGGCGACCACCCCCCCATCACCTGGTGGACCAAGTTGGTGTCGCATCCGTAGTGGTCCGGCGGGTTCCAGTCGGCCCGCTCGCCGAAGCAGCGAAGGTCGGGGGCCAGCACGACATGGCCGCGACGGGCCAGCTGGGCGGCGTAGTCACCCCCCGGCGGGTCACCCGGTTCGGTCCCGCACACCCGCGATTTGCCCGGACCGTGGCCGTGGACGGCCAGCACGGCGCTCCCCGGCGTGGCCCGGCCGTCGGGGACCAGCAAGAAGGCGGGCACCGACATGGTGTCCTCGGTGTCGAAGACGACCCTCTGGCGCCGGAAGCCCAAGGCGGCCCCGTCGTCGTCGTGGTCGGTCTCGTCGGTGATCTCGAGGTTCAACGGGACCAGCTCGGGCCACGGGGCCAGCGCATCCTGCAGTCGGGCTTCGAACCGCGCTCGCCAGGCGTCGAATCCGGAGAGGTCGCCCACCGGCAGGCCGTCCCGTTCCACGGTGGCCATCAGCCGACTCACCGCCTGGAACCAGGGCGAGAAATTGCGCTGTCGGGAAATGGTTTCGGTCATGGTGGCTCCCTCGCCGGGGGCCGGTCCCAATCGGTCCGGCCCGTCGGTCGCCCACGTTGCCACACGGCCGCCGGTTGAGCCGCATCGGGCCCTGGGGCACACTGGGGTCATGGAGATCCCGCTGTGACCATCGCCTCCGAGCTGGACATCCGCCCCCTCTCGCCCATCATCGGAGCGGAGATCCACGGCATCGACCTGTCGGTTCCGCTGAGCGAACCGACCATCGCCCACCTACGAGCGGCCCTCGACACCCACCATGTGATCTTCTTCCGTGACCAGGAGCTGACCCCGACCCAACAGGCCGACTTCGCCGCCCAGTTCGGCACGGTCACCGAGGGCCACCCAGTGATCACACCTCTCGACGAGCACCCCGACGTGCTGGCCATCGACGGGAGCGTTGACCGGGCCAGTTGGTGGCACACCGACATCACCTTCCTCCAACAGCCGGCCTTCGGATCGATCCTCTACATGCTCGACTGTCCCGACTTCGGCGGGGACACCACCTGGGCCAGCCTCCAGGATGCTTATGACCGACTGGCCGACCCGGTGCGGGCCATGTGCGACGCCTTGATAGCCATCCACTTCGATCCCTGGTTCGCCGCCGACGTCGAGGCCCGGGGCGGCTACGAATGGCAGGGGGAGTTCCACCCCAAGCTGCTGCCGGCTCTCCATCCGGTGGTGCGCACCCACCCGGAGAACGGCCGCAACGGCCTGTTCGTCAATCCCCAGTTCACCCAGACCATCCTCGGCCTGTCGAAGAATGAGAGCAGCGCCATCCTCGACATGTTGTACCGCCACTGCCAGCAACCCGAGCTGACCTGCCGGTTCCGGTGGCGGCCCGGGTCGGTGGCCTTCTGGGACAACCGGGCCACTCTCCACTACGCCCTCGACGACTACGGGGACGCCACCCGCATCGCCCACCGGGTCACACTGCGGGGCGACGTTCCCTTCGGACCGGCCATGCCCCGACGCTGAGGTCGGTGGCCGTTCACACCGTTCACGGATCGGTGACGGGGGCGGACGGGGCCTCCGGGCCGGCAGGGGCCGAAGGGGCGGACGGAGCCGCCGCTCCCGACACAGCCAGAGCCTCTTCACTGGCGCCCAGGTAGGCAGCCAGCGCCCGCGGATCGCGACGCACCTCGTCGGGGGTCCCGACCGACACGATGCGCCCGGTCTCCATCATCACCACCTTGGTGCAGAGGGCGAAGACCAGAGGGACGTCGTGCTCGACGAGAACGATGGTGGTGTCGGCCAGCTGGTGGAGCCGCCGGAGCAGGGGGACGAAGGCCTCCGCCTCCCGCTGGGCGATGCCGGCGGTGGGTTCGTCCAGAAGCAGCAGGCGGGGGCGGGCCAGAACGATGGAGGCCAGATCGACCACCCGTCGGGTCCCGGTGGACAGCTGGGCGATGGGATGGCGCCGGAACCGGTCGATGCCGAAGGAGCGGATGACGTCGTCGGCCGCCGACCGCTTGGCCCGTTCCGACCGCCGGGCCCAGGGCATCTGCAGAGTTGACGACAGGACACCCACCGGGCGCCGGGCGTCCTGGGTCAGCCACAGCACCTCTTCCACGCTGAGCTCGGGGAAGAGCCGACAGTCCTGGAAGGAACGCACGATGCCCAGGGTGCCGCGCTCTTCGGGGAGGTACTCGACCAGGCTCTCCCCATCCAGGCGCACCGATCCCTCCTGGGGGGTGACCAGACCGGAGATGACGTCGAGCATGGTGGTCTTGCCCGAACCGTTGGGTCCGATCAGCCCGACGATGGCACCCGGTTCGGCCGACAGGTCGGCGTCGACGACGGCGTGGACGCCACCGAAGGAGACGCTGACCCCTTTCACCTCCAAGCGGGCCGGGCCATCCCCCTGTCCCAGGCCGGTGGCACCGGACCCGGACCCGGTGCCGTCGGTGGCAGTGGGCGGTGGACCGGTGGACGGTGGCTCGCTGGGCGGAGGCCCGGTCGGCGGAGGCCCGGTCGGCGGAGGCCCCTTGTCCGTCCCGCCCTGGCCCGGGCTCATCCGGCCGCCTCCTTGGCTATCGGTTCGAGAGGGGGGGTCAGGGTGCCGGTCACCGGCGGGTCGTCGCCGTGGCGCCTCAGACGTTCGATGCCCATGGTGGCGACGTCGCCCAGCCGGTGGAGGAGCTCGGCCAGACCTCCCGGGAGATAGAGGATGAAGGCCAGCAGGCCCAATCCACTGGTCAGGAACTGGATGGTCGGGGTGGTCCCGAAGATGGCCGGCAGGCCGACCAGGTAGATGGCCCCGAGAACGGCGCCGTCGATGGTACCCAGCCCACCGATGACGACCATGGAAACGACCAGGATGGAATAGGTGGGGTCGAAGGTCTCGGTGGAGATCCGACCGGTGGCGAAGGCCAGGCAGACACCGGCGTAGCCGGCCATGAAGCCGGAGAGGGCGAAGGCCAACAGCTTGGTGCGGGCCAGGGGTATGCCCATGGCTCCGGCCCCGGTCTCGTTGTCACGGACGGCGATCAGACGACGGGCCACCCCCCGGTCCCGCCACAGGCGCACGATGATGATGGACACCACCAGGAGCCCGAGCGAGAACCAGGCGAAGGCCCGGGCCGATCCCAGCTGGATCCCGAGAAAGCTGGGCGTCGACAGGAGGGTGGACTGGGGGTTGGGCAGCCCGGTGCACAGTTCCTTGTTGACCAGGGGCAGTGACCAGCACGGCGTGCCCAGCACCGCTCCCATGAACCACAGACCGAAGGCCAGTGTGCTCACGGCCAGATAGAGGCCCCGGACCCGCAGGGCGGGCAGACCCACCAGGACGGCGATGACGGCGGTGACCGCCCCGGCCAGGAGCATGAGGGGGATGAAGTTGAGGCTTGTCTCCAAGTGCGACGCCAGCAGGGCGCCGATGGCCACCAACCCGAACTGGCCCAGCGAGACCTGACCGGCCCAACCGGTGAGCACGGTCAGGGACAGGGCGATGACGGCGTAGATGCAGATCTGGGAGAAGAGGAACGAATTGCCCACGCTGATGACCAGGGGCAGAACGATGGCCACCACCACGGTGGCGCCCACGCCCACGGCGCCGACCTTGCGCCGGAGGGGACCGTCGTTGCGCATCTGGGTCCGGGTGCCCTCCAGCCAATTGGATCGTTCCTCTCGGCGGTTGCCCGTCTGGAGGGAGGCGATGCGTACCAACAGCACCACCATCACCAGAGCGAAGAGGATGAGGTCGACCTGGGAGGTGCTGTTCAGGTTCCATACCAGGATCTCCTGGATGACCCCGATGCCGATGGCGGCCACGAAGGCCACCGTCAGGTTGACCATGGCCCCGACCATGCCGGCGGTGAGGGCCAGCAGAAGGAGCTCGGGACTCAGCACCTCGGTCAGCGAAGAGGTTTGGCCGGGCGAGGCCAGGATGGCGGTGAATGCGGAGAGGATGCCGGCCACCGTCCAGGCCACCGTGGAGGTGCGTCGGACCCACACCCCCGAAAGGCGGGCCGAGTCGGCGTTTTCAGCCATGGCCCGCATGGCCAGTCCCCAGCGCGACCACTTCACGAAGACGGCCAGGGCGATGGCCACCAGCGGAGCCACGATCAGGGTCAGCACCTGGCCGGGGGTGAACAGGTAGGTGCCGATACTGAAGGAGGTGCTGATAGGTACCGGAAAGGCCCGGTACAGGTTGGAGGGGCGGATGAAGGGAAGGGCGGTGAAGACGAACAACACCTGGCTCAGCCCGATGGTGGCCACCATCACCAGCACCCTCGGGCGGTTGAACAGCCGGCGGAGCAACAGCTCGCTCAGGGCACCCACGGCGGCGGCCAGGGCCAAGGCCAGTAGGAGAGCGAACCAGTAGTTGAAGCCGAAGTTGTAGAAGCACTTGACCAGGAAGACGGCCGCCACCACCCCGAGCTGGCCCTGGGCGAAGTTGAGCACCCGGTTGGTCCGGTAGATGAGCACCAGGCCCATGGCCAAAAGGCCGTAGCCCAGACCGGTGATGACTCCCTGGACCAGGACAAAACTGGGTATCGACACGGCGTTCCGCTTAGCCGAGCCCGGCCACGGCCGCTCCCAAAAAGACCGGTCGTAGGAGATCGGTCCTCTCGAGAAGGTCGACGGTGCGCCCGTCGAACCGCACTTCGCCGCGCTCGATGAAGATGGCCCTCTCGGCCAGGCTCATGGCCCGGTTCACGCTCTGCTCGACCAGGACCACGGTGGTGCCCTGGGCGTTGACCTGCCGCACGATGGCCATGAGCCGATCGACGGCCTTGGGGGCCAGACCGAGAGCCAGCTCGTCGATGAGCAGCAGCTTCGGCCGGATCATCATCACCCGGGCCAGAGCCAGCATCTGCTGTTCACCGCCGGACAGGGTGCCGGCGTGCTGATCGAGGCGGTCGGCCAGCTCGGGGAACTGCTCGACGGCCTCGTCGAGGGCGGACCGGGCCTGTGTTCCCTTCCCCCGCAGGGAGTGGGCCCCGATCCGCAGGTTGTCCCGCACGGTGAGCCCGGGGAAGGTCATCTTGCCCCCGACCAGGAGGGCCGACGTCCTGGTCGATGATCTGCTCGGGCTCGAGATAGGTGCAGTTGACCCCGAAGATGCGGATCACCCCTCGATGGGGATGGTCGAGTCCGGACACGGCCCGCAGCAGGGTGGATTTGCCGGCGCCGTTGGTGCCCAACAGGGCCACCATCTCCCCCTGGTGGATGTCCAGGTTGACGTCGAACAGAACCTGGTTGGTTCCGTAATAGAAGTCGAGGTTGTGGACCTGGAGGGCGGGCACCGCCCCGCCAGCCTGCCGGCGCTGGCCCTCGGCGTAGCGCTCGAGGACGTCTTCTATGACCAGGGTGATGTCGCGCTTTACGTAACGGGACCCGATGAGCAGAAGTATGCCGCCGATGACGCAGACCGGCCCGATGAGGGTGAGGGCAACGGTGGGACCGTGCACATAGCCGACGGCATCGCTGATGGCGCCGAGGAGGACAGCCCCGGTGAATCCTCCGAAGACCAGTGAGTAGACGCCGAACATGGCGAAGCAGATGGTGCGCATCTCCGGCGGGGCGGTGGCGGCCAGGGTGAGGAAGATGCAGATGGCCAGAGGCGAGATGGCCGCGGTGGCCAGGAACTGGAAGAGCACCACCAACCACAGCTCGGGCATGTAGAGCGAGGCCACGTACAGTCCGCCGTAGGCGGCGATGCAGATGCCGGCGATGACCAGGGGCCGTTCGGGCGCCCGCCGGAAGAACCGGTCGCCCAGCACGTAGGCCACGGGCAGCCCCAAAAAGGCGGCCAGCCCGATGATCGAGTACACCTCGCTGCGGGAAGCGGTGTCGAGGTGCCAGATGCGGACGAAGTACAGGTTGCCGAAAAGTGGGGCGGCGGTACCGGCAAAGCCGAGGATGGCCACGGCCACCAGCTCGAAGTAGATGGACTTGATCCGCAGCAGCCGGGTGATGGCCGAGCCCAGCAGCACCCGGGGGGCGTCGCCCTGCTGGGTGTGGAGGTCCATCCCCGAGGAACGGAGAATGTGACTGGCTTCGTTCTCACCCTTGTCCGGCTCGTGCAACGTGAACAGGGAGAGCCCGATGGGGATGCCGGCCAGGGCGATCAGCATGCCCCAGCGCCAGTTGTGGCCCACGGTGACCACCAGGCCGAAGATGAGGATGCCGACGGTTTGGGACAGGGGATCGGAGAGGTTGTGCCAGCTGAAGATCCGACCGCGGCCCTCGGTCGGGTACTGGTCGGAAAGATAGGAATTGTGCACGGTGTTGTTGACCCCGAAGCCCACCGAGGCGATCAGGTAGGTGAAGGTGAAGGCCCACACGTTGGGGGCCAGGGCCATCAATGGTGCGAACACCGAAAAGACCAGCAGGGCCACGGCGGCGACCACCTTGCGGCTGCCCCGGTCGGCCCACAGGGCCAGGGGCACGGCCCAGATGAGCTGGGCCACGGCGGCCACGAAGGTGACCGCACCCAGGGCGGCGTCGTGGATGTGGAAGGAGTGCTCGAGGTTGGTGCCGATGAGGGAGATGCCGTTGCCGAAGCTCCCGGGCACGATGGCCGCCAGGGTCAGCAGAACCAGCGGACGGTAACCGAACTGCTGGAGGATCCCGATCAGGTGCGGTGGTTTCCCTTCACCGGTGCCCGGCATGACGGCCAGGTCGGCTATGGCGTCGGGATCCCGGGTTTTGGCCACCGCCTCCTGCAGAAGTTCGTCGGGGACGGCGAAGTCGAACAGCACCGGTTCGGGCATGGAGGCACACACTATCCATCGATCGTTCGGGAGACACGGTCGGATCACGCCTTCCGATGGGGTCCCTCACGCCATCGGGCTGGCCACGGTCAGAGGGCCGCGTGGTAGCACGCACAGGCGAGCGCCGGGACCTCGGCGGGTCAGCGCCTCACGCACCGCCGCCCCCACGTCGGACACCGGCGACATGAGCCCCGAACGCACCGCCGTATCCGGCAGTCCGGTGGCATGGACCCAGACATCGGCTTGCGTCAGTACACGACCGAGGACCTGGGCCTGCCAGCCGTCGAGCTCCCCGGGGCCCCGTGGGTGCACCAACTGGTCGGCACTCGAGGCCCGCTGCAGGATCCGGGCGAAGGCCCCGTCGTCGGGCAGCCCGTCCGGACAGGCCGCGGCCAGCACGATGACTCCGCCGGACGCCACCACCCGTTCCGCCGCGGCCATGCCCTTCACCGCCTGGTACAGGTTCCGATCGAGCGGGTGGCCACCGTTGGTGGTGAGCACCACGTCGAAACGGCCCTCCACCCCCTGGGTCACCGTCCGGGCGGCGAAACGGCAGGCGGCGCTATGGCCGTCGGGCAGGGCCCCGACGAAGACCCCGGTCAGCCGGCGCCGACTGTCGATGGTCACATCCACCGACAGATCGGGCGGGCACAGATCGGTGGCGGCCCGCACGAATTGGTGGACAGGATTGTCCTCGGTGACCAACCAGGTGGACCGGGGGTCGGCCAGCCGGGCCTGGCTGTGGGCCTCGAGAATGGTGGAGGTGGCCGCCAGTCCGGGACAGGTTCCCTTCGGCCCGCCGCTCCACCCGGCGAAGAAGTGGGGCTCGACGAACCCGGTGAGGATCCGGACATCGGCCTCGACATAGCGGCGGTCGAGGAGCACCGTTGTGCCCTCCACCTCCCCCACTCTCACATGGCTCCCGTCGTCGGAACGGTGGTCGTGAATGGGATAGCGGGCCGCCACCTCGGCCCCCACCAGCTCGGTCATCTCCTGGGAGGTGGCGGCCCGATGGGTACCGGTGGCGCACAGCAGGGTCACCCGCTCGGGTCCGGCGCCGGCCCGTTCGAGCTCGTCCAGCAGCGGCGGCAGGACGGTCGTATTGGGCATGGGCCGGGTGATGTCGGGGAACACGACCACCACCCGGTCGTCGGGGCCGATGCACTCACCGAGCGACCGTCCGGAAACCGGCGCCCGTAGGGCCTGGCGCACCGCACCGGCCTCGTCGCTCAGAGCCACCGGTTCCTGGGGTTCGACCACCACGGCGTCGTCGGGGACATCCACGGCCAGGCCGTCCACCCCGTAGGCCAGGGTCAGGCGCATCCCGGCCTCCGCCGACCGACCTCGGGGTCGTGGGTGTCGTCGGGGATGGGGGGGACCTGGTGGGCCTCGGCGGCCACGGGCGGATCGGTCAACCCCATGACCAGGCGGGCCACCCGCTCTGATTGGGGACGCAGTCGGGCGTAGCTGGCCACCGCCAGCGGATCAGGTTGGTCCGGCTCGATGACCGGATCGAGATCGTCGAGAGCGGGAGAGAGGCCCACCGCCCGTCCGGCCATAAGAGCCACCCCGGCCGAGGCCGCCTGGCCGGAACGACGGCGCCGGACCGGCAATCCGGTGATCCCGGTGAGCACGTCCCGCCACACCGGCAGGGCCCCGCCTCCCCCGCCGAGGGCCAGACCGGCGGGCGCCGACACCGAGGGGCGACCCGATCCAATGGCATCCAGGCAGCGCTTCACCTCCCAACCCACCGCCTCGATGGTGGCCCGGGCCAGATCGGCCGGGCCGTGGGTCGAGTCGAGGCCCACCAGTGCCACCCGGGCCTGGGGCTGCCACCACGGGGCACGGGCTCCGTCCAGCCACGGGGTGGCCGTCACCCCACGGGCGCCGGGTGGGCAGGAGCGGGCCAGATCGCCGAGTCTGTCCGCCGGTTGCCCGGTCACGCGGCCCAGCCAGGCCAGGAGCGAGCCGGCGGCTGACAGGCCGCCCTCCAGGAGCCAGCCCCCCTCGGCCCCCCGTGACAGCACGATTCCTTCCGGCCGGGCTTCGGGCCGAGCGGCCGCCGGCAGCGACACGTTGGCCGTGGTCCCCCAGCTGACCATGGGCCACTGCGGGCCGGCGCCGGACCCCACCACCTCGGCCGGGCGGTCGGCGGGGCCGATGACCACCGGCGTGCCCACCGCCAGGGCCATGTCCGCCGCCGCCGGGGCGGACAGGCCACCGATCACCTCACCGGGGTCCACCACCGGGGGCAGCCGACCGGCAGCGGGACCGGCCATCTCGGTCACCAGCCGGCCGTCCAGGTCGTAGAGCCCCGAGCGGGAGGCCATGGTCAGGTCGGTCGCCACCTGGCCGGTGAGGTGCCATACGACCAGATCGCGGGGGGTGAGGATCCAACGGGTGGCCTCCCACCGGTCCCGATCGTGGGCCGCCATCCAGACCAGCTTGGCCGCCACCGATCCGCCGTCGACGACGATGCCCGAAGCGGGTGGAGGGCCTCCGAGGGAACCTCCGGTCAGGGACGTGGCCTCACTTCCGGCCCTCCCGTCCGACCACAGGATGGCCGGACCCTGGGGTACGCCGGCCTCACCGATGGCCGCCACGGTCTGTCGGGCCCCGGTGCAGCCGATGACCTGCACCGCCTCCCAGCGGTCGGCGGCCGCCGCCCGGACTTCGGCCCAGGCGGTCAGCACCGACGGCCACCAGGTACGCGGGTCCTGTTCGGCGCGGCCCGGGGCTGGATGGCGGGTGGTCAACGGGCACGTCGACAAGGCAACCAGGCCGTCTACATCCCACAGTGCCACCTTGGTGGCACTGGTGCCCATGTCGACGGTCAGGATCACCGCCCGTGCACGACCTCGGCCAGCCTCTGCGCCATGGTGGCGGGCGCGGCGTCCTGGTAGACCGTCCGCCCGATGGCCAGTCCGGCGGCGCCGCCCTCCATCACGTCACGCACCTCGTCGAGCAGTCGATCGCCGGCCCCCTGCCGCTGGGGTCCGCCGAGGAAGAGAACCGGGACACCGACCGACGCCACCACCCGGGCCACGGCGGCGATGCGCGCCGGGCCGGCGGGGACGTCGGGCACCGGTACCTTGAGCAGAGGGGCGCCCAGGTCGTGGGCGATGACGGCGGCCAGCACGATGTCGTCAGTGGCGCACGACATCCGGCCCTCCCGCCACATCACCGGCTCGATCAACGCTTCCAGGCCGGCGGTGCGGGCCGCTTCGATGACCGCGCCCAGCAGGGCCAGGGCGGCCGCTCCGGCCGGGTCGCTGTAGTCGATGCGGGTCATCAGCTTCACGCCGGACCACCCGTCGGCTGCGGCCCGGCCCACGGTGGCCACCAGACGGTCGTCGAGCTCGAAGGCCGAGCCGGCCAGCCCCGTCCGGTTGAGCGAGAGGTAGGTGTGCTGGTCGGGCCGGAGGTCGCCGGCGGCAGCCAGGTCGGCCAACGGCTTGACCGTGGCCAGAATGCCGTCACAGTGGGGCAGGGCGGCGCGCAGAGCCTCTACAAACAGGTGGTAGTCCTCGATGGTCATCACGCCCCGCCCCCGATGGTCGGCCGCCAGTATCAGAGCCGGGGGGATGAGTGGACCGGTGGGTGGGCCTCCCCCACTGCTGACCTGGCCGCTCACGGCAGGGCGGCCAGGGCGAAGATGACCTTGGCCACCGCCGAAAAGTCATTCCGTCCGTAGCCGGCGGCCGTGGTGGCGGTGAGGGCCTGGCGGGCCAAGGCGGCACTGCTCAGGGGTACGCCGGCACTGGCGCCGTAGCCGAGGGCCAGATCGAGATCCTTGGCCATCAGGTCGGTCATGAATCCCGGTTGCCAGTCGTGGGACGCCGGACTGTCGGGGACCACGCCGGCCACGGGCAGGCGGGTGCGCACGGCCACACAGTCGCCCGTCGAGTGCTCCAGCACCTCGAGAAGCTTGTGGAGGTCCACGCCCGACTTGACGGCCAGCGCCGTGGCTTCGGCCGTGGCCACCATCTGGGCGGCGTAGATGATGTTGTTGCACAGCTTGACCACCTGGCCCATGCCCGGGCCGCCGACGTGCACGATGAGACCGGCGAAGGGATCGAGTGCGGGTCGGGCCGTATCGAGGGTCGCCTCGTCGCCGCCGACCATCAGGGTGAGGGTGCCCTTGTGGGCGCCCGCCGTTCCCCCCGACAGGGGGGCGTCGATGAAGCCGGCCCCGATGGCGGTCACCCGCTCGTGCTGGGCCCGCGACACGTCCGGATCGATGGTGGAACAGTCGACCACCACCTTGCCCGGGCCCAGAGCCGGCAGCATGGCCTCCACCACGGCGGCCACCTGGGGGGAGCTGGGCACACAGAGGATCACCACCTGGCTGGCCTCGACCACGCCCCGGGGGTCACCGCCGTCGACCGCACCCCGGGCCACGGCCTGGGCCACCGGACCCGGGCTCCGCGAGGAGACGGTCACCTGGTGTCCGGCCTCCAGCAGATGACCGCACATGGGTAGACCCATGGCTCCGAGTCCGATGAAACCGACCTGCATGGGATCCTCCTGGTTCAGGTGTGGGGTGCGCCCGGACCCACCTCGATGGGGCGCCGGCCTCAGAGCGCGAACAGCGGCAGCCAGGGGGCGGTGGCCGACAGGAGGTCGCCGATCATGGCTTCGGTCTGTTGAAGATCGCCCCGCCCGGCCAGGGGGTCGAGGAAGAAGGCGGACTCGGCCAGCGTGCGGTCTCCGTCGAGGGCGGCGGCCACCGTCATCTCCTGGACGGCCACGTGACGACGCACCAGTTCGGCATAGGGGCCGGGGAGGGGGGCCACGTCCCGGCCGCGGATGCCGTCACCGTCGATCACACAGATGGACTCGACCACCTACCTCCTCGGGGGCGTCGGGCACCTGGCCGGCGTTGGGGATGTTGACCGGGAGGTGGCGGGCCTGGCCGGTCACCAGCGCGTCGATGACCAGGGCGGGCAGCTCGCCCGAGGCCCACGTCTGGAGGGTCTTGCTTCCCTCCAGCCATGCATCGACGTCGGTGATGTACCCGTCCTGGTGCGCCTCGCGTCTGGCGATGGAGGTCAGCTCGATGTTGTAGTCGCACCCCAGTCCGACTCCTCGGTCAGGACCCAGGGGACGAACTCGGCGATGTGCCGGTCACCGGCGGCCGGGAAGGGCGCCCCACATGTCGAGCATGGTCAGCTTGAGGGCGTGGCGCTGTACGAAATCGAGCCGGGAGAAGGTCTCGGCCTCGGGCCGGCCCGGGCTGGGGGCGAGGGCGGCCAATCCGCCGGCCTCCTCCACCATGGTCGGCCAGGATCTCGAAACCATCCTCGCCGTCGACCTCGAGCGCGGTGACCACCGGGAAGTGGTTGACCCCGGCCACCGTGGGGCGGACCGCCTCGGCCGGCTTGCCCAGGGCGATGGCCAGATCCATCGACCAGTTGCCCACTTCGTGGCACAGTCCGACCGCCTTGATCGACGTCTGGCGGCAGATCGACCGGGTCAGGCAGGTCATCGGATTGGTGATGTTGAGCATCCAGGCGTCCGGGCAGACCTTTTCCATGTCCTCGGCCACACCCACCAGTACCGGGATGTTGCGGAGGGAGCGGTTGATGCCGCCGGGTCCGACGGTGTCCCCCACCGACTGGCGGATGCCGTAGCGGGCCGGTATGTCGAGATCGGCCGCCATCGACTCGAATCCCCGGTCGATATGGTCACGATGACGAAGTCGGCACCGTCGAGGGCCGCACCTGGTCGGTGGTGGTGTCGATGGTGGCCTTGGCCCCCAGCGCCTCGCTCACCTTGTTGGCCAGGGCCCCATCTTCTCCAGCGGGCGCGGGTCGATGTCCTCAAGACGATGTGGCAGCCGTGCAACGACGGCATTCCGAACAGGTCGGCCAGCAGCTCGGGCGTCCACTGGTAGCTCCCCCCCCCGATGATGGTGATCTGCACGAGGTTCAGCTCCGGGTGGGGCACGGGAGTGGTGACATGCCGTACACTCTATCCAGCTGCTTCGTCGCAGCCGCTGGCCGGCAGGAGCCGGCACCAGGTCCGGAGACACGTCCCATCCGGGGTTCGTGCCGGGTTGGATCCGGGTTCATCCCCGCGGCACCTGCCAGTGGACCAGGTCGGTACTGCGGGCAACGCCGATCGGGGCGTGACCCCACCCTCCGAACTGGGTCAGCTCCCTGCTTCCGGCATACAACAGATAGAAGTGTGGCCCCGAGTCGAGCTGGCGTCGCAGAGGTAGGCCGAGTTGGCGTGCTCGTAGTCGATGCTCGAGATCCCGGTGCCGCTGTTGAATGCCTGGGCGGGAACCTGGAACTAGTGCACCGGCGCTCCAGTGCAACCACGAGTCGTCGCTGTCCGGGTTGCCGTCGAGGGTGAAGAGCCACGGCTGGTCGAGATTGTCGGAGGTGGCGACCAGGCGCCACAGGCCGGTCGACCATCACGAACTCGTAGTTCTCGACGGTCCCCCCGTCGACCTCGATGTCGGG
>CAWGQC010000002.1:0-78328 GCA_963824645.1 uncultured Acidimicrobiales bacterium
AGCACAGCGACGATGACGAACTTCCCGAGAATGAGAGCGACCAGAGTGTCGACCAGGCGACGACACCAGTGGGCGATGGCGGGCCAGGCCAGGCTGGCCAGTACCAGCGGAAGAAAGAGGACAGCGACGTAGATGGCGGCGGAACGGATGAGTAGCTCGATCCACACCATCAGTGCACCGAACACGACAACCAGGCCGGCGATGAACAGTACGAAAGTAGGGATGGTGGGCTGGGCAGCACCGGACCCGGTCAGGCCGACACTGACCGTCGAGAGGAATCGCCCGGCGTTGAGCCCGGCCCCCTGTGAGACGGCGTGACTCATGGCATCCGTCACCGCCAGGCCCAGCGAAACCAACTTGATGGCCACGGCCGTCAGCAGGAGGGCGAGGGGCACGTTGACCAGTACCGAGCGGACCAGCATCGATCCGTTTTGTCTATAGACGGCCTGCATGATGCCGAGCAGCAACATGGGGACAATGACCACTCCGGCCAGGGCCATCATCGTCTCGTAGTTGGATGCGAACCACGAAGCTCCAAGATCGACGGTGGTGGTATCGGTGATGACTGTACCGATCTGGGTCACCAGCCAGCTGGCCCCGGCGGTGACCCAACCACCAACGGCGTTGAGCACGCTGTCGATGCCGAAGCCGGCCAGTTGCGAGGTGACGGACGAAAGGGCGGACGAGGCGGAGGACGACGTGACCGCAGAGGCGGCGGACGAAGTGACGGACGAAACCACCTTGCAGGCGGTGTTGAGTCCTGACGTGGCCAAGGCCGACGCCACTGACGGACAGGAGACGTCGGGCACGATCGGTAACCCCCCGATCGGGGCCACCTCAGTGGACGCCCTGTCCGGTGTTGAAGAAGAAGTTGACGATGCCCGGTCCGGCCCCGATCAACAAAGCCGCGAATCCGGAGATGAGGACAGCACGGCGACCGACATAGCTCTGCTGGTAGTTCTGCCCGTGAGAGCCGAGGGCCCACGCCGCCGCCCCGACCACCAGACCGACCAGGGACAGAGCCAGCGCCCACCCGTCCAGACCGTTCATGAGCTTCTGAAGGACATCCCCCCCGGGGAGCGCGCTGGTGTCCGGTGTGAGCTCGAGATTGGAGGTGGCCGCCATCAGCACCGCGTGGGCGGCACCGGGCAAACCCCAAGCCGACGAAAGCGACGAATAGAGGTGGCCCGGAATACGGGTTAGCGGACCTGGACTACGGATCAACGAGCCCGGATGGCGGAGCCAGAAAGCGGGAAGGAGACGGGCGGAAGCGGTGAGGACCGGGGTCGGCGGTGTCAGGGTCATGAATGTCAGAGTAAAGAACCGTTAACGGCATTTCAATACTTTTCATGATTTTTCATCACAAACTTTGCCCGAGTGGAAGAGCATCACGGTGGAGTCAAGGGCCTGTCATGCTTAGGCCGTGAAGGCTTACCTCATCGGGTACATCGTCCTGGGCGCAGTGGCCATCCTGGCCGTCTACATCGCCGCCCGACTGGGGCGACGGGCCGGTCGCCGGGCCCTTCAGCAGCGTCTCACCGCACTGTCCAACCGCCTCGGGGTCGAGCCTCCGGACGATGGCGGGGTCGAGCCCGTCCTCGGCCACCTCGAGAAGGTCACCGGCGAGGCGGCCGAAGCGGTCACCGAAGCCAGTTCTGACGCCATCCGGCTGCGTCGAGCCCTCGATACCCTCCCCCAGGGGGTCATCGTCTGTGACGAGAACGGTGACGTGGCCTTTCGCAACGCCCGGGCAAACGCCTTGATGAACAACCGTCACGGTGACGCCTTGGCCGCCCAAGCGGTGACCGAAATGCTGGAAAACGCGTGGCAGGACGGTTCGGCCGAACGCACCCTCGATCTCTACGGGCCGCCCCGTCAGACGCTCAACGTGAGGACGAGACTGGTGGACGACGGGCGCCGGCCTCTGGGTGTGATCGCCATCATCGAGGACATATCGGAGCGGAGACGACTCGAGGAGATCCGTCGGGACTTCGTGGCCAACGTGAGCCATGAACTGAAGACCCCCATAGGCGCCCTCGGCCTGCTGGCCGAAACCCTTACCGTCGAGCGCGACGCCACCGTTGCCCAGCGCCTGGCCTCACGTATCAACGCCGAGGCGTTCCGGGTCAGCCGGATCATCGACGACCTCCTCGACCTCAGCCGCATCGAGTCGGAGGAGTCTCCCCCGCGGGAGCCCATCTACATCAACCTGGTCATGGCTGAAGCCATCGAGCGGGTCAGATCGGCGGCCGAGCAGAGACGCATTACCATCGAGCTGGATGAGCCCGAACCGCCGGTGTACGTGCTGGGTGACCGCCGTCAGCTGGTGTCGGCCATCCATAGCCTGCTGGAGAACGCCGTGACGTTCTCCTACGAGGACGGCATCGTGCGGGTGGCCGGAAACCGGTCCGACGGCCAGGTACAGCTGACGGTGGCCGATACCGGCGTTGGGATTCCGGCTCGCGACCTCGAGCGCATCTTCGAACGTTTCTACCGGGTGGACCACGGACGCAGTCGTGAATCGGGGGGCACCGGCCTCGGGCTGTCCATCGTGCGCCATGTGGCCAGCAACCACCAGGGCCACGTCGAGGTCGACTCGCGTGAAGGCGAGGGGTCGACATTCACGCTCATTCTTCCCAGCCCCCCCGAGTACACGGCATGAGCAAGAAATCGGCGGCGCCGGAAGTGGCGCCCGACATACTGCAGACCAAGGTCTTGCTGGCTGAAGACGACGAGTCGTTCATCGATGCTCTGGTCATCGGTTTGAGCCGCGAGGGATTCGACGTTTCGGTGGCCCGGGACGGCAATGAGGCCCTCCGCCTCTTCAACGCCGTCGAACCGGATCTGGTCCTGCTCGACCTCATGTTGCCCCGTCTGTCCGGTATCGACGTGTGCCGATCCATCCGGGCACGCTCGACCGTTCCCATCATTATGGTGACGGCCAAAGGAACCGAGATCGACACCGTGGTGGGTCTCGAGGTAGGCGCGGACGACTATGTCTCCAAGCCCTATCGACTACGCGAGCTGGTGGCCCGGATGCGTGCCGTTCTGCGCCGCACGCCGTCGACCGACGGACTGGCCGGACCGGGAGGACTCGGAGGACGGGGAGGGAATACCGCCGGGGACCGGTCGGCCATGGGCGGCCAGGAGGGCACGGGGCGGAACGGCGACGCCGGTCTACCCACCGCCAACGCCGTGCTGGATGCCGGCGGGATTCAGATCGATCCCGACCGCCATCTGGTGTTCGTGCGCGGAGAGGATGTCCATCTACGCCGCAAGGAGTTCGAACTGCTCTCGCTCCTGATGGAGAACGCGGGACGTCTCCTCACCCGCGATGTCCTCATCGACCGGATCTGGGGCTCGGACTACTTCGGTGACACCAAGACGCTCGACGTGCACATCAAGCGACTGCGTAGTCATGTCGAGGAGGATCCGTCCTCGCCCAAACTGATCACCACCATTCGCGGTGTCGGCTACCGATTCGACACCCCTCGGGACTAGGGCCGACGACCCGGCGGCGCCACCGCCGACCGGGGAGGGAGGGAGGAGTCCCCGACCGGACACAGTTCATTCCCGACCGGCGATGACCACCTGGCCGCCGAGGTAGGGGGCCAGCACATCGGGGAGCACCACCGATCCGTCCGCCTGCCGCCCGGTCTCCACCAACGCCGCCCAGATACGGGCCCAGGCCAGGGCCGAGCCGTTGAGGGTGTGGACCAGCACCGGCCCACCGCCGCCGCTCGGACGGTAGCGGATGTTGGCCCGTCGGGCCTGGTAGTCCGTGCACCAGCTGACCGAGGAGACCTCCAGCCACTGGTCGGCGCCGGGAGCGTAGACCTCGAGGTCGAACGTGCGGGCGGCCGAATTGCCCATGTCACCGGCACAGAGATCGAGCACCCGGTAGGGAAGGCCCAGTTGGCGGAGCAGGCCTTCGGCCCGGTCCACCATGGAGCTCAACAGTGAAGGCGCCTGATCGGGGGTGGCGTAGGCGAACAGTTCGACCTTGTCGAACTCGTGCACCCGCAGCAGGCCCCGGGTGTCGCGGCCGGCCGCCCCCGCCTCCCGCCGGTAACAGGCGGTGCCGGCGGTCAGGCGGAGCGGGAGGTCGGCCTCCTCCAGGATGTCCCCCCTCCACATCGAGGTCAGGGGCACCTCGGCGGTGGGGATGGCCCAGAGGTCGTCCCGCTCGATGTGGTACGCATCCTCTTCGAACTTGGGGAGATGGCCGGTCGACACCATGGTGTCGGTCAGGACCATGGTGGGGGGACGGATCTCCTCGAACTCGTCGGCATGGCTGTCGAGGGCGAACGAGGTCAGGGCCCGGAGTAGTCGGGCCCCCATGCCCCGGTAGAGGGGGAACATCGATCCCGACAGCTTGGCCCCGCGCTCCATGTCGAGCAGGCCCAGCGCCGTACCGATCTCCCAGTGCGGGACCCGCTGCGCCTCGGAATAGGCGGGCATCGGGTCCGGCCACGACCGGGCCACCACGTTGTCCTCCGGTCCGGCGCCATCGGGGGCGTCATCGGACGGGAGGTTGGGCAGGTACAGCAGGGCCTGGCGCACCTGGTGCTGGGCGGCATCGGCCTTCAGTCCGATCTCCCCCTCCTCCTCGCCCAGTTCGCGGCTGCGGTCGGCCAGCTCCTTGGCCGTGGCCGAATCGGCGCCCTCCGACCGACGGGCCTCACCGACCTGCTTGGAGAGGGATTTGACCCGGGCCCGGAGATCGTCGCGCCAGCCGATCTCCGATCGGGCCGACTCATCCAGGGCCAGCAAATGGTCCACCTCGGACGGATCCACACCCCGTCGGCCCAGTGCGGCCTTCACCGAGGCGCTGTCCTCTCTCACCCTGCGGATATCGATCATGACGGGACAACGGTAGCGTGACCCCCCGTGACTGACGGCACCGTGCCCGGACCTCCGGCCGTCGACTGCCGGGGGATGGTTGTTCGCTACGGCCGCACCGTGGCCGTCGACCACCTCTCGTTCGTGGCCCGGGCCGGCCAGGTGGTGGCCCTGCTCGGTCCGAACGGCGCCGGCAAGACCAGCACGGTCGAGGCCCTCGAGGGCTACCGCGCCCTCGACGGAGGCTCGGCCCGGGTGCTCGGCCTCGACCCCCGCCGCCACCACGCCGAGCTGGTGGGACACATCGGCGTCATGCTGCAGCGTGGCGGCATCTACCCCATGCTCGGTTCGACCCAGGTGCTCCACCTCTTCGCCGCCTACTACGACGACCCCGAGGACCCCGACCAGCTCATCGAGCGGGTGGGCCTGGGTCCGGTCCGGCGCACACCCTGGCGGCGCCTGTCGGGCGGGGAGCAGCAGCGGCTCTCGCTGGCGCTGGCCTTGGTGGGGAAGCCCCGGGTGCTCTTCCTGGACGAGCCCACCGCCGGCGTCGACCCCGAGGGACGCATCGTGGTGCGCGACATCATCGCCGACCAGCGGGCCCGGGGCATCTGCGTTGTGCTCACCACCCACGAGCTCGACGAAGCCGAGCGGCTGGCCGACCAGGTGGTGATCATCGACGGAGGCAAGAAGTTGGCCGAGGGGAGCCCGGCCGCCCTGGCCTCGGGAACGGCTGACGGCTCCATCCGCTTCACCACCACCCCCGGTATCGACACCGGGACCCTCGCCTCGGCGCTGGCGGAGGCCCTCGGGCCGGGGACAACGATCGCCGAGGAGCGACCCGGCGCCTACCGGCTGGTCACGGCGGCTCACGTGAGCCCTCCGACGGCCATCGCCGCTCTGACCGGATGGTTGGCCGCTCACGACCTGACCGTCGGTGATCTGCGCACCGGGCATTCTCTGGAGGAGGCCTACCTGACCATCACCGGCTCCGGCCGGGGCGCTCTCCCCGGTTCAACGGAAGCTCTTTCCGGTTCAACCGGGGCCTCACCACCGCCCGAAGGTGACGACGGCGGGGCGGCGGAGGGAACCAGCGAACGGAAGCGGGAAGGGGACCGGAGGCGGAGCGGGGGACGACGGGGTACCCGGCGGGGACGGACCACACCCACCGACCAGCGCGACCGGTGAGGCCGCTCATCGCCCAGATCCGGGCCGAGGTGACCATGATAGCCACCAACGGCGAGACGGTCTTCCTCACCCTGGGCATTCCCGTCGTGTTCCTCGTCTTCTTTTCGGGGGTGCACGTTCTGCCCACCGGTACCACCCATCCGGTCGACTTCTTGGTGCCGGGGATTCTGGCCCTAGCCGTCATGTCCACGTCGATGACCGCCCTCGGTATCGGAACCGGTTTCGACCGCGGCTACGGGGTGCTCAAGCGGCTGGGAGCCACACCGCTCGGCCGACCCCGGTTGTTGGCCGCCAAGGTCTTGACCGTCATCGGCGTCGAGCTGGTCCAGTCCGCCGTGTTGGTGGGGGCCGGTTTCGCCCTCGGATGGAACCCCGGGGGAAGTGGGGGCGGGGGTGGGGCCGGTGGAGACGCCGGCAGCGACGTTCTCGTCGGGGCGGCCCTGGGGGCCGTCGTGCTCGGCACCGTCGCTTTCGGCGGCATCGGCCTGCTGTTGGCCGGCACACTCAAGCCGCTGGTCAATCTGGCCGTGGTCAACGCCCTCTTCGTGGTGCTGTTGCTGCTCGGGGGGATGCTCATCCCCCTCGGGAAACTGCCCGGTTGGCTGGCCGGCGTGTCCCAGGTGCTACCCGCCGCCGCCCTGGCCGACGCCCTCCACCATGCCCTGGGCTCGAGTACCCCGGTATCGGTTCACGATTGGATCGTGCTCATCGTGTGGGCGGTGGTGGCTCCGACCCTGGCGGCCACTCTGTTCCGCTGGGAGTGAAAGCTCGGTCCCGCGGCGGGTCCGGGTCGGAGGCTCGGCCCGTCAGGAACCGAGCTGGCGGAGCCAGGACTGCAGCTCCGGCGGGGTGACGGCGCCGATCACATGGCCGACGACGCGACCATCGGCGCCGATGAAGAAGGTGTTGGGCTCGCCGTTGAGCCCGTAGAGGCCGGAGGTGACCCGGAGGTCGGCGTCGTTGGCCACCGGGTAGGTGATGCCGGTGCGATGAACGAAGGGTATGGCGTCCGACGGCTGATCGGCCACGTCCACCCCGATGAACTGGACACGGGAGCCTCTGGCCCGCTCGGCGTCCGCCGTCTTGGCCAGCAGCGGCGTCTCCTTCTGGCACGGGCCGCACCACGAAGCGAAGAAGTTGAGGACCACCGGGTGGTGTATTCGGGCGCCCAGCGCGTACAGATCGACCGGCGTCCCACCGGTGAGCGACGGGAGGGTGAAGCGGGGCGCCTGGCTACCGATCGGGACGATGGCCCCCGGATCCGACGACGATCCCGAGGTGGTGCGGTTGGCCCCGGTGCCCAAGCCGAAGAAGAGGAAAATGGCCAGCCCGATAGCGATGACGGTGCCGATAGCCAGGGCCCGTCCCCTGCGGGGGGGCGGCCGGCCGGCTGTCCCGGGCGCGGCACCGCCACCGGGCGGCCCGGTTCCATCGGCTGATGGAAGGCCGACCGCTGCTGGTCCGCCGCCGGTTGGGGGTGGGCCGTCCGGATGGGGCGTGCCTGGCGGCGGGGTGCCCGACGGCGGGCTGTCCGACGGTGGGGTGCCCTGGATCCCCGAGGGACCCGGTGCGGCCGCCGGTGAGGAGGAGGCGACGGTCGGATCGGCGGGCTCGGGGTCGACTGCGGTACCGGTGTCCGGTGACATCTCGATCAATGCTTGACGAAGATGTCGATCGCCATGATCACGAACAGCAGCGTGAGGTAGGTGATCGAGTAGCTGAAGAGCTGCATGGCCGCTTTGGGCGTCTCGCGCCGCCAGAGGCGGAGAGCCAGGGCGATGAACACCATGCCGAGCACAACGGCCGAGGCCAGGTAGAGCGGGCCGAGATGAGCCACCGCAGCCAGCACCAGTGACACGGCCACCAACAGCACGCTGTAGAGGATGATGCCCCGGGCGGTGCGCTTGAAGGTGGCGACGGCCGGCAGCATGGGCACGCTGGCCGCCTGGTAGTCGTCCTTGTACTTGAAGGCCAGCGCCCAGAAGTGGGGGGGCGTCCACACGAAGATGATGGCGAACAGCACGACGGGGGTCCACGACAGACTGTCGGTCACCGCCGCCCACCCGACCAGCACCGGGACGGCACCGGCGGCTCCGCCTATGACGATGTTCTGGCTGCTGGTGCGCTTGAGCCACAGCGTGTATACGAACACGTAGAAGAGGGTGGCCGAGATGGCCAGTGCCGCCGACAGGAGGTTGACCCAGGCCCAGAGCTCGGCGAAGGCCACCACCTCGAGGGTGAGGGCGAAGACCAGGGCGTTGCGGGGTGTCATGGCCCCGGTGACCAGCGGCCGGTTGCGGGTGCGGTGCATGAGCCGGTCGATGTCCCGGTCGACCACCATGTTGATGGCGTTGGCCCCGCCGGCGGCCAGGGCGCCGCCCAGAAGAGTGGCGAACATCAGCCAGACCGGGGGGAGGCCCCGCTGGGCCACGATCATGGTGGGCAGGGTGGTGATGAGCAGGAGCTCGATGATCCGCGGTTTGGTGAGAGCCACGTAGGCACCGACCCGGGCGCCGACAGACCGGCGGGCAGCAGGAACCAACGCGGGAAGCGCCATTGGCGAAACACTAGTGGCACCGCCGCAGGGGGTAACTTCGGACGCCGGCCGGGCGGCCGCCACCGCCACGCCGGCGCCAGGCAGTGGCGGCGATGGGGCCGGTACCATGGCTGGACGGTGTCTTCCCTGCATATCGGCCCTCGGCCGTTCCTTCACCTGGCTCGATTCACCCTGGCCATGGTGGTGCTCAACGTGATGACCGGAGCTGCCGTGCGCCTGTCTGACTCGGGCCTCGGGTGTCCCGACTGGCCCACCTGCTCGCAGCATCACCTGACCCCGCCGCTGCGCCTGCACCCCCTCATCGAGTTCGGCAACCGGTTGGTCGTCACTCTGCTGGTCATCTCCTGTGCCGTGACCGTGGTGGCCTCGTTGCTCCGTCGACAGGCCCGGTCCGACTTGAGGTGGCTGGCCGGCGGTTTGATCCTCGGGGTGATCGGCGAGGCCGTGATCGGCGCATTCGTGGTGTATTCCAAGCTCAACGCCTATGTGGTGATGGTCCACTTCCTGGTGGGGATGGCTCTGCTGGCCGTGTCCGTGGTCCTGGTCCTGGAGGCCGGGCACCGCCCGGGGCGGGGCACTCTGGTGGTGACCCGGGGAGCGCTGAGAGTCAGCCGGGTCCTCGTCGCCCTCTTCGTGGTGGTGCTGGCCGCCGGGGCCGCCACTACCGGTACCGGTCCCCATGCCGGCGGAAAGGGCGCCAAGCGCATTCCCCTGGGGCTCGAGGACATGACCCGGATCCATGCCGAAACGGTGCTGACCGCCGGTGCCGTCCTGCTGGTTCTCCTGTGGATGCTGTGGCGGACGGACGCCCCGGCTCACGTGCAGACCTCCGGCCGGGTCTTGTTGACCGTGGTCGTCGTGCAGGGGATCATCGGCTACACCCAGTTCTTCACCCACCTGCCGGCCGTGCTGGTGGCCATCCACGTCCTGGGGGCATCGGTCGTGTGGTCGACCGTTCTGTGGTTCCATCACGGGCTCTCCGACCACCTGGCCGAAGTGGGACCGACCCTGGGGTCGGAAGGGGGTGCCGACCCGGGTCGGCATCTGGTCGGGCCGAGCTCGGGCGCTCCGGGGAGTCCGGGGAGTCCGAGGACCCAGGGGAGCCAGGGGACTCCAATCGGAACGGGGCCCACCGTCAGGGAGTCGGTGTGACAGCCCCGTCAGGTGGGATGGTCCGGGCCGGACAGGCGGTCACCGTGCCGGCGGAGGTGCAAGAAGCCGACGTCGCCGAAAAGTCCGATATCGAGGAGTCGAAGAGCACCGATCGACCATGGCTGGTCATCGTGTGGAACGACCCCATCAACCTCATGTCCTTCGTCACTTTCGTCTTCCAGAAGCTCTTCGGCTATTCGAAGGAGAAGGCCACCAAACTCATGCTCGACGTGCACTACAAGGGCAGAGCGGTGGTCTCGTCGGGTAGTCGTGAGCGGGCCGAACTCGACGTCTACCGCCTGCACGAGCACGGGCTGTGGGCCACCATGGAACAGTCGACGTGATCATCGGGGCGGGAGTCGGTCGAGGTCGGCCGGTGGGTGGGGGTCGGTCGGCCGTGTACCCATGCTGAACGGACCGATCCGGCGTCGGCGCGACGGTCGATTCGCCGTCACCCTCGATCCGGGGGTCCGGGCCCTGCTGGCCGCCATGGCCAAGGAGCTCTCACCCCTGCTTCGTCCCGGTGAGCCCATGAGCCGCCGCCTGTTCCCCCCCGCCTACACGGCCGGTGACCAACGCCGCTCGGAGGAGGAGTACCGCGGTCTGGTGGACAACGCTCTGATCAGCCACCATCGGGATGCCTTCGCGGTGACGGCGGCAACCGCCAACGCCGAGATCCTGGACGAATCGGAGCTCAACGCCTGGCTCTCCGCCATCGGATCCATGCGCCTGGTCCTCGGTACCCGACTCGACGTCAGCGAGGACATGGACCCGCCCGAACCCGGAGATCCGACGGCTCAGGAATACGCCCTCTACGAGCTGCTGGGGGAGCTCCAGTACGTCATCGTCGAGGTCCTGGCGGCCGAACTGCCGGACGAAGGCAGGCCGGAGGGAGATTTGTGATCCCTCTGCTAATCTCCAAAAGCCCTGATCGGGTTGGAGCCCCCATCGTCTAGCGGCCCAGGACGCCGCCCTTTCAAGGCGGTAACACGGGTTCGAATCCCGTTGGGGGTGCCGTATGCCCCAGCGGGCACTCAATTTAGGGACCTGTGGTGCAGTTTGGAGTGCACGCCGGCCTGTCAAGCCGGAGGTCGCGGGTTCAAATCCCGTCAGGTCCGCCACCTCGGTTCGCCGAGGCGAGGTCGGGTAGCTCAGTTGGTAGAGCGCGCGCCTGAAAAGCGTGAGGTCACCGGATCGACGCCGGTCCCGACCACCTAAGAGAGGCGTCCGCCAGCCCGGCCGCAGTCCTCGGGCCGGCCCGCCAGGACGAGGGAGCATCCTGCTCGGACAGTGGGAGTGGGCCCGCCGGGCGATCCAGCCGGGCGGTCCTGGTCCGGTCAGTCCCCGATCGAGGCGTAGGCCCCCGTCAGCGCATCGCGGGCGATATCGGGGGGCCGGGGCGACGACCACGAGGCATTGGTGAAGAGCATGGTCACCATCTGCTCCGAAGGGTCGTTGCGCCAGATGGTCCCGAGGCCGCCGTCCCAGCCGTACTGGCCGATGGGAGCGGCCGGGTCATCGCGCCGGGTCACGACTCCGACGCCGAACCCCCACCCCCGGGCGTCGAAGTCATCAGGGAAGAAGCCGGACACCGCCTTCTGCTCGGGCGTCAGATGGTCGGTGGTCATGGTCTCCACCGACGGACGACTGATGATCGGGGACCCACCCCGAATCAGCATGTCGGCGAAGGCCAGGAAGTCGGTAGCGGTCGAGACCAACCCGGCTCCGCCGGACGGGAAGGCCGGCGGCGCACTCCACTGGCCCCCAGGCTCGTCGAACAGCTCGAGGGTGCCGGTCACAGGGTCGGTGGCATAACCGGTGGCCAACCGGTCGATGTCGGACGCGGGTACGAAGAAGGCGGTGTCCCTCATACCCAGCGGTTCGAAGATCCGCTCTCTCAGGAAGTCCTCGAAGGGCTGGCCCGAAGCCCGGGCGATGAGCACACCCAGAACGTCGGCCCCGGTGTGATAGAGCCAGCGCTCGCCGGGCTGGCACATGAGGGGCAGCGTTGACAGACGACGCATCCACTCGTCGGGCTCCGGGGGGAGCGCCGGCTGCGGGGGACCCATCCCGATCTGGAGCGGGGCAGCGGCATCACTGACCGGACACGGCCCGAAGTGGGCGCCGAAACCCATCCGGAAGGTGAGCAGGTCCCGCACCGTGATGGAGCGGTGGGCGGGCACGGTGTCGTCGATAGGTGCGTCGATCTGACGGACCACCTGCCGATCGGCCAGCTCGGGAAGAAACCGCTCGACGGGTTCATCCAGCCTCAGAACACATTCCTCGAGAAGGACCAGCGTGGCCACGGCGGTGACCGGCTTGGTCATCGACGAGATGCGGAAGAGGGTGTCGGCTTGCATCTGGGCGCCGTCGTCGAACGCAGTGCGCCCGATGGCGTCGACGTGGGCGTTACCCCGGCGACTGACCACAGTGACCGCACCCGGCGTCGCGCCCCGGTCGACGTAGCCGGCTGTCACGTCATGGAGATGGGCGAGACCTCTTCGGGTCAGCCCCGATCCGGCCATCGATCCGGTCATCGGGAAGGCCCGCCCGGCCAGCGTTCGGTACTGCTGACCACGGACAACATCACGACAGGATGACGTCCGGCCGGCGGGACCGCAACCGGGGCCCGGCTCCGGCCCACCGGGAACCCCACCCGTCGCCACCTGTAGCCCGGCCCGCAGGCCGGCCCACAGCCCGGGACAGCCCGGGATCGATGGCCCACCCCTTTGGTCCGAAGGTTTGGTCCGAGAGCCCGGGCTGGCGATCGCCGGGTCTGGTCCGGACGGCCGAACGGCGGAGCCGCCCCTTCCCCGTCGCCGCGCCGACCGGCACACTGGTGGAATGCAGGAATCGGGGGGTCTGCCCATGCCCACCGCTCTGATGGACAACCGGGTCCGCAGTGAGGATGACGGGGCCAAGTGGGAGGCGTGGTTGGCGGGGCTCCCGGGTGCGGTGAGATACGCCGCGGCACACTGGAACCTGCGCATCGGCACGCCCTTCCAACCGGGCGGCCGCACCTCGTGGGTGGCTCCGGCCCGCACCGTCGCGGGGCGCCCGGTGGTCGTCAAGGTGACCTGGCCTCATTTTGAGGCCGCCCACGAGGCGGAGGGACTACGGCTCTGGGGCGGCCGGGGCACGGTGGAACTCCTAGACGCTCTCACCCACGACGACTCCGGCAGCCCTCTACTTCTTCTGGAGGCGTGCACACCGGGGGTCCCGCTGACGGCCCTCCCCGAAGACGAACAAGACGTGGTGATTGCCGGGCTTCTCCGGCGGCTGTGGGTGACCCCGCCGATCGGTCACCCACTCCGACCCCTCCAGACCATGTGCGAAGCATGGGCCGCCGCGTTCGACGAGCGGGAACGTCGTCGCCGACAGGCCTCGGCCGACGGCGGGCTGCTCCGACAGGGGATCAAGCAGCTGCGACTGCTGTCGGCTGACACCGACGCCAACGTCGTCCTGTGCACCGACCTGCACGCCGGCAACGTCCTGTCGTCGACCCGCGAGCCTTGGCTGGTCATCGACCCCAAGCCCTACGTGGGTGATCCGGCCTACGACATCATCCAGCACCTGCTCAACTGCCCGGCACGGCTCCGCATCGACCCGCGCGGCCTCGTGGAGCGAATGGCCGGTCTGTCCGGCCTCGACGATGACCGGGTGCTGCGCTGGTTGTTCGCCCGCTGCGTTCAGGAGTCGCATCAGTGGCCCGACCTGCTCGATGTGGCCCGTACGGTCGACCCCGGGTGAGCCCGCCGTCGATTCGGGACCGAAAGCTTCAGGGGTTGCGTTCCGTTGACTGACGTCTCTGTTGCGTTTAGTTACGGATGAGTCCCCGGCTGAGTCCCCGTTTCGTTCCGGATTCGACGGGTTCACCGTTTTGCTCCGGCTTACCGGGTCTCGCCTCCACCCGGGAGACCGAACACCGACGCCAACGACTGGCTGGTCAGCTCACCGAGACGGCTGATCACAGGACCGCTCCACTCGCTCTCCGGGTCGTAGACGAGAGCGGCGACAGCGTCGTCGGCCACCAGCCGGACGGCGGGGATTCCGAGGGAACGGGCACCCGTCAGCTCGTTGCTCCCCCCATCGCCCACATAGACGACTCCCTGAAGCGGGACCCCCAGCTGGGCACAGACGGCCAGATACAGGGACGGATGAGGCTTGCGCTCCCCGACGACCACCGAAAACACGGTGGCGTCCACCCACGGCGCCACCGCCAGATCGGGCCACATCTCGGGGAGCTCGTGCGTGCAGTCGCTGATAACGCCGATCCGCAGTCCCCGGTCACGCAGTAGACGCAGCGTGATCACGGCGTCGGGACGTGTCTCGCGGGCGTAGGTCGCTTCCACTGCACGCCGGACGGTGCAGGCGGCATCGAGTTGCGGACCTGACGGCCGACTGCCACATCGTTCGGCCACCCAGGCCATGGTTTGGCGCATGTCGCCGGCCCGACCGGTCGAACGCTCCGTGAAGGTCGATGTCACGGTGCTGAAGTACCGGTTCGGGTCCACGCCCAGGGCGACAGCCACCCTCTCGGCCCCGGCGCGACGGGTGGCGGCGTCTGTCGCCACGGTGAGGGTCCCGAAGTAGTCGAAGATGACCGCCCTCACATTCACCGGCATGTCCTCCCTTGACCCAGACCTGAACCCTCCGGCCAGGCTGTCACTCCCAGCTGTCACTCCCCTCCCCGCCCACGGTAACCAGCCGATTTGAGGGGCGGCCGAATTGGATCCGGAGGACCCGCCGGTCAGCCTCGGTCGGCCTGGGTCGACCTGGGTCGGTACAGGGTGTTGACATTCAGACTATTGCGATATATCGTTATCGTACGAGAGTGATCGAGATAGGTGCCCATCGGGCGGCTCGAAGACCCGATCCGGAAGTTTCCAGGGTCCGCTCTCGACCGAGAGCCGTCGACCACCAACTGGCCGGCGCACCAATCGTCAAGGAGAAACCGATATGCAAGGACACAGAGATTCAGATCACTTTCGTCAGGAAAGACGCTTCGGACCCGGCTCTTCCGGGCGGGGCGGACGCTCCGGCGACCGCTTCGGCGGTGACCCTCGAGGCCGCAGTGGCGGTCGGGGGCGGGGCCGGGGTTCGCGGGACTCGGGGGGATTCGGCCGCCATGGCGGATTCGGGCCCGGGTTCGGCGGACCGATGTTCGGACGCGGCCCCAAGGTGGGACGCGGTGACGTCCGGGCGGCCATCCTCGCCCTCCTGACCGAGGAGCCCATGCACGGCTACCAGATCATCACCGAGCTCACCGAACGCAGCCGCGGCGTGTGGCGTCCGAGCCCCGGGTCCGTCTACCCCACCCTCCAAGCCATGGAGGACCAGGGCCTGGTTACGGCCGACACCTCGGAAGGCCGGCGAGTGTTCCGGCTGACCGATGAGGGTCGCGAGGTCGCCGCTGCGGCCGGCGACGGGCCCGCCCCGTGGGAGGACGCGGCCCGCGGTGCCGACCGATCGCTGGTCGACCTCAAGGGCCTGGCCTTCGAGGTAGGTGCCGCCATCATGCAGGTGGGCCAAGCCGGATCCGACGAACAGATCAGTAGCGTCGCCGACATCCTCCGTGAAACCCGACGCCGCATCTACCTGGTGCTGGCTGACGGGGCCGACAACGATCGGGCCAGCACCGGTGGCAGCACCGGTGGCAACACCGGTGGCAGCTCTGGTGGCCGCTCTGGTGCCAGCCCAGCTGGTGGTGGTGGCGGCCGGCAGGACACGTCCGAGGCCGTCACCGGACAGTGACCCCCAGCCGGGACAGCCTCGACAAGAAGCGCCGCGCCGCTGCCCATCCGGACCGCCCGGGTGTGCGGTGCTCGGCGCCACCGGGCACCTATCAGCCGGTCGTCGACCATGCCCGGTGCGAAGGCAAGCGGGACTGTATCGAGGTGTGCCCGAACGACGTCTTCGAGGTGCGCCGCATCGACGACGACGATTTTCTGGCGCTCGGTCGCCTGTCCCGCATGAAGGTCCGGGCTCACCGAATGGCCACGGCATACACCCCCAACGCCGACCAGTGCCGCGCCTGCGGGCTGTGCGTGGTGGCCTGTCCCGAGAAGGCCATCGTGCTGACCGAGATCACTTGATCCTGGCCTTCATGGGTGACCCACGCCCGTGGGCGACCTTCGCCAACGTGCCGCCGTCGGGAGTTACCCGCCTTCGTAGGCGAAGCCGAGATCGGGAGCGGTGATCAGGGCCCGGAACGGAAGGCCCTCAGCAGCCGCCATCGCCTCCACCGTTCCGCCCCGGTCGACCACGGCCACGAGGAGCACGGGGATGGCCCCGGCAGCGGTCACCGCATGAGCGGCCTCGAGGAGCGACGAACCCCGGGTGACCGTATCCTCGGTCACCACCACTCGATCACCGGGATCGAGGGCTCCGGCGATCCGACCCCCGCCGCCGTGGTCCTTGACCTCCTTGCGCACACTGAATGCCTTGAGCAGACGGCCCCGGGTAGCGGCCACACCGGCGGTGACAAAAGCCACCGGGTCCGCCCCCATGGTCAGCCCCCCGATGGCGTCCACGTCGCTCGGAATCACGCTCAGCACACCCTCTGCCACCAGCACCATCGCCTCGGGCCGACACACGGTCTGCTTCGAATCGATGAACCAATTGCTCTTCTTGCCCGACTTGAGAACGAAGTCACCCTGCCGCACCGAATGGTCGAGCAGATGGTCACGCAGTTGCTCGAACTCGGTGGGGGGAAGGGACGTGCTCATCCCGCGGGCTCCGCATCGTCGGCGTCGACGTCGGACCACCAATCTGGTCCGACGAACTCGACGATCGGTCGGGTCGTGCCGACCCGGCCGGGTTCGTGCTCGACCGGATCGGCCCGACCCACGACCACGGCGTCCACCCCCGCATCCGATAGCGCACCGAGAGCACCGTCGACACCGTCAGGATCGACGGCCATGACCATGCCCAGACCGAGGTTGAAGACGCGAGCCATCTCGCCGGCGGAGACGTTGCCCAGACGACGGATCTCGTTGAAGATCGGGGGTACTTCCCAGCTGCCGCGATCCAGAGTGGCCTTCATCCCGTCAGGAAGCATGCGGGGCACGTTGCCTTCGAATCCTCCCCCGGTGATGTGGGCCACAGCGTGGACGCCACCGCTGCCGACGGCGGAGCGCACCGCCGGTGTGTAGATGATCGAGGGGCGAAGCAATTCATCGCCCAGCGAGGGGGTCTGGCCCCGGGGTCCGGCTAGGGCGGTTGAGCCCGCTCCATGGTCGGCGGCGGGGCCGGACCAGGCGGGGCCGTCCAGTGTCAGCCCCGATCGTTCGAGAAGGACGTGGCGCGCCAGGGTGTAGCCGTTGCACCGAAGGCCCCCGGACAGAAGCCCGATGAGGACGTCCCCGGCCACCACCCGGTGGGGACCGAGGACCTCCTCGCGTTCGACCACGCCCACCGCGAACCCGACCAGATCGAACTCACCCGGTTTCATCACGCCCGGATGTTCGGCCATCTCGCCGCCCAGAAGGGCGGCCCCGACCCGACGGCACCCCTCGGCCACGCCGCTCACCAGATCGGCCATCTGCGCCGGATCGACCGAACCTGTCGAGATGTAGTCCAACAAGAACAGAGGTTCGGCCCCGTGGCAGACCAGGTCGTCCACGCACATGGCCACCAGATCGATACCGAGGGTGTCGAAGCGCCCCAGAGCCTCGGCCACCAGTGCCTTGGTTCCGACCCCGTCGGTCCCCGACACGAGCACCGGGCTGCGGTAGCGGGCTCCATCCAGAGCGAAGAGGCCAGCGAAACCGCCCAGCCCGCCGAGTACCTCAGGCCGCAGGGTCGACGCCACCATGGGCTTGATCAAATCGACAGCCCGCTCGCCGGCATCGATATCGACGCCGGCCGCCGCATAGGTGGCGGCCTCCCCTGGGGCGCGGGCACCTTCGGCTGTCGGATGTGTCGGATGTGTCGGATGTGTCGGATGTGTCGAGGGGGATGAAGGTGTCGTGGGGGATGAAGCTCCGCTCACGCTTTGTTCACGCTGCCCGACCCGCTCAGGGCTCCCCGCTCCACGAATGCCACCGGTACCTTGACCGGATAATCACCGGTCAGACAGGCGTCACAGAACCCGGCCCCGGGAGCGTCGACCGCTTCGACCAGGTGCTCGAGGGTCAGGAACTCGAGGGAATCCACGCCGAGATAGTCCGCCATTTCGGGCTGCGTCATTTTGGCCGCCAACAATTCGTTGCGGTCAGGAGTGTCGATGCCGTAGAAGCACGGCCATCGAAACGGTGGCGAGGAGATGCGCAGGTGGACCTCGGTCGCCCCGGACTCCCGCAACATGGTGACCATGGCCCGGGTGGTCGTCCCCCGCACGATCGAGTCGTCGACCACGATGACCCTCTTGCCGGCGATGTTCTCGCGCAACGGATTGAGTTTGCGGCGTACACCGTTGGCTCGCTCGGCCTGGGTGGGCGCAATGAACGTCCGCCCGATGTAGCGGTTCTTGACCAGACCCTGCCCATAGGGAACGCCGGAGGCGACGGCATAGCCCTCGGCGGCCGGCACCCCCGAATCGGGGACGCCCATGACCAGATCGGCCATGACCGGTGCCTGGGTGGCTAACAGTTGACCCATCCGACGGCGGGCCCCGTGGACCTCGTTCCCGTACAGCCGGGAGTCCGGTCGGGCGAAGTAGACGAACTCGAAAATGCAGAGCTTGGGATCCAACCGCTCTACCGGAAAGGGGCGCTCCGAACGCACTTCCTTGCCGTCGATCACCACCATCTCACCCGGCTCCAGCTCGCGGATGAAGGTTGCCCCGATCACATCGAGAGCAGGCGACTCCGAGGCCAGCACCCAGCCCGTCTCATAATCGGCGGTGGCGTCCAACCGACCCAGGCACAGGGGCCGGAAGCCGTTGGGGTCGCGCACCCCGATCAGACGGTCGGCGTCCATGAGGACGAACGAGAAGGCGCCTTCCGCCGAGGGCAGTACGGCGAACAGAGCGGCCTCCAGCTCGTTGCCGTCACTGTCGTCACCGTCGAAAGGGTGGGGAGCGTCGATTGAATCGGGCGGGAACTGGCGGGCCAACAACTCAGCCACCAGGTCGCTGTCGGAAGAGACCATCCCGGGCAGCATTCCGGCCTGGCCGGCCAACGTCGTTGTATTGGTCAGGTTGCCGTTGTGGGCCAGTCCGAACCCGGCCCGGCCCACACCCCGGTACACAGGTTGCGCATTGATCCAATCGCTCGACCCGGCCGTGGAATAGCGGGTGTGGCCGATGGCCAGATGACCGCGTAAACCCGACAGCTTGCGCTCGTCGAACACGGTGGTGACCAGTCCCATGTCCTTCATGACCGTGATCACGTCGCCGTCGCTGACCGCCATGCCCGCGGACTCCTGCCCGCGGTGTTGGAGGGCGTAGAGACCGTCGAAAGTGAGGTGTGCGACTGAACGCCCCGGGGCGAACACCCCGAAGACGCCGCACGCTTCCTTGGCCTCCATCATCGGTCGGTCACCGCACACACCGGGGCTCGTCGGGCTCGTCCTTCGCCACGATTTAGCCACACAACGGCCTCACCGTGCCACTCCATCCTAGTGGGCCCCCTCCGAAGCACGCCCGGAGGGTGCCGTTAACCTTGGCCGGGGATGATCGACCTCCATACCCACTCCGACGTTTCCGACGGCAGCGACCGGCCGGAGCGGATCCCGGAGCTGGCCGCCGAGGCTGGATGCAGTGCCATCTCCCTGACCGACCACGACTCACTGGCCGGATCCGGTCCGGCCCGGGTGCGGGCCCATGAGCTGGGTCTCACCTTCGTACCGGGCTGTGAGGTCTCCTGCCGACCGGCAGGGCCGGGCGGGATGCACGTACTGGTCTACTTCGTGGAGGACGAGGACAACCCGCTGGGAGCGGAGCTGGTCCGGCTGCGGGCCGACCGACGAAGACGGAACCGGGCCCTGGCCGACCGCCTGGTCGCTCTGGGCATCCCGATCACCTACGAGATGGTGGTGGCCGAAGCGCGGGACGAGGCCAGCGTCGGGCGTCCCCACTTTGCCGCAGCCATGGTGGCGGCGGGGGCCGCCGAGTCGATCGACGACGCCTTTGCCACCACGTTGGCCAACGACCGTCCCGGCTTCGTGCCCAAGGCCCGGCTGTCGGGAGCCGAGGTGGCTCAGCTGGCCCGCGCCTCGGGAGGTGTGGCCGTCCTGGCTCATCCGTTCAGCATGGGTGTCGAAGGAGCCGATCTGGCCCGAACGGTGGGGGAGCTGGCCGAGGCCGGATTCACCGGAATCGAAGCCATCTACGGTCGCTACTCGCCCCGGCAGCGGCAACAGCTGACCAATCTGGCCTGTCGTTTCGACCTGGTGGCCACGGGTGGTTCGGATTACCACGGTGTCCCCAAGCCCGACCTGCGGGTGGGCACCGGCCGAGGTGATCTCCGGGTTCCCAACCAGGTGCTGGACCGGCTGGAAGAGCGGCGTCCGCCGACCTGAGCGACCGGCCTGATGAAGAAGGGATTGGTCCGGGCCGGCGCTCGGTGCTTGCCGGCGCGAGGTGCTGCCGGCGATCGGTGCGGCCGGCCACCGGTGCCGCCATTGACAGACCGGCCCCGACCTTCAGAGCGGGGATGCCGGGGCCAAGTCCTCGAGCACCGCGGGCAGCCGATCGCGCCAGGCGGCCGTGGCCCCGGCCACGCTGATATCGACGAGGCCGTCGACCACCAACCGTTCACCACCGGTGGACCCGAGCACCCGAAAGCCGACGCCGGCCTCCGCCGCCCGGGTGACGAGATCGGTGTGACGGGTGGTGCACACCACCACCCGCGAGGGCGCTTCGGTGAACAGCTCGTGGTGATCGGCGATCCCGCTCACATGAAGTCCCACGCCGGAGCGCACGGACATTTCGGCCAGGGCGACACCGAGGCCACCACCGGACACGTCGTGGATCCCCGACACCAGCGGATCGCCGCTGCCCGATCCGGCCACTGCCTCACCCACCAAACCCGAGAGGAAGCGCACCAGCCGGTCGTGGGCCGCCAGATCCAGAGCGGGAAGCGTGCCGGACCGGTGACCACGGATCTCGACGGCCCACCGCGACCCGGCCAGAGACGGGGGGCTCCGGCGGCCGGTGGAGGCACCCACGCTGGCGTCGAGGAGAACCAGGGAGGCGTCCCCCACCAGGGTCACCCCGGGCGGTCGGACGGTCAGCCGGTCGATCAGGCCCAGCACCCCGATGACCGGGGTGGGGTCGATATCCACGCCACCGCTCTCGTTGTACAGGCTCACGTTGCCGCCGATGACCGGCAGGCCGAGAGCCAGGCAGGCCTCGGTCATCCCGTCGACGGCCTCCGAGAGCTGCCACATGACCTCGGGATGCTCCGGATTGCCGAAGTTGAGACAGTTGACCACGGCCAGCGGCCGGGCCCCGGCACAGGCGACGTTGAGAGCACCCTCGGCCACGGTGGCGGCGGTGCCGGCCCGCGGATCGATGGCGCACCAGGCCGGGTTGGAGTCGGTGGTCAGCGCCAGACCCCGATCGGAGGTCGGAAGACCGGGGGCGGCCAGACGGAGAACGGCGGCATCGCCCCCCGGGCCGTCCACCGTGTTGAGAAAGAGCTGATGGTCGTACTGACGGTGAACCCACGACGGGTCGGCCAGCAGGGCAGAGATGTCGGCACCGCAATCGACGGGAGGCGGGAGAGACCCGGGATCGTCGGCGGCTCGGGCCTCGCGGTCGGTGGGCTGGGCCATGGGGCGGTGGTAGAGGGGGGCGTCCTCGCTCAACGCCACCGCCGGTACGTCGCCGAGGACCTCTCCGTCGAAACCGTCGAGGATGCGGAGACGACCCAGTTGTCCCTCCGGTGGTTCGGTCACACGACCCACCACCGCCGAACGCACCTCCCAACGGCGGCACACCTCTTCGACCTCGGCCAGATCGCCGGGCGCCACGATGGCCAGCATCCGCTCCTGGCTCTCGGAGGTCATCACCTCGTAGGCGGCCATGCCCGGCTCACGTCGGGGCACGGCGGAGACGTCAACGTCCATCCCCACGCCACCCCGGGCGGCGGTCTCCGAGGTGGCGCACACCAACCCGGCACCACCCAGATCCTGGATGCCCACCACCAATTTGGCGTCGAGCAGAGCCAGGCACGCTTCGATCAACCGCTTCTCCTCGTAGGGGTCGCCCACCTGCACACTGGGGCGTCGATCAGCGTCGGCCTCGCTCTCGCCCCCGAAGCCGGCCGAAGCCAACACACTCACCCCGCCGATACCGTCGCGACCGGTGGAGGAGCCGAGGAGCACGGCCAGGTTGCCCGGTCCGGACGCCCGCCCGAGGACCAGTCGCTCCTTGGGCAACACGCCCATGCACAGCACGTTGACCAACGGGTTCTGCGCGTAGCAGTCATCGAAGGTGAGCTCGCCACCAACGGTGGGCACGCCCACCGAGTTGCCGTAACCGGCGATCCCGGACACCACGCCTTCGATGAGCCACCGCTGGCGCGCCTGGTCGGGATGGCCGAAGAACAGCGGGTCCATAACGGCGATGGGACGGGCGCCCATGGCGAAGATGTCCCGCAGGATCCCCCCGACCCCGGTGGCCGCCCCTTGACCGGGCTCGATGGCTGAGGGGTGGTTGTGGCTCTCGATGCGGATGGCGACGGCCACCCCGTCTCCGGCGTCGATGACCCCGGCGTTCTCGCCCGGGCCCACCAGTACATGGGGGCCTTCGGTGGGCAGGCGCCGCAGGTGGATGCGCGACGACTTGTACGAGCAGTGCTCGCTCCACATGACGGCGAACAGGGCCAACTCCAGGTGGTTGGGCGGTCGCCGGAGGATGGTCTCGACTTCGTCACGCTCGCCGTCGGTGAGACCCAGGGCACGATGGAGCTGACCGCCGACCGGCACGTCGGGATCAGTCACACCGGCCGGGACGTCCATAGCGTGGAGCGTACCCGGCCACGCCTGCCGGCCGGCAGGTTGCGGCTGATTCTGAGGGGCCAACCACCGGCCCCGGGATGTGTGGCTAACCGGGCTGTCGACGGGTTGGGTCATCCTGCTGTCGGACTGTGGTGACCGAGTTGTCCCGGCGTAGACCAGCGACGGTCAAAGGGTCAATGATCGAGCCCGGCAGTGAGGATTGATCTCAAGTTGTCCGCCTCGTTGGAAGAACAAACGATCGGGACAACCTGACCTGTATCAATCTCGATAAAAAACAACTTGCCCCCAATGGACTTGTCTGGAATGCTGTGCCGATGCCACCCAGCAATTCGACTAAGTCGCGCAAGAAAACTCCGATGTCCGAGGCTCACAAGGCAGCTCTGGCCAAGGGGCGCGAAGAGGGCCGTATCGTGCGTCAATACCTCGAAGCCCTCGAGTCGACGAAGCCCAGGCGGGGCCGTAAGCGAACCCCGGATTCGATCCGCCGACGGTTGAGTACCATCGATTCCACACTGGCTGGAGCCGATCCCTTAACCCGTCTTCATTTGGTCGAAGAGAAGCAGCGACTTGAGGCGGAACTGGCCCACAGCGGCGACACCGTCGACATTGCCGCTCTGGAGAAATCCTTCATCAAAGTGGCCCGAATCTACGGCGAGCGTAAGGGTATTTCTTACTCCGCCTGGCGTACCGTGGGTGTCAGCGCTTCCGTTCTCCAGCAGGCCAAGATTCCCCGCACCCGCGGCTAAATAGGGACGGCGCCTAAATACGGACGGCGCCTAAATACACCGTCAGGCGACCGTGGCCACCTCGGGCGGTGGGGCGGTGGCGGACCGGTCGGCCCCCCCGTCGACGGTGGAGGACACCAGTGCGCCCAGCAGGACCAGCCCGTCAGCCGAGCCGAGGAGTGCATCGGCGGCCCGCTCCGGATGGGGCATGAGACCGATCACGTTGCGGTCCTCGTTGCAGACCCCGGCGATGTCGTCCATCGAGCCGTTGGGGTTCCCCCGGTAGCGCAGCACGATCCGGTCCTCAGCCTGCAGCTCGGCCAGGGTGTCGCGGTCGCAGGTGAAGTTGCCCTCGAAATGGTTGATCGGGATGCGCAGTTCGGTCCCCACGTCCACCCCGGCGGTCAGCACCGAATCGGACGACTCCACCCGCACGGTCACCGTCGTGCAGATGAAGCGCAGGCCGCGGTTCTTTTGTAAGGCACCGGGCAGAAGGCCGGCCTCGGTCAGTACCTGAAACCCGTTGCAGATCCCGACCACCGGACCCCCTTCGGCGGCAAACCGCCCCACCGCCTCCATGATGGGAGAGAAGCGGGCGATGGCCCCGGGGCGTAGATAGTCACCGTGGGCGAAGCCTCCCGGCAGTACGAGGGCGTCGAAACCGGCAACCGAGGTCGCGCCGTGCCACACCAGATCGGCCGAAGCACCGGCCCGTTGAAGACCGAGGACGGCGTCGTACTCACAGTTCGTCCCCGGAAACTGCACGACACCCACCCGGGGTGCCATCAGACCTCCCCACCAGGCGTGGGCACCGGCGTGGGCACAGGCGTGGGCACCAACATCACCGACGCCTCCTCGATGACCGGGTTGGCCAGCAGACGGTCGGCCACCTCGGTGGCCCGGCTCCTGGCGTCATCCTCGTCGGTGGCGGTGACATCGAAGCGGAAAGCTTTGCCCGCCCGTACCCCGGAAACTCCGGCCAGACCCAGGGCCGGCAATGCCCGCTCGATGGTGGCACCCTGGGGGTCGGCGATCCCTGCTCGCAGCCGGACCTCGACCAGCACCGAAAATCGGTCAGTTCCAGGGCTCATGAGGCACCGTACCAGTCACGCAAGGACCCGATCCTGCTTCTGTGGGCCGCGGCGTCGCCGGCGTGGGGAGGGGGGCTGATTGTCGAGGGGCCACAGCGGTGGGCCCGAGTGCCGTGGCCGCCGTTTCTGGCTCAACCGCCGTACCAGTCAGACAGCCGGCGACCACAGACCCGCTCGTAGGCGGCGATATAGCGGGTGGAGGTGGCGTCCACTATCTCCTCGGGCAGAGGGGGAGGCGGCGGCTGCTTATCCCAGGGCTGGGCCTCGAGCCAGTCGCGCAGCGGTTGCTTGTCGAACGACGGCGGATTGGTCCCCGGCGCACAGTCGTCCGCCGGCCAGAACCGACTCGAATCCGGGGTCAGTACCTCGTCGCACAGGGAGAGGGCGCCGTCGATGTAGCCCAGCTCGAACTTGGTGTCGCAGATGACGATGCCCTGCTCCTCGGCCCGGGCGGCGGCCCTCCCGTAGGCGGTCAGACACAGCTCGGCAGCCGCTTCGGCCGCCTCCTTGCCCACCAGGTCGATGGCCTCGGCCATGCCGATGTTGAGGTCGTGGCCCTCGGTGGCCTTCGTCGACGGGGTGAAGATGGGCTCGGGCAGCCGGTCGGCATGACGGAGCCCGGAGGGCATGGCCATGCCGTGGACCGTGCCCTGGCGTTCGTACTCCTTGTAGGCCGATCCGGCCAGGTAGCCGCGCACGATGCATTCGATGTCGAGCATGTCGGCTCGGTGAACGAGCATGGCCCGACCGGCCAGGCCGTCGAGACCACCGGGCAGACCGGTCGCCCCCGGCGGAAAGGTCGAGACGTCGGCGCTGATCAGATGGTTGGGGGCCAAGTCGGCGAGGGCCTCCAACCAGTAGGCGGTCATGGCGGTCAGCACCCTGCCCTTGTCGGGAATGGGCTCGGCCATGATCACGTCGAACGCCGATATACGGTCGGACGCCACCATCAACAGGCGGTCCTGGCCGGCGTCGTAGAGCTCACGCACCTTGCCGGTCTGAATGAGCGTGAGTGGTTCGTCGGTCGAGTGGACGGTCATGGGGCAAGCTCCTCCAGGGCATCGGTGAACCGGTGGACATGTCGTAAGGTGCGCGAAAGGTCGAATGCGTTGTCAAGAGCGTCGGGCGAGAGGGTCACCTCGGGGTCTGCGTCCAGCACGGCCCGGAATGAGCGCCCCTGGTCCCACGCCGCCCGGGCGTCACGCTGGACGATGCGATAGGCGGCATCGCGGCTGATGCCCCCGCTGACCAGGGCCAGCAATACGGACTGGCTGAAGACGAGGCCGCCACTTCCTTCGGTCAGGGTGGCCAGTGCCCGTTCCGGGTGGATGACCAGACCTTGGACCAGACCGGTGGCCTTCTCCAGCATGTAGAGGGCGAGCATGGACGCATCGGGAAGCACGATCCGCTCGACCGAGCTGTGCGAGATATCGCGCTCGTGCCACAGAGCGATGTCCTCGAGTCCCGCCGACAGGTACCCGCGCAACACCCGGGCCAGGCCGCACAGCCTTTCGGAGAGGATGGGATTGCGCTTGTGGGGCATGGCCGAGCTGCCCTTCTGACCGGGTTTGAAGGGCTCCTCGGCTTCTCCGAGCTCGCTCCTGGCCATGTGCCGCACCTCGGTGGCGATGAGCTCGATGGTCGCCCCCACCGAAGCACAGGCCCACAGATACTCGGCGTGGCGATCGCGAGGGATGACCTGAGTGGCCGGCGTAGGGGTGAGACCCAGGGCGGCACAGACGCGGTCCTCCACCCGGGGATCGATGTTGGAATAGGTCCCCACTGCGCCCGACAGCTTTCCCACCGCCACCCGACGGCGGGCATCCACCAGCCGCTGACGGTCACGATCGGCCTGGAGGGCCCACAGGGCGAACTTGGCTCCGAAGGTGGTCGGCTCGGCGTGCATCCCATGGGTCCGTCCGGTCACCGGCACATCGATGCACTCTTCGGCCCGGGCCTTGAGTGCCGCCACCAGCCCGGAGGATGCGACGATGAGCAGGTCGGCGGCCCGGGTGAGCGTGGCACACAGGGCGGTGTCCACCACATCCGACGAGGTCAGTCCGTAATGGATCCAAGACCCGTCCGGTTGGCCGATGGCGTTCTGGACGACGTCGACGAAGGCAGCCACGTCATGATCGGTGACTCGTTCACGGTCAGCCACGGCGGTCACGAAGGCGTCGTCGACGACGGGTGCCTTGGCCCGGCAGGTGGCGGCGGCCTGGGCCGGAACGTCACCCACCTGGGCCCAGCCGTCGGTGGCCAACAGCTCGACCTGCAGCCACATGGACAGACGGGCCTGGTCGGAGAAGAGGTCGGCCATGGCCGCAGGGGCGTAGCGCGGAATCATGACGGAGCCCCGCCGACAGGAACGGCTGACCCCGGACCGGAGGCGGAACCCGGACCGGAACCGGAGCCGGAGGCGGAACCCGGACCGGAACCGGAGCTGGAGCTGGATCCGGTCGTCAAATTGGACAGGTCGACGCCCGGTCCGGCGATGTCCGTGCGCATCTGCATACCCGGCCACGATATGGCCGACACGCCTTGGTAGGCGCGCCGTTGGGCGTCATCCAGGGAGGCCCCGATGCCGGTTACGCCCAGGACCCGGCCGCCGGCAGTGACCACGGTGGCGCCATCTCCGCCGTTGGCCGTCCCGGCGTGGAAAACAGTCACCCCTTCAACCGACCCGGCCCGATCGAGGCCGGTGATCACCTGGCCCGTCCGCGGTGCTGACGGATAGCCGGGCGACGCCAGCACGACGCAGGCAGCGGCGCCCGGCAAAAAGCGGGGGGTGGTGTGCAGGGCCCCGGAAGCCACCTCGGCCAGTAGCCCGGTGAGATCCCCTTCGAGGCGGGGCAGAACCACCTGCGCTTCGGGATCACCGAACCGCACGTTGAACTCCAGGACCTTCGGGCCCTCAGCCGTCAGCATCAGTCCGGCGAAGAGCACGCCGCGGTAATCGATGTGGCGAGCCCGCAGAGCGGCCACCAACGGAGCGACAGATTCACGGACGAGGTGATCGACCAGGGAATCGTCCACCAAGGGAACCGGAGAGTACGCCCCCATCCCACCGGTGTTGGGCCCCCGGTCGCCGTCAGCCAGCCGCTTGTAGTCCTGAGCCGGAGCCAGAGGGGCCAGATGCTCACCGTCGCAGAGAACCAGCAGTGAACACTCGGGTCCGGTGAGACCCTCCTCCACCACCACCCGTCGACCGGCGTCGCCGAAGGAGCGACCGGAAAGCTTGGCCTCGATGTCAGATTCGGCCGCGGTCAACGAGTCAGTGACCAGTACGCCTTTGCCGGAGGCCAGACCATCGGTCTTGACCACCCACGGGCCCGGCAGCCCGTGAAGAAAGGCCTTGGCGGCATCGGCGTCGTCGAACACGCCGAAGCGGGCTGACTGGACACCCGATTCGGCCAGCACCTCCTTCATGAAGGCCTTCGAACCCTCGAGCCGGGCGCCATCGGCACCCGGTCCGAAGACAAGGCGACCCTGGGCCCGCAGCCGGTCGGCCAGGCCGTCGACCAGCGGTGCCTCCGGTCCGATCACGTAGAGATCGGCGTCGATCTCCTCCGGTGGGGTGTCGACCGAGACAAGGGAGTGGCCCTCGGCCGTGTGACCGGTGATGCCCGGGTTGCCCGGCGTCGCCACCACATCGGCCGTGCGTCCGATGACCAGGGCCAGGGCGTGCTCGCGTCCTCCCGACCCCACCACACACACGGTCTTCACCGGCCCGCCGCCGCTCATGGCGCCACTCCCGATGAGGGTCCGCTCATGCGGCAAATCGGACGAATTGCTCGCGTCCGGGTCCCACCCCGACCAGCCGGACCGGCCGGCCGATCTGCTCAGCCAGAAAGTGGACGTAGTCGCGGGCGGCCTGCGGCAGGTCGGCGATCTCGGTGGCTCCGGAGATATCCGTCTTCCACCCGGGCATCTCCTCGTACACGGGAGTCACCTGATGGAACACGGACTGGTGGTAGGGCGGGTGGGTGAAGCGCTCGCCTCCGGCCTCGTAGGCCACACACACCTTGACGGTGTCGAAGGTGTCGAGCACGTCGAGCTTGGTCAAGGCCACCTCGGACAGCGAGTTGAGCCTGACCGCCTGGCGCATCATGACGGCGTCGAACCAGCCCGGGCGTCGGCGTCGGCCGGTGTTGACCCCGTACTCGTGGCCCCGGTCGACCAGGGTGTCGCCCGTCTCGTCGGTCAGCTCGGTGGGGAACGGTCCGCTCCCCACCCGGGTGACGTAGGCCTTGGCAATACCGATGACCTCGTCTATGTAGCGGGGCCCGATCCCCGCTCCGGTACAGGCACCTCCGGCCACCGGATTGGACGACGTCACGAACGGATAGGTCCCGTGATCGAGGTCGAGGAAGGTGGCCTGCGCCCCCTCCAGGAGCACGTGGGCGCCTCGCTCGAGGGCATCGTGCAGCAGACCGACCGTGTCGGCCACCATCGGTGCCACCCGTGGCGCCAGCTCGTCGAGATAAGCAGCACATATCTCGTCGGCCGACAGGGGCAGCCGGTTGTACACCTTGGCCAGGACCGCGTTCTTCTCCTTCAGTACAACTTCCAGCTTCTGACGGAAGATTTTGGGGTCCGACAGGTCCTGGACCCTCAGTCCCACCCGCGAGGACTTGTCGGCGTAAGCCGGACCGATGCCCCGTTTGGTGGTGCCCAGCTTGTTCTTGCCCAGATACCGCTCGGTGAGACGGTCCAGTTCGTGATGGTAGGGCATGATCAGATGGGCGTTGCCACTGACCAACAGCCGGGAGGTGTCGATCCCCTTGGCTGTCAGGGTGTCCAACTCGGCCAGCAGAACGGTGGGGTCGACCACCACACCATTGCCGATGATCGGCGTGATGTGGTCGTAAAGGATGCCGCTCGGCACCAGCTGCAGGGCGAAGGTCTCACCGCCCACCACAATGGTATGGCCGGCGTTGTGACCGCCCTGGTAGCGAACGACCAGCTCCATCTCCTTGGCCAGGAGATCGGTGAGCTTGCCTTTGCCCTCATCACCCCACTGGGTCCCGACCACGACGGTTGCCGGCACGCGTCATTCCTCCGTTGCGAAAAGCGGATTACATACCAGTGTAACCCGTGACCGGGTGGGCACGGAGGGAGCGGAGTCCAGGCCGATCGCCGGTGCGCGGCCATCGACGAAAGGTGCGCTTTCGGCCGCCGCCTCCGAGTCGGGGGGCCAAGGGAGGCCTGGAGGCCTGGTTCCCGCCGGCGGGACCCCTGCCGGCGCGGGCTAGGAACAGCGGCCGTGCGGTCGTGGGGTTCGGTGCGATCAGCGACCGAGCGGTCACAGTCCCGAGCGGGTCGGCAACGGACCGGGTCGGCGTCCGAATGGCCGGCCATCCCCCGCCAGCCGGCCGGACGGAGGCCTGACCCTCCCCTTATCGGCGCCCCTACCCAGGAACTTGAGGACAAATTTCGAAATATTCGAAAGAATTTCTATTCTTCCTGGTCAAGGCCACAAAAGGATCCTCAGGCCAGAACAATGGCCCCGTCCTTCTCGTCCACGGTGACCGTCGAGCCCTCGGGGTAACGACCTTCGAGCAGGGCCAGGGCCAGCGGATCCTCGACCTCCCGCTGGATCACCCGCCGGAGGGGACGGGCGCCGAAATCGGGGTCGTATCCGGTGGTGGCCAGATAGGCCTCTGCCGCCGCGGTGGCCACCAGGGTCAGTCGCCTCTCGGCCAGTCGACCACGAAGCGAACCGAGCTGGATGGAGACGATGCGGGCCAGGTCGGCCTGGGTCAGCGGATGGAAGCGCACGATCTCGTCGATGCGGTTGACGAATTCCGGCTTGAAGAAGTCGATCGGCTCGCCCGGCAGATTCGACGTCATGATCAGCACCGTGTTGGTGAAGTCGACGGTACGGCCCTGACCGTCGGTGAGCCGACCATCCTCCAGCAACTGGAGCAGCGTGTTGAACACGTCAGGGTGAGCCTTCTCCAGCTCGTCGAGCAGCACCACTGCGTAGGGACGCCGACGTATCGCCTCGGTGAGCTGCCCGCCTTCCTCGTAGCCGACATATCCCGGTGGCGCACCCACCAGGCGGGCCACAGAGTGACGCTCCATGTATTCGCTCATGTCGATGCGCACCATGGCCCGGGCGTCGTCGAAGAGGAACTCGGCCAGAGCCCGAGCCAGTTCGGTCTTACCCACTCCGGTGGGACCGAGGAACAGGAACGACCCGATGGGCCGGTTGGGATCGGAGAGACCGGCTCGGCTGCGGCGGATGGCGTTGGCTACCGCGCTGACCGCCTCGTCCTGGCCAACCACCCGGGCGTGGAGGGCATCCTCCATGCGGATCAGCTTCTCCACCTCACCCTCCAGCAGGCGGCTGACGGGCACACCCGTCGCCCGGCTCACTACCTCGGCCACATCCTCGGCGTCGACCTCCTCCTTCAGGAAGCGCTGGCTCTTCTGCAGTTCATCGAGGGAGCGGGTCGCCTCGTCGATCTGGCGCTCGAGGTCGGGGATCAATCCGTAGGAGATCTCCGAGGCCTCGGCCAGATTGCCGTCGCGGGCCAGGCGTTCGGCCTCGCCCCGGTGTTGCTCAAGCTCGCCCTTGAGCGATTGAATTGTGGCGATGGCCTCCTTCTCCGACTGCCAATGGGCGGTCATAGCCACAGACTGCTCCTGAAGGTTGGCCATCTCCTCATCGAGCCGGGCCAGGCGCTCGGCCGATGCACTGTCCGTCTCCTTGGCCAGAGCCATCCGTTCGATCTCGAGCTGACGCAGACGGCGGGTCACGACATCGAGCTCGAGGGGCATCGAGTCGATCTCGATCCGCAGCCGGCTGGCCGCCTCGTCCATCAGGTCGATGGCTTTGTCGGGTAGGAACCGCCCGGTGACGTAGCGATCCGAGAGCACGGCTGCAGCCACCAGGGCAGCGTCCTGAATACGGACACCGTGATGGACCTCGTAGCGCTCCTTCAGGCCACGGAGAATGGCGATGGTGTCCTCCACCGACGGGGGCGGAACGAAAACCTGTTGGAACCGTCGCTCGAGAGCGGCGTCCTTCTCGATGTACTGGCGGTACTCGTCGAGAGTGGTGGCACCGATCATGCGCAACTCGCCGCGGGCCAGCATGGGTTTGATCATGTTGCCTGCGTCCATCGCCCCTTCGGCGCCGCCACCGGCACCCACGATGGTGTGGAGCTCGTCGATGAAGGTGATGACCTCACCCTCGGCGTCGGCGATTTCTTTCAAGACCGCCTTCAGGCGCTCCTCGAACTCACCCCGGTACTTGGCGCCGGCCACCATCGATCCCATGTCGAGAGCGATGACCCGCTTTCCCTTCAGACCCTCGGGGACATCCCCCTCCACGATGCGGGTGGCCAAACCCTCCACGATGGCGGTTTTGCCCACACCGGGCTCGCCGATCAGTACGGGATTGTTTTTCGTCCGACGCGACAAGACCTGTATGACCCGACGGATCTCCTCGTCCCTGCCGATGACCGGATCGATCTTCCCCTGCCGAGCGGCGATAGTGAGGTCACGACCGTAACGCTCGAGGGCCTGGAAGGTCTCCTCCGGGTTCGGAGAGGTGACCCGGTGACTACCCCTCACGTCGCGCAGGGCGGTGAGCAGTTGGTCGCGGTCGACGCCCAGACGGTCGGCCATGGCCAACATCAAATGCTCGACGGACAGATACTCGTCGCCCATGTCGGTCCGGGCCGTATCGGCCGCCGTCAGCACATCGCGGAGGGCCCGATCGATGCCCGGCTCCTGTCCGCCGAAGGCCTGGGGCAACCGGGCCAACTCACCGTTGATCCGGTCACGGACGACGTTGGGCTCCACCCCGACACGCGTCAGGACGGGACCGGCGATACCGTCGCTCTGGTCGAGAATGGAGGCCAGCACATGGCTCGGCGTGACCTCGGCGTTGTTGGCGGCCCGGGCCCGGTCAACGGCGGCCGTGAACGCCTCTTGGGTCTTGACGGTCCAGCGCTCGGGGTTGATGGTCATCGGGAACCTCCCGTCTCGTGCATGGTACGGCGGGCCGGCCGGGTCGGCACCAGAGTCTGGGAGACGGGGACGAGCTCACGGCGATACTGGCGGTGGGTCACAGCCACCGCCTCTCGGGCCTCCCTCCGGACAGCGGTCAACTCCTGACGCAGACGGGCTACCTCCGCCTGAAGCTCCATGACCCGGCGAACACCTTCGAGATTGAGTCCGGCATTGGTCAAACTCTGGATCTGACGCAGGCGGTCCAGGTCCTCGTCGCTGAATCGCCGGCTGCCCCCTTCGGTGCGACTCGGATCGAGCAGGCCTTTGCGCTCGTAAACGCGCAGGGTCTGGGGGTGGACGCCGGCCAGCTCGGCGGCGACCGAGATGACATAGACAGCGCGGGACCGCGGATCGGTACTCATGTCAGACCCCCAATTCGTCGCGAGCCGGCGGGTCGACCACCTGGGCCAGGGCCTCGACAGCGGCGCGCTGTTCGTCGGTGAGCTCATCGGGCACGGCGACCTCCACGGTGACCAGCAAGTCACCGGTGGCGGTCTTGCGCCCGGCCGGTACTCCTCGCCCCTTCACCCGGAAGGTCCGCCCCGAGGGCGTACCAGCGGGCACCCGAAGGGTCACGGGCTCCGTGAGGGTGGGAACGGTGAGCGTGGTGCCCAAGGTGGCCTCGGGATAGGAGATGGGAACGGTGATGGTGAGATTGCGGTTGCGTCGTCCGAACACGCCGTGCCGATCCACCCGGACCACCACGTAGAGGTCGCCGCTGGGGCCGTTGCCCCGACCTGCGGCGCCTTTCCCCTTCACCCGAATGCGCTGTCCGTCGTCGACGCCGGGCGGGATGCGCACCTTGACCGTGCGATTCCGGTGCTCGACCCCGGTTCCGCCACAGGTCGGGCAGGGCGTCGTCACCACTGTCCCCCGACCGCCACACTGTGGGCAGATCTGGCTGAGCGAGAACAGCCCCTGATCGTCCTGAAGAGTGCCCGATCCCCCGCAGCGGGGACAGGTCGTGGGCTGGGTCCCCGGGGCGGCGCCCGAGCCCGAGCAGGTGTGGCACCGGACGTCGGTGGTGAGATGGACCGAGGTGGTTACCCCTTGGACGGCATCCTCGAAGGAGAGGTGCAGCTCCGTCTCGACGTCGTTGCCACGCTGGCTGCCGGTGGTCGTCCCCCCGCCGCGGCGGCCGCGGCCGAAAAGGCCACCGAACAGGTCGCCGAGGTCGCCCATATCGTCCACCCGGAAGGTGGTGCCGCCCTGCCCCCCGAACCCGCCCGGAAACCCACCGCCGAACCCGCCGGCGGCCGGCCCCATGGTCCGCACCTCGTCGTACTCCTTGCGCCGGTCGGCGTCACCCAGAACGTCGTAGGCCGCCGAGATCTCCTTGAAGGTCTCCTCCTGGCCCGGGTTGGTATCCGGGTGGTGCTTTTTGGCCAGCTTCCGGTAAGCGCTGGTGATCTCCTTGGCCGACGCCGTGGAGGAGACGCCCAGCGTCTTGTAATAGTCCTTCTCAAACCATTCGCGTTGAGGCGCCACGTGGTCTCTGTCGGTCCCTTCTCAATCTCGATCTGCGAGCCCCGGTGCTCCGAAGGCCACGGTGCTCCGCTATCCCCGAACCATCACCATGGCCGGACGCACGACGGTGCCGCGCCACACATAGCCGGGTCGCATCACCTGGGCGACGACCGGTTCACCTGTCGGGTCCCCGGAACCGACTCCGCCGCCAGCCGGCTTCTCGAGTCCCGTCCCACCGGAGACGTCGCCCTCCTCCTCGTCAGCCGGCAAGTGGCCGACCGCTTCGTGAGCGTTGGGGTCGAAAGTCTCACCCGTCGGATCGATGCGCTCGAGCCCCTCTTTGGCCAGTACGTCACGCAGCTGGCTGGATACGGCCAGAAGGGCCCGGCCGTCCGTCGAGTCGGCGTCGCCGAGGTGGGTGACGGCCAGGTCGAGAGTGTCGAGCACGGGAAGCAGCTTGTCCACCAGGGACAGCGCCGCCCGGGCCGTCTGGTCGCTCTGCTGCTTGGCCACCCGCTTTCTGTAATTCTCGAACTCGGCCTGTAGCCGCCGCAATGAGTCGAGGTACTCGTCTCGTTGCGCCAGAGCGATCTTCACCTCGTTGATGTCCGGTGACTCACCGTCGATGATCTCTGTGGTGAGTTCGTCACCGTCGACCGCGTCCACGATCTCCCCTTCGAATATGTCGTCGATCCTGTCTGGGCCAGAACCGTCCGGATAGCCACCGGACGTGCCTGGGCCCGGGGATGAGCCTGAGGCCGTTCCGGCCTCAGGCTCCCACCCACCATCACCGTGGTCCGGGTTGTTCACGCCGGTCATCGGCGCTCAGCCCTTGTCGTCGACGATTTCGGCGTCCACGACCTCGTCGTCGGAGGACTCGTCGGCCGGGACCTCGCCCCCGGGAGCCGACGCCTGCTCCTTCGAAGCCTCCTCGTACAGCCGCTGGCTGAACGACTGACTGGCCGTGAGCAGCGTCTCGGTCGAGGTTTTGATGGCTTCAATGTCCGAGCCGGACAGGGTCTCTTTGAGCGAGGAAAGTGCCGATTCGACCTTCTCCTTCTCGTCGCCCTGGAACTTCTCGCCCTGGTCCTTGAGCAGCTTCTCGGTCTGGTAGACGAGAGTGTCGGCGTTGTTGCGGACCTCGGCCTCCTCCTTGCGGCGGCGGTCATCCTCGGCGTGAGCTTCGGCGTCCTTGATCATGCGCTCGATGTCATCCCTGGCCAGCGACGACTGACCGGTGATGGTCATCGACTGCTCTTTGCCGGTGGCCCGGTCCTTGGCCGACACGTGCACGATCCCGTTGGCGTCGATGTCAAAGGTGACCTCGATTTGGGGAACGCCGCGCGGGGCCGGTGGAAGGTCCACCAACTGGAACTTGCCCAATGTCTTGTTGTACATGGCCATTTCACGCTCACCTTGGAGAACGTGGACCTCGACCGACGGCTGATTGTCGTCAGCAGTGGTGAACACTTCGCTGCGCTTGGTCGGAATGGTGGTGTTCCGCTCGATGAGGCGGTGCATCACACTTCCCTTGGTCTCGATACCGAGCGACAGAGGAGTCACATCCAGAAGGAGGACGTCCTTGACCTCTCCCTTCAGCACCCCGGCCTGGACGGCAGCGCCGATCGCCACCACCTCGTCGGGGTTCACTCCCTTGTGTGCCTCCTTGCCGGTCATCTGCTGGACCAGTTCCTGCACAGCGGGGATCCGGGTCGACCCGCCGACCAGGATGACGTGGTCGATGTCCGACTTGGACAGCCCCGAGTCGGAGATGGCCTGATCGAACGGGCCCTTGCACGCCTCCACCAGGTCGGCGGTCAGCTCGTTGAACGTGGCCCGGGTCAGTTTGACGTCGAGGTGCTTGGGGCCCTCGGACGTGGCCGTGATGAAGGGCAGATTGATCTGTGTCTCCTGCAGGGAGGACAGCTCGATCTTGGCCTTCTCCGCGGCCTCCTTGAGGCGCTGGGTGGCCATCTTGTCGGCCGCCAGATCGACTCCCTCGGTGTCCTTGAACGTCTTGACCAGCCAATCGATGATGCGCTGGTCCCAGTCGTCCCCACCGAGTTGGGAGTTACCGGCCGTCGACTTCACCTCGAACACGCCGTCGCCGATTTCCAGGATGGATACATCGAACGTGCCGCCTCCGAGGTCGAAGACGAGCACGGTCTGCTCCGCCCCCTCCTTGTCGAGGCCATAGGCCAGGGCTGCGGCCGTGGGCTCGTTGATGATGCGGAGGACCTCGAGACCGGCGATGGCCCCGGCCTCGTTGGTCGCCGTCCGCTGTGCGTCATCGAAGTAAGCCGGGACAGTGATGACCGCCTGCGTCACGGTGTCACCGAGGAAAGCCTCGGCGTCCCTCTTCAGCTTCCCGAGGATTCGGGCGGAGATTTCCTGGGGCGTGTAGTCCTTGCCGTCGATGTCGACGGTCCATGAGGTCCCCATCTGCCTCTTGACCGAGCGGATGGTCCGGTCGGGATTGGTGATGGCCTGACGTTTGGCCACTTCACCCACCAGCACCTCGCCGGACTTGGCGAATCCGACCACCGACGGCGTGGTCCGACCCCCTTCGGCATTGGGGATGACGACCGGCTCGCCGGCCTCCAACACGGCTACCACCGAGTTGGTCGTCCCGAGATCGATTCCAACGGCCTTGGCCATAACTAACTGCCTCCTACTGCCCTCTTCGGGCTATCCGTACCTGCTCTTGTTTTGCGTGTCGTGCCGGGCGCTTGGTTCCCAGCCCCTGGGTGCTGCGTTCCTATTCGTCGTGCCTGGGGACCGACCTGTTTCCCGTGCGCTTCCGGCGCCGGATTTGGGGTGTCCGTTCGATTGGTCCTTGCTAACTGCATCCACTATACCAAACTTGAGTGCTTAATGTATAGATTTTATCCTTCATCAGCACTGAGGATAGTAGGTCTGACGGCCTTAGCCGCGTCGTGAGGTCGCCGGTTCCGCCGGTCGGCGGATCGACGGCCGGATACCCTGGGTCCATGCTCAACCTGGTCCTCCTCCGCCACGGCCAGTCGCAGTGGAACGCCGAAAACCTGTTCACCGGGTGGCACGACGTCGACCTCACCGAGCAGGGCGAGGAGGAAGCCCGCGTCGGCGGGACGTCTCTTAGCGGCCGAAACCGACCTCGATCTGCGGATTCTCCATACCTCGGTACTGACTCGGGCCATCCGGACGGCCGAACTGAGCCTGGCCGCAGCAGGACGATCGTGGTTACCGGTCAAGCGCCACTGGCGACTCAACGAACGACACTACGGAGCGCTCCAAGGCCTGGACAAGAAGGAGACCAGCGCCCGGCACGGGGAAGCCCAGGTCAAGGCGTGGCGCCGCAGCTATGCCACCCCGCCCCCTCCGGTGGAGCCGGGGAGCGCCCATCACCCTGTCGCCGACCCCCGCTACCGGGACCTTCCGTTCGACGCCCTACCCCTCACCGAATGCCTGGCCGATGTGGTGGACAGGGTCATTCCCTACTGGGACGACGCCATTGTTCCCGATCTCCTGGCCGAGGGGCCGAGGGGCGGGACGGTGCTCGTGGTGGCCCATGGCAACAGCCTGCGAGCCCTGCGCAAGCACATAGACGGCACAGCCGACGATGCCATCGTCGACCTCGAAATCCCGACCGGCATCCCCTTCCGCTACGAACTCAACGACGATCTCAGCGTGGCCGAGAAGCGATACCTCGGTAACCCGGCTGCCGCCGCGGCGGCAGCCGAGGCGGTGGGCCGTCAGGCCGGTTGACGCTGGGCGCCAGAGGCGCCGGTGGGAATGAGGTCGGCCCGATTCGGTCATGAAGTGGGCTGAAAATGAGGCCCTGGCCGAGGGAGCGGAGGACCCACCTTGGGTCTCTTATTTCTGGGACTGGCCCCTTTTTACCGTCTACAACCGATACATTTCGTCGGCCGATATCGGGCACAGGCGATAAATTGGCCAATTTCGAAACAGACATGAGGAGTGGGGGTTTAGTCAGGTGGCCCTTGTGCTCCCTGCGTCCTTCCCCTGGCGCCCTGCCGGCCCTCAGGTCCACCCGGAGTTCGGCCGGCGGGACCGCTCGTCGCCCCAGCCTCGGGTTACGGGGCCAGTTCGGTCGGACCCACGGCCGGGCCAACCACGAAAAGGGGGTTAGGCCGGACGCCCTTCGTGCCTCCCTCGTCCCGGTAATCTGAGGGAAGGCGCGGCAGGAGGTCGGCTCCGAAGAACCGACCTCCTGCCATGGTTCGGGTGGCCTTGTCCCCACAAAAACCACCCGGGTCACATCGGTACGACCGTCAGAGCGCTTCCGACCCACGCTCTCCGGTACGGACCCGGATCACTTCCTCGACGGGGAGGACCCAGACCTTGCCGTCACCGATCTTTCCGGTTCCCGCCGTGTCAATGATGGTCGACGTGACTTCGTCGACCTGGGCATCGTCCACGAGGACCTCGAGCCGAATCTTCGGCACGAACTCGACCTCGTACTCGGCTCCCCGGTAGACCTCGGTGTGACCCCTTTGACGCCCGAAGCCCTGGGCTTCGGTCAGGGTCATGCCGTGGACGCCGAGGGCCTTGAGCCCTTCCTTCACATCGTCAAGCTTGAACGGCTTCAGCACCGCTACGACGAGCTTCACGTTCACTTCCTCCTTTTAGGTTCGTAGTGGTCCTGTCAGCTGGTTGACGTGCCGGGCGGTGATCCGTCGTCTGGTGCGACAGACGAAACCGATCGTGACGGTGCATCGCCGGCCATGGCCATGGCACCAACCCGCTCTGCGAATCGGTCCTCGGGGAAGGCTTCCTCGCCGTGAATGGCCAGGTCGCCGACTTCGAGGATCTCATCCTTGTACCGGGCACCCCGGAGGACCAGACCGATGATCTTCATCAGGATGAAGGTGATCAGAGCTGACCAGATGATGACAAAGACGGCGGCCCGGAACTGTTCCCACAACTGGTGAGCGGACCCCGTATAGATCAGGCCGTTTACACCGAAGGGGACGCAGGTCCCCTTGGCTGTGGCGTACTGGGTGGCCGAGGTGGCGATCACTTGCCCGGAGGCGTCCAGATGACCACACCCGTACTCCAGCATGTTCGGATCCCCGAATATCCCGAGGAGCAGACCGCCGAAGAAGCCGGCGATGCCGTGGGTGTAGATGACCCCGAGGGCGTCGTCCACCTTGGAGAACGGCCGCACCTTGGACAGGAAGTTCCAGCCACCCACACGATGCTGGAGCAGATGAGCCCCACGTAGATCGCCCCCTGGCCGTTAACCCAGCCGGCGCACGGTGTGATGCCGACCAGTCCGCAGATCATGCCGTTGACGGCACCGAGGAAGGTCGGCTTCTTCTCCTTGGAGACCCAGGCGTCCCAGGCCACCCAGGTGAGCAGACCGGTGGCTGTAGCCAGGTTCGTGTTGACCACGGCGGAGGCCGCACTGGCCCCGGCGTAGTAAGGGTCGCCACCGTTGAAGCCGTTCCAACCGAGCCACAGGATTCCGGCACCGACTGCCGCCATGACCAGGTTGTTGGGCAGGAAGTGTTGTCGGTCCCGTAGCAGTCGGGGTCCGAGGACCCAGGCAGCCACGAACCCGGACACACCAGCCGACATATGGATGACGTAGCCACCGGAGAAGTCGAGCGCACCTTCTTGGGCGAAGTAGCCGCCACCCCACAGTAGGAAGGCGTCCACCGAGTACACGCAGGTCGTCCACAGCGGCACCAACAGACACCAGGCGCTGAACTTGATGCGTCCGAGCACGCTTCCCGAGGAACAGCAGCGGGGTAATGGCGGCGAACACCAGCTGGAAGTAGGCCAGCGACGCTGTCGGGAAGTGGAACGGGATGATGGTGTTGGCTGCCGAAATTGCCTGGCCCTGTTCACCTTGTGGACTGGTGACCGGCCCCGGTTTGCCGAGGAAGTTGTCAATGAAGTGGGTCCAGCCACTGACGCCGGTGAGCTGTGTCTGCACCCCGTCTTTGACCCCACCCCCGAAGGAGTTGGCACCGAATCCCATCTTGTAGGCCCACAGGAACCAGGCCGAGCATCACGAGCGAGAACCCGGCAAACATCATGCCCAGTACGTTGACCGCCCACTTTTTCGGGACGATAGACGCATAGAGGACCGCCAGTCCGGGGAGGCTCATCAGCCCGACGAACGTGGCTGCCGTGAGCTGCCAGGTGTTGTCGCCGGGGTTTAGCCAACTCGGATACGGAACATATGTCACTGCTGCGGCTAGCACGGTTAAGAGTGCTCCTCTCTTGTTATCACTGCGTCATGGCCAGCCCGCGCTTTCACACAGCATCGGCTTGGCCAAGGGCAAGTCGGGCAGTTTCGGCTTGCCGCCGCAAACAATGCAGGGTGGGGATTTCAGCACGGTCACATCCGTGTTACCAACATGTGAACTGATACAAAGTCCCTGCTAAGCGGAGCGGTAACGGCAGGAGGACGACGGAGCCACCGCTCATACGTCATCTGAGAAGAAGCGGAAGCGGGCCCCGTCAAGGCAGCCCAGCACCGGGTCAGCCCGCCTCGAGCTCCTTGCCCCGTTTCGGCTTCGACGCGGGGCGGGACGGAGCTGTAGGGGGCGTGTAGCGCTTCGACGATGGAGGAGCGGGCCGTGCCGGGCCATAGCCGCTGGAGCCACCTGTCGCTTCGGCCTTGGCGTGCTTGAGCTTCTCCGACAGCCGGTACGCCCGCACCAGGTACCAGGCCCCACCAATGATGAACGGAAGCCCGAACCCCCAGTAATGGAGGTTGAATACGGAGAGCCCATAAAGAGCCATGGCGATGCCGATAAACAGACGCTTTCGAAACCACGCCGAGATCAGAATGATCAGGGCCAGGACCAAGGTCACAGCTCCGAGCTGGGCGTAGAGCGACGGGCTCACGTGCAACTTGTCGACCTGGCCGTTGCTGTAGTGGGCACTCGGATCGTGGGCCACCAGGGCGGCGGTGATGACCAACCCGATCGCCGCCGCCACCGGCGCCGCCAACAGACCGATCAGTCGTTCCTTGTCATTGGCCCGCTTGATCGCCGCCTCGATCTCGGGGATGGTGGTCGGCTCATGGGCCTCGATCTCGACCTTGCCGGTGCTCTCGTCGATCGGCGCCGGCTTCAGCATCAAATTGCTGATGCTTCCCGTTATTCGTTGCCACCTGGTCATCGGAGGAGAGTCGCCGCCGTCGGACGCATACTGGTCGGGGCGGGCCATGCGCGAGGCTACCGCGGCCGGCTTCCGGCGGGAAACCTGCCGGTGACCAAGAAGCATTCTCCCGGCTTGGTCACCGCAGGGCGCACCCCCGTAGGGGTGCGCTCGCCTCTGATCCAACCGGCTCTGCGCAGTCAGTAGGAGCCGGGTTCCGGCGTCGGCGCACGGCGTCTCCTCTTCCGGACCACCAGCGCCACCAATGCCAGGGCGAACAAGATGAACAGGATGATCGGCGCGATGAAGACGTGCCACGAGGCCTGCTGGCTGGCCACCATGCCCGGGGTGGAGAGCAGGTAGGGGTCGCTCGGTACGACCACGCCGCGGATCACCGTTCCCGGGCGAAGCGAGGTACTGCCTGGGATGTCCTGCTCGTAGCGATGGCCGTCGATGGTGTACGTCCCTTTGCAGGCGTAGCCGGCGGCGTTCGATCCGCTGCCGCCGAGGAGGCCCAGACATCCCTTGACGGTGACCACCACCGGCACGCCGTGACGGCGCAGGTTCGTCGTCTGGTCGTTCTTGTGGATACCGACCACCAACAGGACCACGGCGATGGCACCGAGTGCCACCAGGCACACGCCCAGGACCAGACGTCCGGCCCGGCGTGGGTCAATATCCACTCCGGCCCCACGGAGCCGGGTCAGGGGGAGGTCGGACGAGGGATCTCGAACCAGTTCATCGGGACCGGCGGTCGTCCCGTCGGTCCGGGAAGGCGGTTCGGAAGTGATCATTGAGCGGTCCACGGGTCGACTACCAATCGCACCGCGGGCCGGGCCGCTGCGGCACTGTCGGGAGCGTAGCAGCGACGAAGCCCCTGCTCTCTGGCCGTGTGCGGGTCAACGCGGATCGCCCCACCCTGGGGTAGCCTCCGATCATGAGCGCCAAATCGGCTCCGTTGGACCTCAAGAGCATCTGGATGTTCTCGGGCTGTTCGTCCTCCGAACTTCGCAAGATTCGGGGGTCGCTCGACCAGGTGACGGTCCCTCCCGGGAAGGTCCTAGTCGAGGAGGGTCGGATGGGGATGGAATTCTTCCTCATCGTCAGCGGCACAGCCGCCGTCACCCGCGAGGGCAAGAAAGTGGCGACGTTGGGGCCGGGCAGTTACTTCGGCGAGCTTGCTCTTCTCGACCGGAAGCCCCGATCGGCGTCGGTGGTATCGGAGACGGACATGGACCTGCTCGTTCTCTCACAACGCCAGTTCAACAGCCTGTTGGAATCGGTGCCGACCATCTCACGCAAGATGCTGGCCGCCATGGCCAACCGGCTGCGCGAGGCTGACGCCCGCGCCTACGACTGACGTCGGCCGGCGACCCAGGCGACAGACCCAGGGACGCTCACTCCGTCCCCGTGTTCTCCTCCATCGAGGTCTGAGCAACGTTCGTTCCCGCTCCGACGGGCATCGGTCCGTCGCTCATCGACTCCTCCAGAAGTTGGGAGACATCGAGGACCCGGACATCATCCTCCTTGGCGTTGGCTCGCACCGCGTCGTCCAGCATGATCATGCAATAGGGACAGGCCGTGGAGACCACGTCGGCGCCGGTACCGAGCGCCTCCTCGGTGCGCTCCATGTTGACCCGTTTCCCTATGTTCTCCTCGAGCCACATACGGGCCCCGCCGGCTCCACAACAAAATCCCTTCTCGCGGCAGCGCTTCATCTCCACCTGGGTGGCCCCAGGGATGGCATCGATCACCGACCGGGGTTCGTCGAAGATCCGGTTGTGACGGCCCAGATAGCAGGGGTCGTGATAGGTCACCGTGCCCCGGTAGCCGCTGCCGGGGACCAGCTTGCCCGCACTGACCAGGTGGTCGAGGAGCTGGCTGTGATGGATGACCTCGAAGTCCGCTCCGAGGGAGGGGTATTCGTTGGCCAGCGAGTTGAAGCAGTGGGGACAGCTGGCGATCACTTTCTTGACCTGGGCGTTGGTCAGGGTCTCGATGTTGGCGCGGGCCTGCTCCTGGTAGAGGTACTCGTTGCCTAAACGCCGAGCCGGGTCGCCCGTGCAGCTCTCCTTGGGGCCGAGGATGCCGAAGCTGACCCCGGCCCGCTTGAGCATGCGGGCGGTGGCCTGGGCCCCCTTGCGGGCCCGCTCATCCAGGGCACCGGCGCACCCCACCCAGTAGAGGTACTCGATGTCATCGGGGATGGTCCCCTTGATGACCGGAACCTCGAAGTCGAGCGACTCGATCCAGTCGGCCCGCTTGGAGGAGCCGAGGCCCCAAGGGTCTCCCTGGTTCTCGATGTTCCGGAGCATCAGGCCCGCCTCGGTCGGGAACCGGGACTCCATCAACACCTCGTAGCGACGCATGTCGATGATTGTGTCGATGTGCTCGATGTCTACCGGGCACTGCTCCACGCAGGCGCCACAGGTGGTACACGACCAGAGGACGTCCGGATCGATGACGCCGGGGACCAGCGTTTCGACGTCCAACCCGGTGGCCCGGTTGTTGGCCATGACCCTGTCAGCCGAAGCGAACAGGTTGTCGCGGAGATCCATGATCAGGAGCTTGGGCGAGAGCGGCTTGCCCGTGTTCCACGCCGGGCACTGGGACTGGCACCGACCACACTCGGTGCAGGTGGCCATGTCGAGCAGCTGCTTCCACGAGAAGTCCTCGATGCGACCGGCTCCGAACACCACCTCGTCGTCTTCGCCCACATCCTCCATCGACATGTCCGGTGTCGAGGCCAGAGCACCCAGCGCCCGGGGCCGGCGCGAGGTGGCCACGTTGATCGGGGCCAAGAAGATGTGCAGGTGCTTGGAGTAGGAGACGAAAACCAGGAATCCGGTGATGATGGCGATGTTGGCCAGCAGGGCCACCGTCTCGATGACGCTGTTGACGCCGGTGCCCAGGGGGGCGAGGGCCCGGGCCAGGGTGTGAGAGGCGAACGCCCACCATCCGTAGGGGAAGTTGCCCGTATTGACCTGGGCGGCCCGGTACAGGAGCAGGGTGATGATGACTCCCGAGATCATGAGAAGCACCAGCCAGGCCGCACCGGTGTGCGAACCGAAGAATCGGGATCGTCGGTTCTCGCGCTTGGGCGAGTGCTTGACCCGGATGCCCACAAAGACACCGAGCGAGACCAGAACGGCGACGGCGAAGAAGTCCTCTACGAACCCGATCACCGCGGTGTGTCCGATGAGGGGAATGTGGAAGTCGCGCTGGAACAGGCAGCCGTAGGCCTCGAGGATGGTCAGGAGCAGGATAGTGAAGCCCCAGAAGGTGAAGGCGTGGGCCAAGCCGGGCACGGTCCACTTGAGCAGCTTCTTCTGACCACCGACTTCGGTCAGTTCGGCCTCCACCCGCTTGGGCACGTCCCGGAATCGGTTGGGGACGGCCGTTTGGCCGGACGAGATAAGCCGGTAGAGCCAGTAGAACCGTCGGCCGGCGATGGCGAACATCACTGCCGTAATACCGAGCCCTACGGCGAGTCTGAGGGGCACTGCATTCCTCCTAGCGGGTTACTGAAGAGTAACAAAGCGCGGGCGGGCGCTTCTCTGAAGGGTCACGGACGGAAATTGTCGGCGTACCGGCTCGGGGTCGGGCCCCACTGACCCTGGTACTTGGAGCGCAAGCCGTCCGACCCGTAGGGGTTGTCGGCCGCCGTGGTCATCTGGAGAAAGCTGATCTGGCCGATCTTCATGCCCGGGTAGACGGTGATCGGCAGGTTGGCCACGTTGGAGAGTTCCAGGGTGAGGTGGCCGTCCCACCCGGCATCCACGAAGCCGGCAGTGGAGTGGATGAGCAGCCCGAGCCGGCCGAGGGACGACTTCCCCTCCAGACGGGCCACCAGATCGCTGGGGAGCGTGACCTTTTCCTGGGTGGAGCCCAGCACGAACTCCCCGGGGTGGAGGATGAGCGGGTCGTCCCCGATGTCGACCAGTTCGGTGAGGTCCTCCTGGTCCTCCCGAACATCGATCACCCGGCTGGTGTGGTTGCGGAAGAGCCGGAAGTAGTGATCGACGTGAAGGTCCACCGAAGAGGGCTGGATACAGCTCTCATCGAAGGGCTCGATGACGATGTGACCGGCGGCCAGTGCTTCACGGATAGAGCGGTCGGAGAGAACCATGCCGGACAGACGATAGTGGTATGCGCATGTGCAGGTGGATGTCCTCTGTGGCCCGGGCCGGCCACCCGGTTTTCGGGGGACCGGGCGTCTCACCAGGCCGGCCGGGGACGCCCCCGCTCGTCCAGGGAAGCTATCCGTGCGCAGACGGTCTCCAGGTGCGAAGATTGCAACTAGCAGTTGCGGGATCGGTGCCCGGTCCAACGCAGAGGCCGTGTTCGAGCCAGCGGAGGCCGAATGGACTTTGCGCCGGGAAGGTGGTGCGAGCTCGCAACGTGGCAGACGGGAGGGCGGATTTGACTCGGGCCAGGCGGACGGCACCCGTGACGATCGAGGGAGGCAAGGGGAGTCCGGGATGGCGGGCACCCCCACCCCCCAGTCGAGCCCCACCCCCTGCTCGAATGCGGCCCCGGTCTGGTGCCCCGGTCTTCGCCGATCCTGGCCTGGGGGTCGAGTGGCCGACCTTCGTGACGGGGGGCGACGAGCAGAGGACCCGCTCTTCGGGCGTGCCTTCTCCGTCCCCCCTTTCGAGGTCGACCGACTCTCCTCTCTCGAGGTCGGCGGACTCGCACCTGTCGGCGGCGGCCGACTCCCCTCCTGCCAGGTCGGCGGACCCGCATCTCTCGGCCGTCTCGCCGTACGCGTCGCCGGTCCTGGTGGTGGTGGCCGCCTTTGCCATCCTGGAGGGATACCGCTGGTTGGACGTACTCCCGCCGGACGGCCTGCGACCCTCGGCAGTCGTGTTCGCGGCCGTCACTGTTCCCCTTTTTGCGGCAGTCACCGGTGGGGGTTTCGGCGGGCGACGATGGGCGGCACGGGCGGTCATCACAGCAGACTGTCTCCTGGTTGCCGTGACGGTGGTTGCCCTCATCGACCCTCGGGCCCCCGTCGCCCAACTGATGGGATCGACGGACCTGCTGTTCGCCGTCAGCGCGCTGGCTGCGGTCCTGGTCAACGAACGTTTCACCGACGGCGAGCGATCGAGGACCGACGGGCGGAACCCGGCGACGGAGCAGCCGTCCGGTTCAGACGGGAGACGGGACGGCTTGGTCTGACCAGTCGGGATCGGGCTCGAAGAAGTGCTGGAGGATGGCTTCGAGACCGACGGCGAACAGTGTCCACTCCTGGTCCTCACCGTTACGGCCGGTGGGTAGGACAATGCCCTCCAGATGCGGATCCACCCGCTGACGGAGTGAGCAGCCCTCGGCCAGGGCGGCCGACGGCCACGCTCAGTTGGCGGGTGGTCAACGGAGCCCGCACCCGCATCCCGACCAGCCCGGCCAGTGCCACGTAGGCGCCCTCCCACAAGGTGGTGAATCCTTCGTAGCCCAGCAACAGGGCATCGCCAATTCGCTTCTGGTATCTGACCTGATCGTCTCCTTCGAGATTCTGCGCCGTGGCCAGCGCCCACACCGCCAACCAGGTCGACCAGTTGGGTGACGCCAACAGGCTGAGGATGTTGGCGGCACCACCGACCCGGCAGACCTCCCGGAGCGACTGACGACGGGCCTCCGGGGTCGAGACATCGAGGTGATCGATCAGCGGGCCGAGGGCCCGGATGGTTTCCTCGTACTCGCCCAGCCCGTCGGTGAGGGCGATGGTGGCCAGAACGTCGGCCTGATAGTCGGCCTGATTCTGCCAGACCCTCCGAATGACCGAGGCGTTGGAGAGGCGCACACCGGTGTCAGCCTCGACCCGGTCGAACACCTTCTTGAATGTGAGCGTTCCCACCCCGATACCGAGGCCCTCTTCGATGACCAGGACACGGCCTGTCTGCAGGAGACGAGAGCGCAGCTCTTCCCGGCTCTGCTTCGGTTGGCGCTTCTTCTTCTTTGTCATCCGCTGCTCTTCTGCCCGCCACCTACTCTGCCGTCATCTACTCTGCCGTCATCTACGAACAAGGGGCCTCTGCCCGTCAGCAGAACGGGGCTCCCTCCGTTGCTGGACTACGGGGACGAACGGGGACGAACGGAGGCCGACCCGAGCCTACCGAGAGGGGTCGTCGGCCCCGTGGTCCCTGGACAACTCCCGTAGCTTCTCGGGGTCCATGTGGGAGTGGGCCACCGCGGCCACCCGGCAGGGCGTGACGGCAACCAAGGTCGACTTGCGTTTCCCGTCCTCGAGGCCGGAGCGCTCGCCCAGGATGGCCCCGGGGCCGTACTCGGCCAGCCGTTCGCCTCCCTTCTCGACCCGCATCACCCCGTCGAGAACCAGGAAGACGTCTGTCCCTTCCTCACCCTCGGACACCAGCGTTTCGCCCGCTCGCAGGGTCTGGAATTTCGGCTTGTGCCGTCGGTCCATCAGGTCCACCGAGAGGGCGCGCTCGAGCGCTGATTCGACGGCCGTCACCAGGGCCGGCGAATCCCGCTCTCCCCACGGTGTGTGCTTGCCAAAAGACTTTCGGTACCAGTCGCGGAAGTCAGTAAGTCCCGATTTCGCCGCCAGCTTCCCGTCGTGGTCGTAGATCCAGTGACGAGGGAAGCGACTGGCACCCAGCACCGCGAATTGGGGAGGGCGATCGGGGTAGAGGGTCAGAGAGAGGGTGGTCCAGCACAGCGGGGCCTGCCATTGGATGAAGGGGGCCCGCCGTACCCGTCGGGGCGCCGGGAGTCCGGTCCGACCGCCGGCGGTCTGAGTGAAGCGCACCCAGCCCTCGCCCGACTCGACCGCCGCCTGCAGGTCGGGAAGAGCCACCGCCTCGAAGGCCCGGCGGAGCCCGGCGACCGAAACGGTGGTCGACCCCATGAGCCCACGGCCCGCGTATCCGTAATCCACCGGCTGTCCGGAGTCGTCGAACTCGGCCCAGGCATCCAGGAGGTTGCCGAAGCGGAACCGGTCGGCCAACCGCAGTTCCTCCAGGTCAACGATCACATCCGGCGGTGGTTCGTCGTAATGGGTGAACCCGGCGTCGAACGCCACCCGGGTCCCGCCGCGCACTGCTTCGGAGGGAATCCACGAAAGCGAAGTGACCGAACCGGTAACCCTCACGCAATCACCTTAAATCGGTGTCCGGCACCGTGCCACTACCTCGGCCGCACGGCCTGGGGGCGGAGCGAGGCTGCACACAACTGGCCGGCCGGATCGGACACCGACGGGACTGGTGGGCAAGACTGCGGGCCATGGCACAGGACTCGGCAAAAATGGCCCGGCGGACCGGGGACAGGGCCCGATGAGCGCTATCGACGTCGTAGTGGTGGGCTCCGGCCCCAACGGTCTGGCCGCCGCCATCACGCTGGCCGGGGCCGGGCTGTCGGTCACGGTGATCGAAGGGGCGGAATCGGTCGGGGGTGGTTGCCGCACCGATACCTCTTCACCCGGATACCGCCATGATGTCTGTTCGATCGCCCATCCGTTGGTGCTGGCCTCCCCCTTCTTCCGGCAGTCCGCCTTCGACGGCTTGCGCACCCTGCTCCGCCAGCCGGAAGTGCCCTTCGCCCACCCGCTCGGGGGCCCGGAAGCGGCGGCGGCCCTCCGGTCGGTGGACGAGACGGCTGAGTCCCTGGGACCCGATGGGCCCTTCTACCGACGGCTCATGGGTCCCCTGGTCGACAAGGCGGGCGAGATAACCGACGGTCTGCTGGCCCCACTGCGGTCCGTTCCGGCCCATCCCATCGCCCTGGCCCGATTCGGGCTCCCCGGTCTGCTCCCCATGGACAAGCTGACCGGCCGGCTCAAGACCGAGCGGGCCAAGGGCCTGTTCGCGGGAGTAGGAGCCCACTCCATGGCTCCTCTCTCGTCTCCGCTCACCGCCGCGTTCGGCATGTTGCTGACCCTCATCGCCCACGCCGAGGGCTGGCCGGTGATCGAGGGGGGCAGCTCGGCCATTGCCGATGCCATGGTGGCCGAGCTGGAGCGACGGGGAGGCAGCGTCGTCACCGGGCAATGGATCACGTCGTTGGATGAGCTGCCGCGGGCGACGGCCGTCGTGCTCGACACCTCGACCAAGGGATTCAGCCACCTGGCCGGGGACGCCCTCACGGCGCGCTACCGCAACGCCCTCAGGCGGTTCCGCTTCGGCCCCGGGGTCTTCAAGATGGACTGGGAGCTTTCGGGCCCCGTCCCCTGGAGCGCCGATGTGTGCCGGCGCGCCGGTACCGTGCACGTGGGCGGGACCTTCGCCGAAGTGGCAGCCAGTGAGGCCGACGCCTGCGCCGGTCGGCGGTCAGAGCGGCCGTACTGCCTGATCGTCCAACCCGGAGTGGTCGATCCGACACGAGCTCCGGCCGGACACCAGACGCTGTGGGGCTACTGCCACGTCCCCTCCGGTTCGGCCATCGACATGACCGGTCCCATCGAGGCCCAGATCGAGAGGTTCGCACCGGGCTTCGGCGATCTCATCCTGGCCCGGAGGACAAAGACGGCGGTGGAGGCAGAGCTCATCAACCCCAACTATGTGGGTGGTGACATCGGTGCCGGAGCCGCCTCTCTGCGCCAGACCGTCTTTCGCCCGACACTCCAGTGGAACCCCTACCGGACACCTCTCGAGGGCGTGTACCTGTGCTCAGCCTCGACCGCCCCCGGCGGCGGGGTCCACGGCATGTGCGGCGTGTATGCCGCTCGCACCGTGCTCCACGATCACTTTGGGGGTCCGGCGCCGCTGCGACCCTGAGCTCCGGCACCACCGAGACGGGTCGACAGCCACCGGGAAGGGGCGGTGGCGGCGGTGAGGGCTCCGCCGATCCGGGTGCAGACAGCCGCTATGGTCCGTGCCCGTCCAGGGGTGGCCCCGTCGAGGAGCTCGTTCCAGAAGATGCCCCATCCTCCGGCCAGAGCCCGACCCACGGGAGGGGTGGTAAGCGCCCGACCCACGGCGGCCACCGCCATGGGGTGGGGCACCAGGGCGGCGTGACCGGCCGCCGCCACCCGGTGGTACGAGAGATGGTCGCCGGCCAGCTGCCGGCGGTAGCGGGCTGCGGCATGGCCCGGGTCGGACAGGATGGCATCGGCCGCCGCTCGTCCACTGGTCATGGCCGGGGCGATGCCCTCCCCCTGGAGGGGGTTGACCAGCCCGGCGGCGTCGCCCACCAACAGAACCCTTCCGGCCGCTGGGGTGGTTCCCACCATGCCCATCTTGAGCCAGCCACCCAGGCGGCGGGGCAGGGATGAGACCCTGGCCCGGTCGAGGAGACCGAGTTCGACCAGATGATCGAGATAGGCCGGCAATTGGCGCACTGCTTCGGCACCGGCCGGCCGGTGCGACAACGTCCCGAGGCCCAGTCCGGCGTTGGCCCCTCCGTCGGGGCCGGGGAAGATCCATCCGTAGCCGGCGAACGCCCGCCAGGGCTTCTGCTCCCACAGGGTGATGACCGGCAGGCGCACCGGCTGATCGAAATAGCAGCGCACGGCAAAGCCCCACAGCACCCGGCCCGGGTCGACCAGCCCGGCGCGGTCGGCCACGTGACTGGCGGCCCCGTCCGCCCCGATCACGAAATCGGCCCGCACCTCATGGTCTCCGACCCGGAAGCCCTCCAGGGTGGACCCGGCCCACAGGGGGGAGCCGGCCCGACCGACGATCTCTTCGGCCTCGGCAGCCAGGGCGGCGCCGCGCAGGGCGTCGTCGAACACCGTGCGGGTCACGGCACGGGCCCGTCCCGGATAGGTGGTGCCGTCGAAGCAGGGAAGCAGGACCCTGCGGCCGGTCGGACCCACGACCACCATGTTGCCGACGTCGAGCCCGGGCGGCTCGGGCACCCCCAGGTCGGCGAGCACCCGGAGCCCCCGGGGCCCGACCAAGTCGCCGCAGGCCTTGTCCCGCGGGAAGCCGGCCTTGTCGACCAGTGCCACCCGGGCACCGGACCGGGCCAGAACCAAAGCGGCGATACTGCCGGCGGGGCCGGCCCCCACCACCAGCGCGTCGTACCGGCTCGAGCCCACAGATCTCCTCTCGGGCGGCGGCTGTCCCTTGGCCGGCGCAGACCGCCTACGGTGAGATCTTCGCACCCGAGGAGGCCCAATGGAGACCCTGGACCCGAACGAACGTAACCGGTTCGCCCAGAGGCTCTTCGCTCCGCTGCCCCAACGCTACGACCGTCTGGCCGAGCTTCTCTCGATGGGTCAGAACGGACGGTGGCGCCGAGCCATGGTCGATCACATCGTCCCCGCCCACCCGGGTCGGGTGCTCGATGTCGCCTCGGGCCCGGCCGGTGTCGCCCTCCAGTTGGCCGACCGGAGCACGGCCCGGGTGGTGGGCATCGACGTCACCCTCGACATGCTGCGCCAAGGCCAGCACAACGTGGCGGAGCAGGGCAAGGCCGACCGTGTCCAGCTGGTGGCCGGTCGAGCCGAACAGATGCCCTTCGCCGACGGCACCTTCGACGGGCTCACCTTCACCTACCTGCTTCGGTACGTCGACGACCCCCAGGCCACACTGGAGGAACTGGCCCGGGTGGTCAAACCCGGCGGTCCGGTGGCCAGCCTCGAGTTCCTCGAACCGGAGCAACCGTTCTGGCGCTTCTGGTGGGTGCTCTACACCCGGCTGCTCCTGCCCGCCGCCGGTTGGCTCACGGGAGGAAAGCCGTGGTTCGACGTCGGCCGCTTCCTCGGCCCCAACATCTCGGACCACTACCGGAAGTACCCGGTCGACTGGACGATTGAGGCCTGGAAGAAGGCCGGAGTGGAGGACGTGGGAGTGCGACGGATGAGCCTGGGCGGCGGACTGGTCATGTGGGGAACACGACGCGGTGACTAAGGAGGGGACGGCGGGTAGGGAGGGTGGCAGGAAGGGGACGGTGGGCAAAGAGGAACTGCCCGAAGGTCCCCCGGGGCAGCCCCGCCCCGCCTTCTACGCGGCGTCGTCGGGGGGCTGGCGCGATTGGTGGACACTGCTCCACCCCCCTTACACGGCGTGGCACCTGGCCTACGTGGTCATCGGCGCCTGCCTGGCCCCGGTGGTCGATGTGACGCGGCTGATCGCCACACTGCTGGCCTTCTTCTGCGCGGTGGGTCTGGCCGCGCACGCCCTCGACGAGCTTCACGGACGCCCCCTGCACACCCAGATTTCCGGTCCCACTCTGGTGGTCACCGCCGCCGCCGGACTGGTCGGAGCTCTCGCCCTCGGGATCGCCGGAGTGGTGGAGGTCGGGCCGGCCCTGATTCCGTTCCTCGTGGTCGGGCCGGTCCTGGTCCTCGGCTACAACTTCGAACTCTTCGGAGGGGTCATACACAACGAGGTCGGGTTTGCCGCCAGTTGGGGCGCCTTTCCGGTGCTCGTCGCCTACGTGGCCCAGACCGGGGACCTGGCCCTGGCCCCGGTGCTGGCCGCCGCCGGTGCCTTCGCCCTGTCGGCCGCGCAGCGGGCCCTCAGCACCCCGGCCCGGCTTCTGCGGCGCCAGGCCGGAGAGGTGACCGGCACGATCGGCCTCACCGGAGGCGGGCACATCCCGATCGACCGGGCGACCCTCCTCGCTCCTCTCGAGCGGGCCTTGCGCACGATGTCGTGGGCGATGGTGCTGCTGGCCGCCGGCCTGGCCGTGGCCCGCGCCGGATAGTGGCGGTCGAGCTGACCGCAGTTCTGGCCCGGCACCCGGGTACGGTCACCGAACTCCTCGAGCGGTTGGCCGGGGAGCCCATCGACGCCGACGTCCTGTGGCGGGGACCGGGCCCGACCGGAGACGACAGTGGGCTCGGGCTCGGTCGGCACGAGGAGACGATGCGCCGCACCGTACTGCTGACCGGACGGGTAACCGGCCGTCGCTTCGTCTACGCCGATTCGACCATCGCCAGCGGACGTCTCCCCCTTTCAGTCCGGCGGCAACTCGAAACCGGCTCTGAGCCGATCGGACGCATCCTGTCCGACCACCACCTCGACATCTGGCGTGAACCTCTCCCCGCCCCCCCGGCCGACCACGACCACACCACCGGCTTCCACCCTCAGATCGCCACTTTGCTGGCCTCCTCGCCACTGGCCCGGCGCTACCGCCTCATCATCGGCACCACTCCGGCCATGATCGTGACCGAGTGGTTTCTGGCCCCGGCCAGCGAAGCGCTGGCCAGCCACCCGCCTTCCTGACCGGGGAGGGCCGGGCGGGTCAGGAGGCCGGGCCGACCACGGTGACCAGGGTTCCGATCGGCGTGAGGGGCCAGACCTGGGCGGCGTTGGCCACTGCCATCTCCACGCAGCCGTTGCTCTGGGGGAAGCCGTAGGACGCCCGCACGAAACCATGGAGCGCATCCCCGCCGTTGAAGTAGCTGGCCCAGGGCACAGCGGGGTCGTCATAGTGGCTGCCGTCCGGATTGGTTCCCACCATCCGCGAGCTGGTGACGTGCTCGAACACCGGATACGTGCCGTCGGCGGTATCGGCTCCCGGTGCTCCCGTGTTGACCGGGACGTTGGCCAGCTGTGATGAGCCGTTGACGTACAGGGTGAGGTTCTCAGGGAGTTGCTTGGAGACGAACACGTAGTTGTACGAGTTGGCGTTGACCTTCCGGGAGGCCAGATCGGCGAGTAGCGCCATCCACACCTGCTTACCGGCCAACCCGTCCACGGTCAGGCCGTTCTGGTTCTCGAAGTTCATCACCGCGGCCTTGGTGATGACATTCTCGGAGCCCTCGGTCCACAGCGAAGTCAGTGACGCCGGCAGAGACGGCCATCGCCAGGCGAAGGAGCCCGGCTGGGCCGTGGTGGCCTGGCTGGGAGAGGTCAGCGGGGCGGTGGGGGTGAAGCTCAGCGGAAGGTAGTCGAGCTGCGCCAACAGTTGCTGCAAGCGCTCAGTGCTGGCCTGAGCCACGGTGAAGGTGAGGGACACCGGTTGGGCCAGCGTCCTTCCGGAAAGGCCGTGGGGGCCGGCATGGCCCGCCGGAATGACCAGCGACTCGGTCGTGGTCGGAATGAAGGGTGCGCTGGGGCTGAACGAAAGCGAAGCAGAGCCGACCTTGGTCCATGATCCGCTGACCGGGGGATCGAATGTCGGCATGGTCCCGTCGTCGGCGATCGGTTCAGAGAATTGAACGGTGACCACCTGGTTCGAGGGCACGTTGATGGCGCCGGTGGCGGGAACCGAGGACAATACGGCAAGGGGTTTGGGCGGGGCGACCGGCGGGCCGGCCGAGACGGGCGACCCACCGGTCGTGCCGTGCCCTCCCGATCCGTTGTGCCGGCCGAGCGTGAAGGCACCGACGCCCACGGCAACCACCGCCGCCACCACCAGGACCACGACGGCCACCCGCCGGGCCGGATGGGGCGGCTCGACCAGGATCTTGTAATCAGCCACGGGCGAAGCTCCTCCGGGCCGGGAGCGTCGGTGAACCCCGCTGTCGACGGCTTGGCTGCGAGGGCATGGTGACGTCGAGGGTACCCACTGGTTGCCTCGACGGGACGTCGCCTTGTGACCAGGGCTCGAGGCCCGCAGTGGGCGGCGGCGCCGAGGGGGCCCCGTCGATGGACAGCGAAGCGGGGGGGCCGTCTGCGGACATCCGGGCACGGAGCCCGTCGGCAAAAAGCAAGCTCCCTCCGTAGGACGGGTGACGAATGTAAGGCGCCCCGGTGGCCAGCTCGGCGTGGCGCCCGACAGCCAGGACCCTCCGGCCGCGACAGACGAGGGCGAGCACATCGGCGCAGGCGTCGATCTCCTCCCGACGCGGATTCCGGTTGTCCGGGGCGAAGAGGATCGATGCGTTCCACAGCAGCACCCGGTCCTGCTGTCCGAGCTCGGCCAGCACACGCTGGACGGTGGTGGCGGTGGGCTCGGCCGGACCTTCGCCGGTCATCTGACGCATCGAGGTGAAGGGCAGACCCGTGTGGCGGGCCCCGTTCTTGCCCGGGGCTTCGCCCACCAGCACGATCGGGGCCGACCAGTGGGCGGTGAGATAGGACCGGAGGGCGCATCGACGCCGGGTGGCGTCGCCGGGTGGATCGCCCCACCGGACGGACTCCTCTTCGTCGTAGATGTTGAGCGTCCCCGTCACGGAAACGGCGGCGATCGACGCCATCACTCCTTCCACGGTCGCCGGGGGCGACCCACCGGGCGGGCCCGACGTCATGACCGGGCGGTCACCCCAGCGCCGGCGAGTTCCGGGCCAGAAGGACGGAGGTACCGGTGGTGGCGGCAAGAGTGCCGAATCCGGGGGCACCGCCGTCGGACAGTCGGGACCCGCAGAACGCATCGGCCACCTCCGACGGGGCGAACCGAATCAGTAGCGACGCGGCAAAGACGACGGCCATGCGCTCGACCACGGTCCGGGCCCGGAACTCGATGGTGGTCGGGTCGGCCAGGTCGACGTGGAGATCGTCGATGGCCCGGGTCAGACGGGCATCCTCCGTCCCGGCTTCACCGACCTCGGACCAGTAAGCCTCGAGGGCTTCGGGCTCTCGGGACAGCGCTCGGAGCACGTCGAGGCAGATCACGTTGCCCGATCCCTCCCACACTCCGTTGACCGGGCTCTGCCGGAGGATTCGGGGGAGACCCGACTCCTCGACGTAGCCGTTGCCGCCGAGGCATTCCAGGGCTTCGGCCGCATGTTGAGGCGCTCGTTTGCAGGTCCAGAATTTGATCACCGGGGTCACCAGTCGTTGGAGGAGCTTCTCGTGTGTGTCCCGGGAAGGGGCGTCGTAGGCGCGGGCCAACCGGAGAGCGGTCATGGTGGCGGCTTCCGACTCGAGAGCAAGATCAGCCACCACGTTGGTCATGAGGGGCTGGTCGACCAGTCGTTTACCGAAGGCCGTGCGGTGGGCCGCGTGCCAGCCGGCCTGGGCCACGCCCTGGCGCATGAGAGCCGTCGAGCCCAGGATGCAGTCGAGCCTGGTGTGGTTGACCATCTCGATGATGGTCCGTACCCCGCGACCCTCATCGCCGATCAACTGACCCCACACACCGTCGAGCTCGATCTCGCTGGAGGCGTTGGACCGATCCCCGAGCTTGTCCTTGAGCCTCTGGATGCGGACGGGATTGCGCTCGCCGTCCGGCTTCCACCGCGGTACCAGGAAACAGCTGAGTCCGCCGGGGGCCTGAGCGAGCATCAAGAAGGCGTCAGACATGGGCGCCGAACAGAACCACTTGTGACCGGTCAGTCGGTAGGCCCGTTCCCCTTCGCCACCGGGTTCCGCCCGTGTGGTGTTGGTCCGGACATCGGAGCCGCCCTGTTTTTCGGTCAATGCCATCCCGCAGGTGGCTCCTGCCTTGGAAGCCACGGGGAGGTTGGCCGGGTCATAGTCGGTCGAGCAGATCATCGGCTCCCAGATGGCCGCCACCTCAGGCTGGTGGCGCAAGGCGGGGACAACCGAATAGGTCATCGACACCGGGCAGATATGGCCGGCATCGACTTGATACCAGACCACCACCTGGGCCGCCCGGGCCACGTGGGCACCGGGGCGGGGGTCAGCCCAGGGCCCGGCGTGGAGACCTTCCCCCACCGCCGTCCGCATCAGCTGGTGGTAGGCGGGGTGATACTCGACCACATCGATCCGGTGCCCGTACCGATCGTGGGTGTGCAGGACCGGTGGGTTGGCGTTGGCCAACCGCCCGAGCTCCTGGGAAGCCTCCGAGCCGGCGAGCCTTCCCAAACGCTCGAGGTCGGCCCGGGCCCAGCCGGCGCCCTCCCGCTCGACGGCCTCGCTCAGCGCCGCATCAGCGGAGAAGACGTCATAATCCTGGAGCGGAGGCGCCTGATTGACCACGTCGTGGGTGGAAGAAGGTGTCATCGGCGCACCACGGTTGAGTTGCGGGTACCCGCTCGCGAGCGCCCTTCAGGTCGTACACGTCCGGACCCGCCGCCCCAAGGCGACGGCCCGACATTGCTCCCCGCTCACCGGGAAGGATCTATTCGTAGAGGAGGACGCCCCGGATGTTCTTCCCACCCAGCATGTCGGCATACCCCTGGTTGATGTCTTCGAGCTTGTAGTTCTGAGTCACCATCCCGTCCAGGTCGAGCTGGCCCTGCTCGTACAGACGCAAGAGGTGGGGGATGTCGTAGCGCATGTTGGCCGACCCGAAGATGGTTCCCACCACCTGCTTCTCCAACAGGGTCAGCCAGGTAAGAGAAAGTGTGATCTCGGTTTCGGCCATCGGATGGATGTTGGTCACGACCACCCGACCCCGCTTGGCTACCAGCTGCATGATGTCTTCCATCATCCGGCCGTCGCCGACGCCCATGGCACAGATGACCTTGTCGGCATTCTTGCCCCAGGTCACCTCGTTGATGAGGCCAGCGGCCTCCTCAATGCTGGCGGCGGTGTGGGTGGCACCGAAGGTCGTGGCCATCTCCCTCTTGAACGGAACCGGGTCGATGGCGAAAATACGCTCCGCCCCGGCCAGCCGGGCCCCTTGGACAGCCGACGCACCGATCCCACCGATGCCGATGACGACGACATCATCGCCGGGCCGCACGTCGGCGGCGTAGACGGCGGAGCCCCATCCGGTGGTGACCCCGCAGCCCACCAGGCAGGCCTTGTCCAACGGATAGTGATCGAGGATCTTCACGCACGAGGCCTTGTTGACCACAGTGTGCTTGGCGAAGGTGCCCAGACAGACCATGGTGCCCAGGTCTGTGCCGTCCGAGGCGTGGTGACGATGTGTTCCGTCGGCCTGGGCCCCCATCATGAGGCTGGCCCCGACGTCGCACAGATTGGAGTGGCCCCGGGCGCAGGACGGGCACTTGCCGCAGGCGGGAACGAAGCCGAATACGACGTGATCACCCGGTGCCAGGTCCTCGACACCGGGTCCGACCTCCTCGACCACGCCGGCCCCTTCGTGTCCCCCGATGACGGGGTACAGGCCACCCAGGTCGCCGGTGCGCAGATGCTCGTCGCTGTGACACATGCCCGAAGCGGCGATGCGGACCAGGACCTCGTCGTTCTTGGGTGGGTCGAGCTGAATCGTCTCGACCTTCCAATCTGTCGCCCATTCCCCACAGGATCGCTGCTTCGGTTTCCATGGCCCTCCCCTTCGCACTCGCTCTCCTGGTCAGTGTAGGGCCCGGTGGGGCGGGCGCGAGTGGCACGGTGGGGTGGGCCTTGACCTGACCACTGCAGGGCGGCCCGAACCCCGTTAGCGTCTCGCCGTCCGACTGGAGCGAGGAGAGCACTATGGACGTGCGACGAGTTGTGACCGGCCACGACCAGGCCGGAAGAGCGGTCTTCATCGAAGACCAGAGCGTTGTGCCGGTGACGCTGGCGCTACTTCCGGGGATGGAATTCCACCGTCTGTGGGGTGCCGATGCTCCGAGTCACTTCCCCGACGACGGGACGAGGCCCGCAGCCGTCACCTACTTCCCACCGGTGGGCGGATTCCGCTTCGGCCTGTTCACCGTTCCCCCCGATGACGGGGTCGGCGCCCCGGATGACCTGGATATCGGACCGGCTCTCGTCGAGCTGGAGGAAAAGCTCCCGGGATTGGCCCGCTATGTGGAGCCGGAAAACCCGGGCATGCACACCACGGCCACCGTCGACTACGGGATCCTCCTGTCCGGCCAGGCGATCCTCGAACTCGATGACGGGGCCACGGTCGTGCTCAACCCCGGTGACACCTACATTCAGAACGGAACCCGGCACCGCTGGTCGAACAGGGGTGCCGTCCCGGCCGTCTTCGCCGTGACCCTCATCGGGGCCCACCACGACACAGTGGACTGACCGGCCCGGTCTGACCGGTGCGGTCCGGCCCGGACTGCACTACCTGCTCAACCCCCGGAGAACCGGGGAGGGCGGCGCTCGGCCACAGCCCGGACTCCCTCGGCAAAGTCCTCGGTCAGACGTAGGCGATCCTGCTCCTGGCGCTCGTGGAGGGTGGCGGCCCGAAAGGAGTCGGCCAAGCCGGCGCGCATGGTCTGGCGGATGGAGCGGACGGCGAGCGGTGCCGAGGCGGCGATCTCAGCAGCCAGATCGTGAGCCGCCGACCGCACCTCGCCTCGTTCGACCATCCGGTCGCACAGACCCACCCGTGTGGCCTCCTCGCCGGCGATGCGCCGGCCGGTCAACAACAGCTCGCTGGCCGACTGTGGGCCCACGATGGCGGGAAGAGTGACAGTCAATCCGAATCCGTGGTGGAACCCCAGTCGGGCGAAGTTGGCGGCGAAACGGGCCTCGGGACAACCCACCCGGAAGTCGGCCGTACAGGCCAGACCGAGACCGCCGCCCACGGCCGCCCCCTGCACGGCGGCTACGACCGGCGTGAGACTCTCCATCAGGCGAGCGGCCTCCTGGTAGAGCCGCCCTACCCCTTCTTCGCCACTGGCCAGCGGCCCTGCCCCCGAAGCCCGGGCGAAGTCGGCACCGGCACAGAAGTTCTTTCCCTCCGAGCAGAGCACGATGGCCCGGCAGCGCCGTTCGCCGTCCAGTTCACCGTAGGTATCGGCCAGCCGGGCGATGAGATCGATGTCGAAGTAGTTGTCGGGCGGCCGATGAATCTCGACCGTGGCCACGCCGTCGTCACCGACGCTGGCTGTCACGTCGGCAGAACTCACCGGGGCAATGATACGGCGCTGACCGGCGCTCCCGTCGTGCCACCCTAGGGGCGGGCGGTCACGCTCCCGGATCCGAGTCGGCGGGTACGGCATCAGCCGGGACGTCCATGGTCTGGTTCCGTGTCAGGAGCCCGTAGACCATGGCGGCGATGAAGCCGCCGACCAACGGTGCCACGATGAACAACCACAGTTGGCTGAGCGCCTGACCGCCCACCACCAGGGCCGGCCCGATGCTGCGGGCCGGGTTGACCGAGGTACCGGTGAGCGCAATCCCGATGAGGTGGCAGAAAACGAGGGCCATACCGATGGCCAGCCCGGCCATCGACTCGCGGGCCACCTTCGAGGTGGCGAACAGAATCACCATGACGAAGATGAAGGTGAGAATGGTCTCGACGGCGAACGCTCCGCCGGCATCGAGCCTGATCCTCGAGGCCGACCCGTATCCATCGGCTCCGAGGCCCTGGACGCTCTTCGAATAGATGGGCGATCCCTTAAAGACGGCGTAGAGACCGTAGGCACCGGCGATTCCCCCGGCCACCTGGGCCACCCAGTAACCAACGGCTTCGGTGACAGCCATCCGGCCGGAGACCACGAAACCGAGCGAGACGGCCGGATTCACATGACAGCCGGAGATGGGCCCGATGGCATAGACCAGCGCCATGAGCACCAGCCCGAAGGCCAAAGCGGTGGTCACGATACCGGCGGCATAACTGGTCCCGAACAACTTGAAACCAAAGCACAGCGTCGCCGTTCCCACGGCCACGAACACGAGAATGGCGGTACCGATAAATTCCGCCACCAGCTTACGGACATCGAGCACAAGAAATCCCTCCCTACCGTCCTCACCCCCTGGCATGGACCTTCCCATCATCATCTGCCGTCACGTGGAGGCGGTGGATCCCTGAGCTCGGTGACTCAGCGGAGTGAACCGAGCGTCCGTTTGGCTGCGCCGTTAGCATGGCTTCGGTGGTTGTCGTCATCGACTCGGATCAGCATCTCTACGAAAGTCGCGGTCTGTGGACCGAGTACATCGACCCGTCCCTCCGCGGCGAGGCCTTGGCCATCGTCGACGATGAGCGGGGATACCCCTGGCTCACCTGGCGCGGCGGACGCCTCGATCTGGCCGACGTGCAGATCCCCGGCGACACCAGGGCTATCGGAAGGAACCGCCAACGGTGCCGGCAGGACCTTCCTCCCGAGTACAGCTACGACGAAGCTCTTCCGTCCGAGTACTGGGAACCTGCCTCACGGGCGCAACAGCTGACCCGAATGGGACTCGACGAGGCGGTTCTCTTCCCCAATTTCGGGCTCTTGTGGGAACGCCGCCTATCCGACTCGCCCATCGCCCTCATGGCCAATATGGCCGCGTGGAACAGGTGGTGCGCCACCGTGTCCGAAGAAGGAGGGGGTCGGCTCCATCCGGTAGCCCACCTCACGCTGCGTGACCCCGCATGGCTCGAGGCCCAGCTCACCCTCCTGGCGGCGGCCGACGTGCGACTCGGCATGATCGCCCCAGCGGCGGTGGACGGCCGGCCACTGTCCCATCCGGACCACGATCGGATGTGGGCGGCCTTCGTCCACCACGGCGTCACCCCGGTGTTCCACGTTGCCGACCAGCCACGGATCCTCGATGAGGCCTTCTATCCGGGGCCCGACGAGTCCTTTGTCCCCGCCCTCGAATCGGTCTTCTTGTGGGTCCCCCCGGCCATCGCCGTGACCGATCTGATCCTGAACGGCGCCTTCGACCGCCACCCGAACCTCCGCATCGGGATCGTCGAGCTCTCGTCGGTCTGGGTCCCCCAGTATCTGATGATGCTGGACGGTGGATGGGATTTCACGTCAGTTCTCAATGGTGCTGCACCGGCCGAACTGACCATGCGGCCCAGCGAGTACTTCACACACCATGTCCGCGTGTCGTCGTTCTCCTACGAGCAACCGGAACGGCTCATGGCCAAGTCGGGCGATCTGTTCATGTGCTGCAGTGACTACCCCCATTCGGAGGGTACGGCTACGCCGGTCGAGGACTATGCCCGGATCGGCGGGTCGCCGGACGGCACTCCCGGCCTCTTCGGCGACAACATCGCCAGCCTGCTCGGCCGGTAGACCCCGGCCATGCTGGCCGCTCCGTGCTGCCGGCCACCGGAGGTCGTTGGCTAGGGTCTACCGCCGTGCGGCGTGCGTCCTACCGAGCCCTGCTCGCAGCCGGGGTGGTGGTCGTGGCCGCTGGCTGCGGATCGGGCTCGGTAACTCCGCCCCCCTCGTCAACCCACAGCTCGACCAGCACATCACCAGCCCGGACCTCGACGACCTCGACGCCCGCCTCCACTGGGGCGCTCTCGCTTCATTTCTCCGCCCCCCACCCGGTTGTTCCGGGGTCCCAGCTGGTAGCGGTGTCCTGTGGCGGCGCCTCGTCCTGCGTAGCTTTCGACAACATGGGACACGCTTACCACTTCGACGGAGTGAGCTGGAGCGGTCCGGTGCCAGCCTCAGCTCAAGCCATCGGGGCGGGTGCCATCTCGGTCTCGTGCGCCAGTCCCAGCTTCTGTGTCGCCGTGCCCACGGGGGGCGATCAGGTCATCACCTTTGACGGACAGAGCTGGTCCGCCCCGGTCTCGTTGGCCGGCGCCAACAGTCTCGAGGCGGTGGGGTGTGCGCCTTCCGCCTACTGCGCGGCCGTCGACGCCGAGGGGAACGCCTTTTCCCTGAGCGGTACAACGTGGACACGGACCAGCGGAGACTGGGGATCGGTTTCGGCCATTTCGTGTGTCTCCTCGGTACTCTGCATGTCGGTATCGGGCGGGCTCTCGCAGTGGGACGGTTCGAGCTGGACGATGCCCGATCCCAGCGGAAGCAGCGCCCCGTTCACAGACGTCTCGTGTGCGACCGCGTCGTTCTGTGCGGCGATCAATGGTGGAGGTGAGGCTCTCTACTGGAATGGTGCGGCCTGGTCGGCCCCGGTACGGATCGAACCAGGCCCGGCGCCCACCACGACCATCGGGGTCTCCCCCACCGGAGTCTCGTGCCCCACGGCCTCCTTCTGCGTCGCCGTCGATGGCTCGGGAGGCGTCATCGAATGGAGCAACGGCACCTGGTCACGCACCGATGTCGACGGTTCCCACCCGCTGGCCTCGGTCTCGTGCCCCACGGCCACCTTCTGTGTCGCCGTGGACCACTCGGGCAGCGCCATCGTCGGAAAGCCCTAGATCGGTCAGGCCCCTGTCCGGTCGGAACGGTAGCGCTAAGACCTCTTCAGGGAAGGGGCAGGAGGCTGACCAGAAGCCCTGCCGCGGCGAGAAGCAGGGTGCCGATGGTCAGGATCCGGCCGTTGGCTGTACTCAGGAGGCCGTTGGAACCCGGTTCGCGCTGGGACCGGGCACTCAAGAACATGCCGAGCGCCCACACGGTGGCGCCGACCGCCACGATGATCAGGACCGCCGCCGCACCGCCGCCGCTCAGCTGCGTCAGTCTCCGCACCAGGATGGCCACAACGGCCAGAACGGCCAGACCCGAGCGGTTCCAGGCCAGGGCAGTCCGCTCGCTGGCCAGACCAGGGTCGCGGGTTGGTCCCTCTTCGTCGCGATCCATTCCTGCCCCTGCTCTAGCCCGAGCCCGTAACGGCCAGTACGACGGCAATGAGGGCAATCACACTGATACCGATCGACAGCACCAGTGGCATGGGCGAACGCGGCAGTGGCTCGTCGTGACGCATAGCCCGCTCGTTGGCCTGCCAATGGAGGAAACTGGTCAGTGCCACTACGGCGCCGAGGGCGATCAGGGGGAGGCCCAGGATGCGGCGGCCCCCGTTGAAGCCGAACTCGGGAAGGAGTTGGGTAGCGGCCACACCCGTGGCAATGAGGGCCAGAGCCGTTCGATTCCAGGCGAGGAACGTCCGCTCGTTGGCGTAGCTGAACCGGACATCCGGCTCGTGATCCTGATGGTTTTCGTTCTCGGTCATAACCGGGTCTGCGCAGCAGCCTACCGAGGGTGTCGCCCCTGGTCGGGCTTCTGGACGGCCGGCGTCGGTGTGGTGGGTCAGCGGTCAACGGATTCTTTTGGCACCATGGGCGAATGCTGGTTGCTTTCTCCATTACGCCCCTGGGCGTGGGTGATTCGGTGGGCGGATCGGTCGCCGAGGCGGTGGCCCTGGTGCGTCAGAGCGGCCTTCCCAATCAGACCAACGCCATGTTCACCAATGTCGAAGGCGAGTGGGACGAAGTCATGGACCTCATTCGGGCCTGCATGGAGAAGATGTCCGAGTCGGCGCCGCGCCTCAGCGTCGTCATCAAGATCGACCACCGACCCGGTATCGGCGACGCCTTGACGACCAAAATGGCCAGCATCGAAAGCCACCTGGGTGCGGATCGCGCCGAGCCACGCTCGGCTCCCGATCCGGGCCGATGACGGGCCGCCTGAAACCGCCCGCCGAACCCTTGAATGCGGAGCGGGGTGGGCGTACCGTGGCCACCAGGCCGGTCCGGGGAAAAAGGGCCGGCGGATCAGGAGGGCGGAATGATGCCCAAACTCCGAAACGGAGCCGTCGTCACCGTGGCGGCGTTGGCCGTCTCCCTACTCACGCTCGGTCCCGCCGGCACCGTCGGTGCGACGAGTGCGGCGTCGGTGTCGGCGGCGTCGGCGGCGTCGGCGGCGTCGGCGGCGTCGAAACCCAAGGCGACACCGGTGGCCGTCACGATCGTCCTGACCAACTCGAGCAATGGGTCGACGGTGCTCGCCACCAAAGGCGAGTTGGTCGTGGTGAAACTGACCGGTGGGCCGCTGCAATGGAGCCAGGCGCAGGCCGTCGAATCGAGCCCGGTACTCGTCCGGCTGTCCGGAGGCACCACACCCACCGGATCGTCGATGACGACGTTCGAAGTGGAGAACGACGGTACGGCCAGCGTCCAGGCCACCGGCGCCCCGATCTGCGCCATCGCCACGGCCTGTCCCCAGTACGTCCTCTTGTGGCGGGCCACCGTGGTGGTTCCCCAGCAGGACCCGCCCCACACCGCTTGAACCGCCCCCCCGGCAATCCTGATCAAGGGGCCGGTGGGGGAAGGGGCCGGCACGGACGGCCCTACGGCCGGTGAAGGTCGACCTCATGACCGGCGGACTCCCTATCCGGAGGGTGCAGGAGCTGGCCCGCGACGCAGAAAAGGCGGGATTCAGCGGCCTGGTCATCACCGAGGCAGGTCGTACCGCCTACCTGAGTTGCGCCGCCGCTGCCCTGGCCGCAGACATCGACGTGCTCACCGGCATCGCCGTGGCCTTCCCCCGCAGCCCGATGGTCACCGCCTCGGTCGCCTGGGAGCTGGCCGAGGCGACCCACGGGAGGTTCCGTCTCGGGCTCGGCACCCAGGTGCGGGCCCACATCGAACGACGTTACGGCAGTCCATTCGACAATCCCGGTACCCGGTTGCAGGACTACGTCGCCGCCCTCCGAGCCGTCTTTGCCGCCTTCCGCGGTGAGCGCCCCCTCGACTATCACAGCCGGTACTGGGACCTGTCCCTCCTCCCCGACATCTGGTCTCCGGGACCCATCGGAGTCCCCGACCCCCCCATCGACGTGGCCGCCGTCAATCCCTGGATGCTGGAGATGGCGGCCGCCCATGCCGACGGCGTCCACGTACACCCCCTGAACACGCCCACCTATCTGGGCGAGACGGTGATCCCCCACTTGGACGCCGGCTCGTTGCGGGCGGGTCGGTCGCGGGAGAACCTCGAACTGATCGTGCCCGCCTTCGCCGCACCCGGGTCGACCCGGGTCGAAATCGACGGATGGCGTGACGCCGCCCGGATGCAGGTGGCGTTCTACGGATCGACCCCCAACTACGCCTTCATCTTCGCCCAGTTGGGCCGCCCCGACACGACGGAGCGGATTCGCCATCGACTGAAGGCCGGCGACCCCACCGGCATGGCCGCTCTGATCGACGACGATCTGCTCGATCACTTCTGCGTGAGCGGCGACTGGGACACTGTCTTCCAGGGCCTGGCCGACCGCTACAGGGGGACCGCCTCACGTCTGGTGCTCTACTTTGCCGGCACCGCCTGGGCCCGTGATCCGGGGTCGATCGGTCGGTGGGGCGAACTGGCCCGGGCACTGCAGGGGTAGCGGCCTGGGGGCCGGGCCCGACCGGCTGCGGTCCCGTCGAGCGGGAAATGCGTCGACCCCTCACAATGGCCAATGGCCCGGCATCACCAACAGGTTCGATCCCCCGCCAGAGGCTCCCAGCGTGCTCTGACCAAGTTTCGTGGTCAGAGCACGCTCGGGATCCGCCGCCTCTTATCTCCATCATGCACCGGAAACAGCGGCCGTAGCAACTCTAAGTTGCACAATGACCACGGCCTCGACGATCACGGGAAAACTCCCAGTTCAAGAGGGGTGCGACCGCCCGCAATTTCCTGGCAGGGAGGCTGCCCGATTACCCATGGTCCCGTCTGGGGGGTAAAATATCCGGGTCTGAAGCTCACGGATACCGATTGACCGGTTCAGGCCAACAGTACCGATGCCCGGCCTCCGGCTGATGGTCATCGAGGATCCAGACCTACCACGCAGGAGAGACCGCAGAGTCGTCACCCCTTACCGGACATAACACCCGCTAGCACACCCGGCTCTCGTAGCCAGGCCGGACCACCCTTCCCGGTGCCCGGCTGGGGCGTTGAATGCACAGATGTGGGGTCCACCCAACCAAAGAGAGTGAGAGCGCGTCCCTGTCGGGCGCGTGCTCTGACCGACCAAGGAAAGGTCACCCACAGTGTTTTCAGCGACTTCGCGTCGTCATATCCCTATGCGCTCATCCGTGGCGCCCGCTTCCCGCAACACCGAGGCTCCCGTACCCCGCCGACCCAGCGCTGCCCGGCGCATCTTCAGGACGGCGCTAATGGGTACGGCCGCCGTCACCATGTTCGTGGTGGTCTACGCCGGCGGTCACGTGTCGACGGCCTCGGCCACCATGCCCACGGGGGCCGGGTTGGTGCTCAACGCACCGATCGTCAGTGCCGCCTCCACCCCGAACGGCCGCGGCTACTGGGAGAGCGGCTCCGACGGCGGCATTTTCACCTTCGGCGACGCTCCGTTCTACGGATCGACCGCCTCCCTACGACTCAACCGACCCATCGTCGACATCGTCGCCACCCCGGACGGCCGGGGCTACTGGGAGGTGGCCAGCGACGGCGGTGTGTTCGCCTTCGGCGACGCCCCATTCCACGGTTCGACCGGTTCACTGGTCTTGGTCCGTCCCATCGTCGGTATCGTCCCGACGCCAGACGGTGGCGGCTACTGGATGGTGGCATCGGACGGGGGTGTCTTCGCCTTCGGTGACGCCTCCTTCTACGGTTCAGCCAGCACGCTGTCGCCCACCAGTCCCGTTGTCGGTATGGCTTCGACTCCTGACGGGCACGGCTACTGGGAAGCGGCCGCCAACGGCGCCGTGTTCGCCTTCGGGGACGCCCGATTTGCCGGTGTGGCGCCGGCCGGCGCGCCGGTGGTGGGCATCAACGCCGCCGAGCAGGGCTACCGGCTGGCCACCAGCGACGGCTCCGTCTATGCCTTCGGAGGGGCGACCTTCTTGGGCTCCACCGGTGGTCGCAATCTCAACCGACCGGTGATCGGGCTGTCGTCAGCCCGACGCGGCTACCTGACGGTTGCCTCCGACGGGGGTGTCTTCACCTTCGGCGACGTCGGCTACTACGGCTCGTTGGCCGGCAGCACGGTGGCCAGTGCGGCCGGACAGCCGGGTGCCACCACCAGCGACGGAGTCACCAACTACCAGCGAGCCGCCTGGGAACGGGTGAACATGTGCGAGGAAGGGGGCGTTTGGAACAGGGACGGGCCCGTCTACAGCGGCGGCCTGGGCTTCAGCCATGCCAACTGGGACGCCTTCAACACCTTCGGTTATCCGTCGGACGCCGCCGATGCCACGCCCGAGGAACAGATCCGGGTGGCCGTCGCCTTCGCCACCCGCTATTGGGGCAACCCCAACGCCGCTCCCGATCAGAACGGCTGTGCCGGGGGCTACTGAGCCGATGTCCGCCCTTCGCGCCGACTGACCCCCCCTCCGATCAGGGTGTGGGCAGCGGCGAGAAGGGTTGGACAGTGACCCAACAGGTCCCTTGCGCCTTGCTCTGCGACGTCAACTGGCAGGCGGACGAGGGAGGCACGTTGTTCCGGAGCTTGACGATCTTGTATTCGGTGGGTCCGTAACGCTTGTCCGGTCCGTAGCTGAGGATGGGTGTCGACGTCCCCGGGAAGTTGGTGATCTTGGACATGGCGGTCACGAAGCTGCGTCGGTTGAGATCATGGCCGGCGTTGCGAGCAGCGGTGGCGAACAGGGAGATGACCTGGCACCAGAGCACCACAGGGCCCTGCTGCTCGAGAAAGTCGGTGGTCGCTCCGGCCGGGATCTGGGGATAGGCCTTGTGCCAGGGCGTCCAGCAGGCCTTGACACCGGCGTCGTAGCCGAGCGGACCCGTGTAGTTGGAGGGGTTGGTACCCCCTCCGAGGGTCTGGGTGGTCAGACCCTCCTGGCCGTCGAGGGCGGCCTCGTAGGGAATGGGGATGAGACCGAGCGCCGCCACGATGCTCTCCTCGTAGTCGCTGAGCAGGAGCTTGGGGTAGTACTTCTGCGCCGTCTCCGCCTGCAGGACCGGGTAGAACACGTTGAAGGGGATGAGGGGGATCATCGATGTCACCCCGGCGCTGCGGAGTTGCTGGACGACGAGCGGTGCTTGCGCATCGGTGGTGGCCGTCTCCGACGGGTCCGAGGCGATGGTCTTGACCACCGGGGTAATTCCGGCATTCCGGAGGTCGGGCAACAGATAGTCGTTGAGGGCCAGTTGGTCCGAGGACCGGTCGCCGACGAGGACGCCCACCTTGGTCGACCCCCCCAGGAGGTGTGCGCTGAGGCCCCAGTTGACCACCGCCTGGAGAATGACGGCCTGGTCGGGTCCGGTCCACCACAGGTAGGGCGACCCTTCGTTGGTCCAGTTGGTGACCGTGGTCCACTGCCCGATGAACGGGGTGTGTCCCTCTTGGGTGATGCACAGCTGATCGTCGCCGGTCCAGTCGCCCACCCCGTCGAGCACGGCGAAGGCCGCCGGGGATCCTTCGGTCCATGTCTTGCACAGGGCCCGCATGTCGGCTTCGTTGGTCGGATCGAAGTTCACCACGATGGGGTTGATCTTGCGGCCGTTGATCCCTCCCGCTTTGTTGATCTGGCCCACGTAGAAGTCGATGGCCTTGGTCTGTTCGCCGTATTCGGGATCCTCGGCAAAACCCTCCTGACCGGCCAACGAGTTGAGCGACACAACCGGGAACACCACATTGATGGTGTTGCCGGCGACTCCGCGGGTCGATGTACTGGCGCTGCTCACCGGCGACGGTTTGGACCCCGATTGCCCCGTCGATCCGGTCGACGCCGAGGTGGTCGATGATGCCGAGGTGGCCGAAGACCCACAGGCGGCCACGCACACCAACAACGCCGCCATCACCACGGTCAAGCCCAGGCGCGTGTGGAGCGAGGGTCCTCCTGCCGGGGGCCTGCCGTCAGCCCGCGCCCCTTCGAGACCCAACCGGTTAGGCGAGCTCATGTCGTCGCTCCTTGGTGCCCCCCAATGTCCGCACCGACCGGGGAGGAATCTACCGACTCAGCGACCGGCTGTCACAACGGCGAACAGGGTGCCTCCGACCGGGACCCCTCACTCGTCCCCGGGACCCTTCGCACCGGGAGGCGGATCACTGCCGGGGACATCCCCATCGGAGATGTGCTCCGTCCACTCGGTCCCCGACCAGAACCGCTTCTCATGGCGGAAGAAAGGATCGGTGAACCATCCGGGCGGAGTGCCGCTGGACGTACCGGTCGGCGCCGAACCGTTGGCGCCGGCCCCCGGCGGAGGGGGTCGGGGCACGCCCATCTGGTCGGCAGTGAACCCACTCCCCGGAAGACGACCACCCGATCGCTGCCCACGCCGACGCTGTGAGGACAGGGCCCGCATGGCAAACATGGCGCCGAAGACGACGACGGCGATCCACGAGGCATGTCCGTAATACACGCAAGGAGTCTATGGCCCGTCCCTCCAGTTTGACCGGCGGCCATCAGCTTGAATCGGGCTACCGCCGGCGGTAGTGGCGTGGGCGTCGCAAGACGGCTCCCCCCGTTCCGGCCGGCCAGACCGAGCCCGACGCCATCAAGGTCGCCTTCGACTTCCGGTCAGCCCGCCGCCGGCGAGACTCAAGTCGTCGGATGCTCGGCGATGTGTTGGAGCTCGATCAGCAACGGGATGAGAAAGCCGACATAGGCATTGGTCAGCGTGAAATCCGAGGTGGAGCCGTGGGTCACCATCTCGCTACGGCCGATGATGGTGACCCGGTCGTCCTTCCGCTGGTAGGCCCGGGCCCGGTCGACAATGGCGACCAGTTCCTCGACCGAAGGGACCTCGAGGCCGAAATGGTCGAGCGACGGGGCGCGCAGGTAATCGTCGGTGGACGGCAGCAGATAGAGGTACTGGCGCATCTGCCCGGTATAGAGGATGAGAGGGTTTCCCTTCTCGGTGCTGTTGTCCCCCTCGGTCCAGCCGAAGACCTCGCCGGCGAAATCGATGAAGGCGGCCCGGCCGGCGTCATCGAGGACGGCCGCATCGACGCTGATGGCGATGTGGTTGATGACCGGTCGCGCCGGCTCAGCGGTCACGGTTTGCTCCTCCCCCTCAGCCCGCCGCGTCGACCGTGACCTCGGTGATCCAGTCCAGGTAGGGGACCGAAGCTTGGACCACGGGCAGGACGATCACCTCGGGGGTCTCGTAGGGGTGGTCCCCGACGATCACGTCGATGACCTGCTCGGCCAGCTCAGCGCGGGTCTTGAGCAGCACCAGGCACTCCTCCGCCTGCTCGAGCACCCCTTTCCACCGGTAGTGGCTGATGACAGGGGCGGTTCTCTGGCCACAGGCCACCAGGTGCCGGGCGAGGAGCGTGGCCACGATGGCGTCGGCCTGGATCGGATCGTCCAGCGCGAACTGGATCTGTACGTAGCCGCCGTCTCCGCTCATGGAGTCCAACGGACCGGCATCAGGGCCGGTCCCCAGATGCCGAATGTCTCCGGCTTCCAGGTCACCGGGCCGGCCGCTTCGAGATTGGGCATCCGCTGGGCGATAACGGTGATCGCCTCTTGCAGCTCGGCCCGGGCCAGATGGGCCCCCAGGCAGTAGTGGATTCCCGATCCGAAGGTCAGATGGGGCACGTCGGACGCCCGGTGGAGATCAAGCTGGTGGGGATGCGGGAAAGCTTCCGGATCACGGTTGACGCCGGCCAGGGAGATGTTGACCAGCGTCCCTGCCGGTATGAGCACGTCACGGTAGGTGATGTCTTCGGAGGCCACCCGCAGTGTTCCCTGGACCGCACCGAGGTAGCGCACCGACTCCTCCACCACCCGGGGGGCCAGTTCGGGATGCTTGACGAAGTTGCGCCACTGGGACGGATTGTCCAACATCAAGGCCATCGTGCAGGCCAGCTGGTTGCGGGTGGTGTCGATGCCGGCCATCAGCACGGCCTCGGCCAACATGATCAGTTCATCCACCGACAGCTGGTCGTCCTCCCCGCCCACGGCAATGAGCCCACTCAGGAGGTCGTCTCCCGGGTCGTCCCGCCGGCGCTCCACCAGCACCCGCATGTAAGCCTCGAGTTCGGACAAAGCCTGCTGGACGATCGGAAGGTCTTCGGCCAAGTTCTGGTTGAAAAGGCGGAAGATGTCCGGGGCCCATTGAGAGAACAGCTTCCAATCGCGGCGAGGGGCTCCGAGTAGCTCGCAGATGATGGGCACCGGATACCGTTCGGCGATGTCGGCTACGAAGTCACAGGTCCCTTCCTCGTACACGGCGTCGATGAACTCGCCGATGATGGAGCGCATGAAAGGGCGCATGCGGTCGGCGGCGGCCGGTGTGAATGCCGGTCTGACCAGTCGCCGGTGACGGGCGTGATCGTCTCCTTCCATCTGGAGGATCGACGGACGGCGCTGCTCCAGGAAGCTCCCGCTCACCCCCTGCATCTGCGGGATCAGCGACATGGCGGAGAAAAAGCGGCGATCCCGCAGGATGGCGACCGCATCCTCATGGCGGGTGAGAGCCAATCCGATCGGGGTCCGGGCCAACCAGTATCTGTCCCGCGCCGAATCGATCAGGTTGAACCGGTTGTGGCGATCGGCGCCGCTGAGGTCGAGCGTCGGAAGATCGAGCTCGTTAGCTGGGATCGCGGCCATTCGCCTCCTCTCTCATGGGGACAGCCCTGCTGGCCCTCCTGTTCCACATGAGCTGCGACCGCTCCCGCCAGCGACCGAGGCACCCCGAGGACAGGCCTGTGGCGTATGCCCGGCGCACACCACAAGCTGTCCGCTCCAAGCTCTCCGCCCACAGTACACACAACCCCCGGCCGGACACCAGGTTTTTCGCTCCCGGGGCGTTCTCCGGTGGCCCCGCCACCAGCCGCTGAGGCCCCCGCCGCTGGTCGAGGGTTTGCCATCGCCGTCGGAGGCGGCCAGAGTCGTGGTCATGACCACGGGAATCACCTACCGGGCCGCGGTGGGTTCGCAGACCCTCGACCTCCCTCTGGTAGCCCTGTCGGACGACCTGACCATCGCACTCCTCATCTGCGTGGACCTGGGTGTCTCCTTTGCCGACACGGCGGGCCAAGAGTTGGCCGACCGACTGGTCGGTCACCGGCCCGAGGTGGTGGTATCGGTGGCCACCATGGGTATTCCACTGGCCATCGAAGTCAGCCGGGGTCTCGGGCTCGATGACTACGTGATCCTGCACAAGACCCCGAAGATCCACTTGGGGGACTCGTTTGCCGAACCGGTCCGCTCGATCACCACCGGCAGCCCCCAAAAACTGCGCATCGACCCGGCCCGCATCGCCGCGGTGACCGGCAAGCGGGTGGCCGTGGTCGACGACATCATCTCCACCGGCGCCTCCACCCTGGCTGCCCTCAATCTCGTACGAAGGGTGGGTGGCCAGCCGGTCGTCATCGGGACCTTGATGACCGAGGGCTCAAGTTGGCGAACGGCCCTCGGACCCGATGCCGACATGGTCCAGTCGCTCGGATCGATGCCCGTTTTCCGACCCGACGGCTCGGGGGGCCTGACCGAAGTCTGGGACTGACTGACCCTGGCCCAGGCCCTCATCCGTGGGCTCGGCCAAGCCGGCGGATCAGGAGCGACGGGCCCCAGGAGGCCCGAGTCCGGCCCCCGTCGGAGCGACCCCCGAACTTGTCACGGTGTCATCACAAAAAGGTTGACGCGGCTGCCCCGATGGGCCTAATGTCTACTAAACAGGTAGTTTTAATAGAGACAAAGAGAACACGGCCTCCGAACTGCACTTTCATCCCAACGAGGCTCACGCCGGGTCGCTCGACTGAAGCCCGCACCGGACATCCGAGACCCACCGTTCCCATCCCCAACCTTCAGGAGAGGCACCCCATCCGATGGACTCAACCGACGAGACCACCTCCTCCGTCCTCCTGCTCGACAGGCCCGGTCCGATCATCGAGACCGGTCCCGTGGCCGACGAGGACCTCGCCGTTCCCTCCTCCGATCTCGCTGAGCATCACCCGCGTCGACAGACATCCACCTTCCGACCGACGGCCGAGCGCTCAGGGAGTGACTTCCGCGGCCCGGTTCTCGGCGCCCTGGCCGCGGCTTCGATCCTGGTCGGGTATCGATGGCTCGGCGTCATCCCCGTGAGCAGCTCACGCCTTTCGAGCCTCGTGTTCGGACGGCCCAGTGCCCTGGTCTTCGCCTTCCTGGCTCTCTGGTTGGCCTGGGCGGCGGGGCGGGCCCAGCGCGGGGACACGGCTGGTCGGCGGCCCCGGGCCGCCCGGCTGCTGGTGGTGACAGCATCAATTTCCACCGTGGTAGCCGTCGGCCTGATACTCAGCAGCACCGCCGCACTTCGCTACAGTTTCGGGGTGTCCGAACTGCTGGTGGCCTCAGTGGCCGGTGCCTTTCTCCTGGTGGACGAGCGGCACCGGCGGTCCGGATCGAACCTTCCGCCGGCCACTCCCCCGGGACCCGGCTACGGCGCAACCACCCCCTAGACCGGACAGAGCGAAGATGTCGCTCCCTAACTTTTTCATCGTCGGCGCTCCCAAGGCCGGGACCACCGCCCTCCATGCTGCTCTGGCCCGGCACCCGCAGCTCTTTATGGCCCCGGTCAAGGAGCCGAAGTTCTTTCTGTGCGACGGTCCCCCACCCACACAGGGGGGCCCCGGCGATGCCCACAGCTACCGCGAATGGATCTGGCGGCGTGACGAGTACGAGAGACTGTTCGAAAGGGCTGCCCCCGAAACCCAAAAGGGTGAGAGCACGGCTTTTTACCTGGCTGATTACGCCGCCCATGGCCGTATCCGGGCCGCCGTCCCGGACGCCCGGCTCATCGTCGTCCTCCGCGATCCGGTCGACCGGGCCTACTCCAATTGGGCCCATCTGTGGGCCGACGGCCTGGAGACGGTCGGCGACTTCATCACCGCCTGTGGAAACGAGGAGCAAAGGAAGGAAGAGGGCTGGGCGCCCATCTGGCGCTATCTCGAGACGGGGCTCTACGGGCGCCACCTTCAGCATCTCTTCGAGGTGTTCCCCCAAAACCAGGTCCACATCATCCGCTACCTCTCCCTGGTGGAAGAACCCCAGCCGACTCTCGACAGGGTCTGCCGGTTCCTCGGTGTCGACGAATCGGTGGTGGCCCACGTGCCGCCGATGAACGTGGGCGGTTACGTGGCTCCCTCCCTCAGCAGCCAACTCCTACGGAGGGCCTTCCGCTGGGGCGCCGGGGTGGGCAGCCACTTTCCGCCCCAGGTGTGGCGGAAGGCCAGCCTTCCCCTCCAATGGCTCATCCAGCGGGAGCCCCAACACCGTCCCGAACTCCGCCAGGCCGATCGGGCCCAGCTCATCTCCTACTTCTACGACGACATCGCTCTGGTCGAACAGATCACCGGTTGGGACCTCGAGACATGGCGCTCCTACCGGGAAGGCGGGACGTACTCGGTCCGCAAGTCGTGGGCCCCGTCCCGACGACTGGTTTCGTAATACAGGCGGGTACCGCCGTCGGGCAGGGTCACGATCGAGACATAACGCAACGAACCACGGCCATCGGCAAAGGCTCCCACCGTCCCACCCACCGGGTGTAGTTCCCCCGGCGAGACTCCCTTGGCCAACCCGGTGCGTTCCTCGGCGTTCTCCTCCTTGGTGGCCCGCCCGTCGTAATAAGCAGACCAACCTTCCTCGGTTCGGACCACGTCGGCCACCCGGGTGCCGCGCTGATCCCAGCTACCAGGCGTGCCGGCCAGGGCCACGTCTCCGATTTCCCAGGCCCAGCCGTCGCGGCTGGTGCCGTAGCGGGTGGCCATCCGGTCGGTGTCATCGGGCCGATCAAGGGGATGGCAGCACAGCCAGATGTGCCATCCGTCCTCGTGCCGTTGCACAACCGGATCCTTCACCCCCGTCATCTCGTCGCCGGCCAGCACCGTGACCGCCGATGAAGGGTCGAAGGCGCTCGGGTCTGTGGCCTCCAGGGCGTCGACCCGCCAGTGCCGGGTGCCGGGCGTGGCGCAACTGACAAACAGGCGCCAGCTCCCGTCGGCCAGGGCCACCAGGGCGGGCCGCTCCAGCGAGTCGCAGCCGAATGCCTCACGACCGAGCACGGAAACCGTCTCGAAAGTCACGCCGTCGTCGGACCGGGCGATCACGTTGGCGTACCCACGTCCTTCGCCCACCGGGCGACGCAGGCGGTAGGCCAGCCAATAGGTCCCTGCCCCGGTCAGCGTGACACTGGGTCCACCCGCCCAGAATCCCGGTCCGGGACCGGGCGTCTCCACCACAACCACGGCCCTGTCCGGTGAGGGCCGGGGAAGGGTCCTCTCATCTGCCATCGTCGACGAACCCCTCTTCACGTTCGAACCCACGACCGTCGTCGGTGCCGGGCGGCCACGAATCTACCGCCGACGGTGCCGGCGTGGACTCACCGTCAGCCCCACAGTATCGTCACTTTCGCTGTCACAACCTGGACCTTCACCGTTGGAAGATGCCCAACGGATGCGGGCCCACCCACCCGTCCGTCCCCCGCGTTGCCCCGACCCGCATCGTCATCGAGGACCCATGAACAGCTACGAACCGTTCGAAGGCGTGATCCGGCCCACGCAGGCCGAATCGACACCGTGGTGGCCGACGCCCGCCCACCCCCGCAGCGGCTCCCCCAATGTCGTCCTCATCCTGCTGGACGACACCGGCTACTCCCACTTCTCCTGCTACGGATCGGAGTTGGTCACCCCGAACATCGACCGGTTGGCGGCGGAGGGCCTGCGCTACACCAACTTCCACGTGACGCCGTTGTGCTCACCCACTCGGGCCTCCCTCCTCACCGGTCGCAACCACCACACGGTGGGCATGCGATCGATCTCCAATTTCGACAGCGGCTACCCCCACATGCGCGGGCACATCACCAATCACGCCGCCACCGTGGCCGAAGTTCTCCGTGACGAGGGCTACGCCACCTTCGCCCTGGGCAAGTGGCACTTGTGCAGCATGGAGAACGCATCGGCGGCCGGACCCTACGACCAGTGGCCCTGCCAACGGGGCTTCGACCGGTACTACGGCTTCCTCGAGGGTGAGACCGATCAGTTTCACCCCGAGCTGGTCTACGACAACCACATGGTCGAGCCCCCGGCTACCCCCGAGGAGGGCTACCACCTGAGCGAGGACCTGGTCGACCACGCCATCTCCTTCATCCACGACACCGTTTCGATCCGGCCGGACCGCCCCTTCTTCACCTATCTGGCCTTCGGGGCCATGCACGCCCCTCACCAGGCCCCGGCCGCTTACCTGGAGAGGTACCGGGGACGGTTCGACAGCGGATGGGACGAGGCCCGCGATCGCTGGTTCGCCCGTCAGAAGGAGATGGGACTGCTCCCCGATGGAACCGATCTCGCCCCGCGGAACCCCGGCGTCGAGGAGTGGAGCACCCTTCCCGAAAACCAGCGACGACTGGCCGCCCGTCTCCAGGAGGCGTTCGCCGCCTTCCTCGAACACACCGACGCCCAGATCGGCCGACTGGTATCCGCCCTCGCGGAACTGGCCCTCCTCGACGACACTCTGTTCATCGTGCTCTCGGACAACGGTGCCAGTCAGGAAGGCGGACCCTTCGGCGTCATGCACGAGATGAAGTACTTCAATTTCCTGGTCGAGACGCCCGACGAGGCGGTCGAGCGGATCGACGACATCGGTGGACCACACAGCCACGCCAACTACCCGTGGGGGTGGGCCCAGGCCGGTAACACGCCGTTCAAGTGGTACAAGCAGAACACGCACGAGGGAGGTGTGCACGTCCCGCTCATCATGCGCTGGCCCACCCACATCACCGACGGTGGGGCGACGCGTGACCAGTTCCACCACGTGGACGACATCGCTCCCACCATCTACGAGGCACTGGGGATCGAACCGCCGGACGTCTACCGAGGATTCGAACAGATCCCCTTGTCCGGAGTGTCGATGCGGTACTCATTCGATCGCCCCGAGGCACCCAGCACCAAACACAGGCAGTACTACGAGATGATGGGACACCGGGCTCTCTACGCAGACGGTTGGAAGGCGGTGACCCGCCACACGGCGGGTACGCCGTTCGAGGAAGACGACTGGGAGCTCTACAACCTGGCCGAGGACCGTTCCGAATGCCACAACCTGGCCGCAGCCATGCCGGCCAAGGTGGCCGAGATGGTCGACTGGTGGTGGGAGCAGGCCGAAGAGTACGGCGTCCTCCCCCTCGATGACCGGACCATTGAGCTGTTCGGCACCCGCTACCGCGACAACTCCCCCCATCGGCCGGACCGTCATTACCGCTACTTCCCTCCCATGTCGCCGCTACCCGCCCAGGTTGCCCCCGCCCTCGGCGGCAGTGGTTGGGAGATGGTTGCCACCATCGACCGTCCGAGTGGCGCAGCAGGCGTGCTGTACGCCTCCGGTACGGAGAACTCAGGTGTGAGCCTGTTCATCCAGAACGACCGACTGGTCCTCGACTACAACTGCTTCGGCGACCACCATCTGGTGGAATCGGCGACCGCCGTCCCGGTGGGCCAGGCGGTGGTGGGAGCCCGGTTCGCGCGAACCGACAATGGCGCCACCGTCACCCTGGTCATCGAAGGCGCAGACAGCGGCACCATGGATGTTCCCTTCGCCATGACCATCATCTCGAGCGTCGGACCATCGGTCGGCTACGACCACGGGTCACCGGTCAGCCCACGCTATGTCGGTCAGTTCCCCTTCCAAGGCACGCTTTCACAGTTTGACGTCACCCTGATGCGCCAGAGACCGGCTCATCGGGCGGCCGAGGCCGAAGTCGGCGGTAGGGCGGCCATGGGTCGCCAGTAACGGGCGGCCGGTCCTTCACCCGGTGAAGCGGGCGGAGGCGCCGGCATCCACGTCGATCACCGAGCCGGTGATGTGACGTGCCGCTTCGGAGGCCAGGAACACGACAGCGGCGGTGATCTCCTCCGGCTCCAGCCAGGGGACAGGTTGAACGTGGAGAGCGGCCATGCCCGGGGCCACATCGTCGGCGGAGGGGTGGTCGAGATCCGGTCGCATGAGCCCGTAGAGCACATCGTTGTGGATCATCGGTGTCGAGACATTGCCCGGAGCAATGGCGTTGACCGTCACACCGAAGGCGGCCAGTTCGAACGCGACCGACTTGCACAGGCCGATGACGCCCCATT
>CAWGQC010000003.1:0-537215 GCA_963824645.1 uncultured Acidimicrobiales bacterium
TCCCTGACCACCGGTTGTGAGGCTGTTCGAGCAGCCTCCCCGTCCTGCGAAACGCCAAGGACTACCGTCCAGTCATGGCAACTCATAACGTCACTATCGACCTACCCACCCGATTCGTGCTCCATTCGGACGTAACTTTCGCCGTGTGGAGTGACGAAGCCAAGCTCGGAGAACTCCAGGTAAGCAAAGGCTCTATCGACTGGCTTCCCGGCAATGGCCGGACGCGATACCGGATGCGCTGGGAGAAGTTCAACGATCTCATGAGGGAAGAAGGCCGCGCCAGGCCTCGCTAGTCGCTCAGTTCGCCGAGCGCCGAGCGCCGAGCGCCGATGAGTGTCTCCGAATACCGGGTCAGCGGCGCTTATCCGTCGGCCCCGCCCACCACATCCTGGTCAAGTCATCGCCGTCAATAGCGAGAGGTCCGGGTCATGCGGTGGGAACTGTGGGAGCCAAAGGTCATCCCCGAGGACGAGGCCAGCAATGACTTCTTTTCTCTGAGGACGAGGTTCAGCTACGGCAATTCGCCCTAGAGGACGATATGCACTGCACCTGGACCTGTGAAGCGGAGGACTACGCAACAGGCAACCAGGTCCTCGACGACCACAAGGGGTGAGGTCGCTACAGCCCCCCTTCCGAATAGAGGACTGGGTACCCCCAATCACCAGTTGAGCGGATTTTATCGACTGCCACCGACCGGCACTTTGATGCGTGTGAACAAGTCCCTGTGGTGCTGCTGTATTGCGCTCAGAGCAACGAGGAAGGTCGGTAGGACGTCAGCCGTTGATTCAAGTGGAGAGAAACCACGTTGTAGTAGGCAAGTATTCCAGCCGACGTGAAACAGATGTCGGTGGCCGGTGAGCCGGCAGCCTGACCGGAGAAACAGTACGCCTGTAAGCCGTCGATGCGGGTTGTTGACATGGCCACCGACTGACCTGATGTAACGTGATCGGCGATGGACCGCAGAGAACCAAGGGCGCTTGCAGGTGAGTGAAAGTCGGCAAAAACCGATCCCGATGCGGGCAGCGAATTGCAGCTGACCGCAGCGCCCGCTCGCTTCGAACACAGACTCGAACCCGAAGAGTCGGTCGTAAACGTCAACGTTGCCTGGTTGGGTTTCGACTCGACAACCTGGCCGATGGCCGGTGACTGTGAGTAAACGACGGTGACAGATTCAGTAGCCTGATATTCAGCGGTGTAGGGCACTCGCTCCAAGGCACGTGCCGCTGATTCGAGCGTCCTGAGTCTTGACAAAGCAGAATTGGGAACACTCGTGCCGCACCCAGCTATGCACAGGACGCATCCGCCCACGACCAGTGCCATCGCCCATCGCCCGGATGTACGCATACCATCCTCATCGGCGAGGACGTTGGCCAACTGAATCCGAGAGACCATCCCCGATCCCCGGATCGGTGGGGCAGCTAACGATTCTTGGACCGCGAGCTTCGGACCGTGAGCGCCACCCATAGGGCCACAATGACAGCGAGGACTGCGGGAAACCGAAACCGTTGCTTCCGTGGATCGTGCTGAACATCGTTACCTCGCTCATTGCACCCTAGCCAGGGGAGCGACCGGGTGCCCCCTGATCACACCGGGAGCGAGGCGGTTACTGACCGTGGCCTAACGATGCACGGGTGTGCCTGACCACCGGATGGGAGGGACGGCTACTTTGGGCCGAGGTACCGCCCCGTCCACTGAAACACAAGCGCCGATCTACCATCTGGCAGCAGTTGAAGGTCATCAGTCCGCACGTAGCGGTGCTGCTGACCATCGGTCATAACAACGCAAAGCTCGCCCGCATCGCCCTCAATCGTGTGCTCTCGCCCATCCATTGGACCGCCGCTAAGCACCGCCACCTCTACTAGGTCAATTTCGGGGTTCTGAGCCATCACAAACAGCATCTCAAAGTCGACCGGCGATAACTATGGGTAGTGTCCCTGACCGACAGGACGTCGATCCATCCTGCAACGGCGAGCCCCATCTTGAGCCTTTTTGCTCCGACTCGGTTGACAGGCTATATCGGTTGGTGCAACGCTCGCCAAGCGCATTTCGATCGGCGGGGCGCGACGACCTGGAGGGCGGCTCATGGTTGGAGGAAGCAGGTTCAGGCGACTCCCTCAGGCGGGCTGGCGGGCGCTTGGGGTGCTTCTCGTTACCTCGTCGGCTCTAGGCATGGGATCGGTCGCCATCCCCTCGGGCAGCGCAGGTGCGAGGACCGCGGTCGCTGCGGTCGGAGGGAGCAACGTTACCTGTTCCAAACTGTCAGGGTCGGCGCAGGCCAAGGTCACCATCTCGAAATGTGTGCCGAGTGCGGGCACGGGATACAAGTCAGCCAGCCAGCCGGGTGGCACCTTCGGGGTGGGCGTACTTACTTGGTCCAGCGGTGGGGCCACGACCACCCTCGGAAATTCGACCCTTGATTTTCTGGACACCCGAGGACCCTGCACGGGCAGCTCCGAAGAGATGCACTGGACCAGCACGGTGGCCGCGGCCAGCACGGTTGGTCATGGCATCCCCGCTGTCGGTGATGCGGTCTCCGCCTATGTGTTCATGCATTTCAAGTATCACAACGGCGCCGAACATCCCACCAGAATTTTGCTCGCACCGGGAACGACGGTCAGCCTCTGAGGGTTGTCAGCGTCGGTTAATCCACGGCTCAACCGGTCTCAGGGTGACCCTTACAACCGGTTGGTCGGCGATTATCGCCCACAACCGATCGGTACTTTCGGGCTAGGCCCGCACCGTCACTTCGATGCCACAACTGTGCCGATGATGAGGCTGTAGAGGCTGTGCCATGCCATGGTGCGAAACCCGCCAGCCTTCAAGAGTGTCTCGGTCCGGTGCTTAGTCCGTGCACGGTCCCGCCCTGCAAGCAGAGTGGGAACGAGCAACGGAGAGAATAGATCAGTCAGGACCAACTGACCGCTCGATGCGAGGACCCGAGCACACTCGTCGAGTCCCGCACTCTGGCCCTCCCAGTGGTCAAATGAGGTAGCAGTCACCACCAGATCGAACGATTCATCGGGATAGGGCAGATGCTCCGCATCAATTCTGTCCTAAGAGGCTCCTTAGGAGTAGGGGATGGCGGGTGGAGAAACGGTGAAGGTCAACTTGAAGGAGCTCGATGAATCGACTGGGGCGCTATTTCCATTGCATTCAGACTCAACGACGAGTGCACTGGCGCTAGCCAAGGTCACAGAGGAGGTACTGGTGGGTGCCAGTTCCGAGACGTTTCCAGACGTGGACGGATCCCAATCGGCAATAGTGCCCCCCTGGTTGGTGGATAGTGCAAGGTACGCGCCACCTATCCCACTGGGGCAGTTCTCGAACGGCGCCGTCAGTGACCCGGATAAAACTGTCAGCGTGGAACCCACGGGGAACGTTGTATTTCCGATGACATAGTTGTTCGATTGAGTGCCCCCAACCGTTGGGTTCCACTGGTAGGTCACCGGCACCGGAGGGGTTGCTCCGGTTGCTCCCGTTGATCCCTGCGGTCCGGTTTCACCTTGCGGTCCTTGGGGACCCGTCGCTCCCTTGATGTTGGAGTCGGTATCAGTCCAATTCCCTGCTAGGCAGCTCCAGACCTCATCGCTACTGAGGGCGATGTCGGTGTCGCCCGAGTTGCAGGAGCCGTACGGAGTAGCCGGGGAGGTGATCACGTTCGCGCCGTTCGCGCCCAGGGTGATCTGCGTTGCCGGAGCCTTACAGTTGGGCGGAATTGCTCCGACGCTTGAGAGCTTCCCGCCCTTGAGACACGCGTAATAGGTGGTCGCCGAACCCTGCGCCGCTGCCTGAACTCCAAAGGTGAGCCCGATTGCGGCAAAGGCCCCCACGATGAAGGCGAGGACGATCCGGACGAGTCTGCGACGACCGTCAGTTTCTTTTGACATGTTTCCTCCGTTCTGCCGACGGAGGAAGGCCCCTTGCCCCGCACCCCGCCAGCTGGAACCAGGGTAGTTCGGGCATCACAGAGGGGTGCCGGTGAAAGTGCCACCGGCGGAAGCCGGGCGCGTCCGTCGCCACACAGGGCGGCGTATTGCTTGAGACGGTCGGCGAGGATGTCGTAGAGGCGCACTGCAGCATCATGTTGGAGAAAGGTGATCTTGTCTCTGCCCGCCTCAACGGCACCGGCGCTCACGGTGCTCTTGGGCGTGAGCAGGCAGCCGATGACTCGGGTCTTCGAGGCGGGCATGATTTCGACCTCGATCTGCCCGAGAAGTTTGTTGACATCTGCCGGCCGGTGGAACGAGATTGTCCAGATTCGCGTGGTTGTCTCCGTAAGCGCCGACGGCAAAGTCGAAGAAACCGGTCAGCCGAAGGTTCAACCTTGACAAAGGCATTGGCCCGGACGTTGCCGGGAGCGTGGCGGCTATCGCCCGTGACTGATCGGCACCTTCGGGCTAGCTCTGGACCCCTGCGATGCCCTGTCCTACCAGCACTACGCCGAACACAACGAAGAGAACCGACATGACGGTGGCATTGTTCTGTCTGAGCCAGGCATTCCAACTTTCGAGCACCTCATGCGCCCGGTCTCCGAGGGACAGCATCACGACTATGGGTGCCACGACTCCCAGGACGGCCACCACGAGGTAGATCGCACCTGCCACCACCTGTTGAGTGGTGGACAGACCTCCCTCCGAGATCGCGGCGGCACTGGCTAGGCCGACGACGAGGTTCTTGGGATTGAGAGCCCCAAGGGCTGCACCGGCCCCGAGCGCCTTCGTTGAGGAGTATCCGGCGATTCCATCCATCCACTTCGGCAGCGAACCCTCCTGGCCAGCCTTTGGGCGACCACGAAACTTTTGGACTGCTGCGAATAGAAGGTAGACGCCAAGGCCCAGCTTCAGTATCCCGGCCCAGGTCGAATGGCCCGAGTTCGTCGAGAGGTGGATCGCCCCTCCGAGGGAGATAAGCAACCCAAGGACAACGGCGACGCCTCCCATGAAACCCGCCAGAAAGCTCAGAGCATTTAGCAATGGCTTACTGGTGAACAGGAGGAGAATCGCCGGGATGATGTTCAGCGGAGAAATCGTCACTACCAGGGCGAGAGGAAGAATCTCTCCAATGACAACCTTCAGCACGAGCCCCTCTTCGCCTCTCTGATCATTTGAGCTACGAAGCTAGCCGTCGATGCAGCTCACAGCGGGCGTCTGCCGAACTATCCCCCAACACGGCTGGGGCAGCTAGATCGTTGAACTCAGCACTCCTGTCCTTCTCGACCCTGAGGAGGCCTGAGTGACCCCCATCACCGGATCTGCCCTAGTCAGAGACGCACTCCTGGTGGGTCGCCACTAAGGTTTCTCCGGGGTCCGGCAAGCCCTAGGGGCCCGAAATGGGCGAACAAAGAGGGGAAAGATCCTCTGACCCGAGAACTGATTCTCGCCAATGGCTGGGCCATCGGGCCCGGGTCGAGTGAGAAGCTGGTAAGGCAAACCGCGCTCGCGATTCGTCGCAACGGCACCCTGGGGGGCACCCGAAAATACCTGGCTTCGACCAGATTGGCTTCAGTCGTCTGTGGATGGTCCTCTTCGTTTAGGAGAGGCCTTCGCGTCCGGTGACTTCCCCGTGCCTTCGGCTGTCTTCGACCTCGCCTTCTCGTTCTTGGTCGCCTTCTCCATCGCTCGAATTGCCGCCGAAGATGATTGAGCTTGTGCCGGTGGACGCGCCTTGGGCGGCCTGGAAACAGACTGCTTCGTAACGGCACCCTTCCGTTGTTCGCTGCTGCCAGAATTTCGGTTCTGTTGTACACCGCCTGCACGCACACGATTAGGGTTCGGAGCCGAGATCGCACCCGCCCGTTGTAGTGGTGCCGGTGCATATGCGACAGCAAGCAAGGCGGTAAGACCTACTACTTGGATGGCCCACCAAGGGAGCCAGGCAAGCTTCCACTGCGCGACGATCGTGGTGGAGAGAGCCAGCACAATGGCGATCCCGAATCGGCGAGCGCTGCATCGGGCCGCCACTGCCACGCCAACCATCATCGCCGTCGACGCGTAGTAGGAGGTCATCACGGACTCCGTGTATACGCGCAAGGCAAGGGCTAGGGAACACGACCAAGCCAAGAGTTCTGGGCGGCCTAGCCATCTCCGATAAACCCAGACGCCGAGGCCGATGGCAAAGATCAGACCCAAGATTCGAACTGGACCTGCGGCGACAAGCCCTCCAGCAAGGTGTGGCGACAGGGCGGTCCAAGGCGTCGAGTGGTTGACACTGGGAGAAGTCGGCTGATCGATCAATGCGCGAAATGTCGCTCGGACATTGGCGGCGAATACGAGAATGACAGCGGCTGCGGCGGGGAGAAGGGATCGACTTGTCATGCCGAGCACGTATCGGCGGCCAGCCATGGCCAGGAGCACTGGCAGCATGAGTAGAACCAGTGGCTGAAACAACAGAGCGACACCAAAGAGCCAGCCGGCACCTGCAAAACGCCCGTTCAATGCAAAGACAAGGGCATACACTGCGAATGCCACGGCTACGGCGTCTTCGGGATGTCCGAATAATACGGTCACGTTCCACAGCAGAACTGCTACGGCAGCACACACGACAATCCGCCGAGGTTGCGACACTTGAAGACGTTGGGTCAGGGCGTCACAGGCAAACAGGGCCAAACACGACAACACCGTGGCCGCGATGTCGAGGGCAACGAACGCCTGGTCGTGATAGATGTACGTGACCCCTTTAGGCGAGGTTCCGAACTCGGCAAGCTGCGACCCTGGATAAATAGGGGAAACGGAAGGATGTGCCAATAGCTCATGGTTAGCCATGATCGCGACTGCGGAGCCATGGAATACATTGCTAAGTGCTCCGAGCGGTGCCAAAGCGATCGCCATGCCGGGGTACTCGACAAAGGTTCCGGCTAGACCGGGTTGGTAAATCGAACTCAAGTGACCGTGGGCCAGCGCCGCTGCTGCGCGGAAGGTGAGAGTGAGATCTGACGGTTCAATCCAAAGCGACGGAATGTGCTGGACATCGGATCCCCACCGAAAGATATAGAGCAATCCCAGCGCGACAAAAAGGACCGAGATGCCTATGGGCCACTTTCGCCGCTCGAGGCGCTCGAATACCCGACCACCAGCAGCCGACTTCTTCGCCGGGTTCGTCTGGGCCGGTGCTTTCTTGCCCGGTGCTTTCTTGACAGAAGAATCTGATCGGGAAGTTGACTGCTCCGCAGTCAAAAGGCCTTTAACTTCATCGAATCGCGCGTCAGTTGAATACCGCATTTTCTCGACACAACCGCACATCGAACACTTCGTATTTGAATAGGCCGGGGCGGCAGTGAGATAGGCACGGCGACATTTCTTGCAGCGAATCGCCTGATAGAGCCCCTGACACTCCGGGCAGATGAATGAGTGACCGTTCCTACGGACTGTTATCTGCGTGTCACAGCTTTTGCAGGTCAGGTGCGCAACGCCTGAGGACGTGTTAGCCACAAACGGAGCCTAGCTTCGATCTATTTTACGGGCAGCGGCTCGAACGCCATGAGTGCAGGCAGCGTGGTCTTTCCGGGACAGTTGCGGTGGCAGGCACCCGTCGCTGGATAACGCGCTACCGACCCGACGTTCCGGGAGTGCGACAGTGCTCAAATTGTTCAGGATCCCCATCGCAAGCATCGCCCCACACGTAGTGATTGGCTCAGGGGCAACCGATGGCCGCCAACTTGGATTGTTCGGCCATCACCGAGACAGTCTCTCAAACTCCCAGAGGCGCCAATGGATGCCGGATGTTGAGGAGGCTGTCCCCGAACTACCCCGGCCCCCAGCCCTCCAGCGATGTGCGACAGCCTCGAATGCAGACGGGGTCAGCAGAGGCATCCCCGACCGGCCTTCATGTGACCCGCCGTCTAAAGGGTCTCCCTTGTCCTGCCGACTGATAGGAGGTGGCCCGTCCGGAGAATCCGAAGGTGAAGCAAGCAATAGTGGCGGCGCTCCTGGCCGCCCGCCGGCATGGCGATGGCTTTGCTCCCGAAGGGGCTGTAAGGCTCTGCGACGCCTGGGAGAATGCCTTGTTCGCTGCATTCGATGCGGCTCGTCCTCCTGGCAGGCTCGAATTTTGGGCCAGGGGGTCACTTCCCAGGATGGCCGCATACTTCCGCGTGGCCAGACTGGAGACGACTAGTCCGAGACGGAGTGACGCAATCCACCTCTCGGCCGTGGCCATCTTCGAGTCGCGACGGTGTGAGCTGCGCGCCCAAGATTGATCGGATGTCCGGTCACCCTCACCATCCATGAGAGGGTTCCCCACACGTCCCATTCGAGCCCCGGCGCCGACAACACGGGATAGGCACTGAGCCTCACATATCGGCAAGGAACTCCCTGTCGGAAACCGTGTCAGGCTCGGAGGCGCTCCCCTGACCATCCCCGTTCCGAAGAAAATCGCTTCCGTCAGCCTGTCCAACGGAACTGGCGACAACAATCACGAGCGGACCCTCGAATGGTTTACCGGGCGGTGGATCCGTCGATTCAGTTGCTCCGTCCCCCACCAAGCGGATTGCCGCACCGGCAGAGAACCAACGATGCTGGTGGACATGGTATGGATCCTTGTACCACCCTTCGGCGTCCCGCGCTGCACCATCAAGACAACGATAGACGTGATCCCCTAACAGCGCGTCGGCACGGTGGCGGGCAGACGTGCCCCGCTCTGGCGGACCACGGCGGCCGCCTAACCCACGACAGGATCTGGGGATTAGACGGATCCCTGAACCCAACCCGAGCTCGGATGAGTGACGGCGAAATGGTCGCGCTCAACGAAAGTGTCGGTCGAACCGAGATGGAGGACTGAGTTAACCCGAGACGAATCTGAAGTCCCTCCGCGGGCAAGAGCCACGGCGCACCCCCCAAGTTGTATGGCCGACCGGCCTTCGCCGGCACGACGTCCGGTTGTTATCGTGTGGAATGGGATCGTTAGGGTTGGCCAGGGGACGGCTGAGTGCCGGCACAGATTGGTGACGAGTTCGGCTGGCGGCGAGTTGGCTGACAAGAAGTCTGTCGAGCGTGCCGGCACGCGACCGCGGCGCAAGGGAGGACCCGTAGCCACCATGGCGATCCTCGTCCTGGTTGCGGGACTCGCCATCACCGCCGTTCTGGCGTTGGTCACCTCCACGGTGAATGATCGGAACGAGAACCGGCTGTTGCAGGTACAGGTGAACGAGGCCGGGACCGTCGTCTCCGGCGTCCTCCAGACCATCGGGACCCCCCTGGCGTCCGGAGCGGCCATTGCCGAGGTCACTGGAGGCCGGACTGCCCCGTTTAGCCAGTTCATCGCCCCTTATGTCGGGTCATCCGGCCCTTTCGCCTATGCCGCCCTTTGTGGAGTAGGGGATGGTGGTCCGGTGGTGCTCAGCTCCGTAGGAACACCGAGCGGGGAGGCGAGGAGGAAGGGCGCGGCCCAGTGCCACTTCGTGTCCGAACCTCACGGTTCCTCGACGCTCTCGGTCGGGGAGATTCTCGACGCCGGCAGTCGGGTCGGCCTCTCGTACGTGTCGCCCGGAGCCGTACCGCCATTGGGGGTGTACGCGGAATATCTACTGCCACCTCATCGCCGCATCACATTTTCTCAATCGTCGTCCTTTGCGAATTTGAATTTCGCCCTCTACCTCGGCCGCCAAGCTAAGGAAGGGAAGTTGTTGGAAGCCACGACGGGCCAATTGCCGATCAGTGGCAGGGTGTCGGCAACCACGATCCCGTTCGCAAATACGGAGCTGACCCTCGTGGGTACACCGACCCAACCACTCGGTGGGAGCCTTGCCCGCAGAGTGACGCCCGTTGTCATCCTGGTCGGCGCGGTACTGGCCATCGGAGCGGCCGTGATGACCCAGCGCCTGGTCAGGCGCCGACGATCGGCCGAGGCCCTGGCCGAGGAGAACGAGCGCCTGTACGGCGAGCAACAGACCCTTGCTGTCTCGTTGCAACATGCACTTCTTCCGGACGTGGTGCCCGAGATCACCGGAGTAGAGATAGCCACGCGTTATGTGGCCGGTATCGACGTGATGGAGATCGGAGGCGATTGGTTCGATGCCATCTCTGGCCCCGATGGAGACTTCATCTTCGTCGTGGGCGATGTTTCCGGACGGGGCATCCAGGCGGCAGTGATCATGGCCTCTCTCCGCTTTGCCATCCGTGCCTACGCCACCCAGGGGGACCCACCGAGCCAGATCCTTGCGAAACTGTGCTCACTTCTCGATATCGGACGGGAAGGCCATTTCGCCACAGTCCTGTGCGGTCATGTCGACAAGGACCGCCGGAAGCTGGCGTTGTCGAGTGCGGGCCACCTCCCTCCACTTCTCGTCAGCGACGGTAAAGGTACCTTCGTCGATTTGGCCATCGGTCCACCGATCGGAACGGTCGTCGACGCGGCGTACCCGTCGACGTCGATCCACGTCCCTGATGGCTGTACGCTCCTGGCCTACACGGACGGCCTGGTCGAACGGAGGGGCGAGACGCTCGACATCGGACTCGAAGACCTTCGGCAATCGGTGGTCCAGAGCAACCGACCGCTTGATCAGGTCCTCTCCGATGTCGTCGAGGCGCTGACGTCAAACGGCTCGGATGACGACATCGCCATTCTGGGACTCCGCTGGAGGTTCTGATCCGGCGTGGGCTACCTGCACTTTGCTATCGATAGTCGCTCGATTGAGCGAGGTGGGTCATGATTGCCGCCGATATTTTCAGGCCTCAACAGTGGACTAATTTTTTTCTACTGGTTGGAACTGGGGCAATCACGCTTACCGGTTTGGTTTTTGTGGCGATGTCACTCAACCTCAGAGCCATCGCTATTGACGCAACACATCGTTATCGAGCCATAAACACGCTTACGGGTTTGGCGCTGGTGTTCATGCGGTGTTCGCTCGTACTCATGGGAGCTCAAAACCATAAATCCATAGGGGCGGAGCTGTTCGTAGTCTCTGGTATTTCGCTCGTCGTTTTTGTCAAAGGCTACGCCAACGCCGTGAGGACAAGCAGTGGTCTCAGGCCCTCGCGGATAGTCGGCGGAATCCTCATACATTTGGCTGAGATGCTCGGTGCGGCCCTATTTTTCTTTGGGTACCTGCCCGGCCTTTATATTGCGGCTGTAGCTATAGTAACCAACACCTGTTATATGATTACAGCCGCTTGGCTACTGGTCATCGGCACTTTTGATCAAAAGACCGACCCCGGGCATATGAGCTGAGCTCACCACGCAATTCATGTGGACCGTGCTGGGATGTGCCGGTTGCCTTGGTTGAAATGCCTCTTCGAATAGATGTGCGCCAGGATTGTCCTGTGCGTCGTCTGGTCGTCGTAGAGCTCGACACCGTTGGGGTGTGGGGTGCGGCCGGGGTGCCGGTAGGCCACGGTTGGTGGCCAGCCGTTCATCCTTGGAGATACAGGCCCCGCAGCTGTCATCGTGACCTGTGCATTGGCTTGAATCCCAACTGATTGGTCCGAATGCTCCCCATCAGCCCAGCTACCCTCGACATGTTTTCGGCCAGTAACATCGATCAGCGGTGGCTCAACAAACGTTCATGGGAGTTCGACTGTCTGTACTCACAGCATTTGGCATCGTGGCCACCGGCTGGCCGTTTGCCCGAATCTCCATCGGGGAGCAAGGAGTAGAGCTCATCGCCAGATATCCGCTGCGGTCGGAGTGGTACTCGCCGCTTGATGAGATCGCCTTGGTGAAGGCTGACGACCATAACGCTCTGATTGCTCGGTCAGACGGCAGTGTCGCTTGGTTCAGATTCTTTAGTCGGAATCACGATGCCATTGTCGCCGCACTAGTTGGGTGTGGCTTGCAAGTCGAGCACGTCGACAATGTCACGTAGAAATCGGTCGTCGCTGCCGCCACGGACTCCGCCGTAGATAGGTCAGCTGAACGAACGAGGATCAATGTCCGAACCGACGCGATTCCACCCCACAGCCGGGTGTGGCTCTGGCAAGGGGCACGTCAGACGTGCCTGATTCGCTCGGCTGATCACCGCCGAAGACCCGGGTGAGTAGGGGAGTCTGCGGATCGTTTCACAAGTCGGCGTTGGTGGTGTCAACCGGTCCACCAGGGTGAAAGATGCATGTATCGCCGGTATTCAATCAATGGGTTGCATACGCCACCGAGCTTTGTTAGTATTCAACTTGATGGTTGAATACGATACGTTGGCACTCGGGCTCGAGGATCGCAGGCTCAACGCTGTGTTCTCGGCTCTTGCCGATCCCACCCGCCGGGCCATCGTCAACCGGTTGGCAGCTGGGGAGGCGACGGTGGGCGAACTTGCGCAGCCTTTCAGTATGAGTTTTCAGGCTGTCTCCAAGCACTTGCAGGTGCTGGAGCAGGCCGGGCTGGTGGACAGGAGTCGGAGAGCGCAACAAAGACCGTGCCGCTTGCGACCAGAGGCACTCGCCTATGCCAGCGGTTGGCTCGGCGACTATCGCCAACTCTGGGAAGCGTCCTTCGACCGACTCGACGAGCACCTAACCAATCAGAAAGGATCAGCCTGATGACGGACCACGCTCCCTACATTTCGATCACCCGCATTTTCAACGCCTCGCCCGAGGCAGTTTTCGAAGCGTGGACGAACCCGGCCTCTTTTGGCCGCTGGTTCGGCACAGAAGCCACCGCGGTGGAAGATGTCCGTATGGATCTCCGGGTGGGTGGTGACTGGAGTGCCCGGATGGTTCTCGGAGGCGGAATGGAGATCGGTTGGCACGGTTCGTATCTCGAACTCGATGCTCCGCATCGACTCGTCCTTAGTTTGAGTGATCGTCCGGGAGACCAGTTCGAACGGGTGACTGTCGACCTCAAAGCAGTGGAGGACGGGACGGAGATGACGTTTACCCAGACAGGTGGCAATATGCCGCCGGAGAACTACGCGCAGGCCGAAGAAGGGTGGCGTTCGTTCTTCGACGATCTGGAGAAGGGGCTCTCGGGCTGACAGCGTCGACCCCGTATCCGGTGTCGGGGGCACCGGTTGTTGAGCCCACCTCGGTCGTCAGCCTCTGGGCGGAGTTCGGCGGCGGCACAGCGCATCAGGCTCGGACCCGCGGCATTTGATTCTCGACCGGCACCCGGCCTGCGTCTGTCGCTACTGCGACGACCCTCTGCTCTTTGATGTTGTGGGATATTCAGCCGCGGTCGGAGCGATTATCGGCCGGTTCGACCGTCGATTTGTTCCCGCAGGATGTCAGCGTGTCCGGCGTGTCTTGCCGTCTCTTCCACCATGTGCACGAGGAGCCAACGCAGCGATAGTGGTTCACGTCTCCTGAACGCCCGCGCACAAAGCCCGTCGAGATCATTGTAGGCATCCACGATCGTGTTGTTGGCGACGATGGTCGCACGGTAGGCATCCACCACGGATGCCACGGTGTCCGTGGGCTCGACGTTTTCGTCGGGAAATGGGCTGTCGAGTCCGGCTAGCGTCACCTGGAACCAGGTCAGTTCGACTACGGTCAAATGCTTGACCAACCCGAGCAGGCTGGTGCCACTGGGGACCGTCGACGTGCGAGCGGCTTCTTCGTCCAAGTCCTCAACCTTCAGGATGATCGACTCCCTCAGGTAATCGAGAAACGCGAGCAGAGTCCCTTTTTCGCCCGTTAGATCGAATGGTGTGCGGCGATCTGTCATCGGAATGGACCGTAGTCCGACGGCCTGAGGGCTGCCCGCAACCGTTGTTATGGCGCGGTCGGCCTACTGGGCTCCTGCCCGCCCTGTTGAGGATCGAACCTGTTCCAACAGGGACGGTGTGCCGGTAGCAACAATTGCAAAGAGGACAAAAGTCACGATGTGCACTCCAGTGCACCATAAACAGATCTTCTTGATGGTGAACAACTCGGTCGCGATCAGGTAAAGAACTGTGAGGATGCCGACAGTGGCGACGGCCAGGCGCAGAAGGTGAATCCTCTCGTCTGAGGAGCGCCACGCTCGTGGTAGGCAAAGGGTTCCTAGAGCCAGGAAGAAGATAATCCCGTATATCGGTACAGGGATGCCGACCACCTTTGACTGCGCGCTCGTGAGTACCGCCGCACAGTCGATCGGGCCGGCCTTAACCGGGCATATGAGTCCGCCAGGGTGCCAGTGAACCCAGAGCGTGTATCCGGCAATGGCCAGTCCTAGAGCACACAGCACAAGCGACGAGGTAATTCGCCGTTTCTGACTGGCTTCAAGTTGCCGATCCGCCACCTCCGAACAGTACATCGCGGGAGGACCGTTTTCCTCGTCGGGAAGGTGGACAGATTCCTGTGATAGGAGGCATCCCTGAAGAACGGTGGATGTGGATCTCTCAGCGGCAGACGGTGGAAGGCGATGAACCAATCGGGCGCCCTGCTGCTCTCGACCAGAATCCCACCCCGGTAGCCGGACCAGTCCATTGGCACTGGCTGTGTTTCTGCGCTCGGCGATTGGCCTGGGACTCGAATCGAAGGCGCCCTGAATCTCTGAACCGTTGGATGGAGTGTCACCGATGCGCCGTTCAGCCACTGGCGATAACGGGTGCTCACCTCCGACAGGAGGCGGGCATGTCATGTGACGCTCAACGTGGCGCCTCAGGCGGCACGGACGGCATAGTCTTCAGTTGAAGTCGGCTGGGAGGTGCGGGCGTGGATGCCCATGTTGCGGGACCTGCAGATACGTCGGCAATCACCGATACGCTGGCCGAGGCGTTTTTCGTGGACCCTGTCTGGACCTGGGCTTTCTCTGATTCGAGTCGTCGGAAGGCTCAACATCGGGCATGGTTCGAAATCCTTGTTGGCGGTGCAGTTGAACACGGGTGGGTGTGGATGACACCGGCCTACGAGGCCGTGTCAGTCTGGGTACCCCCAGGATGCCCTGAACTGAGCGAAGCCGACGAAGAGCGTCTCGGACACACGTTGGAGGAGATGGTGGGCGAGCGCGCCGAGCTCCTCGAGGAGGTGTTCGGCTGCTTCGAGGCGTCCCATCCTCGTGATCCGGACCACTTCTACCTCAGCCTCCTCGGCACCCACCCAGACCACCAGGGTCTCGGGCTCGGGACCCGACTTCTCATGGCCAACCTCAGGGATATTGATGCTGTCCACATGCCCGCCTATTTGGAATCCACAAATCCAAGGAACCTCAGACGATATGAGTCGGTGGGCTTCGAGGTTCGCGGCACCTTCGATCTTCCCGATGACGGACCAACTGTCACGACGATGTGGCGTGAGCCGTCCACTTGGTGATCCCCGGCCGATTGAGTGCGATTGGGTTGAGGACCGTACCTACGGCAGCTACCGTTTCGTCGGGGGAGATCATGATGGCGTCGACTTGGAGAGAGAGGCCGAGATGCCCGCAAAAGTCGGATACCTTGCAATCGACAGAGTCGACCCGACTGGCCTCGCTTCGTTCTGGTGTGGACTACTCGATGTCGAGGTGGACACGACGATTGGAGAGGGCGAATTCCTGATCCTGTCCCCCACAGAGGATGGTCTTACCGTTGGGTTCCAACGAGTACCGGAGGCGAAGACGGGAAAGAATCGGGTCCATCTGGATCTCGTCGTCGACGATTTGGACGCTGCAACGGTCGAAGTTGAGCAGCTCGGAGGCCGATGGCTCGAGCCGGGAAGGACCCGAGAACTTGAAGGATTCCGGTGGCGTTGCATGGCAGATCCCGAGGGCAACGAGTTCGACCTCGATGTTCTTCCTGCTGACTCATGAGGAGCCGGCCCTGCCGTCAGCACTCGACAAGCCGCGCTAGCCCCGGACGGTCCGGTAACGCCCGGTCGGCGAACAGGGGCATGGGAGACAGCGCTTCGTGCCCGTAGGCATTCGAATCGGTAGTCAGCTCGGTAGTTTGCCGCCAGAGAGCAACCCCTAGCGAATAGACAGTGTCACTGGCATCCGGTGGACAGCGACGTTTCGCAGGTTACGGTGGGGCAGCGGGCGCCGGCGTGCGATCGTCAGAGGAGAGTCACACGGCTCCCTTCCCGCTTTCCTTGGGTGAAACCGGCACGGGCGGCGGGGATGCGGGTCGCGGGATCCATCTGGTTTGTCCCCATAGCGGCTCGGGAATCGTCGTCCGGGGTGATGACCTCGACCCGGCTGCCCTGCTTACGCAGAGCCTCGACCTGGCCCTCCAGGTCCATCCCCCATTCCGGTGGTCTGCGCAGGCCCTCGAACTGGCCTTCGGGTAATGTGCTGCTCCGTCCGCCGAAGGGGGAAAGCACCACGACATTTGCGTAGCCCGAGGCAAGGTCGGCGTTGTCGGGGGAGCGCACGCCGCCGTTGATGTAGTTACTGCCGTTGATGCTGATAGTGGGGGACGATCCCGGCAACGCGGTGCCTGCGGTGACCGCGTCCACCAAGTCGATGCCCGAGTTGCGGTCGAAAGTAGCCAACCCGCCGGTGTGCGCGTCGACGGCTACCACAATCATCGGCCTGACGGGCCATTCATGGCGAGGCAACCGGGCAGCGACCACGGCGCGGTGCTGCCCCGCCGTGGATCCGAGCAATGAGTCGCATTCCAACCCGAAGGCACCCATCGCACGTTGTAGATCGGCTGCAGAAGTGGCAGCCGTAGAAATGGCCCTCATCCGCTCGAAAACCGTGGCCATCGGCAGGGCCGGCGGTCGTTGGCGGTTCTGTCGGACAGGTTGAGCAGGTGGTGACAGCACCGAGGCGAACAGTTCGGCCACAGGTATGCCACAGCGGACCTGCGCTGCTGCGGTGGCACCAGACGAGGTGCCGATCACCAAATCAGCGGCCTCTGCCATATCGAGACCTACTTCGGCCAGGCCAGCGATGATCCCGATCTCCCAGGCATTTCCGGCTGCCCCACCACCACCGAGAACCAGAGCAAGGTTCTGAGCCATCTGCGGGTGCCCGGTACGTCGCGCCGAGTCAGGCGTTAAGGATTGGGCTTGGCCCCCGGTTGACGAGAACGATTCGTGAAACTGCGACATGTTTTGGTCCCTTTCAGGGCATCCGAAATGGGCACCCGAGGGACGACGACGAAGCTCAGAGGCTCCAGCGTGAAGAGGTGGGCACCCGACTGTGATCGAAAAGTATCGGACTCACCTCCCTAGGTCATGCGCTGTCATCGCGCACTTGATCGAACCGAACTCAAAAAATAGTCGGACGAGCGCTCCGTGGCAAAAGGTGAAGCTCGAGGAACGGGCGGCGCCGAGCAATGAGTAAAGCATCTTGTTTGGGGTAGAGCCAGCAGTGCGGGGGATACCGGCGGGTCGGGGGAGTGGGAACCACCTCCCGCTCCTCCGGCCCCGTGGTCTGTGACATCGCTCTTTGGACCTTGTGTCACCGTGCCGTGACGATCGGCCGCTGCCCCGCTTACGAGCCGGACTGGCGCTGGTAATGCACAATGGCCGAACCTGGCGCCTCCGACAGTGAGAGCTTCAGGCCTTGGTGGATCAGGCTCTTGCCGCTTATCAGTTCTGTCCCCCTCCGATCGAAGTCGTCGATCTGGTAGCGCTCGTCCGCATCCAACCCGTGCAGGATCAATCGCATCGTTGTTGCCGGTGCCTCGGGCCGTCGAAAGGCAAGGACCACCCCGGTCCCGGCCGCCGGCCGGTCAAATTGGAATGCCATCCAGACGTCGTTGTCCAGGCTGAACTCCGTAAGCGGATAGAAATCGCTGTACAACAGGTCGTCTTGGATGCGGGCGAATTCCTCGTTCATGGTACGGAGCAGCGCCCAATCTGTTTCGCTGGCCGTGCCGACCTCGACGCTGGACGCATAGCTCGGGGCCAGGGAGCTACGAACCACGTATTGACCCGAACCCCAGGCTCCGCCATTGGTGTTTTGGGGACCGACACCTGTCCCGTAGTAGGGGAGCCACAGGGAAATGCCATAGGTCTGGCATTGGTTACCGGTCGGCTCGAACTGGTAGTCGCTCCGCAGCAGAGGAACCGAGCGGCGCATCGTCTCGAGGTCGTTGCGACGGCCGCCCGATGCGCAGCTGTCTATCCAAAGATGAGGATGGCGCTTGCGCAACTCGTCCCAAAAGGCGAGATGGCCGGTAACGTGCTTGATCTGCGTCATACCCGTGCGGCCAGGCACGTCTTTGGCGTTCCAGTAGTCGAGCGGATCCATATTGAAGTCCTGCCGGAAGACGTCCAGTTCATGACCCTGTGCCACTTGGTTGGTAATGATGGTGTCGAAGCGGTCCAGCGACCAGGCCAGAGCGTCGGCGTTGCCGAAGTCGAGCAGGAAGCTGAAGTCTGAGGCGGGATCGGGCGGAGCGATGAGCCAATCGCGGTGTTTGTCGAATAGTTCGGTGCCGATCCCCACCCGCTCGGGCTCGCTCCACAGCACAGACTTCATATCGTGATCGATGGCCGATTGGAATGTCGGCCGCATGCCCTTGGGGAACCTCTTCGGGTCCGGGAACCAGTTTCCCACGCCGTTCCCCCAATCCTGTGACCAGCCGTCGGGCAAGCCGCTGGGAATGGCATACCACCCGGCGTCCACCCACCAATGTGTGTAAAAGCCACCGTGATCCTTGGTGGTCTTCCGTCGAACGTAGGTATCGATGGCTGAAAGTTCCTGTGATTGGTCGGGCAGAAGGCTGAGGCCGCCGGTGGTGGGAGCTATCGGTGTCGGGAGGCTCCCTCCGAAGCGCGGCATGTTGTAGTCGACCATCCATTTCCGCCACTTGTTTTGGGCGAGCAACCAACTGCCCGCGCTCCACGGCATGATGACGATGAGGGGAGTCCGTACCTCCTCGCCCGCATGCAGGTATGTATCCAGGAGCATTGCGCCAGCGATATCGTCGTAGCTGTTCTGCATCGGGTCCGCAGACGTCATTCCGGCTTTCAACCGCAGACCCTCATCCTCGTCGACCAGTAGTTGACTGGTCCATTGCCCTGGCCAACCGATGGCCACCATGACCCCGTGGTTTCCCCAAGAAATATTGAAGTAGGGCCACGTACCGTTGGAAGGCCGACCGCCTTGAGGGTAAAGAAGTTGAGGCTGACCCGACGTCAGCAGCGAGGTGTGGGGTGCATAGTCGTCGGCCTGCTGCGCGCTGCCATTAAAATGGTGGAGGGCATAGGGTGCGGTGGGTGATCGGTTGATGACGGTGTCAGCGGCCAGCACCGCGCTCAACTGCTGCGACGTGGTCGAGGAACGATTGGCGAAGGACACCGTCCACTCGGTGGTCCCGAAGCCCTCATAGACAACGATGGCCGCTACGACCTGGAGCTCTCCGGACGGGGCCCTCCAAGTGATCGATTGTTCAGAGCGCCCTGGCGAGGAACTGATTTTGCTCCTTACCGCCCGCCACTGTCGCAAGAGGACGGCCGAGGGTTGCCCACCGTAATTGAAAGAGAAGGGAGGGTTGGCCATGAACTCCGATACGGCCGCCTCGACGGTGTCACTCCCTGCCGCCGCGTCCGAGACGGTCGGGGTGAGAAGAAGGCTCCCGGTTGAGGCCAGGGCCACCGACCCCGTGCCCGCCCCCACCATCTTCAGGAAGAGTCTCCTGTCCATTATCGCAACGCCCCCTTAGGCCGGCCATGCCCCTCCCGGTAACACCAAAGCGTTTGGTCGCCGCAACGCCCCGGGTTGAACCAGCCCAACGCAGATTCACCAGCCTAGTGTCGGGTCCGCCACCTGGGCGGGGCGAGGTGCGCACTCTTCCCGGGGGCGATGAAGGGGAGGCCGGGGCCCGGCTGGTCCGGATCGGTCTGGGTGCTCTCCGGGTTCAGGCGGGTGGCATAGCCGTCAGACCTCGGCCCCGGAGCGCAGAGCCGGTACGGCCATCACAACGACTGTGCAACGAGTTGGGCAAAGGTGGCGGCAACCGGTCTGGCCACCCGATGCGCGTCAAAGAGCCCCACTTCGGTGACAGCGCCCTTCGGATTCATCAGTTCGGTCTGCCAGTCGAATTGGTCCCCTCGGCTGTACCAGCAGAGCCCGCGTACCGGCAGGCCATCGTTGCGTAGCGAGCGGAGTCCGTCTGTGAGCGACAGGAGCCACGGAATCTGTTCGCCGGTACTCAGGGACAAATTCGATGTCTCCGCCACCCAAAAGGGCACGTCATATCGCTCGTGCCACCGCCGAAATTCGGCCAGGCCCAACGCCACTCGCTCGGGGACAGACCAATCGGGGGCACTACCCCCGACGGGGAATACCGAAGGGGGGTAGAAGTCGAGCCCGGCAACCAGTCGGTCGGTCACTGCCAGCGAACGGATACGTTCCAGCACGGCGGTGTCCACCGGGTCGAGATAGCGGGCCGACGCCGGCAGGGGATCTCTTCCCAGGTGAAGGTCCCATACCAACCAGGTCCACGCCCGTAGTGCCTGCACGTCCGCATCGGCCCGGGGGTCAACGGCTACCGGAACAGGAAAGCCTTCGGACCCGATCCACCAGCCGCCGCGATCGCCACGAATACGCGCCAGCGCCTCCAGATTGGCCAGTACGATATTGGCCAAGATGCGTGCGTGATCCGGCCCCGACGCCAGCCGGTCATTCCACATGGCGAGACAGCCTGAAATTCTCGGCGGTGACGCCTGGCTCATTGATGGGTGTGAACCACCGCGGTTCCTTATAGCGCTCGAGGAATGCTTCGACGTATCGACAGAACGCATCGACCCATTGTTGATCGGCAAAGCCTCCGAACGAGTCGGGGAGACCAAAGTGCAGCAAGTCGACCACCGGCTCCAGACCGTGGTCGGCGCACAGGGAAAATGCTCGATCCCAAAGCGTCCAGTCATAGCGACCTGGTTCTGGCTCACTGAGACGCCAAGGTGCGCCGTATCGAACGATTTTGACGCCGAGAGCGGCAATCGAACCAAGGTCCTGGTCGGCATGGGAGTAATGGCCGCTTTGCGCGAATTGGTCTTGGCGATAGGGGACTCCACCGGCCAACACCAAAGGATCGGAGCCTTCTTCGCCGACAGCCCAAGCAAAGTCGGGGAACTCGCCTCGGCCCACCGGGGTGTCCGTCACAGTGTTGCGAATCTAGCGGAGCCCGGCTCTCCATCGGGCGTCCTACCTGATCCCCGAGCCATCGGGTGTGGGGACCGGATGGCTAAGATCGACGGGTGATGGCCCCTACACCCGCATGAAGGAGAATCGAAATGGCCAAGGCCGACGGCGTCTTCATCTATATCGGAACCTATGCCAACGAGGCGGCGGCCCGGTCCGACTATGACGTGGTGAAGGACCTACATGCGCTGGGTGCCGTCGGCACCTATGACGCCGCGGTCATCAGGAAGGACGAGTCGGGGAAGGTCCACGTCAACAAAGATGAGATGGCGACCCGACACGGAGGGTGGGGAGGGGCCGCAGCCGGGGCCGTCATCGGTATCCTTTTCCCTCCCTCGATCATCGCCACCGCCCTACTGGGTGGCGCAATCGGTGGCATCAGTGGCCACCTGTGGCGAGGCATGTCTCGAGCTGATGTCAAGGAGTTGGGCGACCTGATTGACGCCAACCAGGCCGCCCTTCTGATCATCGGGGAGAGCACCATTGCCGACGCTGTCAACAAAGCCGAGTTGAAGGCGGAGAAGCACGTGGCCAAGGACCTCAAAGCCAGTTCAAACGATGTTGACAAGGCTGTGAAGGAAGCAGCCGGTGAGGTCGACTAGGTCCCTTATCGTCAGGCGGCGGCGACCTGGTCGGCAATGAGCCCCCTGGATTGCCTCTCCTGCGACGGGGACGGTGCTCTATCAGGTCACCGCCGAAGGGTCAGGAGCCTAACCAGATCTGAGTGGGCCAGATGGCCCCGGTGATCATCCCGAAGGCCGGTTGACCGGCGGGCGTGGTCGGATTGTTCCAGTTCTGCACTTTGGGTTGGGCGCCGATCGACCACACCGATCGCGCTGTCCAGACGTAAGGGATGTCTGACCCCATCAGCTTTCCCACTTCCTGGTAGGCAGCCGCACTGTCGGATGCCATCAGTGACTGGCGTCCTTTGAGCAGAGCCGCCTCCATCCTGGGGTCGGTATTGCGTGCCATGTTGGCGGCAAAGCCCGGTTGAACGGCGTTGGCTGGACTCCAGAAGATGTAGTTGAGGTCGGGGTGCACCGCTCCGAACTGGCGCCACAGCTGGGCTTCGAAGTTGCCGAGCACGGCGGTGCTGATGATCTCGGCTTGCAGCACAGGACTTAGCGTGACGTGCATCCCAGCTCCTTGCAGTTGCGCTTGGAAGTACTCGGCGTCCCTGGTGGCACTGGGGTCCGGCGTGTGATTCAAGGTGATCACCACCGGCTGGCCGGTCTGGTGCTGAACCTCCGTGATCAACTGCTTGGCCGCGGTCATATCGGGTTCCGGGTATCCGGTCGGAGCGAAGTAGGGCGATCCCTCCACGAACGGTCCGTCGGAAGGCGGGCAGATACCGTTCTCGATGACTTTCGAATACTCGGCCGAGCTGACCGCCATGGCCGCCGCCTGGCGCACCTTGAGATTGTCGAAGGGCGGTTTGGACAGGTTGAGGAGGAGACACAGCATGTCCGGTTCCCCGGCCACATGGACGGAGTCGTCGGTGTACCCGAGTGAGCTGTTGGCACGGAGGCTGCCGGTTACCTGCGAGAACGAGGTGTGGATGATGTCCACCCCGCCTGACTCGAGGGTGGCCAGCAGCTGTTCGCTGTCCGGGATCGGCCTGTAGGTGATGCTGTCCAGGTTGGGGAGGTTGGGCCTCCAGTAGTGGGGGTTCCTGGTGGCGGTGAAGTGGTCGTTCGGATTCCACACCTGGAACACGAAGGGTCCGGTGCCGATGGGATTGGTCTGGCTGCCGGACCTGAGCCAGTTGGGTTCGGCGATGAAGGCGATCTGCCCGCCGATGCCTCCGGCCAGGTAGTAGTCGAAGGGGACCCACGGCGATTTCATGGTGACGGTGACCGTCAGTGAGCTGGGCACCGAGACATTGGAGATAGTGGTGAATGCGGGACCGGTCAGTGGCGACGCCTGTTGGAGGGCGAAGTTTTCGGCGACCGCGGCGCCATCACAGGGGGCGCCGTTGTGGAAAACCAGATTGGGGCGCAGGGTGATGGTCCACACCGTGTAGTCGGCGTTGGGGGTGATCGACTGGGCCAGGTAGGGCTGGACGTTGCCGTTGACGTCAATGATGGCCAGCGGGTCGAAAACCGTACGGGCGTACATGACACCGGTGGTGTCGAAGGTTCCCTGGGTGGTGCTGAACCCCTTCTCCTCCGCCTCGGTGCCGAAGATGAGCTGGCCCCCTTTCTTCGGGGTGGCCGTGCTGATGCCGTTCGGGTGGGTGCCGGCCGTCGTGCTCGAGCTCGCACCGGATCCCGAGCTGCACACGTCCAGGATGCCCCCGCCCGCGCCGATGGTGGCGATGCCGGCGCCGGCGATGACCCCCTGGGACAAGAACGAGCGCCGGTCGATTCGATCAGGCATGATCTCCCATCTTGTCGACCAACTCCCTGGCCGCCGGGGACCGGGCATGAATCGGTTCAGGGTCCGGTCGACCGGCCATTCTCATCATGTCAATACCGGCCCAAGGTACTGTCTCGATGCGGCCAAAAGGGTGATCGGCCGCTGGTGTCGCCCGGCCCCACGCAGAACGCCGGTTTCCGGGAGGTGAGCTGTCGGGGCGCCGGGTCAGGTGGTGTCATGGACCGGGCCGAAGGTGTCCTGGGCCGCCCGGGACCCATCGTCGGGATCGAAGGACGTTCGGCGTGATCGCCGCCCTGCTTCCCTCCCAACTGCTGGGGCCAGCTGAACGGGTCAGATCAACTGGTCGGGGTGAATCGTGGAGGAAATGGAATCGCCAGACACTCAGAGGCGCACGGCCCTCTAGTTGTCGGCCAGTGCGACCCGGGCCAGCGCTTCGACCGGGGCAATGGCACCGGGTGCCTGCGCCGCCACCAGAGTGCGACTCCCATTGGAGTAGGCATTGACGATGGAGCGACCGGCGGTGGTCATCCCGTATGCGCCATCTCCCACGCCGGAGATACTCGGCATGGCCGGTGCCCCGGGGGCATGGGCGACCTGACCGGCAAAGACGGTGGGGGATTGGTGCGCAAATATGGTGACGCCCGCGTTTCCGGAGCTACTGGTGTACTCGCATACGACCCCGCCGCCAGCCGTCGGGGTCGAAACCGGTCCAGTGTAGGTACCTCCGAGAGCGGTGTTCGCTTGAGCCAGAGTCGGGCAGGTTGAAGCCCCCGTTGTGGTTGCGCCGGTGGTCGGGACAGCAGCGGTGGTGGGGACAGCCGCTGTGGTCGTACTTCCGGGTGCTGCCGTGGTCGTCGAAGAAGAGGCGGCCGAACTGGTGGAGGGGCTGGAACTCCCTGAGCTACAACCCGCCAGCGCCAACCCGACTGCTAGGACTCCGCCAACCCACCAGGCACTTTTCACCGCTCTGACCTTACGGCCAAGTCCCTGGCCACACAAGTGAGTCGACCGGCTCGGCATCCCTGGGCGGCACTGAACCCACATAAGGGACACCCGACCGGGCATACCAGGCGGTGATCTCACTGGAGCGATGCCGGGAACCCACACCGTACGGCTAGATCAGGGTCTCGGTACGAGACGATGTTGGTAATCCGAGCGTGACCGGCCCTGTCGTGGATCTCGAGAACCTGAACGCCACTGGCTATCAGTGAGCCGTCCGGACCCGGTTCATAGACGGCAAACGCCGGCTGACGGTTGCACCAACCGGAGTGCAGGGAGACACCATACGGTCGGGCCAGGCTAAAGATGGCGTTCTCTACGAACGCCCCGACCGCGGGAGCACCACTGAACCATTCGGTGAGCGGCGGCATCGACAGCCGTACGTCATCCACGACGAGCTTCATGAAGGCACCGATGTCGGCCAGTCGCCACGCCTCCACGTAGCGTTGCATGAGTTCGAGGAGTCGGGGGTCGGCGTAGGTGAGCATCGGAGGCTCACCTCGGGGGCGCGCCGATTGTCGGGCCCGGAACAGCAGACTGTTGACACTCGACGCCGTGATATCGAGGGCCTCGGCGATTTCTGCTTGGCTGAAGCCGAGCACGTCGTGCAACAGCAGGCAGGCCCGCTGACGAGGGGCGAGACGCTGCAGGGCAGCCACGAAGGCGAGACTGATGTCCTCCCGCTCGATGGCCCGGTCCAGCGGATCTTCAGCCATGTCAGTCCTGATGGGCTCGACCCACCGCAGTTCCCCGTCAGGCGCGCTGGGAACGGCCCCCTTCCGGCTTGGCGGTCCGATCGTGGTGGGTTCGACCCGAGTGGATCTGGATCGCAGCTCGTCTAGGCAGACGTTGGTGGCGATGCGGTAGAGCCAGGCTCCGAGCGTGTCGGCGTCATCGAGGGTGTCGAGACGTCGCCACGCCCGGAGGAGGGTCTCTTGAAGCGCATCTTCTGCTTCGGGGCCCGAGCCCAGCATGCGATAGCAGTGACGGAACAGCGCCCGCTGGTGGGCCGACACCAGCCGGGCAAAGGCATCCTCATTTCCACCCAGGGCATCCGCTAGCGCTCGTGCCCGGTTGATGGGTTGATCGGTCACCCGGCAATCGTCTCAGACTCTGTGGCCCGCGTCAGGCGATCGGACAGGCCACACCGACAACCTGCCCCTGCGGATCGGCGAACAGCCCGAACTGCACACCCGGAGCTTCCGTCGCCGGTTGGACGATGGTTCCCCCTCCGTTTTCCGCTGCTTCGAGAGCTGCGGTTACGTCGGGCACACCCACAAAGAAAGTGACGATTGGCTCCCCATCCTGAAGGGGGCTGATGCCTCCCGGGACGGCTCCGTTGATGCCCGTCTCGACATAGGTGTAGCCGGGAAATCCGCCTTCCGGATACGTCCAGCCGAACAGCTGGGCGTAGAAGGCGCGGGAAGCATCCGGATCGGCTGAGCGGATCTCGAAGTGGACGATGGGACTGGGCATGTGCGGCTCCTTGGTTGATGGACGTGTCACCCAGTACGACGAGAACGGTGGCCTCAGTCTCGCGGTTAGCATTAAAATGGTTCTCGACCTGGGATTTTCGCTCATGTATCCCCGGGCCAACTGTGGCCTACCCTGGGGTGACATCTGGATGTCAGATGATGGCGGGAAGTCTCCTCGCTACGGGGGTGGGGCGATGAACGGAGGGTTTCGGCATGTTCGGTCGCCATGGGAAGCAACGCACAGCCGAAGAACAAGACCTGGCTGTCGACGCCCACCTGGAGCAGGACTTGTGGGCGGCCGAACAGTCGATTCTGTCCTACCTGGCCGATCCCGGTGAGAGTCGACGTCAGGATCTGCTGTCCGCGTTGGAGCGGCTCGACGATCAAATAGACCTGAGCGATGCCTATGACAGCAACATCGTCGGGTCCGGCGCCATCGGGTTGGCTACCAAATTCTCCGTCATCGGCGAAACCAGCAGTTACCCGATCTCCGAGGAAGTGCCGTCGGCCGAGTTTCAGGCCCAGCAGGTCCTGATCAAGGCGGCCAAAGGCGCGGTCAGCCAGCCTGGCTCGGAGACCCTGGCGGCTCTGCGCACGGCTAGCGCCGCCCTGACGGCCCTACGGGCCGCGGACCAACCCGTCCAAGAGCCTCCCGGCTGAGTTCCCCGTCGACCCAGCTCGAGAGAGGCCACTGGTGACCGACCGACCGATTGCCTTCACCATCGAACAGCCCATGTCGGCATCACCCAGCGCCATTTTTAGGGCCTGGACACAAGAATTCGACACCTGGTTTGCCGCACCCGGGGCGATCCGCATGCGCCCGGTCGAGGGCGAGCCGTACTGGTTCGAGACCGTGCACGAGGGGGCACGGCATCCCCACTACGGGCGCTTCCTCGTCCTCCAGCCTGACGCGGTCATCGAACAGACCTGGGTCACAGGCCAGAACGGGACCGAGGGTGTGGAGACGGTGGTCAGGCTCGAACTGATCGCCCACCAATCGGGCACCCGCGTTCGGCTGACCCATAGTGGATTCGCCAGCCAGCAGTCCGCCCACAACCACCGCGACTCGTGGCCACGCATCCTGCATCACCTGGACGAGACACTGGCCGGTTCCCGCTGATCCGACAAGGCGCCCAGGCATCGGGGGCGTCACTCTCCGACGGAACCACCGGCCAGTTCGCTCACGATGTCGAGATGACCGAGGTGCCGGGCGTACTCCTGGATCAGGTGGAGAAGGACGCGCTCCAGGGTCGCCGGTTCGGCGCCTCCCCACCGCGGTCCCGGTCGGCCGACCCGGTCAAGTGGTGCGCCCTCAACGATCTGGCGCGATCGCTCCCCTTGTCGGCGGAGCCCGGCCACCAGCTCGGAAGGAGATTCCGATGGCGAGACGAACCATCGATCCCCACGGTTGTCACCCCACGGGTTGTCCACGGCCCGCCCGGCGAAGCCCCATTCCAACCAGCGCATCTCCACGAAGGTCAGGTGTTTGGCCAGTTCCAGCGGTGTCCATCCGGAAGCCAGTCTGCTCTGACGGAGTTCGGGCGGTGGGAGTTGTTCGATCCGCTCGATGACGCACGACCGAAAGTAGTCGAGGTACCGGAGGAGGACCTCAGACTGTGAACGGGCGAGAAGGGTTGGCTCGGGAAAGGGCGGTGTCATGGCTGGGGAGCGGCCTCACACCTCCCTGGCGGCTTCGGTGGCAATGCGCCGGACGACGGCCCGGGCGGGCTCACTTCTCACATGGACCCAACCGGTGCCGGCCCACAGGTTGGGCACGCTGGCGTCGTCGGCCTGGGTGGCGGCGGTACGGATCGGGCGGGTGAGATGATGAACCTCGGGATAGGCACGCGGGGCCTGTTCATGGTGGGCCACGGCGAACTGGTTGGCCAGCCCCCGACCGAATCGACCGCTGTAAGCACGAGTCACCATGGTGTCGGGGTAGCGCCTATCCACAAGGGCCTGGCGATGGATGGCCGACGTCCCCGCTTCCGGCGTGCACAGGAAGGCCGTTCCCAACTGGACGGCGACCGCGCCGGCGCCCAGTACCGCCACCGCCTGCGGCCCGGTCATGATCCCACCAGCTCCGATCAACGGTAGGTCGGTGACCTCTCTGATTTCGGCCAGCAGCGACAGAAGAGGACGGTGGTTGGCCTCGAGGTCGGTGAATCCGCCTTGGTGACCGCCGGCCTCGGTTCCCTGGACAGCGAGACCGTCCGCTCCCGCCGCTGTAGCCGCCCGGGTGTCGGCCACCGAGGTGACCGTCACCACCACCTGGGAGCCGGCTCGGTGCATCCGGTCGACCACCGATGGGGTCGGGCAGCCGAAGGTGAAGCTGACCATGGGCAGGTGGGCTGATTCGACCACGTCCAACTTGGCTTCAAAGTCGTCGTCGTCCCACCGGGGATCACCGAGGGCGACACCCAGACGGTCCGCCTCCGACTGCAAGGTGGCTGCATAGCGGGCCACTTCTGCCTGGTCCCCGGGGGCCGAGGGGACGAACAGATTGACGCCGAAGTGCCCACCGACCAGTGAACGGGTGGTGGTGATCATCTGGCCCAGTGCGTCGAGGTTCAGATATCCGGCGGCGATGAAGCCGAAAGCGCCCGACCAGGAGACGGCAGCAGTCAAAGCCGACGTGCCCGGCCCTCCCGACATGGGAGCTTGGATGATGGGTACCTCATTGAGCTGGAGCATGTTCTCTACCAATGGACCGGTGGCCGGCAAGGGGGACCGCCTGCCACGACATCTTGGCATCGGGGGCGGGAACGGACCGTCGTCGGGCCCGCGACGTAGCCGCCCGGCGTCGGGGCACGGAAGTCGGGGCACTCTGGCACAATTTCGGCGTGATCCTCAGACTGGCCACGCCGGCGGAAGCACCGCTGTTGAGTGATCTCGCCATGCGCTCCAAGCGGCACTGGGGCTACGACGACGATTTCATGAACGGTTGTCGTCGTGAGCTCACGGTGGATCCGGACCAGGCCGTCCGAGGCCGGGTCACGCTGGCCGAGGATGGAACGGCGGGGGTGGTCCGGGGCTTCTACGTCTTGGCCGGGGCCAGCGATGATGACGGTGAGATCTCGATGCTCTTCGTCGATCCGCCGTGGATTGGTACCGGTCTCGGGGCAGAACTCCTCCGCCATGCCTGCCTGTCAGCCCGGCAACGGGGTTGGTCCGCCGTTCGCATCGAATCGGACCCGTTTGCCGCCCCGTTCTACCAGTACATGGGAGCGGTGCAGATCGGTTTTGTCGACTCAGACTCGATACCCGGCAGGTCCCTTCCCTTGCTTCGCCTGTCGCTGACCTGAGCAGGTCGGCCCCCGTCTCAGCTGTTCAGGGGTTCCCCGTTCTTATCGAGCCACGAGCCCACCACCCGTGACATGAAAGCAGGCTGATGGCTGAATCCGAGTTGGGCGTAGAAGGACTGGGCATCGTCGGTCTGCAGCCCGATGTGCTGACCGGGAACCAGTGCAGCGAGAAACCGCACCATCTGTGAGCCGATTCCCCGTCGGCGATAGGCCGACGCAGTCCAAACGTCGAGAAGGTAGGCGTTGCCCACCCCGTCGGACAGCAGCCTGGCCATACCGACCAGATGATCGCCGTCTCGGGCGAAGACCACGTGCTGAGAATGCCGAAAGGATCGACGCAGGGCGTCGGCCGACCGTCCGTTGTCGAAGTCGTCGGCCGCCAGGTCGGACTTGGCCCGCTCCCAGTCGATGCCCTTCATCGAGCTGTCGATCGAAATCGGCATGCTCAGAGCATGGCCCATGCCGGCGGCGAGGTCGGCACCGCGCCGGATGGGAGTGGGGCGGGATGGGCCTGTTGGCGGCAGCACCAATGTTGGTACATGGGTGAGCTCACACTCGCCCGCTGACCACGAGGACGTATCACCCTTTCTGACACATCGGGTTTGCCGTCGTCTCGGCCGAGCGACAGAAAGGCACGGCAACGGTGATTCTGGTCCAGAGCGTCCATCGGGCCCCAAGCCTGGGAATCCGCCGTGTCCTGGTTGTCTGCCACCAGGAGAACATCGGTTCGGCCACGGTCATCAAAGAATGCGGAGGCGTCGTCGACTCACCTGTCGAGACGGCCGGCGGGGAGACAGTTGCTCGCTACTGGTTCGGCTGGACGGTCCGAACCGGCAGCGTCACTCCCACTCCGGCCGGCCGAGCGGACTGCGATACTGCCTGGCGTGGATGGAGTGACGATCCGATCGGCCCAACTGTCCGACGTGCCCCGGATGATCGAACTGCTGCGACGCGGGGCCCTGGTCGAGGGGAAAGAGGACCCCGCCAATGAGGACACCTATAGGGCGGCCCTGGTCGACATCGAGGCGACACCCAGAAATCATCTCCTGGTCGCCGAGCTGGACGGGGAGGTCGTCGGGATGGGTCAGGTGGTCATCTTCCGTCATTTCCAACGCCAGGGGGGTCTTTGCGCCGAGATCGAGTCCTTGCACGTTCACCCGGACTTCCGGTCCAACCGGATAGGTGAACGCCTGGTCGAGGCGGCCGTCGACCTGGCCCAAAAGGCCGGTTGTTTCCGGATCCAGTTGACGTCTGACCGGCGCCGGACGGAGGCGCACCGGTTCTACCGGCGGCTCAATTTCGAGCCCAGTCACGTCGGCTTCAAACGGGTGCTCGACCCCCGGCACTGAGCTCAGCGGTCGGCGGTGGGGAGGTCCTGGGCGAACTGGATGAACGGGGCGGGCGGAAGATATTCACGGGGGATGTCATCCGCATGGGGATAGAAGTCGACATCGAATACGTTGGAGATCCCCGGTTCCTCGACCGTGCCGGTCAACCCCGCCTCAGTGCTGTTGAGGAAGGCTTGTTGGGCATCGATGGCACCGGAGGCCAAAGACTGGTAGGTCTCCTTGGTGACCCGGGCGGTCAGGCTGTAGACGCATCCATCCGTCGTCTGCCCGACCCGGCGACCGATCATGCAGTGCCGCTTGCCGTCGTCGATGGCGTACACAGCGGCATCGCCGGTACCTATACAGCTCCGGATGCGATCAGGGTGTCCGAACAGGTGGGGCCACAGTTCGTGACGCCGATCCTTCATGGCCCGTAGAGGGCTGGGGGGAATCGTCCCCTCCGGCTCGTCCTCGTCGAGAGGCGTGGCGTCGACGGGAGCCGTCACCGGAAACGTCGAAGCCGCGCTTTCCGGTGTGAAATGGAGCTGTCCATCGTCCCTCGACTGGATCGGGCCGGTGTCTTGCGGGTCTTCACCATCTGGCACTGCTGGCTCTCCTCTCGTCAGGAGGTCGCATTGGTGCGCCACCTGGTCGGCGGTCCCCATGGTGCCACGCTTTTTAACCACCGGGCTGCGGGGTCATCCGGCCCGGGCGTTTCCTTGCCAGTCGGGGTCGAGCTCGAAGAACTGGGTGACCAGAGCGTGGAAACCGATGGCAAACAAGGTCCACTCCTGTAGTGCGCCCTGATGGCCGGTGGGAAGCAGGATTCCGTCCATGTGGGTGCTGTCGAAACGGTCCCGTAGACCGCAGCCCTGCCCCAACGAGTCGGCGGCGACGGTGAACTGACGGAGAGTGAGCGGCTGGCGCAGTCGGTAGCCGACGTAGGTGGTCATGGCCACGTAGACCTCTTCGATCCGTTCGTTGAAGGCGTCGTAGCCGGCTACCACCGCACGCTCGATCCGTTCCCGATAGTCCTCGGCCTCATTGGAGGAGGCCAGTCCCCAGGCGCCGATCCACACCGGCCAGTTGGTCGAGTCCCTCATGACCTGGAGATTGGCCGCCCCCCCGAGCCGGCACAGCTCGCGCATGGTCAGCTGTCGTGCCTCGGGAGTGGACAGGTCGACCTCATCCAGGAGGCCTCCGACCGCCTGCAACGTGCGATCGACCTCGTTCTCGTTTTCGGCCAGAGCGACGGCCACCAGTACATCGGCCCGGAAGTCGGCCTGGTCCCTCCATACTCTCCTGATCACAGAGGCATTGGTGAGTCGGATCCCGCGGGTCTCGTCCAGCCGATCGAACACCCTCTTGAAGGTCAGTGCCCCCAGCCCCTCATCCTGCAGGACGGAGCGGCCCACATCGAGGAGCAGGTCCCGCAATTCCTCGCGGCTCCGCCGCGACTGCTTGGGCATCACACCTCTCCCCCGGTAGGACTGATTGCCGTTGCCGATGACACCTGCATCTTCGACCAGCCCGGATGCTGACTTCAATTCGGGCTTCAATTCCGGTTTAATTCGGGACCGGTTTGCTCAGGCCGACCGGGGCGGCGCCCCCTACTGTGGAACGGTGGCCGGAAAGAGCGTCGAGCAGCGGGTCCGGAAGATCTGCCTGGCCCTGCCCGAGGTGACCGAGAAACGCAGCCATGGTGCCCCGGCCTTCTCTGTCGGCAAGCAATTCGTCATGCTCTGGTCGAACGGTCACCACGACCGGATGGCTCCGCACTTGTGGTGTGCCGCTCCGCCCGGTGTCCAGCACGACTTCGTGGCCCACCATCCCGAGCGCTTCTTCCGCCCACCCTATGTGGGCTCGCGGGGGTGGTTGGGGGTGCGACTCGACGGTCCGGTGCTGTGGGACGAGGTGGAGATGCTGTGTGAGGAGGCCTACCGGACGGTGGCCCCCCGCCGTCTGCTGGCCGTGCTCGACCAGAACCAGGATGTATAACCCACTTGTCCTAGCTGAATAATAGGGTTATAGTGTCTGCATCAGACTTGTCGAGCGGTGACCGCCATCCTGCTCCAGGTGTGATGCCGTGTGCCGGTCCCCGGGGACCGGCGCGCCTGGGGTCCCCGGGCGTGATCGGGCGTGATCGGGCGTGATCGGCGTCCTCAGATGTTGGCGTCGGCGGCGTCGGCCACCTCGGCCGTCCGCGAGCTGGGGTGCATGGCCCGGAATTGTTGGACCGAGCATCCGGTGAGGACGGTGGGGGACAGGGCGCGTACCGATGCGCTCCGGGGCATGTTGAGCATGGGCCCGAGCTCGCCGAAGTAGCTGCCGGGAGTGACGACGGCGAGGCGCTCGTCGCTGCCGTCGTCTCGCTCCCGATAGACCTCGACCTCGCCGGACTGCACGATGTAGACCACGTCGCTGGCATCGCCCTGGCGGAAGAGGATCTCACCGGCGGCCAGGGTGACGTCGTGAGGCTCCCGTTGGGCCTCGGGCAGGTGGGGCTGCAACTCGATCACCTTGTCAGCCAGCTGGGTGATCCTCTCGTCGTGGGTGGCCACCACCACCAGGCGCCCCGGCGCCGCCAGTTCGCGCAGCAGCCGTAGAATTCCCTCCACCTGGATGTAGTCGAGATGGGCTGTGGGCTCGTCGGCCAGCACCAGGGGGGGATCCTGCACCAGGGCGCGGGCGATGGCCACCCGCTGCTGCTGTCCTCCCGACATCTGGTCGGGGCGGTGGTGGGCTCGCTCGTCCAGACCGACCAGGTCGAGGAGTTTGGCGGCCCGTTCGCCGGCTTCGGACCGTCCGACCCGGGCCAAGCTAAGAGGAACCATCACATTGCTTCGTGCACTGAGACTGGGGATCAGATTGAAGGCCTGGAAGACCACCCCGACAGTGTGTCGGCGGTAGTGCGAGAGGGTCGGTCCACGCAGATCGGTGATCGATTCGTCGCGGAAGGTAATCGATCCGGAGGTGGGCCGAAGCAGGCCGGCCAGGCAGGACAGAAGGGTGGTCTTGCCGCATCCTGACGGCCCGAGGAGCACTACCAGCTCGCCGTCCTCGCTGCCGAAGGAGAGACCGTCCAGAGGGCGGATGTTGTAGCCCCCCGAAGCGAACTCGACGGTGAGGTCGGTGACCTGGAGGATGCTCATGGTCGTCAGCCGAAGGCGCTAGCCGGGTCGGCGGCCGTCGCCCGTCGTAGAGCCACCAGACTGGAGAGGAGGCCCACGATGATGGCTACCGCCGGCAGGGTGGCGTAAGCACTGCTAGGAACAGCCACCGGTTGGGCGAAAAGGCCGTGCATGAAGTTGGATATGAGGATGGCAAAGGCGGCGGCAATCAGCGTGATGACTACGGCCTGGGTGGCCAGGCTGCCGAACAAGGCCAGGGACGAGGAGCCCAACGCCTTGAGGACGGCAAAGTCGCGCACCCGCTGCAGGGCCGACACGTAGAGGAGAGCGGCGATAATGATGGCTGCTACCGCGTACATGAGGTACTTGGTGTTGTTGATGGACGAGACGGCTGTAGACAGAGCAGACAGCGTATTGGCTTCGACCTGCTGGTTGGTATAGATGCTCAGGCCCTCGGGCACGCTTTGGGGAACCCCTTGGGTAACCACCGCCGTCACCAGGGGCCTACCGCCCAAGGCCAGTGCCTGGGCATCGGGCAGAGTGATGTAGAGGACAGGCCCACCACCCAGAATGGTCCTGTTTTCTATGTTTCCGACGACCAGGAAACGCTTGGTACCAACGGTGATGGTCGACCCGACCGCCGCCCCCACCTTGGTGTCGGTCACCACCTGGCCGGAGCCTGTCAGCCCCCGACCCGAGGTGGCCACCGGATCACCGAGGCCACCGGGCTGCACCCCGAAGACGTTGATGGTCGTGGTCTTCCCGTTGACGTTGGCCACCTGCTGGGGAATGACGGCGATGGGGCTGGCTTCGCTCACCCCGGGTGTGTGAGCGATGAGAGCGGTTGCCGCCTGGGAGAAGACTCCGAGAGAGGCGATGCGGCCATGGGCGCTTTCGGCCAGTACCCACCGTTGGGCCCCCACCCCTCCCACCGTCGCCTGTAACTCGGCGCTGAAGCCGTTGGCCAGACCAGCCAGCAGGATGGCCATAGCCAGGACTACGCCAGCCCCGAGTACAGCGATCAGGAACTGGCGATAGCGATAGACCAAATCGGCAAAGGTGACCCGCCACACGCCGTCAGTATGTCACGAAGCGGAGGTCCGGCGTCGGGTCAGCTGATCTTGCCGATCTCGCGGAGCCAGCCGATGGTGCGTCGGAACCCGTCTTCGAGGGTGATCGGGTCGTATCCCAGTCTCTTGTACGTCTTCGATTCGGTGAGGGGGAGCCGCGACGGCCGCTCGGCCGCGCTTTTGGAGGCGATAGCCACCAGGGTGGGGCCGAATACCCGAACCAGCTCCGGATCGTCGGACGGTTCGACGTCTTCTACCCGGTGCTCGAGTCCGGCCAGAGCGCAGATGAGGCTGCCCGCTTGGGCCACGCTGGTCACGTCTTCGGGGCGCCCGTCGAGCATGTAGCGCTCGCCCGACACCCCACGGTCCAGGGCCAGCACGCAGCCCCGGGCCACGTCGTCGGCGAACACCCAGCTGACCGGAAACTGCAGATATCGGGTCAGCCGGCCCCGCAGCGCCGAAATCAGGACCCGGTTGAAGCTGGTGATGCCGATGGCGTTGCTCACCACCGGCGACGGTCCGAAGATGGCGCCGGGGTGGGTGGTGACGACGTCCTGACCGGCTGCGGCCCGAGCCGAGGCGTCTTCGAAGGCAGCCATTTTGGTGAGGGTGTAGGGGTCCGAGCTCGGACTCTTCGACACCGGCGCATCCTCACGGGCCAGACCGCCGGCGGTATCGAAGAACGTTCCGGTGCTGACGGCCACCACCCGGCGCATGCCCAACGCCTCGGCGGCGTCGAGAACGTATCGGGTCCCGTCCACGTTCACCGCTTGGAAGTCGGCCAGGTTCTGGCTCGCCCCTCCCAGCAGGGCCGCGCAGTGCACGGCGGCATCGGCCCCGGTGGCCGCCTGCAGCACCGCCTGGCTGTCGGTGACATCGCCCTCGGTGACGTCGACACCCAAAGCCACTAGCGGAGCGGTGTCGGCTCCGGCCCTGGCCAGAGCCTGCACACGGTCTCCTCGTTCGAGGAGGAGCTTGCACACGTTGGCGCCGGCCAACCCGGTGGCGCCGGTCACGAAGACGGTCTGGCTCATGCCGACGCCTGATTGTCTATTTCAGTCCGGGCGGTGTCGACCTGGGCGGGATCGTAGGGGATCACCGGTGGACTCTTCCCGAAGACGTCGAGGGTATGAATGAAGCGGTGGAGACCCATGGAATTGGCGCAGGTGAAGCCCAGTTCGATGATCTGGGCGGCAGTGAACACCTCGCCCAGTTCCCGGTAGAAGTCGTCGTCGATGGCGTCGTGATCGGCCGACAGGAGGTCGAGGAACTCCACCGCCATCCGCTCTTGATGGGTGAGTGCGCCACCGGGTGTAACCAGGCAGGCCACGTCCTCGTCGGTGATCGAATCGTGTTTGCGCGACTGCATGCATGGCTGACACTCGCCCAACTGCGCACTCCGGATCCGGATCAGTTCCAGGATCCGGCCGCCGAGAAGGCTCTGCTGGCCCCAGGCGCCCCGTGCGGCGTTGGTCATCAGGATCTGCTGGGTGCGGTAGGCGAAGATCTGCAGAGGCACCGGAGTGGCGTAGGTGCCGTTGGCCACCCCTTCTTCGATGATGCGGCGGGGCTCGTCGGCCAGGGCCTCGAGAGGGATCGGCTCTATCCTCGGCATCTGCACTCCTTTCGTACCGGCGGCGGACGTCGGTCGTCCTGGCCGACTCTACCCGGAGGGGTTGATCGTCCTTCTCTTGGCCGGTCGCTGATCCCGGTACCCTGCCGGCTTGGGCATCATGGTGGTTGTGACCCCGAGCTCCGTGACCGGACCGTTCGACCCGCACCAGGTGGGGGCTGCCTACGACGTCGCCGCCGACGACTATGTCGCCGCCTTCGGTGGCGATCTGGACGCGCTTCCACTCGATCGTTCCGTTCTGGACCGGGTCGTGGACGGCAACGGCGGCAACGGGGGGAGCGGACTCGTCCTCGACCTTGGTTGTGGGCCCGGCGAAGTTGCCGACTACCTGTCGACCGGCGGTGTCGCTGTGATCGGTGTCGATGTGTCGATGGGCATGCTCCGACTGGCGGCGCAGAGGATCACCACCGCCGCCTGGGTGGGGGGCGACATGCAACGCCTTCCCTTCGCCTCGGGCACCTGCTCTGCCGTGGTGAGCTTCTACGCCATCCAGCACCTGCCCCGATCGGCTCTGAGCCCGATGCTCGGCGAGCTCCATAGGGTTCTGGTCCCTGACGGGATGTTGGTCATCGCCGCCCACCTGGGCCAGGGTGAGATCGTCATGGACGAATTCCTCGGACATCCGGTCGAGCCGCTGGGGGGCACCTTCTACCGTGAAGAGGAGCTCCGTCAGCAGTTGGACGGACAGCGTTTTCGCATCGAGCAGCTCCGACGGCGGGAGCCGCTGTCCCATGAGTACCCGTCAGCGAGGGCCTACATCGTGGCCCGCCGCAACGGCTGACCCCACGGGCCGGTCAGACCTGGTTGGGAACCGGGGCCGTCGGGGACGCTCCCGGGTGGCAGGCCCGCGGGTCCCATGGTTCGAGGTTGGATGTGGTGGGCGACGGTGGCTCGATGTCCGGGGTCGTCGGCGCAGTGGTCGTCGCGGCCGCAGCCGGTGCCGTGGTGGCCGTGGTGGCCGGAGCAGTGCCCACCGTGGCCCCGGCGCCGGAGGCAGTGGATGGCGCTGGCGGCGGGTTGACGGCGAACTGGCTGCCGGTCACCACGGTGACCTGGGCGCCGTCGGTGACCATGCTCGGGTTGTAGGCCATGACCACCGCACCGCTCAACGACCGGGTGACCGCTTCAGCCGCAGCTTCATCGGCCGCTGACGTGGATCGGTAGTAGACGACGGTCTCCGATACGTCACCCACCGGCGGGCTGTCCCCGATGCCGACCGAATGGAATCCCAGGGCGGTCAAGGCGGAGGCGGTATCCGTCGCCTGGTTGTAGGCACCCGAGCCGTTCATCACGGAAACGGTGACCGTCGGTGGCGCCGGTAGGGGCTTTCCGGTCATCGAGTCCGTCTTGAGGTCGATGCCCAGCAACTGGTCGATGGCGCTCTGGTCCTGGCTCCCGGCCGGAAACTCGGCATCGCCGTAGCTGGCCCCCTGGTACATGAGGCCTCCACCGGCGCCGTTGGGGTCGGTGACCACCGAGACCGGCAGTGTCAGTTGGGGCACCGAGTTGACGCTGACCGAGTGAAAGTCCAGAACCAGGTCGGCCATGTCGCCCACCGACCATGACTGGTCGAAGCTGAGGTCCGACTTGACCGAGTTGACCAAATTGACGTCGGTGATCGGATTGCCCAATCCCTGTTTGGCCACCGCCGCTCCCAGTACCCGTAGGAATTCATGGTCGCGTCGGATACGGGCGAGATCGCTGAGTGTCTCCTGTGGCCAGTAGTCGGCATAGGGGGTCGTGATCCCCGCCGACTGGTATTGAAGGTGGCGGGCCCGCACCACCTCGAGTGCCTGGGTTCCGTTGAGGTGGACACAGGAAGCCGCCTGAACGTTGAGACCGGACTCGGCGTCGAACACGGACATCGGAAAGGACATGTTGATCCCGCCCAGAGCATCGACCACGTTGGCGAACTGATCGAAGTTGAGAGAGACCGTGTGCTGGATCGGTATGCCGAAATCCTCTTGAACGGCTGCTACCACCTGGCTGATGCCTTGATAGAGGCCGGCATCGATCTTGTTGGGTCCGTCACTGCGGGCGTTGGGTACGAACAGGTCGCGGGGGAGGGAGAGAATGGCCAACCGGTGGTGGGCCGGGTCGACGTGCAGGATCATGATGACGTCGCTGTTGACCCCGTTGACGCCCTCGGAGCACAACCCATAGGCAGGATTCTGGACCTTGAGTGCACAGCGGGAGGTCGACCCGACCATCAGGATGTTCTCGGTCCCGGCTTCCTTACCGGAATTGAGGGCCTGGTTGAGCCCCTTGACGTTGATCCGGTTGAATCCGTGGGCCAGGTAGTAGGCGTAGCCGGCACCACCGGCCACCACCACCAGCAGGACGACCAGGCCGATGACCGCGCCGCGCCAGACCCTGCGACGGCCCTTCCGGCCATGGGCCGAGTGACGGGCGGGACGAGCCTCGGCTTGGCGCATCGACTCGGCCAGCGCCGCCAGTCCCTCCTGGTTGGCCACTCGACCGTTTTCGTCCTTCGACCGTGATTCGACGGGAGGCGTCTCCACCGAGACGGCACCCGGGGACTGTTCTCGGTCCTGGTAGATCAAGTCGCCGAGGGCGAGCAGGCCCTGCTCGTTGGGAGTCGAGCGGCGACCGTCGGCGGCGGAGGAAACCGGAGCGCGCTCGACTCGACCGCGGTCCGTCATGGGCTAGGAGCGTAGCAATCCCGCCTCTCCGAGTGGCAGCAACGACCGGTCGACGGAGGTCGCCTCCGGTGGATCCACCCCTTCCGGCTCGTAGCGCGCGCTCGAATTGATGGTCCGATTTCACTACCATTCACTGCGCGCCCGCCACATTCCGTGGTTTGCGGCACGACGCACCTGACATTCCGACCGATGGGCCAAGGGCCCGGTCACACCGGATCATGAAGGAACCGTCTGCGTGACCCCGAAGCATCCCTCGACAGAGCCGTCTACCGGGCGCCGCCGTTCCCGACGCCGCGGTCGACGTCGCGGTCGACGGCTGGTCGTGCTCGTCGTGCTGGTGGTGGCCGGAGCCCTGGTCGTGGCCCGCACCGGAGCCCTGGCCGCCGTCCACCTGGGAGGCACGGCCGGGGGACAGTCGCTCGACCCATCCCTCTTTGCCACCGGATCCTGCGTCGCCTACCCGCCGACCCAGGGCGATCGGGGCGCCACTGTCTTTCTGGACGCCGGGCACGGAGGGATGGACCCGGGAGGAGTAGGGACCACCGAGTCGGGGGCCACCATCTACGAAGCACACGAGACGCTCCCCGTCGAGCTCGATGTGATGGCCATGCTCCGGTCTGACGGCTATCGGGTGGTCGTCTCCCGTACCGGTTCGTCGACCGTCTTGCGCTTGGGCTCGGCCGATCTGTCCGGTGGGGTCCTGTCCCTCCAGGGGGCCCATGACGACGTGGCCGCCCGCGCTCAATGTGCCGACGATGCCAAGGCGCAGGTATTGGTGGGCGTCTATTACAACGCCGGGGGTTCTCCCCAGGATGCCGGGAGCGTCACCGTCTACGACGCCGACCGTCCGTTCGCCGCCGACAACCTGCGGCTGGCCGACCTCGTACAGAACGACGTGTTGTCTGGTCTCAACGCCCAGGGTTTGGGCATTCCCAACGACGGAGTCCAGTCCGACTCCGGATTCGGATCGCTGGACGGTAGCGCCGCCTCGGGTGGTCTGGCTGAGGAAGCGGCCGACTACAACCATCTCATGCTCATCGGACCGGCCATGTCCGGTTATTTCAGTACCCCCAGCCAGATGCCGGGCGTGGTCATCGAGCCGCTCTACATCACCGACCCCTTCGAGGGAACCATTGCCGCCAGCAGCAGCGGCCAGTCGGTCATAGCCCGGGGCATCGCCACCGCCGTCGAGCAGTATCTGGCGCCCCACCCCGCCGTCAGCCCGTCGTCGACGGGTTGATCCTGTTCCGGGTCAGCGGCCCGCCGTTCCCCCTTCGGGGCTGCGGGGATCGGCCGCCCCCACGTAGTGGTGGGCGGTGGTCGCCGTTTCGGGCCTCACCGAGATGATCTGAGCACAACCGACGGCAACCGGATCGAAAGCGCCGATCATCCGTACGCGGTGGCCCCGCTCGGCCAGGCCTTCCTTCCAGGCCGACGGTGCGTGGGACTCGACGTTGACGGTGAGATCGTGGCCCCACCACAGACGGAAGGGTCCGGCCGAGGGTGCATCCAGGGCCAGCCGGGCCGCGGCCACCGCGGTGGCGGGGTCCTGCCCGCATCGCAACATGCGGGCCAGCACCTGCAGGAGGATCTGCGGTTGTGCATCACCGCCCATGGCCCCGACCAGGTGGGAGAGCGACCCGTCCGCCGCCGTCGCCAGCAACGGGGACAATGTGTGCGGAGGGCGCCGGCCCGGGGCCAGCTCGGCCGGGTGCCCCTCGACCAGGGAGAAACCCACCCCCCGGTTGTGGAGGAAGATGCCCGTCGTTCCGGCCACCAGATGGGAGCCGAAGTCGAGCGCGTTCGACTGGGTCAGCGAGATGCCCAGCCCGCCGGCGTCGATGGCGCACAGATGGGTGGTATCGCCGTCGCCCAACCGGGGGAGCGAGCGAGCGGCGGGGCCACCGCCTTCCGGCGGAGGCGGAGTCCAAAGGGGGTCATCGTTCTCAGTCGAACGGCGCAGCCGTTGTTCGGAGATGAGGGCCGAGCCGTCGGCCTCCTCGTGGAGAACGGCCGGGCGATCGTGGCCTGCCCGACGGGACGCCTCGACCACCAGATGAGCCCATTGCGGATCGGAGGGGTCGGGTCCGAGCCCTGTCTGCTCGGCGATCCACGAGCTGAGAAGGGTGAGGTATCCCTGCGACGGCGGCGGGACCGTCCACAAGTCGTGGTCCCAGGCCCTGATGGCGAGGGGCTGGCACCATTCGGCGGCGTCCGTGTCGAGGTCGGCCGGCACGATGACCCCGTGGCTCGACTCGACCAGTGCCTGGCCGAAGGCTCCGCCGTAATGGCCCTCCCGACCGTGGCGTCCCACCGCTCGCAGAGCCCGGGCCACCCCGGGTAGGCGGACACGGGCCCCCGGTTGCAGGGGGCCGCCGTTACACAGCTGCTCGGCCCCGGGCACGTCGTGGACGAGATGGCTGGACAGAGCCAGAAGGAGTGAGGCGACGAATCCCTCTTCGGCCAGTTGGACGGCCGGGGCCAGCACGCTCTCGAGGGGAAGGCGCCCGAAGCGGCCGTGGAGGGCGAGCCATCCGTCGACGGCGCCGGGCACGGTGACGCTGCGGACGTCACCGCGGAAGGGCATGACGACATGGCCCTGGGCCCGCATGGTGGCCGCGTCCACACCGGAGCCCGCCCGGCCCACGCCCAGTAACGCCAGCGGCGGCACCCCCGGCGGGCTGACCATGGCCAGTACGTCACCGCCCATTCCGCACAGGTGGGGACTGGTGACGGCCATGACGGCCGCCGCGCCGACGGCGGCGTCGGCTGCCGTTCCCCCCTCGTCCAGTAGGGAGAGGCCGGCCATGGAAGCCAATTGATCGGCCGCGTTCACCATCCCCCTCAACCCGGTACGCGGCGGGAAAGGAGCGGAGGGAAAGCTCACCAAGCCGTTCCCGATGGGCGCCCGATCACCGCAGCGCCGCCAGCGTGGTGTCTGCCGCCTTGCGCGCCGCCATCGATGCATCGCGGCCCAGCTGCACGAAGCCGGGGATCCGACTGGGTTTGAGGGCCATGGCCTTCAAGGCGGCGAGCACGTTGACCGAACCATCCGGCCGGAGCGCGTCCATCACCGCGTCATCGGCCAGCTCGTCATCGGGTCGGTCACTGATGACCCGCACCACGCTCCAGGGCACCCCCCGGGCTTCGCACACATCGCCCACGCCGCTCGACTCCATCTCGAGGGCCACCACTCCGTCCTGGACCAGGCCGGCCAACCGCACCGGATCAGTGATGAACTCGTCGACGGTTCCCACGGTGCCCGACTGGGGGAGAGCACCCAGTGGGGACATTCGGTAGGTCCGTCCGCTGGACACGTCCACCACCGTGTCAGGGACGACCACTCCGCCGATGACCGAATCGGGATCGATTCCCCCGGCGATCCCGCTCACCACCACGTGATCGACCTGGACCCGATCCAGCAACCGCGCGGTGGAGGCGCGGGCCGCCGAGGGCCCCACACCGATCTGGGAGACCAGCACATCGATGCCGCCCTGGCGAGCGGTGAAGACGACTGCTCCTTCGACGGTGGAGGACCGAGCACCCAGCCGTTTGACCAGCGGTCGCAACTCGAGGGTCATGGGGGCGAGAACCAGAGCTTTCTGAAGAGTCACCTCCACAGCGTGCCCGATCGGCACCGGTGGTGCACGAACGGCGCGCTCAGCCGAGATCGGCGGTGGTGCGGTCGGCCGAAAGGCTGTCGACCGGCTGGCTGTCGGTCAGCTGGCCCAGCAGAGCTTCGATGGCCGCCGGTTCGACGGGCCGCGAAAAGATGAATCCCTGTCCGCTGTCGCACTGCTCGCTGCGCAGGATCTCCAACTGACTGGGTTCTTCGATGCCCTCGGCCAACGTGACCAGTCCGAGCGACCGGCCCAGTTCCACCAGGGTGTGGATGAGGGCGCCGGAGTCCGACGAGCCGTCCATCTCGGCCACGAAGGAACGATCGATCTTGAGTACATCCACTGGAAACTGGCGCAGGTAAGCCAGCGAGGAGTAGCCGGTCCCGAAGTCGTCGATGGCGATCATCACGCCGATGTTCTTGAGTGTCCGGAGCCTTGAGACGGTGGCGGCGGCGTCCCGCATGAGGGTGGACTCGGTGACTTCGACGGTCAAGAAACCAGGCTCGAGTCCACTGTTCCGGAGGGCCAGGGTCACATGATCGACCAGGATGTCCGTCTCCAGTTGACGCATCGATACGTTGACCGACATGGTGGTGCGGTGCCCGAGGCGATGCCATTCGGCGGCCTGGGCACACGCCTCCTGCAGTACCCAGTGACCGACGTCCACGATCATCCCGCTGTCCTCGAGGACAGGAATGAATTCGTCCGGTGGGATGACGCCACGGGTGGGATGTCTCCAGCGGATGAGGGCTTCCACCCCCCTGATCCGGATACTGTCGAGATCGAAGATCGGCTGGTAGAGCAAGAAGAACTGCCCCTTGGCCAACGCCGAGTCGAGATCGGACTTGAGCTCGAGACGATCGAGGGCGTCCGATTGCATGGCTGGCTCGAACACCGCGTAGCAGTCCCTGCCCTTGCCCTTGGCCCGGTAGAGGGCGATGTCGGCGTCGCGCAGCAGTTCCTGGGCGTTGGCACGGTCGCCGGTGGCGATCCCGATGCTGGCGGTGACGGTGATGGGCAGGCCCTCATAGCCCTCGATTTGAAAGGGCTTCCGCAGTACCTCGCGGATACGTTCGGCCACCATGGACGGTCCTCCGGCCAACGAGGCACCCTCGGTCAGGACGACGAACTCGTCACCGCCCAGGCGACCGATGGTGTCACTGGCCCGGAGCATGGCCGAAAATCGACTGGCCACCGCCTGCAGCAGATGGTCACCGGCCTCGTGCCCCAGCGAGTCGTTGGCGTCCTTGAAGTTGTCGAGGTCGATGAAGAGCACGGCCACCGGATCGCACGAGCGTCGGGCCCGCACCAGCATCTGCTCGGCGCGGTCCAGGATGAGCTGGCGATTGGCCAGTCCGGTGAGCGGGTCGTGCAGGGCGCGGTGAGCCAGCAGAGCCTCAAACTCTTTGCGCTCGGTGATATCACGCACGTTGGCCACGTAGCCGGCCACGGCCGGACGGTCCCGCTGGTCGGTGACCACTGCTTCGACGTCGCGCCATCCGCCGTCCTTGCGGACCATGCGGAACTGGACGAGGACGGTGTCCGGCGACTTCTCGAACTGCGCTCCGAGTCGACCGGCCAGGCGGTGCCGGTCGTCAGGATGGACGAAGTCGGTGGCCATCCGACCCATCATCTCGCCCGGCTCCCACCCCGACAGCTGGGTGATGGCCGGACTGACGAACAGGCACAGGCCGCCGTCACCCACCACGATGGTGGCATCGGTCGAATTGTGGATGAGTGAGCGGAATCGATCCTCGCTCAGACTCATCGATGACTCGGCCTCTTCCTTCTGCTCCATGGTGGCCCCGGCCATCCGGATGATGAAGAACAGGACGAAGGCACCCATGATGGCCACGGCATTGGCTTCGTAGACGGATATGCGGGATGGCGCCCAGCCCTGCCCGATGGCCACCTGCCCGGCCAGGATCCCGAGCAGGCTCCAAAAGGCGGTGATCCGCCACACCCGCGACCCGCCGTAGGCCACATTTTCGAGAGCCAGGAGAGCGAAGGCCTCGAGGAGGACCGGACCCCATCCGGTGAGATAGATGACGGTGGTGACCCCGGCGGCGGCGACGGCCACCCGCACCTGGAGAAGGGCGGGTGAGGGGTAGGCGGTAGAGAGGTTGTCGACCAACCGGGACGATCCCAGCACGCCCACGAAGACCAGCACCCAGACCCATACCGGTTCGTGCACGACCACGCCCTCCCGCATCAGCAAGAGGATGGTCAGTAGGGCCAGGGGGGCCATGACGTAGGCCAGAAGGGTGGGACTCAGCACCGGGTTGGACGGTCGGACTCGATCAGCCGACATGGTGCCATCCAGCGACCAGGGCGTGACCGCGCTGTTGTTGATGGCTGTCGTGATCTCTGTGCTTGCCATTCCGGAGTCCTGGCCCTCGTGAATCACCTGGTCTTCCTTCGACACATTGAGTTGGCACCTTGAACGACGGGCCGCCGCCATCGTCCTGACGGGTGGTTACCGGGCCGTGCTCCGGTATGCCTACCGGCGGCGGCGAGACGAGAAACGCCGATTAGCATCACCGGGGTAGAAGCGGTGCGTGGCAGGCCTGCATAGGGGCCGAGTGAAGCCAAACGGGTAACGACTGGCTCCCGACAGCCCATCCGGACCGGATCGAATACCGGGGAAGACTGATCCCGGGAACGACCGAGGGAATCCCGGGAACGACCGAGGGAAGCACCGAGAGACGACCGAGGGAAGGAGAGGCCGAATGCGACGAAGGATGCTGAACGGAAAGATCCATCGGGCCCGGGTGACCGACGCCGATCTCAACTACATCGGGTCCATCTCCATCGACCCCATGCTGATGAAGGCGGCCGACATCGTTGCCGACGAGCAGGTCTCGGTGTACAACCTGATGAACGGGGCGCGTTTCGAGACCTACGCCATCGAGGGCAACGAGGGACAGATCTGCCTCAACGGTGCCGCGGCCCGCCTGGCCCAGGTGGGCGACCGTGTGATCATCGTGACCTACGTGGACGTCGACGAGACCGAGGTTCCGTCCCATCACCCGACGGTGGTGGTGGTCGACGAGGACAACCGGGTGATCGATCCTGCCTGACTGCCGATCACGCAGACGGTGGTCGTGCCGCCCCTCAAAGGGGTGATCCGAGGCCTGAAAAACTCTCGCCGACCGTGAGTCGGGCCCTGCCCATGGCTATACTTGACCTGCTGGGCGTGGGTTGTCCGTGCCATCAGGAGGGGAATGTCGTTGTTCACCGCCGGGGCGGCCACGTTCGGGTCATCGAATCACTTTGTCGGGTGTCGATGTCGCCATAAAGGGGCCGTTCGATGAAGAGCTGGGCGCAAGCGCTCAAACAATGGTTGTTGTGGCTGGTGGGCGAAGGGTCCATGCCCGGCAAGCAGGCGCGGGTGGTGGCGGCCGGCACCGTCGGCGTTGTGGTGGTCCTCGTGGTCGGTATCGTTCTCGTCGCTGGCGCTTCCGGATCGAACAGCACCAAGCCCACTGCCGCCGTCAACGAAGGGTTCTCCAACCCCAATTCGCAGATCAACACCGGATCGGGTGACAGCTCGGATTCGGATTCGGATTCGGGGTCGGGGTCGGGCTCCGGCAAACAGACCGCCGGTGAGAAGGCGGCCAGCAAGGCGGCCAGCAAGGAGGCTGCCACCCAGGCCAAGGAGCGAGCCAAGGCGGCCAAGGCCAAAGCCAAGACCACCACGACGGGCCATCACACCCACACCACCAAAACCCCGGCCAAGTCGACCACCACGACAACCACCAAGCCGGCGTCCAAGTCAAAGGCCAAGTCGGTCGCGGACCCGAACAGCGCGGCGGCGCCCGTTCCCGATCCCAGCCTGAGCACGGCCGTCGACCCGTTGTTGCTCGCACCGGAGTCGCTGTCCGATCCGGCACCGGTGGCCACCGGACCGTTGACCGTGGCCGCGCCGGCCGCCCCCGTTGCCCTCCGCGCCACATCGGCCAACATGGCGTCGCGGGTCTCGTGGTCGCCACCGACCGACGAAGGAACGTCGCCGGTGTCCGGCTACAACGTCTATGTCGGTACATCCTCGGGAAGCGAGTACGCCTTGCCGGCCAACGGCCTTTCGCCGGTGACGGGAACCTCTTATCTGGTCACCGACCTGATGCCCGGCGCCACTTATTACTTCACTGTCGAGGCCATCAACGGGGTGGGATCTTCGCCGGCCTCCAATGAAGTGTCGGCCAGCGCCGGTCCCCGGTTCCACGCCGTGGGCAACCTGGCTGCGCCGGTCGTGAGCATCGCCCCCACGCCGCAAGGATCCGGTTACTGGCTGGCCAACGCCCAGGGGGCCGTCGCCACCCACGGCAGGGCGGGTAACTACGGCTCGGCCCGAGCCTTTGGTCTGGAAGCGCCCATCGAGCAGGTGGTGTCCACTCCGGACGGCAAGGGCTACTGGCTGGTGGCCTCCGACGGCGGGGTGTTCGCCTTCGGCGACGCCCAGTTCTACGGATCGATGGGCGGCACCCAACTCAACGCCCCAGTGGTCGGCCTGGCTGCCACTCCCGACGGCAGGGGCTACTGGCTGGTGGGCTCCGACGGCGGGGTGTTCGCCTTCGGCGACGCCCGCTTCTACGGATCGATGGGTGGTGCGGCTCTCGTCCAGCCGGTGGTGGGCATCGCCGCCGACCCGGTTACCGGGGGCTACTGGGAAGTGTCCAAGGACGGAGGGATCTTTGCCTTTGGTGCTCCCTTCCAGGGGTCGACCGCCGATCTCGATCTGGTCGCTCCGGTGGTCGGCATCACGGCCGCCCCAACGGGACAGGGTTACTGGGAGGTGGCCGCCGACGGCGGTGTCTTCTCGTTCGGCTCGGCCCACTTCTACGGCTCGCCGGCCGGTACGAGCCTCAACGCCCCGGTGGGCGGGATGAGCGCTGACGCTGCCTCCGGCGGTTACTGGCTGTTGTCATTGGACGGCGGGATCTTCGCCCTGCACGCTCCTTTCCACGGCGCCGGCTGACGCCGCTTTCACGCTGCCGCTTTCAGGCGCCGGTTGACGCGTGGCGGTCCGACCCCCGGCGGTCGGATGCCGACAGCCGGACCAACCGAGCTCAGCCGCCGAGGACCCGACCGAGAGCACGGGCGTACCAGGTGGGGCGACCCGTCCTCTGCTCGGAGGCGTCGGCCCGCACCGCCAGATGGAGCCCGGCGTTGATCCCGAGGTAGCGCAGGGGCTCGGGTTCCCACCGCCGCGACCGGTGGCCGACCCAGGCCAGCCCGGTCAGCTCGGTGCGGCGGTCCAGGATGAGATCACGCAAAGTGCGCCCGGCCAGATTGGTGGTCGACACGCCGTCACCGACGTAACCGCCAGCCCAACCCAACCCACTGGCCGTGTCGAGCCCGACCGACGGCATCCAGTCACGGGGGACCCCGAGCGGACCTCCCCACCGGTGGGTGATGGTGGTCCCGTCCAATGCCGGAAACAGCTCGACCAGGGTGCGTCGGAGGGCCTCGTGCACATTGGCATCGCCATCGAATTCGGGGCGGATGGCCGACCCGAAGTGGTACGGCGCCCCCCGCCCGCCGAAGGCCATCCGGCCATCGGCTGTCCTCTGCCCGTAGATGACCAGATGGCGGTGGTCGGCGAAGGTGGCCCGTCCGTGCAGGCCGGCGTGGGCCCAGAAGTCCTCGCCGAGAGGTTCCGTGGCGATCATCAACGAGTAGACCGGGGCCACGGTCCGCTCTTCCCCCCGGAGCGTGCCCGTGTACCCCTCGGTGGCCCGCACGATGGTGGAGGCCCGGACCGTACCGTGGTCGGTGGTGACCACTCCCGGGCGGACGGCCGCCGCAGCCGTCTGCTCGAAGATGCAGACCCCCCGTCGTTCGACTACCTCGGCCAGACCGCGCACCAACCGGGCCGGATCGAGGGCGGCGCAATCGGGCGTGTAGGTGCCACCCAGGACATCGGTGGCCCCCACCATGGCCGAGGCCTCGGCGGCCGAGAGCAGACGCAGGTGGTCCTCGCCCTCCCCGGCGGCGCGGGCGGTGGCCACCTCGTGGCGGGCCCGCTGCAGCTGCACGTTGGTCCGGGCCAGAACCACGGTCCCACCCCGGGCGTAGTCACATTCGATGTGCTCGGCGCCGGTCACCCGCTCCACCTCGTCGACCGTGTCCCGCATGGCCCGGGCCATGGCCGCCCCGGCCCCGGCGCCACCCAGCCGGTCGAGGCGATCGGCCGAACCGGCGAAGAGGGCGGAGCACCAGCCACCGTTCCGTCCCGACGCACCGAATCCGACGGCGTCCCGCTCGATGACACCGATGCGCAGTGTGGGGTCGGCCTCGGCCAGGTAGTAAGCGGTCCACAGACCGGTCAGGCCACCACCCACCACGGCCACGTCGAGGTCTGTGTCACCGCCGAGGGACGCTCGCAGCTCGAGTGGGCCGGGGAGTCTGTCCCACCACAGTGAGAGTTCTCGGAAGCGCTCAGCCGATGGGTGGGGTCCCGATGGGTGGTCTCCCGATGAAGCGGTCAGATCTGCTTCCATGCCTCGGTCAGGACGGAGCGCAGAACCGAGGTGATGAAAGCGAACTCCTCCTCGCCGCAGATGAGCGGCGGGGCCAACTGGATAACCGGATCGCCCCGGTCGTCGGCCCGGCAGATGAGTCCCGCCTCGTACAGGGCACCGGACAGGAATCCCCGCAGGAGTCGCTCGGACTCGTCGTCGTTGAAAGTCTGACGGGTGTCCTTGTCCTTGACCAACTCGATCCCGTAGAAGTAGCCGGCCCCTCGGACATCGCCCACGATGGGCAGATCGCGTAGCGAGTCGAGCGACGCCTTGAAGGCTCCCTCGTTGGCCCGCACGTGCTCGAGCAGCCCTTCCTTCTCGAACACGTCCATGTTGGCCAGGGCCACCGCCGCGCTCACCGGGTGGCCGCCGAAGGTGACCCCGTGGAGGAAGGTCTCGCCCTGCAGGAAGGGCTCCACCAACCGGTCGCTCACGGCCATGGCCCCGAGAGGTGAGTAGCCACTGGTCAATCCCTTGGCCATGGTCACGATGTCGGGCCGGTAGTCGTAGCGCTCGGCGCCGAACCAGTGGCCGAGCCGCCCGAAGGCGCAGATGACCTCGTCGGAGACGAGCAGCACCCCGTAGCGGTCGCAGATCTCACGGACCCGCTGGAAGTAGCCGGGTGGGGGAGGGAAGCACCCCCCGGCGTTCTGTACCGGCTCGAGGAACACCGCCGCCACGGTCTGGGGACCTTCGAAGAGGATGGCCTGCTCGATGGCGTCGGCCGCCCACCGGCCGAAGGCGTCGAGATCGTCGGCGAAGTAGGGGGCCCGGTAGAAGTTGGCGTTGGGCACCTTTACCGCACCGGGCACGAGCGGCTCGAAGGGGGCCCGGAAGTCGGCCACCCCGGTGATGGAAAGGGCCCCCATGGTGGCCCCGTGGTAGGCGATGTTGCGGCTGATGACCTTCTTGCGTTGGGGCTGGCCGGTGACGGCGAAGTACTGACGGATGAGCTTCCAGGCCGACTCCACGGCCTCGGAGCCCCCCGTCGTGAAGAAGATGCGGTTGCAGTCGCCCGGGGTGAGCTCGGCCAGGCGGTCGGCCAGCTCGATGGCCGTCGGGGTGGGCGTAGCTCCACACCGGGAAGTAGGCCAGGGTGCCGGCCTGCCGGGCGGCCGCTTCGGCCAGCTCGGTCCGACCGTGGCCCACCTGGCTGGTGAACAGTCCGGACAGGCCGTCGAGGTAGCGCTTGCCGTGCGAGTCCCACACCCAGACGCCCTCACCCCGGACGATGATCGGGACCGGTTGGCTCGGGGACATCCGGGTGAAATGCATCCACAAATTACGGTGGGCGCTCTCTTGCAGTGCTTCGTCGGAACGATCGGTCATCGCGTCCCCCAGGTATAGGTCTGTTTGGTCAGTTTCAGGTACATGAACGTCTCGGTCTCACGAACACCGGGTACGCAGCGCACCGTGCCGTTGAGCAACTCGAGAAGAGCGTCTTCGTCTTCACACACCAGTTCGACCAGGATGTCGAACGAACCGGTGCACATCACCACGTAGTCGATGTCGGGAACCTCGGCCAGCTTTTCGGCCACCAGGCGGGCGTCACCGTCGGCCCGGATCCCCACCATGGCCTGGCTCCGGAAACCGACCTGGAGCGGATCGGTGACGGCCACGATCTGCATGACCCCGGCCTCGCGCAGCTTCTGCACCCGCTGACGGACGGCGGCTTCCGACAATCCGACCGCTTCGGCGATGGACCCGTAGGTGCGTCGGCCGTCCTTTTGCAGCTCCTCGACGATGGCCTTGTTGGCCGTGTCGAGGAGGCCGTTGGCCGAGGGCGCCGGCACCGTGGACGGCATGATCAGGCGCCCGAACCGACGGCCGGGCCGTTCTCAAAAGGGCCGGAGCGCAGGGTTGAGAAAGTCACCATCGCACTGCCTGTTATATCAGTTCGAGCAGAATCCATGGACAAATTCAAACGAATTCGTATGTGGACGGAAAAAGATGTTAAAAAAAGCTTGTCTTGGAGCCGGTTGTCGGCCACTATGACCTTGCACAGCGTCGGGGAGGCGTTCCAGAGTGCGTCAGCGCCCCTCGTGACCAGCGTCGACGCCTCACGGGGAGGACGAGTGACCAACCAAAATACGGGGTCCGCTTCCACCGCAGGGCAGTTGTCGAACTTCGTGGGCGGTCGCTACGTCCCCACCAAGGACGGGGCCACCGCCATGCTGGTCGACCCGAGCACCGGGGAGGAGTACCTCGAATCTCCGGTGTCGGGACCGGCTGACGTCGACGCCGCCATGCAGGCGGCGGCGGAGGCCTTTCCGGACTGGCGGGACGCCACCCCGTCCGAGCGCAGTCTCGCCCTCTTCCGCATCGCCGATGCCATCGAGGCCCGGGCCGACGATCTGGTGCGGGTGGAGACACAGAACACCGGGAAGCCGGTGGCGGTGACCATGGCGGAGGAGATACCCCCGATGGTCGACCAGATCCGTTTCTTCGCCGGCGCCGCCCGCCACCTTCAGGGCAACGCCACCGGCGAGTACATGAAAGACCACACCTCGTCGGTCCGGCGTGAGCCCATCGGAGTATGCGCGGCGGTCACCCCCTGGAACTATCCGCTGATGATGGCCGTGTGGAAGTGGGGTCCGGCACTGGCTGCCGGCAACGCCATGGTGCTCAAGCCGTCGGACACCACCCCGGCCTCGTCGGTTTTGATGGCCGAGATCATGTCCGAGTTTCTGCCCGACGGGGTGTTCAACGTGGTCTGCGGCGACCGCGACACCGGTCGGCTGTTGGTGGAGCACCCCACCCCGGCCATGGTGTCGGTGACCGGCAGTGTGCGGGCCGGCATGGAGGTGGCCAGTGCCGCCTCGGCCGGGGTCAAGCGGGTCCACCTGGAGCTCGGGGGCAAGGCTCCCGTGGTGGTGTTCGACGACGCCGACGTGGCCGCGGCCGCCGAGGGGATCGCCATCGGCGGTTACTTCAACGCCGGCCAGGACTGCACCGCCGCCACCCGGGTGTTGGCCGGGCCCCGGGTCCACGACGAGTTCGTGGCCGCCCTGGTCGAGCAAGCAGAGGCCCAGACGGTGGGTGGCCTCGATGTTGCCGAAGCCGACTTCGGACCCCTCAACAACGCCAACCAGCTGAGCCGGCTGTCGGGGTTCTTCGATCGGCTCCCCGACCACGCCGAAGTGGTGACCGGCGGCCGGCCGGTGGGCCAGCGCGGCTTCTGCTTCGCCCCCTCGGTGATCACCGGTCTCGAGCAGGACGACGAGATGATCCAGGAGGAGATGTTCGGCCCCGCCATCACCGTCCAGCGGTTCTCCGACGAGGAGCAGGCCATCGCCTGGGCCAACGGCGTGCGCTACGGGCTGGCTTCGAGTGTGTGGACCCAGAACCACGGGCGGGCCATGCGTATGGCCAAGGCGCTCGACTTCGGCTGCGTGTGGATCAACACCCACATCGTCATCGTGGCCGAGATGCCCCACGGCGGCTTCAAGCAGTCGGGCTACGGCAAGGACCTTTCTTCTTACGGATTCGAGGACTACACCCGCATCAAGCACGTCATGAGCTACATCGGCACTTGAACAACCGACGCACCAACGAGGGCAATTGTTCCAGACCAGTCACACTGCTACCTAGCCACTCTTCGACACCCAGCCACGGCGGGCGCGACCAACCAGGGAGAGCACATGAGCACCGATGTCATTGACGGCAGTGGGACGCCACCGGAAGTGCCGGGTCCCTTCGGGGCCCCCGTACCGACCGATCAGGCCGGGCCGGCGCTGCGGGCCGACACGCTGAACCTGTTCGACTCGACGGTAGTGGCGGTCTCCTCGGTGGCCCCGGCCTACACGCTGGCTGCCACCATGGCCGTGCTCTTCCTGACGGCGGGCATCGGTTACGCCGGACCGGCCATGATCTGGATCGCATTCGTGCCCGTCCTGTTCATTGCCGTCTCCTACTTCCACCTCAACCGCCGCGACCCCGACTGCGGGGCGTCCTACGCCTGGCTTTCCAAACTGCTCTCACCTTTCGCCGGTTGGTTCAACGGATGGGTCCAGGTGGCCACCAGCGTCATCTTCTGTGTGTCCGCCCCCATCGTGGCCGGCCAATACACGCTTCAGTTATTCAACGAGTGGGGCTGGATCTCTAACTCCACCGCCAACTCGGTGGGCACGGCCGCCGTGGCCGCCGCCTTCTGGCTGGCTCTCATCACATTCATCTGCATCTGGGGGATCCGCTGGACCACCAACTTCCAATGGGTTCTGCTCATTATCGAGTACACCGCCGTGATCGGCTTCTCGCTCTGGGGCATCATCAAAGTGGCGGTCAAGCACCCCGCCGGCTCGACCAGCTTCCACTGGTCGTGGCTGAGCCCGGCGTCCATCGGCGGGGTTTCGGCCCTGTCGGCCGGACTGGTCCTCGGCGTCTTCTTCTTCTGGGGCTGGGATACGGCCACCAACCTCAACGAGGAGTCCAAGAACCGGACCAAGATCCCGGGGCAGGCCGGGGTCATCGCCATGTTCCTCCTCTTGCTGGTGTTCGCCATCAACATCATCGCCGCCCAGATGCTCCTACCGGCCAAGGCGTGGAACGTCCACCAGAGCACCATCCTCCTCTACTTCGCCCAGCAGGCCGCCGGCCACTGGGCCGGCTACGTGATGCTGGTGGCGGTACTGTCCTCGACGGTAGCCACCACGCAGACCACGTTGCTCCCCTCCGCCCGGATCACCTTGTCGATGGCCCGGGACCAGGTCTTCCCCAGTGTGTTCTCCACCATCCAGGGCAAGCTCAAGACTCCGATGGTGGGCACGCTCATTCTGGCCTTCGCCTCGTTGCTCGGGATCGTGCTGGTCAGCAATGTCAGCTCCGTGAACAACGTCTTCCAGAATCTGATCCTGGACATCGGTGTTCTCATCGCCTTCTACTACGGGATCACCGGTCTCACCTGCGCATGGGCCTATCGCAAAGTGGCCTTCAAGGACACCCGCTTCTTCTTTACCGGCATCCTCTTCCCCCTCCTCGGCGGGATTGTCCTGTTGTTCGTGGGCGGTGACGTGATCAAGACATCGGGATGGAGTGGCGCCAACGCCGACATCATCACCCTCGCCCTCGGCGTGCCGCTGGTCATCCTGGCTCGCTTCACCACCAAGGGCGACTTCTTCAAGCAGAAGCCCATCGCCTACACCGAGATCGGCGAGTGAGGTCCCCGGTGTGATCATCGGTGTGCCCAAGGAGGTCAAGCAGGACGAGTACCGGGTGGCCATAACCCCAGCCGGGGTGCGGGAGCTCACCTCGGCCGGGCACACTGTCTACGTCGAACGCAATGCGGGGGTCGGCTCGTCGATCCCCGATGCCGACTTCATGGCCACCGGCGCCAAGTTGGTGGAGGTGGCTGCCGACATCTGGGCCGAGTCCGACATGGTTCTCGGGGTGAAGGAGCCGATTGCCCAGGAGTACCCGCTCCTCGGCCTCAGGAAGGACCAGGTCCTCTTCACCTATCTCCATCTGGCCGCCTCCCGGGCCTGCACCGATGCCCTACTGGCCGCCGGCAACACGGCCATCGCCTACGAAACGGTGCGCTTGGCCGACAACTCACTGCCCCTGCTCACTCCGATGAGCGAGGTGGCCGGGCGGATGGCTCCGCTGATGGGCGCCCACCACCTGATGAGCCCGGGCGGCGGCGGCGGGGTACTGGTGTGCGGGGTGCCCGGGGTGCGCAGCGCCCGGATCGTCATCCTGGGCGCGGGGGTGGCCGGCATGGCCGCCGCCACCCTGGCCGTGGGGATGCACGCCGATGTCTATATCCTCGACCGCAACCTCGAGCGTCTCCGCCAGGTGGACCATCACTTCCGCGGCGCGCTGGAGACGGTGGCCTCCAGCACCCATGCCATCGAGGAGACCTGCGTGGATGCCGACATCGTGATCGGCGCCGTCTTGGTGGTGGGGGCCAAAGCGCCCAAGCTGGTCAGTGACGACCTGGTGGCCGACATGCGGGACGGCTCGGTACTGGTCGACATCTCGGTCGATCAGGGCGGTTGTTTCGAGTCCACCCACCCGACGACCCACTCCGATCCCACCTTCGAGGTCAACGGCTCACTCTTCTACTGCGTGGCCAACATGCCCGGGGCGGTGCCTCACTCATCCACCCACGCATTGGTCAACGCCACCCTCCCTTACGTTCTCGAGATCGCCAATCACGGATGGCGGGAGGCCGCCGTCGAGGATGCCGCCCTGGCCGAGGGCGTCAATATCGTCCAGGGCTCGGTCGTCTACCAACCGGTGGCCGCCGCCCACGGGTTGGCCACCGTCCCCTTGGCCGACGTCCTGCACTGATGGTCGGCGGTAGCGGGACTGGCTCGGGAGCTGGCGGCGGGGGCTGTCCACCGGCCTACCCGGCGGCCGATACCTACCCGCTTCTGCCGTCCTATCCCTTCGTGTCCGGCCAGGGCACCGAGCCGGGGGCCAGGTCTCCCGTCGACAGATGAGGGGGCACGGCGATCCCGTCATCCAGGGCCGGGTCGGGCACCGGGTCGAGTCGGATGGTGCGCAGGGGGATCTCACCGGCCCATACGCCCAGGCCGGCATCGGGTCCCTCCCCGTCGTCCGGTGGACCCCGGCGAATCTTGACCGAGCACTCGTCGAGGGCCATACGCAGGACGGTGGTGGCGGCCAGCTCCTTGGTCGAGGGCGACCGCACGTAACCCCACTGACCCGGGGCCACCTTCTCCGACAGGGCCCGCAGTCCGCCCAACTTCTCGTCGGGGTCCGAGAGGACTTCCAGTTGGCCGTAGATCATGCAGCACCGATAGTTGACGGCGTGCTCGAACACCGAACGGGCCAGTACCAGTCCGTCCACATGGGTGACGGTCACACACGCCGGCACCGGAACGGCGGCGGCCCGCAGGCTCCGGCTGGCCACCGAGCCGTGGAGAATCACCGAGTCGCCGGCCCGGGCGTAGTTGGTGGGTACCACCATGGGCCTGCCGTCCACCACCAGACCCAGATGACAAATGAAGCCGGCATCGAGGACAGCGTTGATGTCGGAGCGATGGTAGGACCCCTGCTCGGGGATCCGGCGGAGGCGGGTCCGCTCGGTCATGGCCACCTGATCGGTGGATGCGGCCGTCGGCTCGGACATCTGACGATTCTTCCATCGAACGGTTCTGCTGCCGAACGGTGCCAGGATGGAGCGATGGGAAGGACGCCGGCGTGAACAGGATCGGGTCCTCGATCGACGGGGCCGACGCCCGCACCACTCCTGTATTCGATCCGGCTACGGGGGCACAGACGGCCGAGGTGGTGCTGGCCTCGGCCGCCGACGTGGACGCGGCCGTCGCGGCCGCTTCCACCGCCTGGGAGGAGTGGCGGGACACGTCACTCACTGTCCGGGCCCGCATCCTGTTCGCCTTCCGCGAACTGGTCGACCGCCACCGTGAGGACCTGGCTCGACTCATCACCGCCGAGCACGGCAAGGTGACCGAGGATGCCCGCGGGGAAGTGGCCCGCGGCCTCGAGGTGGTCGAGTTCGCCTGTGGCCTCCCACACCTGCTGAAGGGCGAATTTTCGGAGGACGTGTCCAACGGGATCGATGCCCTGTCGGTGCGACAACCGCTCGGGGTGGTGGCCGGCATCACCCCCTTCAACTTTCCGGTCATGGTTCCCATGTGGATGTACCCGGTGTCGATCGCCTGCGGAAACGCCTTCATCCTCAAACCGTCCGAGCGCGACCCGTCCCCCTCTGTGCTCATCGCCGACCTGTGGAGGAAAGCCGGGCTCCCCGAGGCCATCTTCACCGTGGTGAACGGCGACGCCGCAGCCGTGGATGCCCTCATCGACCACCCCGACGTTGCCGGTGTGTCCTTCGTCGGGTCGACGCCGGTGGCCCGCCACGTCTTCGAGAGGGCGACCGCATCGGGGGCGCGGACCCAGGCCTTGGGCGGCGCCAAAAACCATGCCGTGGTGCTGCCTGATGCCGACCTCGACACGGCGGCCGACGCCCTCATCGCCGCCGGATACGGATCAGCGGGCGAGCGGTGCATGGCTGTCTCCGCCGTGGTGGTCGTGGGGGACGGCGACCCCCTGGTCGACGCCCTCCGCCGGCGGGCCGAAGCCCTGGTCACCGGACCGGGCTCCGATCCCGGATCGGACATGGGGCCGCTCATCACCCGATCCCACCGCGACCGGGTGGCCGGCTACCTCGAGTCGGCGGAGGCCGAAGGGGCCGAGGTGGTCCTCGACGGTCGGGGGATCACGGTGTCCGGGTGCGACGACGGCTTCTTCCTAGGGCCGAGCCTGGTCGACCGGGTCACCCCCGACATGCGGGTCTACCGGGACGAGATCTTCGGGCCGGTGCTGTCGGTGCTGCGGGTGGAGGATCTGGACGAGGCCATTGCCGTGGTCAACGCCAATCCCTACGGCAACGGCACCGCCATCTTCACCAGTGACGGGTATGCCGCTCGCCGATTCCGGCGCGAGGTGCAGGTGGGAATGGTCGGCATCAATGTGGCCATACCGGTGCCTATGGCCTACTACTCGTTCGGCGGCTGGAAGCAGTCCCTGTTCGGGGACGCCCACATGCACGGCATGGAGGGTGTCCGCTTCAATACCCGGCTCAAGTCGGTGACCACCCGGTGGCCCGATCGGTCGGGGCCGATGGTCGGAGGAGGGGGTCTGCACTTCCCTTCAGGCGACAACCGGTGACCAGGCCATGACCCCGCTGGCCGCCGGCACCGGGTCCCGGACCGTCGACGTCGACGGACCGACCCACTACCTCGATTTCGGCGGCCCCTCGGATGGACCCCTGGTGGTGTGTGTCCACGGCCTGGGCGGATCCCACCTCAATTGGCTGGCGGTGGGCCCTTCCCTCAGTCGGACGGCGCGGGTGCTGGCCCTCGACCTGGTGGGCCACGGACGGACGCCGGCCGGAAGGCGAAGGGCGGGGATCGAAGGTCACCGGGCGCTGCTCAGCGGGTTCCTCGACGCGGTGGGGAACGGCAGGCCCGCCATCGTGGTGGGCAATTCCATGGGAGGTCTGGTGGCCGCACTGCAGGCGGCCGTCGAGCCCGCGTCGGTGGCCGGCCTGGTCCTCATCGATCCGGCCCTGCCCACCGCCCGGCCCGGACTCATCCATCCCCGGGTGCTGGCCAACTTCGTCCTGTGTGCCCTTCCGGGGCTCGGTGAGGGATATCTGGCCGAGCGTCGGCGTCGTACGTCAGCCGAGCGGACCGTCCGGCGGGTTCTCGGCGTGTGTTGCGTCGACGCCGCCCGCGTCGACCCCCGGGTGGTGGACGCCCATGTACAGCTCACCGCCAGCGTCGACCGGGTCGCCGCCGACCGGGCTTACCTTTCGTCGGCGCGCTCGCTGTCGATGATCATCGCCCGACCCGGCGCCGTCGCCACACATCTGGATGGACTGCGACAGCCGGCACTACTGATGCACGGTCAGCGGGACCGGCTGGTGCCCCTGGCGGCCGCCCACCGGATGGCGGCCACCCATCCGCGCTGGCGCTTCGAGATCGCCCGCGACATCGGACACGTTCCCATGCTGGAGGCACCGGATTGGACGACGTCGGTCATCGGTGACTGGATGACCAAGGAGGGCGCGGCCGCCGTCGCCACCGCCACCATCCGCTGAGCCCACGCCACCAGCTCTTGCCGTGGGGGCGTCCTGTCCTCTGGCCGAACCGCCGGGCCTCCGACGACGACAGGCGGACCGTACGGAAGGGCTCCACCCCATCCCATCGGGTGATCAGGTGCCCCACCGGGTGGCCGGCCGGTCGCCGTGGGGCCCCCACGGCGCGTCCTGGTCGTGGCGGTCGGAGGATCGGTAGTGTGCCATCCCATGGTCGCCCCCCGCGTTGCCGTCGGTCCTCTTCCCTCGCCTTTCGCCACGGAGGCTGTGCTGGCCGCGGGAGGCACGCTGGTCGACATCGGCGAGTCCCCCGACGCTCTGGTGTGGCTGGATCCCACCGGGGTCAAAGGGTTGGCCGACCAGTTGGCTGTCGCCCCCGACGTGCGCTGGGTGCAACTGCCCTTCGCCGGGGTCGAGCGGGTGGCCGAATTCGGCCTGCTGGACCACGATCGGATCTGGACCTGCGCCAAGGGTTCTTACGCCGAGCCGGTGGCTGAGCATGCCCTGACCCTGACGCTGGCCGGCCTACGGCACCTGCCGGCCCGGGTGGAGGCCAAGTCCTGGGGCATACCGGCTGGCACCAGTCTCTATGACCAGAACGTGACCATCCTGGGCGGGGGAGGCATCACCACCGTCTTGCTCCAGCAGCTGGCTCCCTTCCGGGCCGTGACCACTGTCGTCCGGCGGCGTCCGGATCCGATGCCCAACGCCACCCGCACGGTGTCGATCACCTCCCTGCACGATGTACTGCCCGGGTCGTTGGTGGTGATTCTGGCCCTGGCTCTCACCCCGGCGACCGAGCGCGTCATCGGTGCTGCCGAGCTCGGACTGATGGACGAGAAGGCATGGCTGGTCAACGTGGCCCGGGGCCGTCACGTCGACACTGACGCTCTGGTCACCGCCCTGGGAGAAAAGTCCATCGCCGGTGCGGCTCTCGATGTCACCGATCCCGAGCCACTGCCCGATGGCCACCCGTTGTGGGATCTGGACAACTGCCTGATCACTCCGCACACCGCCGACACCATCGAGATGGTGATGCCGCTGCTGGCCGAGCGCATCCGCACCAACGTGGCCCGCTTCGCCGCCGGCCAGGAGTTGGTGGGTCTGGTCGACCCCGACGCCGGTTACTGATTGAGGTCGGTCAATGGCGCTGCACGCTCCACACCCTGGTGGGGTGACGTAGCTCAGACTTGTGACGCACTTCTTTGCCGGGTGGCCACCGGAATGCTTCTGTCCGACGTTGCTACCGACCCGGTCACCATTGATGGGTCACCCACTGTCGAGTCCATGGCTGTCGAGTCCATGGCTGTCGAGTCCATGGCTGTCGAGTCCATGGCTGTCGGATTGATGGCTGCCGGTTCCATCTCGGTCGGTTCCGACCGGTGGCTTTCTTCCGATGGGGCCACCGGAAAGATCACACGTTGGTAGATCACGAATTTGGCCACCCAGAAGATGACGCTCACCACCAGAAAGCCGGCCCCGGCGATGGCCAGATGGAAAGGGTGTCCGGGGGGAACGAGATTGGCGACCGCCCCTGTGGCCAAGCTGGTACCGGCGATGCACACGATCGAAGTGGTCCAGTACATGACCACCTGGCGTCCCACCCGCGTGCGCGGTGCCTCTTTCCAGATCCAGTAGCGGCTCATCAGGTACGAGGGGACGGTGCCCATCAGGTTGGCGACGAGGGCCGCCGCCGTGGCATCCAGGAGGCCGCGGCCGTACAGAATGAGGAGGGCGGCCTCACTCACGCCAAAGGCGACGATGGAGGATGCGCTGTAGCGGGCCAGGCGTGCGATCTGGACGCGGTACCTGGGCCAGTCGATGGGTACGTCGATCACACCACGACCTGGCCGCTCACGTACTGAAATTGGTGCCCAAAGCTTTGAAGCAGCTGTGAGCGAACGTAGGGACAGCCCGTAAGTCTGTCCGGCAAGCCCGCTGAAAAGGCTCGCATCGTCCCAATCCTCGTCCCATCGGCAAGCAGCACTGTAGTCGCGGTTGGCGGCCCACCCCGACACCGCAGGCGGGGGCCGGGCGAGCGGGCGCGGTCGGAGCCAGGCCCTTCTGGTCGTTGTCACCGGCACCGATCAGCTGACCGAGGCCGGTGTCACACCCTTCTTCCAAGCTGTCGACGACATGGAAACCACTGCCGGATGGCCGACATCAGGAGATAACCACATGCGTGCCGATAACCCCAATCCCCCGAACCGTCTTCTGTCCACCGTGGAACATGTCCCCACAGCCGTACCGGTCACTCTCTCCGACAAGCACGGGGGTCACCACACGGGTACACCGGCCGCCTTCACCATCGATTGCCGCGATTGCCAACATCGACAGACGGCGGTGTGCGACGACTGCGTGGTCTCCTTCATCGTTGACCGTCGCCCGGAGGACGCCGTGGTGGTCGACGCGGCCGAAGCGCGGGCGGTACGGCTTCTCGAGCAGGCCGGCCTGGTTCCGGGCGTCCGTCACTCCGTCAGGGTGGGCTGAACACAGGGAGCAGCACCCTGGCCCCATCGCCGGGTCAGGCTGGACGGCGTGGAGTCGGACTGTCCGGGCCAGGTCGGTCTCCGTGCCAGCATGGGGTGTGCCGTCATCTGTCACCCATCGCGGTCGGGCCGCACAGGAGGACGGCGCCGACCCGCTGCGAGAGGCCGTGATCGCCATCGGACGCAACGCCGGTCTCGTGGCGGTGGGAGTCACTGACACCGGGGTCTTCGAGGACACCCGTACCCACCTGTTGGAGCGCCGACGCCGCGGACTGAGTGGCGACATGCAATTCACCTATCGCAACCCCGAGCGTTCGACCGACCCGGCCCGCATCCTTCCCGGGGCCCGATCACTGGTCGTGGGGGCATGGAACTACCGCCGTCACGAACCGGACGAAAGTCAGGCACCGGACGAACCTGACCAACCTCACCGGTCGGACGACGACGGTTCCCGGTCGCGCCCTGCCGGATCTGTGGCTGGCTACGCCCGCCGCGACCACTACGCCTCTCTGCGGCGCGGTCTGGATGCCATGGCCGGCCACCTCGGTGGCCTCGGCTGGCGGACTGTCGTGGTGTGCGACGACAACGCCCTCACCGACCGGGCCGCCGCCCACCGGGCCGGCATCGGTTGGTTCGGCAAGAATTCACTGATCTTGGTACCCGGTTCCGGCTCGTGGGTGGTGCTGGGTGCCGTGGTGACCGATGCCGATCTGGCCCCCAGCGCCCCCGGGGGGCCGGCGGACCACGCCGAGGGGTGCGGGAGTTGTTCCCGCTGCCTCACCGCCTGCCCGACCGGGGCCCTGGTGGCCCCGGGGGTACTGGACGCCCGCCGGTGCCTGGCCTGGCTGGTCCAGGCCACCGGATCGTTCCCCGAGCAGTACCGTCGGGCGTTGGGCGGCCGCATCTACGGATGCGACGAGTGCCAGCGGGTCTGCCCCATCAACCGGGTGGCCGAGCGTAGGACCCCCGCTCCCGCTCCGGAGGTGGACAGCCAGCCCCATGTGGACCTGCTGGCCCTCCTCACCGCCAGCGACGCCGACTTGATGACGGCCCACGGTCGTTGGTACATCCCCGACCGCGATCCGCGCTACCTGCGACGGAACGCGCTGGTGGCGCTGGGCAACGTAGGTGACGGTTCCGACCCGGCCACCGTGGAGGTGTTGCGCCGGTGGCTCCGGACCGACGATCCCCTGTTGGCCGAGCACGCCCAGTGGGCGGCCCGGGAGCTGGGCCGTTCCGATCTGGTGGACGGTGGGGGATGAAGCACCTGTTGGTCACCAACGACTTCCCTCCCAAGGTCGGCGGCATCCAGGCCTACCTGTGGGAACTGTGGCGTCGCCTGGACCCTGAGTCCTTCGTCGTCCTCACGGCCACCTCCCACCCGGACGCCGCCGCCTTCGACCGACTCCAGGAGAGCCGCGGCTTTCACATCGAACGCCTTCCCAACCGAGTCCTCCTGCCCACCCCGGCGACCATCAGGCACATTGGCCGGATGGCGCGGCGGGTCGGGGCCGAACTGGTGGTTCTCGACCCGCTCCTGCCCCTCGGGCTGGCCGGACCGCGCCTCGATCTTCCCTACGCCGTAGTGATCCACGGGGCCGAAGTCACCGTCCCCGCCCTCCTGCCCGGCGGCCGCCGCCTGGTCGACGAGGTACTGCGCCGCAGCGTTCTGGTGGTGTCGGCCGGTGGCTACCCCGCTTCCGTGGCCCGGCGGGCCATGCGTCGGGGCGGGATGCCGCCGGTGGTGGAGGTACCCCCGGGGGTCGACCTCGACCGGTTCCGACCTCTGTCGGAACCGGAGCGAGCGGCAGCCCGGATCGAATTCGGACTGCCTCCGGAAGGACCGTTGGTGGTCAGTGTCAGCCGCCTGGTCCCCCGCAAGGGGATGGACGTGTTGATCGACGCTTCGGCCCGTCTGGCTCCCCGCCTACCCGGCCTGACCGTGGCTATCGGGGGGCGGGGCCGGGACGCCGAACGGCTGGCCGGCCGGATAAAGGAGCAGGGTGCGCCGGTGCGCATGCTGGGCGGCGTGAGTGACGAGAGCCTTCCCGCTCTGGTGGGGGCGGCCGACGTCTTCGTCATGGCCTGCCGCAACCGCTGGTTCGGTCTGGAGCAGGAGGGGTTCGGGATCGTGTTCCTGGAGGCGGCGGCGGCGGGGATACCCCAGGTGGCCGGGGCCTCGGGTGGCTCCGGTGACGCGGTGGTCGACGGGGTGACCGGTCTGGTCGTCGGCCGTCCGACCGACGTGGGCGCGGTGGCCGCCGCCCTGGAGCGACTGATCGACGATGACCAGCTGCAGGCCCGGATGTCCGAGGCCGGCCGGGCCCGTGCCGAGGCATCCTTCGACTATGACAAACTCGCCCCTAGGCTGGCCGCGTCGTTCGCCGACGTGAAAAGCTGAGGTGAAAGGCTGCAGGTGAAAGCCCACATCAACCGATTCGACGAGGAGGGCCGATCGTGGCGGAACAAGCCACCGAGCGCATGGTCGTAGCGGCCACGCCGGAGCGCTGTTTCGAGGTGAGTGCCGATATCGGCGCCTATCCCCAGTGGGCCGCGGACATAAAGGAAGTCACCATCGACGAGCTGGATGACCAGGGTCGGCCCCGATTGGTGACATTCCGGGCTGCCGCTTTCGGTCGGAGCACGAGCTACACGCTGGCCTATGACTTCGACGAGGCACCCAAGGTCCTGTCCTGGGTCCAGACCCGCGGTGACATCACCTCCAAGCTCGACGGCCGGTATGTCTTCGCCCCCAGCGGTGACGGCGGGACCGAGGTCACGTACCACCTCGAAGTGGAGATGAAGGTGCCTCTCCCCGGCTTCATCAAGATGAGAGCGCAGAGCCGGATCATGGCCATCGCCCTGCACGAACTGAAGGCGCGGGCCGAGTCGGAGGCGTGACCGCACCGGCCCAAGCCGGGCGGCGGTCGTGAAGATCGGCATCACTCTTCCCACTTTCGAGGACGTCGCTGACCGAGCTCTCCACCAGGCCCGTCGAGCGGAGGAGCTGGGTATCGACGGCGTCTTCTGCTTCGATCACCTGTGGCCTCTGGGCCAGCCGGGTCGTCCGGCCCTCTCGTCCGGCCCTCTGTTGGGTGCGGTCGCCGCCTCCACCCGCACCGTGGCCATCGGGACCCTGGTGGCCCGGGTGGGACTGGTCCCCGACCAGGTCCTGGTGGCCGTGATGAGCAGCCTCGCCGCCATCAGTGGCGGCCGCCTCATCGCCGGCCTCGGCACCGGCGACCGTCTGAGCCGGGACGAGAACGAGGCCTACGGGCTGCCTTTCGAGACGGCTGACCAACGTCGGGCCCGCATGGCCGCCGTGGCCTCCGCCGTGCGTCAGAGGGGTATTCCGGTTTGGGTGGGGGGTGGCCGTCCCGCCAACGTGGCCCTGGCCCGACCGATCGGAGCGGCCGTCAACCTCTGGCAGGTGGAACCGCAGGCCGTGGCCGAGCTGACGGCGACGGGCCTGGAGGTGACTTGGGCCGGGCCGATCGGCGGGACGGTGGCCGAGGCCGGCGAGCGGCTGGGGCAGCTGGCCGCCGCCGGGGCCAGTTGGGCCGTGTGCGCCTGGCCCGATCCGCTCGAGATGGTGGTTGAGGCGGCTCGAGCCACATCCTGACCGGACGACGTCTGGGAGGTTCCCGGAGCGGCCTGAAGCGGGCGGTAACCTCGCGTGATGGAGTTCCGTCGGATCAACAGTCTGCCGCCCTATGTCTTCGCCACCATCAACGAGCTCCGGGACATCGGACGCCGGCAGGGCCGCGACGTCATCGATCTCGGTTTCGGCAATCCCGACCTGCCGTCTCCCGATGTCGCCGTCGAGAAGCTGGCCGAGGCGGCCCGCAATCCGCGTAACCACCGCTACTCGGCCAGTCGGGGAATACCCAAGATCCGTCAGGCCATCACCAACCTGTACCTGCGCAAGTTCGGTGTCGACCTCGACCCCGACACCGAGGTGGTCACCACCATCGGGGCCAAGGAGGGTCTCTCCCACCTGATGTGGGTGCTGGTCGGCCCGGGTGACACCGCCCTGGTGCCGTCCCCGTCCTATCCGATCCACATCTACGCGCCCCTGTTCGCCGGGGCCGATGTCCGCCATGTACGTCTCGACGCCATGGGTGACGCCACCGGCGACGGTCCGGGAGAGGCTTTCTTCGACAACCTGATGGAGGCGTGGGAGTCAGCGTGGCCCAAGCCACGCGTGATCGTGCTCTCCTTCCCCCACAACCCGACCACCGAGTGTGTCGACCTGGCCTTCATGACCCGCATCGTGGAGTTCGCCCGTGAGCACGAGATCGTGCTCGTCCACGACTTTGCCTACGCCGACATCGCCTTCGACGGTTACACACCCCCGTCGATCCTGCAGGTTCCGGGGGCCAAGGATGTGGCTGTCGAGCTGTACACCATGACCAAGTCGTTCTCCATGGCCGGATGGCGGGTCGGTTTCCTGGTGGGCAACGCCGCCATCGTGCAGGCGCTGACCAAGCTCAAGAGCTACCTCGACTACGGCACCTTCCAACCCATTCAGATCGCCGCCATCGTGGCCATGAACGAGGTGCCCGACTACCCCAAGTTGATCAACGAGACCTACCAGGCCCGACGGGATGCCCTGTGTGACGGATTGAATCGCATCGGGTGGGAGATCACGCCGCCACGGGGGACGATGTTCGTTTGGGCCCCTATCCCCGAGCCCTACCGGGAGATGGGATCGCTCGAGTTCTCCAAATACCTGGTGAAGGAGGCCGATGTGGCCACCTCGCCCGGGGTCGGGTTCGGACCGGGGGGCGACGGCCACGTACGGTTCGCTCTCATCGAAAACGAGCAGCGCATCGGCCAGGGAGTTCGCAGTCTGCGCCGTGCCCTGACCCGCTTGCGCTGACCCGCGTGCGCCGGGCCGCTTGATCAGGGCCGGCCGGCGCCACCGACGTCGACCCGTGCCTTTTCGATGCCGGCGCTGCGGTCGACGCTGACCACTGATTCGGTGCTGGTCGGTGCCGTCATGACGAAGAGCGTCCGGCCGTCGGCGCCGCCGAGCATGCAGGCGAAGCTGTTCAGGGTGGTGTGCACCCGGTCCACGATGGTGCCCCCCTCGGAGACCAGGAGGCATTCGGAAGTGAGAGCGTTGGCCGTCCACACCCGACCTTCGGCATCGAGGCATATCCCGTCAGGGGCGCACCACGACAGCGAAGCCCAAATACGGCGCCCGCTCAGCTCACCGTCGGGGCCGACGTCGAAGGCGGTGAGCTGGCCGGCCAGTGTCTCGGCCACGATCATCGTCTTACCGTCCGGTGTGATCACTGTCCCATTGGGGAAGTTGAGGTCGTCGGCGGCACAGTGGGCCGAACCGTCCGGGTCGATGCGCACCAGGGAGGTGGTGGGAGGACCGGGTTCTTCCACCAGAGCCGCCGCTCCTTGCTCCTCGATGAACCGGTCGAGATCGAATCCGAAGTTGCCCACGTAGGCGCGCCCGTCGGCGTCCACCACCATGTCGTTCCCGTAGAAGGTGGCGGTCGGTTTGAGATCTCCGTGTTCGACCAGTCGGCCATCGGCTTCCACACGCAGCACGGTGCGCAGCTTGCGGGATACCACCAGCAGCCGGCCGTCGGGCAGCCAGTCGATTCCGGCCGGCTCTCCGGGAACCTCGAGCTCGACCCGCGCCGCGCCCGTTTCATCGGCTGACTGCACCGTACGGTCGTAGAAGTCCACGAACCACAGCCGTCCTTCGTGCCAGCGTGGGGACTCACCGAAGTGGAGGCCTTCGATGAAGGACTCGGCTGTGCGGGCCGGGGGATCGTAAATGGGGGGCTGGATCATGCGATCCTACGAGTGACGGACGTGTTGTCGGTGGCAAGGTAGCCCTGACGACAGAACGCGATGGCCGCCTCGGCCACCCGATCGGGGTCGTCGCCCTGGTCGAGGACGAGGACGCGGGCCAGATGGGCGGTGACCCCGAGAATGGCCGTGGTGAGGATGACCGGGTCCTCCCCCCGCAGGAGTCCGGCTGTGATGCCGGCGCTCACATGGGGCAGGGCGTCGGCCACGATGCGGGCGTCCCCGTACCGGATGAGAGTGGCCCACCGCTCCTCGGTCCGGGCGATTTCCATGAGTGCGAACAGGTGCCGGTGTTCGGCCAGCCAGTGCAGGGAGGAGCGGATGCCCTGCTCGATGCGTCGGGCGGGATCCGGCTCACCGGCGATGGCCTCCCGCTGGGCCTGGCGCATGGACTCCAGAGCATCGGTGAGGATCTCGGTGAGCAGCTCGTCCTTGGAGGCGAAGTACCAGTAGAACACCCCTTTTCCCACGCCGATACCTTCGACGATGCTGGTCACCGAGGTGGCGTGGTAGCCGTCGGTGGCGAAGCGCCGGGCGGCGTAGTCCATGAGGTCGGCACGACGCTGGATGCCTTTGGGGGTGAGTCGGCGGGCCACAGTGCCTAGAAGCTACGGGTCACCCACCCGCGGGTCAACGCATCGGCCGCCGCCTTCGGGGGATCCGGTGCGGCCTGGGAGGGAAGGTCTGCCTCGACCCCGTTCACGCTGACGTCGGCTCGACCACCTCGGCGCCGTCGAAGGCGGCCCGCATGACGGCCGCCGATGACGACAGGAGGGCCCGTTTGGGTAGCCCGAGGGATCGCAGCTCGTCGGCCATGGGATGGTCGCCGAGGACGAGGGAGGCGCCACCCACCCGGCCGGCGGTGCCTTCGGCCGAGGTCGTCCACGTGGTCCGCCGGAGCACCCCGTCAGCGAATGAGTAGCTGGGGGGTGCCTGCGCAGGCAGCACGATCCGGCCGCCCCCGGCGATGGTCAACGTGAGCACGTGGACCCCGCCGTCCACCAACCTGATGGTGGTACCGCCGCCCGCCCGTCGGGAGGGGATGTGCGGTTCATCGATGTCGATCTCGGTCACCCACTTGGGGAAGCCCCATATGTCCCGTCCCGCCGCACAGGTGAACTCCTGGTCGACAGGGAGCCGGTGGATGTAGACACCCACCTGCCCCGAGGCGAACTCGCGGCTGCGCTGCAGGGCCGAAGGGTTCCGGGGGGCGTCGTGGGGTCGGACCACGAAGCTGACGGCCACCTCGTGGTAGGGGTCGAGGTCGGTGTCGTCATAGCGGCAGGCGGCCAGAGCCACCAATGCCTTGCCCGGTAGAGGCCCGGTGACCTCCAATCCGGTTGGGGCAACCAGCCGTTGGGCCGACTCGGCCGGAACGAGGTACTGCACGCTCCACTGGCCGGCCCGGCGCACCTCGATGGGAAGGGAAAGGGTGCGGCCCATGACCGTCCACGAGGTGGGGTCCGAGGCTCGCCGGGTGGTGGAGATGTCGGTTGTCACCGGTGCAGTACATCACAGGCAGCGGTACCGTTGCCCGTGGCCTATTGGATACTGAAGGTGCTGTTGACCCCGGTATTCACCCTGTTGTGGCGGGTCAAGGTCGAAGGTCGTGAGAACGTCCCCCGACACGGTGCGGCCGTGCTGGCCGCCAATCACCAGTCCTTTTGTGACTCGTTCTTCCTTCCCCTCGTCCTTCGCCGCCGGGTCACCTACGTGGCCAAGGCCGAGTATTTCGACAATTGGCGCACCGCCTGGTTCTTCCGGGCCGCCGGCCAGATCCCCATGCGTCGGGAGGGCGGCAACGCCTCCCGGCGAGCTCTGGACACGGCCACCGAGGTCCTCCGGGGCGGCCGGTTGCTCGGCATCTATCCGGAAGGAACCAGGGCTCCCGACGCCCGTCTGCACAGGGGACATACCGGAGCGGCCCGGTTGGCCCAGCACTGTCGGATTCCTCTCATCCCGGTGGGGATCGCCGGCACACGGGCGGTCCAGCCGCCGGGGTCCCATTTCATGCGCCCGTTCAGGTCGGTGACCATCCGCTTCGGCCCCCCGGTGCCTCTCGGGCCTCCTGACCAGGACGAAGATCAAAACCAGCTGCGGGCTCTGACCGATGCGCTGATGACGTCGATCGCCCAGTTGTCGAGCCAGCAGTACGTGGACGAGTACGCCAAGCGGGGTGCCCGATCCGGCCCGGATCAGCTCAAAGGATGACGGTGATCAGCTCACCCGATGTTGTAATCAGTCGGAAACAGTCCGTACACAGTGATTGCGTAGCCTGACCCAGTGTTCAATTACCTGATCAGGCTGCATCTCGCCGACCGGCCCGGGGCGCTCGGGGCCGTGGCCAGCCGTATCGGCTCGGTGGGCGGGGACGTGGTCTCCATCGACATCCTGGAGCGAGACCAAGGCATCGCCGTCGACGAGCTGGGTGTGGGCCTGCCGGCCGACAATCTCATCGGGCTGCTCAGCGATGAGATTCTCGAGGTCGACGGCGTCTCCATCGAATCGGTCCGGGCCATCGAGGGCCCCATTCCCGACCGACATGCCGAGCTCCTCGACGTGGCCAACGAGCTGTTCGAGCAGACAACGGCCGCCGCTCTGCTCGCCCTTCTGGCTGTCCGGGTCCGCCTCAGCCTGGTGGCCACCTTCGCTTCGGTCATCGACGGCGATTCGTCGGCGTTACTGGCCACCGATGGGCAGGTTCCCAAGGGCTTCGACCTGGAGGCGGCGGCCACCGAGGGGCCCGAGCTGGCCGTGGTTCGTATGGACCACGCCGGACTCATCCTGTTGGTGGGACGGGCCGACCCGGTCCTCCGGGAAAGGGAGCGCCGCTGGGTCTCGACCATGGCCCAGTTGGCCGACAGGAGCCTTCAGGAGCTGACCTCATTCTCGCCGGAGGTGCGCCCGCCGTCCGGTCCCGACCAGTGACGCGACCGGTCGACGGCTAGGAGCCAGGCCCGATGGGCGGCGTCGGTCACCGTCGCCTCCTCCACCGGTGCGAAGGCGGCCTCCTCGGTCCACAGGCCGGCCAGCTCGTCGAGCGAGCCCCATACCCCTTCGGCCAGGCCCGCCAACGTGGCCGCCCCGACGGCCGTCGTCTCGACCGAGGAGGGCCGGATCACGTTGAGGCGGGTCTGGTCGGCCACCGACTGGAGAAGGAGGTCCATGGCCGACGCTCCGCCGTCGAAACGGAGGACGGTCGGTGCCGTGGCTGTCGACCTCATGGCGTCGACCACGTCACGCACCTGATAACCCATGGCTTCGATCATGGCCCGGGCCAGGTGGGCACGGCCGATGCCCCGGCTGAGCCCGATGATGGTGCCGCGGGCGTCCGGATCCCAGAATGGGCTACCGAGACCGGTGAAGGCCGGAACCACCACCACCCCGTCACTCGTTTCCACCGTCCGGGCCAGGGGCTCGAGGGCCCCGGCACTGTCGATGAGCTCCAGTCCGTCGCGCAGCCACTGGACACCGGCACCGGATACGAACACCGAGCCCTCCTGGGCGTAGGCCACCGGTGATCGACCATCGGTGTCGACGGTGGTGCCCAAGTCCCAGGCCAGGGTGGTCACCAGCCCGTCGACCGGGGCAGGAGGGCGCGGCCCGGCGTTCATCAGCACGAACGTTCCCGTTCCCACCGTGGCCTTGGTCATCCCCGGGTCGAAGCAGCACTGCCCGAACAGGGCGGCGTGTTGATCGCCGGCCATGCCACTGATGGGCACTCCGGACAAGGGGGAATCGGCTCCCAGGGCGGTAGGGGAGAGGACGCCGAACCGTCCGCAGCTGGGCCGTACCTCGGGGAGAACCGACCGGGGGACACCGAAGAGCGACCCGAGCTTCTCCGACCACCGCCGGTCGACGATGTCGAACAGCAGGGTTCGGGCGGCGTTGCTGGCGTCGGTGGCGAACAGACCACCATCCACCCCACCGGTCAGGTTCCACAACACCCACGAGTCGACCGTGCCCAGGGCCAGATGGCCTCCCGACGGACCGGTGGTCGAGATACCGCCGGGACCGAGCAGCCACTTCATCTTGGTGGCAGAGAAGTAGGGGTCGAGGACCAGGCCGGTCCGCTGACGGACCAGCGGGAGGTGGCCGTCGGCCGTCATCTGGGCGCAGGTCTCTGCCGTTCTGCGGTCCTGCCAGACGATGGCGCGGTGAGACGGCTGTCCGCTACGCCGATCCCAGGCCACCACGGTCTCGCGCTGATTGGTGATGCCTATGGCCCGGACCACCCGCTCGTGGTGGTTGAGCCGTCCCCCGACCTCGTCGAGGGTGGCACGGACCTTGTCCCAGATCTCGCCCGCATCCTGTTCGACCCATCCGGGCTGGGGGTAGTAGGTGGTCAGCTCGGCGTAGGCCTGGTCGACGACCCGGCCCCACCGGTCGACCACCAGCGCTCGCACCCCGGTTGTGCCGGCGTCCACGGCGACTGTCACCGACGAGGGGGAGGTCACGGCTGGACTGTAGCGATACGCTCCCGGGCTGGGACATGCTCGCGCTCAGCAATCATTTGCAAACCTTCGCGAATGGGCCTCCACCTGCTGGTTCTCCGTTGTCGGCGGTGGAGAAATCCCGGTCAATTGGTTGACAGGGGTGTAACTACGCTGCTGTAATAGACCCACTATCTCGTACCTCGGGGGAGGAGAACCACTACATATTGTGTTTGGCGGTCTAGAGTCGCTGTTAGCCAGTTCGGACAGTGGCCGAATCCGACACCATTCGGGCGGGAGGGCATCCTGGGGGCTCCGAGGACGGTGGCGGACAGGCTGACGACGGAGCTGATCTCGCTCGAAGAGACATCCCCCATCGATCGTCGGACGATGAACACGCAGTATCCGATTACTCATCACCTTTGCCACAGTCGCACCCGTGTCAAGGCAGCACTTGTCAGAGCAACACCCGTGTCACAGCCAACACCGATAGTGCCAACACCGCTCTTTCGACACCGCATCTCAAACATCGCATCTCAAAGACCCACCGCATTTCGTACGACACCCGCACTCAGCAATCGAATCCAGCAGCAATCGAATCCAGGAGGACCCACGCATGGCCATTGCCCCACAGCGTGTCGGCATCGGTATCCGCCGCCACTTCACCACCGCCGGTATCCATCCCTACGACGAGGTCGTATGGGCGCGGCGCGATGCCCGGATCACCAACTACCGGGACGGGGCAGTTGCCTTCGAACAGTTGGACGTAGAGGTGCCGGAATCGTGGAGCCTCAACGCCACCAACATCCTGGCTCAGAAGTACTTCCGGGGAACCCCGAACACCAACGAACGGGAATGGTCGCTACGGCAGGTGGCCGACCGGGTGGTCGACACGATCACCCTGTGGGGCATCAAGGACGGCTACTTCGTCGACGACGAGGAGGCGGAGACCTTCCGGGCCGAGCTGAAGCACCTCGTCGTCCACCAGATGGCCGCTTTCAACTCGCCGGTGTGGTTCAACATCGGCGTGGCCGGCGTGCCTCAGCAGGGCTCGGCCTGCTTCATCCTCTCCGTCGAGGACACCATGGACTCCATCCTCAACTGGTACACGGAGGAGGGGATCATCTTCAAGGGCGGTTCGGGTGCGGGCGTCAACCTCTCCCGCATTCGGTCCTCAAAGGAGTTTCTGAAGGGCGGCGGGACGGCCTCGGGACCGGTCAGCTTCATGCGGGGCGCCGACTCCTCAGCCGGCACGATCAAGTCCGGTGGCAAGACGAGGAGGGCGGCCAAGATGGTCATCCTCGATGCCGACCACCCCGACATCGAAGACTTCATCTGGTGCAAGGCCATCGAGGAGCGCAAGGCCCGGGTTCTCCGCGACGCCGGCTTCGATATGGACCTCGACGGCAAGGACGCCATCAGCCTCCAGTACCAGAACGCCAACAACTCGATACGGGTCACCGACGAGTTCATGGATGCTGTCATCGCCGGCCACGACTGGGCCCTCACGCCCCGAGGCGGCGGCGAGCCGCTCCGGTGGGTTCCCGCTCGCCAGTTGTTCCGCCAGGTGGCCCAGGCGGCCTGGGAGTGTGCTGATCCCGGGATGCAGTTCGACTCGACCATCAACCGGTGGCACACGGCGGCCAACACCGGCCGGATCAACGGTTCCAACCCGTGCTCGGAGTACATGCACATCGACAACTCGGCGTGCAATCTGGCCAGCTTCAACCTGATGAAATTCCTCGACGACGACTCCGTCTTCGATGTGGAGGGATTCCGCCGCGCGGTGGAGGTCGTCTTCACCGCGCAGGAGATCATCGTGGGCAATGCCGACTACCCGACCGAGAAGATCGCCGAGAACTCTCGGCGCTTCCGGCAGTTGGGAATCGGGTACGCCAACCTCGGCGCCCTTCTCATGGCCCAGGGTCTCCCCTACGACTCTGATCAGGGTCGGGCCTGGGCCGGAGCTATCACCGCCCTCATGACCGGGCACGCCTATGCCACCTCCGCCCGCACCGCGGCCCGCATGGGGCCCTTCGCCGGCTATCACGAGAACGTCGAGCCCATGCTGGGTGTTCTCCGCATGCACCGTGATGCGGTGGCCGGCATTGACGAGGAGGCTGTGCCCACCGACCTGCTGTCCGCCGCCCAGGAGGCCTGGGACCTCGCCGTCGAACTGGGCGAGAGTTACGGCGTGCGCAACTCGCAGGCCAGTGTGTTGGCCCCGACCGGCACCATCGGCCTGTTGATGGACTGCGACACCACCGGTGTCGAGCCCGACTTGGGTCTGGTCAAGACAAAGAAACTGGTGGGTGGCGGCACCATGTCGATCGTCAACCAGACCGTTCCCCGTGCTCTCATCCAGCTTGGATACTCGCTCGATCAGGTCGACGAGATCATCGCCTACATCGACGTGCACAAATCAATCGTCGGTGCACCCCACCTGTCGGCCGATCACCTGTCGGTGTTCGCCTGCTCGATGGGCGACAACACGATCCACTACCTGGGCCACGTGCGCATGATGGGAGCCGTCCAGCCCTTCATCTCGGGTGCGATCTCCAAAACGGTCAACCTTCCCGAAGACGTGACCGTCGAGGATGTCGAGCAGTTGCATATCGACGCCTGGAGGATGGGCATCAAGGCTGTCGCTGTCTACCGTGACAATTGCAAGGTGGCCCAGCCTCTGTCCACCACCAAGATGGCAGATGCGTCAGGCGGTTCAGATGACGATCCTCCCGGTTCGGAGGCCGAGGCTCATGCCCGAGAGCTCAACGAGAAGATCGCCGGTCTGGAAGCTGCGCTGGCCCACGAGCAGACCCGGGTGGCCGAGACGGTCGTCGTCGGTGCTGTGCGAGAGCGCCTGCCCCGTCGTCGCAATTCGTCCACCTTCGCCTTCCGGGTCGCCGACTGTGAGGGGTACGTGACGGTCGGCGAATACGAGGACGGACGCCCGGGTGAAGTGTTCATGAAGGTGTCCAAGCAGGGCTCGACCCTGGCTGGCATCATGGACGCCTTCTCCATTTCGGTGAGTCTCGGACTGCAGCATGGTGTTCCGCTGTCCACCTACGTGCGCAAATACTCCAACATGCGCTTCGAACCGGCCGGCATCACCGACGACCCCGACCTGCGCATCGCTACCAGTCTGGTCGACTACATCTTCCGGCGCCTGGCTGTCGACTACCTGCCCATCGAAGAGAGGGCCGAGCTCGGGGTGCTCTCCACTTCCGAGCGCATGCAGCCCACCCTTCCCGGCGTCGAGGAGACGGCCACACCGTCAGCCGGGGTGGTGGAGGCGATCGATCCGGTGGTCGCCACCGTCATCGACGCCAGTGCCGTCGAGGTGGCCGAAGGTCCGCCGGCTGCCGGGTCCGCACCGGCCACCGTGCCGGACCCGGTCGATCGCCATTCGGCGCCGGCGACGCTGGCTCGAGCCGAACCACGAGACGCTCCCTACTGCTACCAGTGCGGGAACGCCATGCAACGAGCGGGATCCTGCTACGTGTGTGCCAGTTGCGGCACCACCAGCGGCTGCTCGTAAACAACCCGACCCCCGGCGGGTGGGATGGGTCTCGAGTCGTCGGCTCTCGGGAAGCCTCTCGAGGGTTGGCGCCCGCCGGGTAGCGCTACCGGTCTGCCGACGTCCGGGTCGATGCGAGGATCCGGGCCAGTGTCTCGAGCTCCGGTCCCGACAACCCGACCAGTCCGGCCGGAGGCCGACCCAGGATCTTGTTGGCCCGGCGAGCGGCCGCGGCTCCTCGGCTCGAACAGGCGACCAGCTTGGCCCGCCGGTCGGTCGGGTGGGGGCGTCGCTCCACCAAACCCTCGCCCTCCAGCTCGTCGACGACCAGCGTGGCGTAGGGGGCATCGATTCCGAGTTCGGTGGCCAGCTCCCCCATGGTCATGGGCGACCGGGCGATGCGCCGAAGGGCCTTGATCCGACCGAAGCTGAGACCCAGTGCGTCGCTCACCTCGCGACGCCGTTCGTTGTCGAGGACGAGGTCGCACATGATCGACCACGCCTTGCGGGCGGCATCGCTCTCCTTGACCTCCTTGACGGTGGCCGTCGACTTCCGCCTGACGGTGGGCGACGACTTCTGCGGGTCAACCGTCACGGGTCCTGTCCTTCGATCGTCATCGGACCTGCCCCTCGAGGAACTCGGGGTTCAGCTCCCGCGCCGTGTCGTCGGCCGTCCGTCGAGCCCAGGCCGTGGTCACCGCCAGGCCGACCACGAGCACCACGACCCCGCAACCGGCCAGAACCCACCAGCCGGCATGGGTTGCCGAAGCTGTGTCGACCACATGGGAAACGCCGAGGGAGGCAGTGATCAGCGCGCCGACGACGGCCACGCCGAGCGTCGTCCCGACCTGACGGGAGGTGGAGGCGATAGCCGAGGCGACGCCCGCCTGGGCCCGGGGCATGCCGGACACGGCGGCGTTGGTGATCGGTGCATTGACGAATCCGAAGCCGATCCCGAACACCACATAAGAGGCGAACAACCAGGTCAGAGAAGTGGTGGCACCGATATGACTGAGCATCACGCAGCTGATGGTCAGCGCCGTTCCAGCAATCACCAAAGGGATACGGGCCCCGCGGGTGCCGACAATTCGGCCCGAGATCGGCGGGAAGACCATGGTCATAACGGCCATGGGCAGGGTGCAGAGACCGGCACGGAGCGGGGAGAAGCCGCGGACATCCTGCAGGTAGAGCGTGTTGAGAAAGAGGAAGCCACCCAGGGTAGCGAACGCCGCAACGGCAATGATGGCGGCGCCGGAGAAGGGTACCGATCGGAAGAAGCGAAGGTTGATGAGAGGTTCGTCACGACGGCGTTCCCAGCCGATCAGCCCGACCAGGGCCAGCAGGGCCAGCGTAAAGGCACTCACGATGACCGATGAACCCCATCCGTGTTCGGGCGCCTCGATGATCCCGTAGGTCAGCGAGGCCAGGAGCACTATCACCAGGAGCTGGCCCATCCAGTCGACCCGCCGCGCCTTTGGTGCTCGGGACTCGGGGATGAATCGAAGGGTCAGTACGACGGCTACCAGCCCGACCGGAATGTTGATCCAGAAGATCGATCGCCATCCCACCGAGCCGACCAGAAGTCCGCCGATGACCGGGCCCAAGGCCATGCTCACACCGACCACCGCGGCCCAGACGCCGACCGCCTGCGCCCGCTCTTTGGCATCAGTGAAGGTGTTGGTGATGATGGACATGGCCACCGGGTTGAGCATGGATCCGCCCACCGCCTGAATCATGCGGAACACGACCAGGGCCGGCAGATTGGGGGCCAGGCTGCAAAGTAGGGAGGCGGCAGAGAAGACGATCAAGCCTGCGACGAAGGTCCGCTTCCGTCCTAGGCGGTCGGCCGTTGAGCCAGAGAGCATCAGGAGGCTGGCCAGTACCAGTGTGTAGGCATCCACCGTCCACTGAAGGCCCGACACGGTTGCGCCGAAGTCGTGCCCGATCGAAGGAAGGGCCACATTGACGATGGTGACGTCGATCCCCACGATGAGCAGGCTCATCGAACAGATCAGCAAGACTCCGATTCGCCGGCGGCGGCTCAACTCGGTCGGCGGCGGAACTACTTCGACAGTTTGTTGTAGAACCACAATAGTTAATAATATATAACTAATACGGCTTTGTCCAGCCGTGCCCCCGCCTCACCCACACTCCTGCGCGTTCCGGGGCCGGGGGGCCCGGAGCACCCGGAGCGCCCCAGGACCGGCCCGGGTTCCGGCCCCGAGCGGCTGTCCTCCCGACCGCTCCACTGTCACACCCCGGTGGTGGAATTGGGCATGGATCTGAGCGTCCTGACCGAAGCCATCGATGACCTGGCCGGTGGCGATCCGGCCCTGTTGGCCGACGGCCCCTCCCTCAAGGAACTGCACCGCCACCTGGCTCAGCTGGAAGCCGTGGTGACGGCGGCCAGTGCCTCCTTCGAGGCTTCAGGACAGTGGGCGCTCGACGGGGCCCTGACCGCTTCGGCCTGGCTGTCGGTCCAGTGCCGGCTGCCCCGGGCCCAGGCCCGCAGGGTGGTGCGCCGGGGCCGGGGTCTGGTCGACCTCCCCCTGTTCGCTCGGGCCTGGGCCGCCGGGGAGATCACCGCCCATCACCTGGACGCCGTCCTCTCGGTGCGCTCACCGGCCACCGAAGAGGCCCTCAGTCGGGACGAGGCTCTCCTCCTCGACCAGGCCCGCACCTTGCCCTTCGCTCCCTTCACCCGGGCCCTGGCCTACTGGGAACAGCTGGCCGACCCCGACGGCACCGAGGCCAGCGCCGAGGAGGGCCGTAACCGAAGGGACGTCTACCTGGCCGAGAGCTTCCAGGGGACCTGGCTCGGGAAGATGAACCTCGACCCCATCTCGGGAGCCATCGTGGCCGACGAGCTCACCCGCATCGAGCAGGGACTGTTCGAGGCCGACTGGGCCGAGGCCAAGGCCGAACGGGGAGGGGAGCCCACCCCGGCCGATCTTCCCCGCACCCCCAGCCAGCGCCGGGCCGACGCCCTGGTGGAGATGGCCACCCGTTCGAAGACGGCCCCGGCCGGGGGACGGCGTCCCGTTCCCCTCTTCACCGTGCTGGTCGACTACCCGACCTTGGCCGGGCGGGTCTGCGAGCTGTCCCGCTCCCTCGTCATCACGCCGGGCTCCCTCGTGCCCTGGCTGGACGAGGCCATCTTGGAACGGGCCGTATTCACCCCGCCGGGCCGGGTGGAGGTGGGGACCAAGTCACGCCTGTTCATGGGGGCCACCCGTCGGGCCATCGAGATAAGGGACAGGGAGTGCACCCATCCCTACTGTGACGGGTCCCGCCACGACCTCGAGGTCGATCACATCGTGCCCTACGCCCAAGGTGGCCTCACCACCCAGGAGAATGGACGCATCCTCTGCGGACAGCACAACCGCCAGCGCAACCAACGGCCACCCCCACCACCCAACGCCGCCTGACCCGACGCCGGCTGGGGTCGCCTATCCGGTCGGCCACCCTTTGCGCAGGTAATACCGACACAGTCTGCGACTGCCGGGTCCGCCGACAGCTCCTTTCTGGCACCGGAGTCGTCCGTCTATCTTTCTGACATGTCCGTCGCGCCCCCTCCGGACCCGAATCGGCATCACACGCTGATCGACCAGATGCTGGCCGTGGTGCACATCGACTTCGCCCCCCAACCTGTCCAACCGGCCTGGTGGCAGTGGGCCATCGCTACGGTCGTGTCGATCGTCGGTTCCCTGGTGGCGGATGCCCTGTTGGTGGCGCTCGGGACTCGGATCTTTCCGTCCACCAAGGGTTACGTGCACTTCCAGTTCCACGACTACGCCAGGCTCACGGTGATCGGTGTCGTCATCGCTTGCATCGCTTGGCCCATCGTCACCCGGATCTCATCGACGCCCCGCTGGCTCTTCTTCCGCATGGCCATCGTGGTCACGCTGGCCCTGTTCGTGCCGGACTTCTGGATCCTCGCCCACGGTGCCCCGACCAAGGCGGTTGTCGTCCTCCTGTGTCTCCACGTTGCGATCGCCCTGGTTACCTACAACGCTCTGGTACACATTGCACCGACGAGGCACGACCGAAAGGACGACCGGCGCTGACCAGCACCCGATCGGCTCATGGCTGAGCCGGACAGACCGGAGGGGACCCCGGGCGCCGAGCGCCCGTCCGGTGACGAAACCATGGCTCGATCCGCTCCGAGCCGGTCGGTCCACTGGTTGGCCGACTATGTGTACGGGACGATCTCAACCCTGGTGGCCCTGGCCGGCCTCACGTTCGAGACCAATCCCGGAGCCCTCACCACTGCCGGTGTGGTGGTGGTGGGGGCCGTAGCCATCTGGCTGGCCCACGCCCTTTCCCGACTCATCACCACCAGGTCATGGCAACACATGGCCCTCAAGCGGTCCGACATACGGGACGAACTCCTGGGCTCGTGGTCGATCCTGGCCGCCGCCATCCCGGCCACCATCGTCTTCACGCTGGCCGGGCTTCATGTGTGGGAGGTGGGGACAGCCTTCGTGATAGCCGATGTGGTGGGGGTCCTCGCCCTGGCTGTGGTTGGTCTGGGCACCGCCGGGGGAGGGGAGCGATCGGTCGGCCGTCGGATTCTCTATGTGGGCGCCCTGGTGGCCGTTGGGGTGGCCATCGTCCTGCTCGAGTCGGTGGTCCATCTGCTCTAGTCGGCCCAGTTCCACGGACTCGCCCGACGATGCCGGGCCCCTGCGGTCGATCCCCCCTCTCGAATCGGTTTCGGTCGGCTCGAGCGGTAGTCTGGGTGGGCTGAGCCGGATAGGCGCGGCAGAGGAGGGTGCTCCGTGGACGACACAATGGAGCAGACGGCGTGGAGCGAACCGGTCGAACGGGGGGGCGACACTGTCGGCTTTACCGACGCCGAGCTCACCGAGTTGGCTTTGGCCGCGGATCCCGACGCACCCCTCGATGTCGACGCCGTTCCGCTGTCTGAGTACCTCAATGAAGCTCCCGGGCTCCTGCCACCCTGGTACATGCCCGCCCCCATGGCTCGCCGCAGCCCGAGCTGGCAGTTGCCGGTCGTCCTCGTCATCGTGGCCGCCTTCCTGATCATCGAGGCCTTTGGCCTGTGCAGCACGTTCGGTCAACTGGTGCCTGCTTGAGGGAATTCGGAAGGATCACGCTGAGTGGTGGCGAGGTTGCGCACCGTGGGTGATTATTGCGAATGGTATTTCTACCCGGCATGATGGAGTGAGGCAGCAGGGAACCCGCAAAATGCGAGTTCGACGCTGGATGGGGTAGCGCAGGTTTCCTGCGAGGAAGAGGCGATCATGATGTGGGCAAGGCGACTTGTGGTGGCGACAGGTTTCGCAGTGGCCGGACTGGCCATGGCGTCAGGCGCGGCTGGTGCTGCAACATGCGTGACGCCCCAGACCATGAATGAGCCCGGATGCGTGACGCCCCCGGGGGTTGCGGGCAATTCGACAACGCCCACACCGGGCGCTCTTCCCTTCACCGCGGCAACATCGTCATCGACCTCGGGTTCGAATTCGAGTGAGCCCGGTGCCGTGGGTGGTTCGAGCAGTCTGCCCTTCACCGGTGCGGACATCGAAGAGTTGGCTGTGGTCGGCGTGGGCGCCGTTTTGGTCGGTGGCCTGCTGATCCGTCGCCGCCGCAGCGCCGCCTGAGCCCAGCTGGCCACACCACCCGGCGGGGTGGGCCTGCTGTTTGTCGTTCCTGACCGTTCGATCTCTTGGCTTCCTGCTGGGCTGACTTCTCAGTGGCCGGAGGTCACTCGCGTCCCCGCCCTGCTCCTGGTGGTCTGGTTGTCACCTAAGGACGCGATCCGGTCCGCCGGCGCCGACCCTGCCGACCTGCCGACGGCGCTGCTCAGTAGCTGGCCGGCAACAGCGGAGCCACCGCCTGGAAGAAGAAGAACACCACCACCAGCCAGCCGATCAGCCCAAATGCGAGGACGAGAACCCTCTGTCCGCGGCGTACTCGCCGAGCCCCCGCCCACACTGCGGTGATGACGATGGCCACGACCAGCCCCCACAGGATGGCAGCCCACCAGTTATGGCCAGACGGGGTGGTGGGCGGAGCTCTGGTCGTGGCCGGTGCCGGTGCCACCTTCGGCCGGGAGATGATGCTGGCCACCAGGGCGGCGTGCACCACCAGCCTCTGGGTGGCGCTGAAGCGGGGGTTGCAGGTGGTCAACGTCAGCGTCGGCGTCGTTGTGGCCGCGATGACCGACACGTCATTGGGGGCCACGATCATGGTCGAGGTCACGTGATAGAGAAAGATCCCCTGAACCGTCTCGATGGTTATCGGGTCACCGACGACCAGATCATTGAGGTTGTAAAAGGGATGCAGGTAGGTGGTCCGATGACCGGCGATGGCCGAGTTGCCCGCCTCGCCCGGGAGCGGCGTCCCCGGATAGTGGCCGGGCCCGGACCGAAGCTGGTCATCGCTGGTCCCCTCCACGACCACCATCGACAGATCGATGGCTGGGATGGTGATCACACCTAGTGCTGTGCCGAGAGCGGGGTCGACTATGGGCCCGGCCACCTGGCGGGGGGATACCGGAGCTCCTTGGGCCGGGGCCACCGGATGACCGGAGATGCTGACACCGGCCCGCCGTTGTGCATTGGCAAATTGGGTGCGCAATTGAGCCTGGCTACGAGCCGTCTGGAGCCCCGTTCCCCACAACAGATAGGGGATGAACAACAGGACGAGGACCCCACAGACGAGTACCACCCGCCCCACGGCCATTCGGAATGTGGTGAATGACACGCAGGAATGCTAACGGCACACCCGTCTCCCCCCTGGTCAACCCGGGGGGAGACGAGGTTTCGCGAGCCGTTTCCGGTACCATCGGTGCCCTTGTCCGCTGCGCTGAAGGGGCCGCCCACCGGGGGCCCACATGTCGGCCCCTGGGGTGGTGAGTAGCGCCGTGAGTGGTAAACGAAACCGACGCCGTCGCCGATGGCTGCTGGTGGCTGGGGTAGCGGTGCTGGTGGTGGCCTGGGCCCTTCTGTTGGCCGCTCGAACGATGTCGGCCTACCACCACGACAAGGAAGGCCTGGCCTCGCTGGAACAAGTCAAGTCCGATCTGGCCCCCGGTACCGTGACCTCGCAGACATCCGTCCGTCTGCTGGACCAGGCACACGGCCAGTTCAGCCAGGCTCAGTCCGATCTCTCATCGCCGATTTTCGCTCCGATCACCGTTGTACCGGTTCTGGGCCGCCAGTTCAGAGAGGTCAAGGCCTTGAGCTCGGCCGCCGGAACCGTCTCCCAGGTGGGATCTTCGTTCCTCTCCGAGGTGCACGGGCTTCTCAATGCACCCCACGGTGCCGGCCCCCAGCGGGTGGCCTCCCTCCGCCAGCTGGGCACACTGTCCTTCGCCGCCGAAAAGCAGCTGGCCAACGTCAATACCGGGCCGTCACAGGCACTGGTGGGGCCGTTGGCCACCAAGAGGGCCGAATTCCTGACCCAGTTGGACGACGCTCGGGACAAGCTGACCAAGGCGGCGGGGGTATCGGCAGCTGTGGCCTCCATCCTCGAGGGGCCTCAGAGCTACCTGGTGCTGGCTTCCAACAACGCCGAGATGCGGGCGGGCTCGGGAACCTTTCTGGAGGTGGGCGAAGCGACGGCCGGCGACGGCTCAGTCACCTTGGGCAACTTGGATGCCTCCGCCGAACACGCCCTCCCCGAGGGTGCGGTGAAGGTGACCGGTGATCTCCAGAGCAACTGGGGTTGGCTCCATCCGAGTCTCGACATGCGAAATCTGGGATTGACGCCACAGTTCGACGTGACGGCCGAACTGGCTGCCCGCATGTGGAAGGCCTCGACCGGCCAACAGGTGAACGGTGTCATGGCTATCGACGTCGTTGGCGTTCAGCAGCTGCTCCAAGCCACGGGGCCAGTGGTGGCCGACGGTCGGACGGTGAGCGCCGACAACGTCGAGCAGTTTCTCCTTCACGATCAGTACGCGGGATTGAACAGCGAGTCCGGCGATTCGGGCCAACGCCAGGATGCACTCGGGGGTTTGGCCACTGCTGTCGTCACCCAACTCCAAGGGCAGTCCACCGACCTCACCTCGCTGGCCTCGGCCATGGCCGGTGCCGTGTCCGGTCGACATCTCATGATGTGGTCGAAGAACCCGGTGGACGAAGCCGCCTGGGTGACGAGTGGTGTGAGCGGAACCCTCACCCAGAACTCGGTGGCCATGTCGCTGATCAACGTGAGCGGGAACAAGCTCGACCAGTACGTCTCCATCAAGGTGTCGGCCAGCACGAGGACGCAGGGATCGGGGACGGTGGTCACCCTGACCACGAACCTGACCAACGCCACCCCGCCGGGTGAGTCCCAATACATCGCCGGACCGTTTCCCGGGGTACCTCTCGGCTATGGCGGCTATTACGGCGTGGTGGCGGCCAACCTTCCGGCCGCCGCCAGCCGCATCTCCATGACCGGTGCCGGTCCGCTGGCGGTGAAGGGCGGCGAAGGACCTACCTGGGTGGTGGGCGCCCCCCTGACGCTGGCCCAGGGCCAGACGGCCACCGTTGTGGTTCGTTTCCGGATGCCCGGACAACACGGTTCCATGACGGTGGTGCCGTCGGCCCGGGTGCCGGCCGAGCAGTGGACGGCCAACGGCCAGACCTTCGAGGACACCGCTCCCACCACCATCTCGTGGTGACTTGCACGCTCGTGGTGATCTGCACGCTCGTGGTGACCGCGACGCCCGTGATGGGCCGATGGTCCGTGGTAACCGCCCTGTCCTGTTGATCCGATCGGCTCGTGCCGACCCGCTCCGCCCTACTGACCGGGCACGCCGGCCGCCGCACAGACGGATCGATTGGCGGGTGCCCCCCATTAGCCTTTGGCGGGTGGACCCATCCCGCTCCGGCACGACCGGATGGCGACGCTTCAGAGCGGTCACCGAGTTCGGGACCATCTCATGGGCCCGGGGCTATGGGCGACGCCGGCTGGGGCTTGTCCTGCGAAGACTGCGCCATCGCCGGGTGGAATTCGGGCACCTCTGCGACATCCGCCGTCCGGTACAACTCCGGGTGACCCGGCACGCACGGACCCGTTTCGGCGACGGCTGCATCCTCGACCAAGGATTCACCCTGGAGAACCGGGGACTGATCGACGTCGGTGGTCACACGGTGTTCGGCCACCACTGCACGGTGGCGGCCGAAGAGAGCATCGTGATCGGGCGTCGATGCCTGATCGGTGAGATGGTCTCGATCCGCGATCACGACCACGCATTCTCGTCATCGACGATCCCCATCATCGACCAGGGTCGGGATACATCCCCCATTGTCATCGGCGACAACGTATGGATCGGAGCCAAAGCCACCATCACCACCGGCGTCTCCATCGGGTCGAACACGGTAGTAGGGGCTCACGCCGTTGTGACCGGCGACCTTCCGGCCAACAGCGTGGCCGTGGGCATTCCCGCCCGGGTCATCCGCACCCGTGGGCGCGGTCGAGAGGCCGAGGGGATCCGGCGGGGGTTTCCGGCGGAGTCGGCCGGCCCGTAGCTGTCGGCCCGAAGGCAGCCCATCCCTCACCCCGACGGGCGGTCCCGGGGTTGACCGACTCCAAGGTCCGGTGGTTTCAGGGTAGGGCGTGGCGGACCGCGTCCAGCAGTCCGAGGAGGATCAGTAGACGGAAGGCCCAGTGCAGGATCGGGCCCCATCTGGTCGGGGAGCGGTTCTGCCACCAGACGAGGGCGCAGGTGGCGGCGGCGATGCCGGCGGCGTAGTCCACCAGTAGAAAGCGGGTCCGCACGATGAGGAGTCCGGCGATCAGATAGGACACCAGTGCAGGCAGGGCGATCCTCCCGAACTCCCGACGGTCCTGTCCGTCCATGCGCACCGCGGTGACCACCATGACCGGAATGAACAGCACCAGGACCAGTCCGCTCCGCCCGCCATAGGGCTGGCGTTGGCCGATCACGCCGGTGGCCATGGGTAGGAAGGGCATGGCCACGGCCTCCACGAAGGTGGGGATCCTGATCGTGGCCAGGCCGTGGGTGGGGTCATGGCCGAATCGGGCCACCACCAGTCCGGTGCTTTGGAACCACTTGCCGGTGATTGCCTTCGAGTAGGCGAACCAACCCACCGAGGCCACGGCAGTGGGTACGGCCAAGGGGGCGAGAACGCCGATCTGTCCCGGTACCGACCATTGACCGGACCGTCGTCGCTCGGCGTTCACGGCCAGGATCACCGGCAGGGGCAGGAGCAGGACCATAATTGGTTTGACCGAAATTGCGCCGCCGATCAGGATGCCGGCCGTCCAGTAGGCCCTGGTGTTGGCCCGCGGCCCGACGGGGGGTGCGGTGACGGCGACGCAGGCGGCCATGACCAGAGCGGCGGCGAAGACGTCGTCGTAGGCCAACCAGCTCTCTTCGGCCGCGGCCGGAATAGCGATCACGGCGGCGCAGGCCAAGGCGGCCAGACCACCGAACCGGCGGGCCAGGGCGGCACCAGCCAGCGCCAGTACGAGGAGGGTGCCGGTGTCCGTCCAGTGGGCGGCGGTCGAGGAACGGAAGACGGCGGCTGGTGTGTAGAGGATTTCGGCCAGATCAAAGCTGTTGGTGAATCGGAACGGGCTCACGACCCAGTGACCGACGCTGGCCCACAGCATCGGAGCCGGCCAGTGGTAGGCGATCTCGTCCGACGCCTCCGGCGGACGAAAGCCGGCCAGCAACGCCACCACCAAAAAGAGGAGGACGGGAAGGACGATGATCCATTCCCGTCGAAGGGCGCCGGCCAGGCCGTGCAGGAGCCCGCGGATGGTCTCCATGACGTCGTGGGCTATCCACAGGAACAGGAACGCCGCCGCCACGGTCACACCGATGAGGGGACCGGCCCGGAGGAGCGGGGCTGATCCGATGAGCAGCACCACGGCGCCATAGCCGGTGATCCCGAGGCCCAAGGCCACAGCACCGTCGGCCAGCGGCTCGGAGATCTCGGTGTTGAGGAGCAGGCGCCGCAAGGCGAAGCCGATGGCCACGACGGCCACCCAGATGACGACGATGGCCGCCACATCGCGGCCCAGTCCACCCACGGTGAGGTGGGACAGGGCCCCACGGGTGTTCTCGCTGGGTGCCGCGGTCAGAAGGACCCCGGCACCGGTGACCGGCGACACCTCAGTTCCCGGCCCCGACAGCCGCCTCGGCGCGGCGGCGTCCAGCCGGCAGCTCGGGTGTCACCGGCCCGCCGGTCGGGCCAGGATGGGTGCGTCCCGGCCGGTACCCTCGGTTCGCCGGTCGGGGCCCGGTGCGGCCCCCTCCTCGTGGTACTCCTCCTCGACGTTGACCGCCCAGATGTCGTGGTGGGCGCCGTGGATGTTGTCGACGGTCAGCATGGCCGTGTACATGGAATGGTCCTGGTTGTTGTACTTGTGCATGCCGTTTCGCCCGACCAGGTGGAGGTTGGGCACCTGGTCGGCCAGGTAGTCGGCCACCACTCCCACGTTGGCCTGGTAGGTGGTGTCGTAGTACGGATAGGCCTTGGGCACCCGGACCACGTAGCCGGCCTCGACCATCTGCGGATCGACCAGGCCCAGCTGCTGGAGTTCCCGTTTGCCCCGCTCGATCAGCGCCTCGTCGGAGCTCTCCCACAGCTCGTCCCCTTCGAAGACGAAATACTCGAGCCCCAGGCAGGTCCGCCCGTCTTTGACCATGAACGGTGACCACGACCCGAAGTTCTGGATCCGGCCGACCTTGACATCGCTGGAGTGGATGTAGATCCAATTATCGGGGAACTCGCTGGCCCGAGGCACGACCAGGGCCACGGTCAGGAAGTCGCGGTAGAGAAGGTTCCGGCCTGCCGTAACCACGGCATCGGGGGGTGGGGGATCGATGGCGTCCACCAGGCCGTTCATGGGCATGGAGGAGATGACATGCGCAGCGGCCAGGGTCCGGAGCTCACCCTCGGGATTGCGCACGGTGACGCTCACCGCACGACCGCCCTCCACGCCGATGGAGATGACCTCGGTCCCCATCAGTACCGTGCCGCCTCCCTTTTCAACCAGCTCCCGGCACCGTTCCCACATCATCCCCGGGCCGAACTTCGGGTACTGGAACTCCTCGATGAGGCTGGTGATCTGTTGTTGGTTGCGCTTGGGGGTGAGTGCGTTGAGGACCGCCTTGCCCAGGTCGAGGTTCTTGATGCGCTGGGCGGCCCAGTCCGAGGGCATCTCGTTGACCGGGACACCCCACACCTTCTCGGTGTAGGTCTTGAAGAAGGTGCGGTAGAGGCGCCATCCGAACCGGGCCACCAACCATCCCTCGTAGTTCGACTGGTCGCGGGGCGGCCTCAGGCGTGACCGCAGATAGGACATTCCACAGAGAAACGACTCCCACAGCCCCAGGTTGGCCAGCGCGTTGCCGGCTCGCAGGGGGTAGTCGTAGTACTTGCCTTCGTAGAAGATCCTGCTCATCCGCGGACGCAGCAGGAAGTCCTCCGGAGGCAGGATTTCGTGCCACAGGTCTTCGACCGGCTTGACCTTGGTGAAGAAGCGGTGGCCTCCGATGTCGAATCGCCAACCGTCACTTTCGACGGTGCGGCTGATGCCACCGACCACATCGTCGGCTTCGACCACCACCACCGGGTCGCCCCGCTGGACGAGTTGGTAGGCCGCGGTGAGGCCGGCGGGACCGGCTCCGATGATGACGACGGGATCGGTCAGGGGGGCGCCGTCCGAACGGGGGGCGGCGGCCTCCGTGCCCGGAGGAGGTTGACTGTGGCGCGGGGGATCGGCCTCTGGTTGGGTCGATTCCACCATGGGGGGACCATCGGCACTTCGGATCGGGAGCCTTAGTGATGGAGGCCGGGGATCACTAGGCGGGCTGATGTCGGCACCCTTCGACAGCGACCAGGTCAGCGTAGAGATCCTCCAGCCGATCGACGTGGGTCGACAATGAATACATCTCCTGTTGCCGACGTCGGAGGTCCTGACCCATGCGCACACGGATCGCCCGGTTCGCTCCCAGCTCAGCCAGGGCCTGACCCGCGGCTTGGGGGTCCTCCGGTGCGAACAGGACGCCGCGGTCGGCGACCGTCTCGAGGTGGCCCCCGCCCCGGGCAGCCACCACCGGGATCCCGTGGGCCATGGCTTCGACCACCGACAGGCCAAAGGGCTCGGCCGGGGCAGGAGCCAGGAGGATCGATGAGCGGGCCAGCATGTCGTCCGTGTCGGTGACCTGACCCAGGAACTCGACACTGTCTCCGATGCCGAGGTCGTGAGCCAGCTGTTCGAGCGATCGGCGGAGGCTGCCGCTGCCACCCACCAGCAGTCGCCACCGGTGGTCGGCCAGGCCGCTGGCCGACCAGGCCCGGATACCCACGTCGGGGGCCTTCTCGGTGTCGAGGCGCTGGAGCATGAGGACGACCGGTGACTCCAGCGGAGCCTGGGGACGGTCGGGAACACCGTTGGGGATGAGGACCGACGGCCCGTCGATGGAGTCGGCCACGAAACGGCTGATGGCGATGTCCTGAACGATGCCCCGGCTGGTGATGCCGCTGAGCATTCGGTTCACCGCACTGGAGCCCCGATGGCGGGCGAAATGCCGGGTGGCGACCCGAGGGGCCCGCTGCCAGGGATGGGCCAGCCAGGCCGCCCCCTCGGCCGACGTCATGTGCAGGTGGACGATGTCCGCCGGGCCGGAGCGGGCCAGGGCTGCGGCCGCACCGACCAGGGATTGGGCGGAACGACTGGAAACGCCATCGCCGAGCTCGGCCAGCATGCGGTTGGGGTCCCCTCCGATGGTGGTCACCCGATGGCCGCGGGCGGCGAGCTCGTTGACCACCTGACACACATAGCGCTCGACGCCGGCAAAGGCGTCGGTGACTACTACATGGACGACGGTGAGCCGTTGGCGCTCAGCCGACTTCATGGGTGCGACTCGACCCGGCACGGACCCCGACGATAGAGATGGAACCGCTGGGCCGCCTCCCGGCCTCGCTGTCCGGGGAGGACGATGGCCCGGATGAGCGCTCCCGCCATCGTCCCCGTCCGGTAGACCTCCCAACCCAAGGGTCCGTGGTGTTTGCGGATGTACCGCTCCTGAGAGGCGTGGAAGTGCAGCCGGCGGCGATCGGCGCTCCCGCCGGTTCCGGCACCGATATGGGTAGCCGTCACCTCGTCGCAGCAGGCCATCCGCCAACCGGCATCGAAGGCCCGGCGTTGCCAATCCGTCTCCTCGGCATAGAGGAAGAACTGCTCATCGAATGCACCCACCTGGACCAGGGCCGACCCCCGGACGAGCAGGACCGAGCCGATCATGAAGTCCTGTCTCCGGCGAAGACCGCCGAGCCCCGCGGCGTCCGCCCAGGCTCCGAGCGGGGTGGGGAAGGGCCATCCCACACGGGACGGGGCCGAATCGAACGGCTCGGTCTGGGTGGGGGCCACGCAGGCCAGCTCGCTCCTCTGGTGGAGGCAGCGCTGGAGCGCACGCACGCCTTCCGATGAGATGATGGCGTCCGGGTTGAGCAGGAGCACGTCGGCGCCGTTGCCCGGCCGCTGGGCCAGTCCTCGATTGACTCCGGCGGCGAAGCCGAGGTTGTGGCCCGGATCGACGTAGACGCCCCCGCGGTCCTCGGTGATGGTTCGAACCGTGGCATCCGAGGCGTTATCCACGACAACCACCGGGAATTGGCCGTCCAGGGCGTCGAGACAGGCATCGAGCAGCTCCGGAGCTCCGAAGGCCACCACCACCACTTCGACGCCGGATCCGCCGCCCGGGTACGGGCCACCGCCCGGGTTCGGCCCGCCGTCCGGGTTCGGCCCGCCGTCCGGGTACGGGCCGTCGTCCGAGTGTCGGGCGCCATCCGAGTGCGGCGCTTCAGAGGGCTGCATGGGCCGACCGATCAATGCGTAGCGGCGTCGAAACTCGAAAAGGTCACTGCCTGTGAGGAGGTCACTGCTTGTAGTGATAGGCGCGATACGAATCGATCGAGGTGCGCTTCACCCGGTTGAGGGCGATTCCCAGTACATGGCAGTGGGTCGTCTCCAGACGACGGACCGTCCGCTCGAGGTCGCCCCGATCGGTCTTGTTCTCCGAGGCCACCACCACGGCGTTACGGGCCATGCTTCCGATGATGGCGGTGTCCGGAGCGGACAGGATGGGCGGGGTGTCGAGCAGGATGATGTCGGCCAGCAGCGGGAGCTGGTCGAGGACCGGCTGCATTCCGGGGCTCCCGAAGAGTTCGCTCGGATTGTCCAGCTTGGTGCCGGCGGGAAGGATCTGCAGTCCCCAGATTCCCGTCTCCACCAGCAACGAGCTGGCCGAAGGCTGGTCGGGTACCGATCCGACCTCCCGCCGACTCCGGTTGGGCAGCCGTTGCCCGGTCCGGCCGGTGCGCTCTTCATTCCTGGACTGTTCACGGTCCTCCGGCCCGAGCAGCCGGTCGTCCATTTCGGGCTTCTTCCAGTTGGCCCGGATCAGATCGGCCAGACCGGGACGGCCGTCGACCTCCAGCCCGAAGATCTCCTCCAGCCTCGGCCGGCGGAAGTCGGCGGAGACGACGATGACCTTGCTGCCGCTCATGGCCCAGGCGGCAGCCAGATTGGCCGTCACAAAGGTCTTGCCGTCGCCCGGTTCGGGGCTGGTGACGACGATCAGCGGACAGGGTGTCTCGTCCAGGAGAACCCTCAAACTGGTCCTCAGTTCACGCACCGACTCGGCCATCGGCGATTGGGGAGCCTGAACCATGGCGATGGCCACCGAGCCGCTCCGTACCTCGTTGTCCTCCGGGAGCTCGGCCAGGATGGGCGATTCGGTCACCGACTCGATGTCCGGCTTGGTGCGGAGCCGGGTGTCGAGCTGATCGCGGGCCAGGGCAATGCCGCAGCCGACCAGGAGCCCGGCCACCAGGCCGATCAGCCCCAACTTGGTCTTGCTCAGTCCGACCGGCGCTCCCGGCAGGCCGGCCGCCACCTGGATGCTGGCGTAGGGCTCACCCAGCGAGATCGTGTCCTTTTCGGCCTGGAGCGAGCCGTAGGTGGTGGTGAGGGCGGAAATCTGCGCCGCGGTCAGAGCCGAAGGGGGCTGTGCCTGCAGATCCTGGATCTGGGTCTGGACACCGGCCGACAGCGTGTTGATCTTGTTGATCTGGGCCTGAATCAGGTCCTGGGTCTGATCCACATAGGCCTGCGAATAGGCCGAGGCCACGGCCTGGGCCTCTTGCGGCGTGGAGCCCGTAGCACTGATGGTCAGAGAGCCAGTTGTGGGGTCGACCGTGCCGGTCACCGAATCGGTGACCGCTTTGACGTTGGGGTTGTCCAGCAGCTTGGCCGCCTGGATCTGGACGGCGGTGCTGCTCAGGAACTGTGCCGGGTCAGGAAGCGTGACCGCGGTGGCCGCTTGCCCGGTGCTCGAGTTCGGTGCGTTGATCTGGACGAGCGCCGACGACTGGTAGGTCGGGGAGTGGACCTTGGAATAGCCGATAGCCGCCACCACGGCCACTACCGCGCAGATGGCGATGGTCAGCCGCCGGCGCCAAAGTGTCTTGAGGAAGTCAGTGAAAGTCACGGGCCTCCTCTGCGGCGGGCTGTTTCCATGTGGTGAGGATAGGGCTTACCGTGACGGCCCGGTGGCGGAATCGGGACCCGGAGCCTCCCATCCCCAGACTGCCTCCACCCACGGGTCGCCGCCGGGGCAGGCCGGGCCGGCCAAAGGTGGCGCTCATGGTGCTGTCACCCGGGCTCTTCGGTGCCATACGGTCCTCATCGATCCTTCGACCCCGCCCCCGAGCGCAGGCGGTTCGGTGTGGCCGGGACACTAAATAACGTCGACACCGCGCCTTCAGTTCTTGAGAGACAATTGCCGAAGACAGGGGGGCGAGTACCGACGGGCCACTATCCTTCGGGGCCTGTCACCAACGGGAGACTGAGGTCCGATGACCGAAGGCAAGCCCCTGCCATGAGCCGGTCGGCGCGTTCTGGAGCGGACCAGCCGAATCTGGCCGGGCCAGACACCGAGAGTAGAGACGCCGTCGCACCCCGGTACGAGGTCAAGCCGGCGCGCCGGGTCCAGCGCTGGCGTAACCAACAGTGGCGCAGGGTCGAGCAGTGGCGCCGAGCCGTGACGACGGGTCTGGCCTGGCTGACCACGGTGGCCTTGGCCGGTGTGGTCGGGATAGCTGTGGCCGGTCAGCGCAGGATCGGACTGGCGCTGGCCGCACTGGTCCTGTTGGTGGGGATCTTCGCCAGCGATCCCATCCTCCTGGTGGTCATCGCCCTGCCCGGTTCGATCCTCATCCAACGGCTCGGGGCGAGCCTCAACTTCAGCGTCGGCGACCTGATCGTCTTCGTGGGCGGTGCGATAAGCCTGTTCCACATCCGGTGGAAGGAGGCCACCTATCTGCGTCAGTTCCTGCGGGGCGTGATCTGGTACGAGGCGGTACTCATCCTGATCGTCGTTGCCAACCCCAACCGCTACAACATCGTCGAATGGTTCCACCGCTTCTCGTATCTGGGAGCAACCGTCCTGTGTGGCTGGGTCATCGCCTCCACGGGTCGTATCCGACAGGCATTCCGGCTGTTCCTGCTGTTTGCCTCGATCCTGGCCCTCCTGGCCATCCAGCACTCGGTGACGGGCCATTTCGCGCCGGCTCAGTGGTCGGGATATCAGAAGAACACCATCGGAGCAGTGATGTGGGTGGCGGTGGTGGTGGCTCAGATCAACCCGCCGTGGACGGGTATCAGCCGGTTGGAGGCGAGGCTCAGCAAGTACGTGTGCCTGCTCGGCCTTCTCGCATCCCAGTCACGACAGGCCGGCATTCTCATGGTGCTGGCCATCGCCATCGCCTTCCTCCGGAACCCCGACCTCCGTCGCCGGTCGAAGCTCATCATCCTGGGCTGCCTTCCGGTGGTCTACCTCGTCTACTACAGCTTCGAGAACGCGGCGAAGAACAATCCGAGGTTCAATTCGGTGTCGATCAGGGAGGGTCAGTACACCCTGGCCTTCCATGTCTGGCACCTGAGTCCGATTTTCGGTGAGGGGATGCGGTTCTACAACCTTCCCCAGTGGCTGTATGTCACCGCTCCGCCCAACGTGCTCATCGACAATCTGGCCTCGACCGGCATCATCGGATCCCTGGCCTTCTTCTTCCTGGTGTGGGTCACGGTCAAGACGATGTTCCGTCTTCCGTACGCCATCGGCACGCTGGGGCTGGTCATCCTCATCGGCCATTACGTCGACGGATTGTTCGATATCTTCTGGATCGGGGCCATGTACGGGACCCCCTACATCATCTGCGGCGTCTGTCTGGGGCTAGCCGATGGCGATCGGCACCAGCGAAGACCGACCGACCTGGCGGTGGTCGAGGACTCCGACCGGCGGGTGGTCGGGTCTCCGACCCGAATGCGGCCATCATCTCTGCCCGGTGGGTCGGTCCGGCAGATGGCGTGGCGGCTGACCCAGGCCATCACTCGTTCCTTCCGGCCGGTCGGGCTCTCCCGCCTCGTGAGCCGATCTCCCGCCTCATGAGGCCATTGTCCGGAATCCTGTCGGCGGCTGCCGAATGCGCTGCACACCGGAGGTAGGGCTGCCGGCAGAGAGACCGGGCCCTTCAGGTCGGTGGCCCCGATGCCGAAGAGAGACCGTGGCGTCGGAACGCAGGGGAGCGCCCCACTCTTTGGCCAACAGGCGTGCCCGCCGGTCCGCTTCGGCCTGCGCGTTACTGACTCCGGGAGCCGACGCTTCGCCATCGCCCTGGTCCGAATCGACGACCGCATGGCCTGATGCCCCTCGGTCCGGGCTCCCCCGCCCAGGACCTGCCGTGCTTCCGGCCGAGATTCTGGCTGATCTCCACGATCCACGTTTGATCCTCTCCGACCACTATGTGGGTCGTGACCGCCGACGGATCGGGTCCCCGAGGGAGTTGCCGCCCCTGGCCGCCCCCGCACCGACGTCGTCGCCGGCGGTGGCCGGTGGGCCCGAGGAGTCGCCGTTGTCGCCGCTGGGCGCGGTGGCCCGCTCGAAAAGGAGCGGTGTCGCCTGGCGACGGGCCAGGGACGTGCTGGCCATCCTCACCATTGCGGTGGCCACCGTGTTTTCGCTGGCTCTGATCGGTTCCCACGCAGGCGTCCAGGCCGCATCCTCCGGCCACCATCAGAGAAAGGCGGCTACCGCTGCCAGCTCTACCATCCGTGCCGGCAAGGGCCAACGGGTGGTGCGGGCGGGTCGGATCCGCTCGACCTCGTCCGACCGGGGCACCGGTCACGCGGTCAGCGCCAGCAACGCCGCCCACGGCGCCACCCACCCGGCCGGCCCCCATCACGGGGCCGCCGCCGGTCGTACTGCCGGCGCCTATCACCCTGTCGGCCCCCATCACACCGCCGTCGAGCTGTCCGCCGGGCTCTGCGCCACCGGCCAAACGCCCGTTTCGGATGCCGGCTGCCGCCCCCTGGCCGGTGCAGTCGCCGCCGCCGCCCGCCACCAGAAAGCGGCCCTTCGGCTCCAGGCTCGAGCAGCCCGCCGGGCCGAGAGCGCAGTTCTTAGAACGGAGCGCCGGGCCTCCCACAGCCACCTCCCCGGCGTCGGCCGGTCACCGAAGGCCTGACCAGGGTCCCAACCGGCGAGATACCGGCTGCTCGGGCTCCCCTGGGCGGGCGGTCCCGGCCTTCAGGTTGACTTCGAATCTGCCGATCTACGGCTATGGAGTCAGCGCTGAGCGACGAGACGACGCCAGCTTCGGGGTCTGGCGCGGTGATCACCCGCCCCCAGCGCTCTTTGGTCGAACCGGCCGTGATCCAGCGGGATCCGGCGGCCGAAGAGGAGCTGCACTCCGCCTTCCGGACCGAGCTCGAAGACCCCGAACTGGTCGTTGCCCCCGGCTACATAGGTCATGACCGCCGGGCGCCGGGTTGGCGGGGACGCCTGGGTCGCGCCACCTTCCATCAGCGCCGTTCACTGCTCAGCCTCGAGTTCGTCGTGGCCGGCGTCGTCCTTCTGGTGGTGGTCGTGACCCTTCTCGAGGTAGGAGCCCGCACCCACCCCGCCGCCGCCACCGCCACCGCCGCGGCCGCCGCCCCCCCGATCCACAGGAGCATCCGCCGGGCCGCCTCTGTTGCCCCGCCTTCCTCGGCTCCGGCCCCCACCACCACCGTGGCCGCTCCCACCACCACCGTGCCCGCTCCCACCACCACCGTGCCCGCTCCCCCCCCGACGGCGGCACCGCCGGTGGCTGCGGTCCCGGCCGCCACGCCCGCAGCGGCGCCGAGCGCTCCGGCCGCGGCGCCCGTGGCTGCCACGCCCGATCAACTCGGTCAGCAGGCCCTGGCTCTGGTCCGGTACCCCTGGCAGCAGATCCCCGGCTACAGCATTCAATTCCTGCCCATCGCCGATGCACCGTCGCCCGGCTTCTACGGCAATACCACGTTCACCTGGGGTCGCCCCGGCGGAACGTCGGTGCTCTACGTCTACGCGGGTGAGACCGTGGACACCCTGGCCGGCATTATCGGTTTCGAGATCGGGCACGAGGTCGACGCGGCCGCCGTCGAGCCCCAGGGAGGGGAGGCCCAGATCGAGAACATTCTGGGCATCCACCCGGCCAGCTGGGCCCCCAACTGTGACTGCGCCGAGCAGGGCTTCCTCTCCGGGTGGTACGCCGCCGCCTTCTCCAACTACTGGTCACCAGGGGTGGGCGCGTGGAGCACGATTGCCCCTGAGCCGAGTGGTGCGGTCCTGACTGCCGTAGAGCCCTGGCTCAATCCGACCATCTCCTGAACCCAAACCATGTGCATCGCCTCATGCCCTGCCCTGTTACCGTCGTCTGTCTCATCGGCAATTCGGGACGCCTGCGGGCCTGACGTCACCCGACGACCACCATGCGCATAGCCCTCCTCCCCAGCTCGTATCCACCTGCACTCGGCGGAGTCGAGGAGTTGACGCGGCACCTCGCCCTCGCCCTGATCGAGGCCGGCGACAACGTCGAGGTATGGACGCTCCACCCCGACGACTCCAAACCGGAGACCGTCGAGATCCTCGACGATCTGGTCGTCCGACGGCTGCCGATGCCGCTGCCCGCCACCAATTGGCCCGCCATCCGTCGCTCGACCACGACCGGACCGTGGACCCTGGTGTCCTTGCGGAGCGCCGTGGCCGCCTTTCGTCCCGACGTCCTCCACGTGCAGTGCTTCGGGCCCAATGGCGCCTATGCCACCGTGCTGTCCCGTGTCACCGGGGTCCCCCTGGTGGTGACTCTGCAGGGGGAGACGGTGATGGATGACACCGACATCTTCGAGGAGTCGCGCTCCTTGCGGGCATTCCTGCGGTTGGCCCTGCGCCGTGCTGCTGCCGTCACCGCCTGCTCCGCCTTCACCCTGGCCGACGCCGAACGTCGCTTCGGACTGGACGAGGGCCGGGGCCAGGTCATCTTCAACGGGGTTTCTCTGATGGACGATCGTCTCCCGGATGGTCCCGACGATCGTCCCTCGGGGGCCGACGGTGAGTCCTTGGCCGGACAGGACATCGCCGAGCAGCTGACCGGGGTGGCCGGGCGCCCCTACATCCTGGGGCTCGGCCGTGTCGTGGAGAAGAAGGGCTTCGACCTCCTCCTCGAGGCGTTTGCCGCCCTGGATCGGCGGAGGCAGCCGGTCGATCTGGTCATCGCCGGCAGCGGCGGCGCTCTCGACGGGCTCAGGCAGTCAGTGGCTCGGCTCGGGGCGGAAGACCGGGTGCACCTGGTGGGCCGCCTGGATCGAGAGACGGTAGCCAAGGCGATGGCTGGTGCCACCCTCTTCGTGATGCCCAGCAGGCTCGAGCCCTTCGGGATCGTGGCCCTCGAGGCATGGCGGGCGGGCGTGGCCGTGGTGGCCAGCAATCGGGGTGGCGCGTCCGAATTCGTGCGTGACGGGGACGACGGGGTTCTGATCGATCCCTTCGACACGCCCGCCCTTACGGCCGCTCTGGACCACCTTCTGGCCGATCCGGTGGAGCGCCACCGGATAGCCGCCGCCGGTCGGGCCCGGGTCGGCGAGTTCTCGTGGCCGCGGATCGCCGCCGCCTACGGTGCGGTCTATCGCTCTGTGGTCGGTGCTCCGGCCGACGATCGTCAGCCTCGGTCGGGAGCGGTTGCCACCAGCGCCGCGGTCCGATGAGCGGGTTGACCACCGATGTCGCCGGGTCCCTGGAGGACTGGATCGCCGGTGCCGTGTCCTCTCCACGGGAGCCGGAGGGCTCCCTCCCAATGGAGGGGGAGGGCTCCCCAACTGAGCCCAAAGGCTCCTTTGAATCGGAGCCAGGCGGTGTCGGGACGCTTCCCACCGTGCGGGTGGGCATCGATCTCACCTCGGTGGCCGAAGTGGCCGCATCGGTGGCACGGTTCGGCGATAGCTACGTGACCCGAATGTTCACACCCCACGAGCGGGCGTGCTGTCGCAAAGGGAGTCATCCGGAAGGAGCCCATCCCGAGGGAACGGACCAATACCGGGTTGAGTCGCTGGCCGCCCGGTTCGCGGCCAAGGAGGCGGCGCTCAAGGTTCTGCGTCCCCTGGGCCCGCGGCCTCCGTGGCGTGACATCGAGGTGTATGCCACAGAGGCTGGCTGGTGCGAGATGCGGATCTCGGGATCGGCCGCAACCTTGGCCGCCCGGGCCGGCATCGACCAGTGGTCGGTGAGTCTCACCCACCATGACGACATGGCCGCCGCCGTCGTCGTCGGGATCTGCCGGGCGCAGGAGTCCGACCCGGCGGCCACCGCCGGTGCTCCGGCCGGCCCAGAGGGAGGCGGGGGGACGAGCGGGAACACCGGCGGGGAGACAGGCGGGGAGACAGGCGGGGAGACGAGCGGGGAGAATTGTCAGTGAGGCTGACCCGGTGCCCGGCCCACAACCGGACCAACGAACGGAGAGACCATGGATGAGACCATTCGCGAGGTTCTGGCCGAACATGCCCGCCTCGGGGTGGATGTCGGATCGATCGATGACAGCACAGACCTCTTCGAGGCGGGGATGACCTCCCATGCCAGCGTCAATGTCATGCTGGCCCTCGAGGACGCCTTCGACATCGAGTTTCCCGAGGCCATGCTCAAGAAATCGACCTTCGAATCGATCGCCGCCATCCGGGCCGGGCTGGTGGAGGTGACCGGAAGCTAGGCGACCCGGCGGGCCCTGGGCGGTCCCTCGGGGAGGCCCGGACCTCCGCTTTTCCCGCCCACCAGCCCGAAGATTCGGGCTGGTTGTGCCCCAGACCTCCCGACCGGTACAGGCCGATGTCGGAGGACCGGTACAGCCGGGACCCCTACCTGTCGATAGTCGGGCATGGAGCCCGCCGCAATTCGCGATTGTGCCGGTGGTTGCTGTGCGTTTAGCATGGAATTCTCTGGCGGACACAGTTCTGGCGGACGTGGTTCACATGGTTGACCTTCCGAGCCGATCGGAGGGGGGCCAGCGGATGACCGGTGCAGGAAAGGGCAGGCCGGCTGGGATGGCGATACTGGATACGGAGACGGGCCGAGCCGATGTAATCATCGGCCGGGAAGCGCCGGGTGACATCAAAAGGCGCGTCGATGAGATCGTCGCGACCGATACCAGTGTCGGTGAAGACCACGCCGGAGCCGTGGCCCGCGTGCGTCGGCACGTTCTGCGCCGCCTGCTCATCGCCGATGTCGTCGGTCTGGCCGTCGCCGCCTTCCTCGGGCCGCTGCTGGTGTCCCTCATCTCCTCCAACCCGGACAGTGCCGCCGACCACAGCCGAAACATCTATCTGATCAACCTGGCCGTCATCCCGCTGTTCATCGGTGCCTTCGCCGTCTACGGCCTGTACCGCGGGGTAACCAGACGCATCACCTACAGCGTCTTCTCCGATCTGCGGAACATCCTCCATGCCCTGATGATCAGCGGCTTCCTCTACGCCATCGTGGCCTACATCACACGGAAGAACTCCCATCTGGAATCGCTGACCGTGGGCAAGGTCGCGGCCATGTGCCTGGTGGCCATGATCGCCGTGCCCGTGGCCCGCGTGATCACCTTCGGTCTGGTGGGTCGTGCGTCGGTCGGTTCGGTACCCATCATCGTGGTCGGCACCGGAAAGCTGGCCCAGACGGTGGCCAGCCACCTGCGCGCTCATTCCAGCGTCAATTTCGTGGGGTACGTCGACGACAATCCGCTGGGGGGCAGTGACGTGCTCGGCGAGCTCGAGGACCTTCCCGCCCTGTGCCGAAAGTACGGCGTGGCCCGGGTGGTGGTCTGCTTCTCCCGGACCCATCCCGAGCGCACCACGGAAATGCTGAAGGGCCTGGCCGGCCAAGTGGCCGTGTCCATCGTCCCCCGGTACTACGAGCTGGTGACCAGCCGCTCCCATGTCGAGGATCTGTCCGGGCTCACCATGCTGGATATCGCTCCGGCTTCGATGACCGCCGGATCGCGGTTCTTGAAGCGCTCCTTCGACATCGTGGCCTCGTCACTGATCCTTTTGGTCGCTTCGCCCTTCTTCATTGTGGCTGCCATTGTGATCAAGGCCTCCAGCCCGGGGCCGGTGTTCTTCCGGCAGGTCCGCACCGGACGCGGCGAGCAGCCGTTCTCCATGTTGAAGTTCCGCACCATGTTCAATGACGCCGAGGAGCGTCGTCATGAGATCGACCATCTGAACGAGGTCGACGGGCCTCTGTTCAAGGTGCAGAACGACCCCCGGGTGACCCGGATCGGTCGATTTCTGCGCCGCACCAGCCTCGACGAATTCCCCCAGCTGCTCAACGTGTGGATGGGGGACATGTCGCTGGTCGGTCCGCGTCCCTTCGTCGTCTCCGAGGCGATGAAGATCGAGGGTTGGGCCCGCAAGCGGTTCGAGGCCCGGCCGGGCATGACCGGGCTGTGGCAGGTTTCCGGTCGCAACGAGCTGTCCCATCTCGAGCTGTGCCGACTCGATTACCTCTACGTGGCCTCGTGGTCCTTCTGGTGGGACATGCAGATCCTGTGGCAGACACCGGCCACCATTTTCCGGGGTCGGGGAGCATCCTGATCGGTGGGACCCCACCGGACGTCGTTTAGGTCCGGTGCCCACGGCGGTTCGGTTGTCACTGTCTTCCGGCCTCGTCAACCGGCCGGCTGCTCCTCGGCCACCACCGTCCGTATGCGTTCGACGAACCGCTCGGGTGCGTATCCCCGGGCGTGAGCCATCAGAGCGTCGGACTGCCACCGGGTGGTCGTGAGCTGTTCGACCGCCCGGGCGATGAGCCCCGGTTCGGGCTGCTCGAAGAACACGCCGGTCTCCCCTTCCACCGTGGTGTCCAGGAAACCGCCCCAGCGGAGGGCGGCGGTGGGCTTGCCGAAGGCCGCCGCTTCCACCGGGGTGAGCCCGAAGTCCTCGTAGGAGGCGGCCACCAGACCGGTTGAAGCCCCGTACAGCCAGCGCAGGCCGGCATCGTCGACCCGCCCAAGGGTGGTCACGTTGGCCGCTGCCCGGGTCCGGATCCGGTCGGCCAGCGGTCCTGTGCCCACGATCACCAGTCGGTGGTCGGGAAGCAAACGGAAGGCTTCGGCCACGCCCTCGACGTTCTTGTAGGGGAGCAGGCGGGAAACGCAGAGGAGGAAGCCGGGCTCGACCCCGGGAACCACCTGGCGCGGGGCAGCCGGGTCCACGTCGACCGGTGGAGGGAGTACTTCCGCCTCGATCCCGTACAGATCGGCCACGCGCCGGCGGACGGCGTTGGAGTTCACCAGGTAGCGATGGGCCGACGCCGCCGCCCGCTGGTCCCACCGGCGCAGGGGCGGGGTCACCCAGGACAGGAGCCTGGCGGCGGTGGGCGGGCTGCCGGCCAGGTAGCGCTCGGGCTGGTAGAGCCACCGGGCCGGTGTGTGGCAGTAGACGATCTTGCGGCCGCTGGCCCGGGCACCGTGGGCCCATCCGCTGGATGAACAGACGGTGACGTCTGCCTCGATATGGAGCCGGGAGAAGGCGGGGGCCAGCAGGGGCAGGGCCAGACGGTGGTGAGTGCGCAGGGGGGGCAGCCGGTCGAGCGGCAGGGTCCGGATGTCGAGGTGATCGAACTCGGGGAAGGTGCCGGCCGGGTCGTACAGCGAGGTGGCCAGAGGTGCGGCGGGAAAGGCGGCGGCCAGGGCGAGGACAACCCGCTCAGCCCCCCCGCGTTGGGTGAGGTAGTCATGGACCAGGGCGACGCCCCCCGCCTCGAGTCGCACGGAACCCTCCTTTTCCTCATCCTTGTGGCCTGTCTGGGAGCGGGGCGGCCCGGGCCGCGGCCCGCCTCCCGTGGTCGGACCTGAGCGTACGTCGCCCGGGTCGGGGGGCGGGCAAAAGGGCGACGGATGGGCGCCCGATCATGGGGGATACAATCCGCTCGTTAAGGTCCTTTTCGTTTGCACTGCCAATCTCTGCCGGTCTCCGATGGCGGCCGCCTTCTTCGCCGAGCAGATCGCCAACCTGGCCGATTCGGTCGAGGTCTCCTCGGCAGGCCTGCACGCCGGCGAGATCGCCGGCACCGGTGAAGTCCCCCCGGAGGTGGTCGAGGTCATGGCCGCCTATGGCATCGACGTGACCGGCCACCGGTCCAGAGCCCTCACCAGGCCGATCCTGGCCGATGCCGACCTGATCGTGGGCATGAGCCGTCGCCATGTCCAAGAGATCGTCCTTCTCGACCCGCCCAGTTGGCCCAAAGCCTTCATGTTGAAGGAACTGGTCCGGCGGGGGACCTCACCGGACCTCGTCGACCCGACCAGGGGATCCGTTCGTGGATCGATGTGGCCCACGGGGACCGGACTCGGGCCTCTCTGGCCCACCGCTCGGCCGCCGACGAAGTGTCGGACCCCTACGGGCAGAGTCTGGATCGGTACCGGGGAACTGCTGCCGACTTGGCTCGGCTGACCGCCCATTTGACCGGGCTGTTGTGGCCGGAAACGGTGGTCGTCCCCTCGGTGTGACCGCTGGACCGATCCCACCCGATCGACCGACGACCGGTGGCTCCACCGCGGCAGGGGATGTGCAGGTGTCAGGGCGAGATGCGATCATGGACCGGTGATCGACGGTTGCGAGATTCGGGAGATGCCCGATGGGGGCAGGGAATTCGTGCTCGAAGAGCCGTCCCTCACCTTCATCCGCATCGATGATCAGTCGCATCTCCAGTTCGGCCGCACCGAAGTGGTGATAGGGAGCCCCTTTGAGGTGGACATCGGAGGTCTGGTCTACCGCCTCGACCCCCGCAACAGCAGCCACCTCGGACCGTTCGTCTCGCTCTTCCCCGGTTCGGTGCGCTGGTTGTGGACTTCGGCCGAAGGCCGGCTGACCGCCGTTTTTCGCAGCGGGGCCCGGGTGACGGTGACCCCCGATGCCATGATCAAGGCATGGTCGGTGGGGAGCGTCTACAGCATGCCGGGCCCCCGCACCTGATCCCGGCAAGGCGTCCTCAGCCCGTGAGCAGCTCGGGATGGCGGGCGGCCACCATGCGTCGCATGCCGTCGTGCCAGTCCACGGTGGTCTCTCCCACCAGCTCATGCATACGGGTCAAGTCGACCTGGACGCTGTCGATGGTGTCCCGGGTGGGGGCGAAGCGGGCCTCGGTACCGGTCAGCTCGGCCAGGTAACCACACCATTCTTCGATACTGACGGCCTGGTCGCCGCCCCAGTTGACGGTGATGGCGGGAACGCCCGCCGAGGCCAGGAGTCGAGGGACCATGGCGATGATGTCATCCTCGTGGAGGGGGTGGTAGACGCTGGGCGCATCGACGTGCACGGGGATCTCGTTGCCGTTGAGCATCATCTCGAGGTGGATGGCGGGCCAACCACCCCTGTCCCCATAGGGCACGGAGAGCCGGGCGATAGTGGAGGGTAGCTCGAAACGGTCCGCCCCCCAGCGAGCGGTGGCCTCGGCGGCGATCTTGCTGATGCTGTAGGTCCGGAGGAAGGGCCAGACACCGTGATTGTCGCCGAGCTGGTCCTCCTCGGCGAAGACGTGGTGGCCCATCGGTTTGTAGACCCCGGTGGTCGAGCAGTGGAGAAAGCCGAGGGCCTTCTGGTGGTGCTCCATGAGGAGGGCCAGCCCGCCACTGTTGGCCCGCAGGTCGCGCTCCCAGTCGTTGGACTTGGACACGGCGAAGTGAATGACGTATTCGGCGTCGGCGGGAAGCCCCCCGACGTCACCGTTGGCCAGATCGATGGGCACGCAGCGAATACCGGCCGATTCCAGCCGTCCCTGCGCCTCTTTGTCCTTGAAGCGCGCTGCCCCCACCACCTGGTTGCGAGAGGCCAAGGCCATGGCCACCGGACCCGCCACTTGGCCCGTCACGCCGGTGACCACAATGGACTTGCCGGACAGCGGCTCCGTCGACTCGGACTCGGGCTCAGTGGGCACGGCGCTCAGCTGACATGGTTTCAGTGGACATCGTTTCAGTGGACATGATTTCAGTGGACATCAGTGTGGGGTCCTTGTGGGTGGCGGAAGAGGGCGGGGCTGGAAAAAGGGCAGGGGTGGGGAGCGAGAGTAGGGGTTTAGGGGCAGAGAAAGTGGGTAGAGGCCCGCTCGGGAAGAGGAGGTCCGAGACGGGCGGTCGCCGATACTAGCGGCTGACCCGACCGGCTGACCCGACCGGCTTACCCGGACGGCAGGTGAGGAAATGCCAGGTAGGAGGCAGCGATGTGGACACCGCCACCTTGTCTGCGTCATACTGTCTGTTCCGCCAGTTTTCGTCGGTGAGCGGTGTTTTCCCTGGTCACCAACGTTTTCGCCCGAGCGGTCGACCAGTGATCCAACAGTACGTAGGAAGTGACGTTCCCATGAGTGCCACTTGGCGCAAGCATGCTGCCTGCCGGGGAATCGACCCGGACGTGTTCTATCCGATCTCCGACGAGGAGGCCGGTGAAGCCAAGGCCGTCTGCGATCAGTGCCCGGTCAGGGAAGCCTGCCTCGAGCATGCGTTGGCCCACCGGGAGCGCGAGGGCATCTGGGGAGGGACCACCGAACGGGAGAGGCGGCGGATCCACCGCCAGCGTCGCAAGTCGGCCTGAGCCGGCGTCACCCGGGCGGTCGCCCAGTGGGATCGGCAACGGCTCGCCCCCTGCTTACCGCCCTGGTCTGGCTCACCGCCCTGGTCTGGCTCACCGTCCGGTGGTGGTGACGTGCCGGACCGAGCGGCCCGTCTCCGCACCACGCTCCGGCACCACCGGCCGATCGACGACCGCGAGCGACTGTCGCTGGCCATCATGGACGTCGAGCTCGGGCGGCTGGCCGCTCCCTTCGACGAACAGGCCGACCCCACCCACGTGACGGCGTCCGCCATCGTGGTCGGCCACCGGGGGATCGTCCTCCATCTCCATCGGCGCCTCCACCGGTGGTTGCAGCCCGGGGGCCATATCGAGCCGGGGGAGTCGCCCGAGGAGGCGGCCGTTCGTGAGACTCTCGAGGAGACCGGTCTGGCGGTGACCCACTTCGGTGGTCAACCGGTCCTCGCCCATGTGGACGTCCACCGGTCGGCCCGCAACCACGTCCATCTGGACCTTCGCTATCTGACGGTGGCTCCGGACGACGATCCGGCACCCGCCCCGGGGGAGAGCCAGCAGGTGGCCTGGTTCGCCTGGGCGGAGGCCGAGCAGGTGGCCGATGACGCCCTGGTCGGCGCCCTCGGTGCTGCCCGTAGGCTGACCCGGGCCTCGGCGGCTCGGCGTGGTGGTCAACAGGAGGAGTGGTGATGGCCGAACCGTTCGACACTCTCATCAAGGTCCAGGAGCACGACACCGCCCTCGATCAGCTTCGTCACCGGATGGAGGCCCTGCCCGAGCGGGCCCTGTTGCAGGAGGTGGGAAAGAGGCGAGCCGTCCTCGAGGCCGAGCTGAGCGAGATACAGGCCAGCGTGGACGACCTGACCGGCCGGCAGCGACAGCTGGAAGAGAGGATTGCCGCCGCCGCCGGCCGCCGCCATCAGATCGAGCAGCGGATGCTGACCGGCGACGTGACGGCCTCACGTGATCTGCAGGCCATGGACACCGAGGTCCATCAGCTGAGCTCCCGCCAGGAACATTTCGAGGAGGAGGAGCTGGCCCTGCTCGAGGAGGAGGAGCCGCTCGACCTGATGGTGGCCGAACGACGGGCTGCCCTCGAGGGGCTGGCCGCCGAGGCCGACAGGCTCATCTCGGCGGTGGCTGAGGCCGAGGCCGACATCCGAGCCACTATCCTCACCGAGCAGGGACTGCGGGATGAATGTGCGGCCACCCTGCCGGCGGACCTGGCCGACCGCTACGAGACCCTCCGGGCCCGGATGGGCGGGGTCGGAGCGGCCAGGCTGGTGGGCGACCGGTGCGACGGCTGTCACCTGACCCTACCGGCTGTCGAAGTCGAACGCATCCGCGGCCTGTCGCCGGGTGAATTCGCCACCTGCGATCAGTGCGACCGCATCCTGGTGCATTGATCGCCGCCCTCACCGGATTCGATGGCGCCGGGTCTCTCCGCCGTCCATGTTGATCCTGGTACGACACGGGGAGTCGACCGGCAACGCCGCCGGCCTCCTGCTCGGTCGGATGGATGCTCCCCTGACCGAGCGCGGAGTGACTCAGGCCCACACGCTGGGGCCGGCCGTGGCCGGCTGCGGCCGACTGATCTCCAGCCCGCTGATCCGGGCCCGCCGCACCGCAGAAGCTCTGGGTACCGGCCTCGACATCGAGATCGATGACCGGTGGATCGAGGTCGACTACGGCGAATTCGACGGGCAGCCTTTGGGATCGGTCCCTTCCGAGGTGTGGAGGCTGTGGCGGTCGGATCCGGATTACCGTCCGCCCGGGGGTGAGACGCTGACCGAAGCGGGCGAGCGGGTCCGGCAGGCATGCCGGGAGCTGTTCGCTCGTGACGGGGTGGGAGCCCGCGGTCCCACGCCGGTGGTGGTGGTGAGTCACGTGTCGCCCATCAAAGCGGCAACGTGTTGGGCGCTGGGACTGGGGGATGAGGGGGCCTGGCGCCTCTATCTGGCCACGGCCTCGGTGACGTGCATCGCCTGGGGAACCGACGGGCCGGTCCTCCACCGCTTCAACGAGATCCGGTGGTCGGCGCCGACCTGACCGCCGAGGCCGGGTCGATCAGGCCAGCACCTCGGTCATGAAGGCGGCCAGTTGGCGCTCGGCTTCGGGGGCGGTCAGGCGGCGCCGGAACCGCAGGCTGATCCAGGACTCCCATCCGGTGGGCACGTCGAGGAGAACGACCAGGCTCGAACCATCGGATCGGCGGGAGATCTCACGGGAGAACGTGAAGTCCATCTGATGGGTCAGGAGAGTGCCGAGCTCGTCGAGGGCCTTGTCGAGCACGGGCGTGGCCGCCGGTCTCGACTGGACGGCATGGAGCACGGTGGCGATCTGTTCGAAGAGCTGGCGCCGCTGTCGACACGTGGCCCCGATGCGCACGGCCACCGGTCCCTGGGGCGGGACCGGGGCGATCGACGTCAGGGAGCGGAGAACCTGGGTGGCAGCAGCATCGCCGTAGAGCCGGTCGATGTGGTAGTGGTTGAACAGGGTGCGCGGTGAAACCTCGGCCTGCTCGGCCACCTGGCGGCTGGTGGGATGAGGATTGCCGGCCAGAAACAGATCGATGGTTGCCTCGATCAGGTCGAGCCGGGTGTGGTAACGACGGGCGATCCGACGGTCGGACGGGACCGGGCCCGGATCGAACACGAGCGGTGGCGTGACGACAGACGCGGTCCGCCTACCCGACATCCTTCCGCCTTCCGCCACACGGTCAGGTTAGGGGAGCACCGGCGCTGACGGTCGGGGATCCAGTCCGAACCGGCTGATTCAGCCCGGAGGGTGGCGCCAGAACAGCGGACGGTGTTGAACGGACGTCGTGATGCCCGTCACTCGGGTGGTCCCTGACCGAGCTGGTCCTTGACCCACCGACCGTTCTTGAGGATGCCCTGGAGCTTGGCGTGTTCTCCCAGGACGGAAATGTCCTCCAGCGGATTGCCGTCAACGATCACCAGATCGGCCAGCTTGCCTTCCTCTACCGTGCCCAGTTCGTGCTGGCGTCCCATGAGCTCGGCGCCGTGCTTGGTCGCCCATCGGATCACATCGAGGTTGGGAATACCGATCTCCCGCACGTAGTAATCGAGCTCGTCGGCGTAGGCACCATGGGGAAGGAAGATGGCCCCGAAGTCGTCGCCCAGTACCAGACGCACGCCGGCGGCGTTGGCGCGGGGAAGGACGTCGGCCATGGCCTCGATGTCCTCCTTCATGGCGTCGGTGAAGCCGAGGCCCGTGCCACCCATGGAGGCGAGGAAGCGCGAGGGAAAGAGCATCGAGGGTGCGACAGGGGTTCCGGTGGCCACCAGCCGTTCGATGCACTCGTCGTCCATTCCGTCGCCGTGGTCGATGACATCGATGCCCAGATCGAGGCCCATGAGGATGGCCTCACGGTTGGCGATGTGGCCACGGACCTTCACCCCCCGCAGATGGGCGGCCTCGATACCGGCGCCCATCTCGTCGCGGGTCATCTCGATCATCTCCTTGGGCCCGATGGTCCCGTGGCCCCCGGTCACGAACATCTTGATGATCTCGGCGCCCTCTTTGATCTCGGCTCGCACCGACTTCCGGAACTGGTCGGGCCCGTCACTCGGGCGGATGGCACCGAGGGCGCCCACTTCCCAGTGCGGTGGGAAGCTGCGGTCCCCGGCATGGCCGGTGGTGCTGACATCGCGGCTGCACGGGACCAATCGGGGTCCAGGGATGAGCCCGCGGTCGATGGCCACCTTCATCGAGGCGTCGATGGCGAAGGGCGCTCCGGCCGACACGGCACTGGTGAAACCGGAGTCGAGGAGGAGACCGAGACTGTTGACGGCCCGGACGGCTTGGAGCGCCATCGGCTCCTCGAGGCCGAAGGGGGCCGGCGTCGAACCGAGGTTGTGGTAGGTGGAGTGGAAGTGGCAGTTGACCATCCCGGGCATGAGGGTCCGGCCGTTCAAGTCGATGACCCGGTCCTCCGGCGTCACCGCCGGGGGCGGGCCGGTTCCCACGGCCAGGATCCGATCCCCGTCCACCACCACGTGGGCATCGCTCACCGCCGGTCGATCTCCGTCGACCAGGCTGGCCCGTATGAAGAACAGGCGGCTCACCGGCCCCTCCGATCGATGGTGTCTGCTGTGCCGCTCATGGGTGGAGAACCACCTTGATGGCCTCCGTGCTCCGGTCAGCGGCTAGCCGGAACGCCTCGGGGCCGTCGTCGAGCGAGAGACGGTGGCTGATCATGACGTCCGGCAACTCGGGCGAGTCGAGGAGGAGCTGGGCCGCTTGGTCGAACTCGTCACTGCTGTGGTGGTGCCCGTACATGAACGAGGGCACCAGCGAGACCTCCTTGATCTGGAAGCCCATTCCCAGCGCCACCGGGCCCCAGAAGGTCGAAAGGACGCCGACGGTGCCCCCCGGTCGCACCCGTTCGACCGCTTCGTCGATCGAGCTCTGGGTGCCGGCGGCGTCGAGGACGGTTTCGTAGTCCTGCCCGACCGAAGTACCGGCGCCGAGTTGCTCGCCGGCGGTCAAACGGGCCGGGTGACGGGCCAGGATGTCCACCTCGGCTCCGAGGGCACGGGCGGCGGCCACCGTGCACAGCCCCACCGGCCCTCCCCCGATGACCAGGACCGGCGCCCCCGATCGCACGCCCGCCCGGTGGATGCCGTGCAGGGCTACGGCAAGGGGCTCGACCAGGCAGCCGTTCTCCAGTGGCACAGTGGGCGGCAGTACATGGGCACAGCTCGGATCCACCCATGCCTCGTCGGCCATCCCACCGTCCACGCTGATCCCGTAAGCGGAGGCCAGCGCGCTCGGACACTGCTGCTCGTTTCCCGTCTGACAGGGGACACACGTCCCACAGGACAGACGGGGCAGCACGGCGACCGGCGTCCCGTCATCGAGGCGACCACAGAACTCGTGTCCCAGGGTGACCGGCAACGGCCCGAAGGCCACCAGGTGCAGATCCGACCCGCAGATGCCGGAGCTGACCACCGACACCCGCACCCCCGCCGAGGGGTCGGGGTCGACGGCCACCACCTCGATGCCCGCCTCGGTGCTCCTTACGGCCCGCACCGGACTAGGCCCCGGTGACCGACATGCGGTCGGTCACCGTCATGACGTTGGCGTCGGCTCCCACGATGCGGGAGACGTGGTCGGTCATGAAAGCGTGCTCGTAGGGTTGTGCCTGGTGGTGGTTGAACGCCTCCTCCGACTCCCAGCATTCGAAGAAGCGGAATCGGCCGGTGTGGTCGAGATCCTCGGCCCACCAGTAGTCGATGCATCCGGGGTCCTGTCGGCTCCGCTCGGTGACCGCCCCGATGGCGGCAACCGTGGTTTCACGGTCCTCGGGTCGAAAATCCAAGTAACCGGTCAGGGCGTGCATGCGTTCCCCCGTCGCTCCGTGGTCTGTGGGCGACCGAACCGGAAAGTCCCCGGGATCGGCGCCACTGGGCTCTTGGCGCGGCAATCTAACACCCACCCGGTCCGCCGATCTCAGCAGCGGGAGCGGGGAACAAAGGGGGGCGGCCCACCGTTGTTCCGGTGTACGGGCCGGAGGGATGTCTTCCCGACGGCGCGGCCGACGGGGACGGGAGGGAACGATGGAGAGAACCATGGTGAGAGAGCGATGGTGACGGCACTGGTGAAGCCGCTCTATACGGCCGAGGCCACCGCCGTCGGCGGTCGGGACGGCCACGTCCACAGCCGCGACGGTGAGCTCGACGTCGACCTCCGCCCACCGGTCGAGATGGGCGGTCCGGGAGGGGCGACCAATCCCGAAGAGCTCTTTGCCGCCGGATACGCCGCTTGCTTCCAGAGCGCCCTGGCTGTGGTGGCCCGCCGGAGCAAGGTCAGCGTCGATGGTTCCACCGTCACCGCCAAAGTGACCATCGGCACCATCGGCGGGGGTGGCTTCGGTCTGGCCGTGGCGCTCGAGGTGCATATTCCCGGCGTGGCCACCGATGTCGCCCAGACCCTGATGGAAGGGGCACACGCCGTATGTCCCTACAGCAACGCCACCCGAGGCAACATCGAGGTGGTGCTGGCCGCTACGTGAGCCCGGACGGGCTTCCCGGTCAGATCGGCGACGACGGGACCCCATCCAACCCGAATGGAGCTGCGGCCGGCCATGGTCGGCACCTCCTGATGGCGAGTCATGCGGGCCCGGACACATTTTGCGGGTCTGATCGGCGATTCGGGCGCACTACGGTGGCCGGTATGGGTGATCCGGCATGACCCGCTTCGGTATTCAGCTGCCCAGCTTCTCCGACCACGATGCGGCTGAACTGTTCGAACATGTGGCCCACATGGCCGTGACGGCCGAGCAGACCGGGTTCGACTCGTTGTGGGTCATGGACCACTACCTCCAGTTGCCGCCGCTGGGTGGGCCCGATCAACCCATGCTGGAGGCCTACGCCCTCCTCGGCGCGTTGGCCGCCCGAACCCAGCGGGTCCAGCTGGGAACACTGGTGACCGGCGTGACGTACCGGAATCCGGGACTCCTGGCCAAGATCGTGACCACCCTGGACGTCATCTCCCAGGGACGGGCCATTCTCGGGATCGGGGGCGCCTGGTACGACGTCGAGCACCAGGCCTTCGGAGTTGACTACCCGGCTGACCGGGTCCGGCTCGACATGCTGGAGGAGGCCGTCCAGATCTGCCGGGCTCTGTTCACCGGGGACGACGTCGACTTCGAAGGTACCTACTTTCGCCTGTCGCACGCCCGGAACCTGCCCCTACCGGTGCAGCCCGGGGGTCCGAAGATCATGATCGGAGGGGGGGAGAGAAGCGCACCCTGCGTTTGGTGGCCCAGTATGCCGACCAGTGCAACGTGACCGGTGATGTCGATACGTTCACTCACAAGATTGACGTACTCCGCCGTCACTGCGCCGACGTCGGCCGCGACCCGGCAGAGGTCGGCATCACCTGGATGACCCCGGCCATCCTCACCACCTCGGAGGAGAACACCAGGGACGTCCGGGCCATGTTGGCGGCGGGCGGATCTTCCGAGGAGACAGCCGGTTTCACAGTGGGGCAGCCTGATGAGATTCCCGATCTGGTGGCCGGCCACATTGCCGCCGGCGCCGAAGAGGTCATCTTCAGCCTTCCCTTCGCCGATGCCCCGTCCATTGCCGGCCTGGGCCGGGCTCTGGCGCTGCCGCTTTCCTGAGCGTCGGGCTCAGGCCCAGCCCAGCTCGGCCAAACGCCGGTCGTCGATGCCGAAGTGGTGGCCGACCTCGTGGATGACCGTCTTCTTGACCAGGGCCACCACCTCATCCCGGGTCGTGCAGGCGTTGCAGATGGTGGCCATGAAGATGGTGATGCGATCGGGAGCCGATGCGCTGTAGTGGTTTCCTCGGTTGGTGAGAGGCACTCCCTGGTAGAGCCCGAAGAGCCCCCCGGGCGGACTGCGGTCGTCCACGGTGACGGCCACGTTTTCCATTTTGGAGCCCAGCTGATCGGGTATGCCATCGAGAGCGGCGCCCACCAGGTCCGAGAAGTCCTCGACAGATACGGTGATCACCTGAACATGATGCCAGGGGGCCGACCAAGGCCGAACGGTGCAGAGCAGCCGGCTGACCCGACCCCCCCTTCAAATTGAGGAGCCGAGATCTTTTTGGGGGTGGAACCGCAGCGGCCCGGTGGCCACCCGATGGCATTCTTGGCCTGAAGCGCGCGAGAGTGGGCGGGGATGTCCCGGCGGGCGGGAAGAGGACGGGGACCAAAAGGAGATGCGATGCCGGTATTGACATGGGCCACTCACCACCGGTTCTGGTTGTTGGGCATGGGGGTCGTCGTGGTTTTGGTGGCCGTCGCCGCCGGCGTCTGGTTCTTCCTCCTGCGCAGCCCGGGCACCCAACTCGATCTGCGTCAGGCTCTCCGGCTCTACAAGCAGGATCAGTCGGCCAAGGCCGACGGTGGTGGTGCCCACCTTCCTCCCCCCGGCGTCTACCGTTACCGGACCTCGGGCGGTGAGACGTTGAGCATCGGGGGCATTAGCCGCACCTTCCCCGCGTCGACCGAAATGATCGTCACCGATAGCAGCTGCACCACCATGAAGTGGGAACCCCTGGAGCAGCACATCGAAGGGCTGGTGGCGTGTCCTACGGCCAATCAGGCTTTGAGTATCGCCTCGGCTCCGTCCTACGAGGAGATTGCCGGCATCAAAACCACGACCGATATCCTCTGTCCCAGAGGCACCTATCTGGTGCCCCCTCGTCCGACCGTCGGTGAGCGCTGGAAGACGACGTGCCATTCGCCCGGGCAGACTGTCGTTTTTGCCGGAACCGTGGTCGGGTTCACATCGGTGAAGGTCAGCGGACAGAACATCCCCGCCCTGCATACGCGACTTACCCTCTCGTTCTCGGGTTCACAGTCGGGTATCAACCCCAACGACTACTGGGTAGCACTGCAGAACGGCGTCATCCTCCGCCAGCGCGAGACCGTCGCCGTTTCGCAGGCCGCCGGACCGCTGGGCTCGGTGCACTACGGCGAGCAGATGGCCATCGCTCTCACTTCGTTGACGCCGATTCGCTGATCGTTGACGCCGATACGCTGACAGAGGTGGTGCTGCACGTCCGCCGACCGGGTCCCGTGATTTCCCTCACCCTCAAGTCCACCTTTTCGGTGGCCGATGATCAGGAGGTGACTGGATCTCAGATCGAGCGCAGCGCCCTCCCGCCCCGGGCACAACCGGCCGGGCCGCGCTCCCATAGCTGGAACTTCGTGCACGCACGGTGCGTCAACTGTGGGAGCGAGGTCCACCGGACCCATGGAAGGAACAAGCCGTGGTTGCACGCCAACATGTCGCCGTTGTGCGCTCAATCGTACGCGGCGTGAACCGTGGTGCCGGGTGGTCGTCAGTGCCTCCGCACCGATGGCGGCGGGAACACAGTTCCTGCCCACGCCGCCGGTGACGGTCCGGTGGGATAGACCGTTTCCGTGAAGCTCAAGCTTGATCTGCACGACATCTACAACCGGGGCGACGACATCGATCGCGCTCTTCGAGCCGTCATCGACGAGGCCATCGATAAGAAGATCCGATTGGTGGAGATCATCCCCGGCAAGGGGAGCGGCCAACTCAAGAAGCGAGTTCTTCGTTTTCTCGACCGGAAGGATATCAAGGCCCTCTATGACCGGGTGGAGAAGGACTCCCACAACTTCGGCCGGGTGTTCGTCCATTTCAAGTACAAGTAACGAACGATTCGCCCGCCCCCCTCGACGCCCCTCTTTGATCTGGAGAGTGGCCCCGTCGGTTGCGTTATCAAACCGGCAAAGGGAACGGCGTCGACAAAGTCGATCCGCTGACGGCAACGGCAAGGACGACGGCCGGCAGCGCGGTGGCGACGCAGGCACTATTTGTGAACGTGGTGAATGTCCCAACGGTGACAGACTCAGTCCGGGAGGAGGTTGCTGCATGGGCGACGACAGCATCAGCGCCACCCGGGTCATCGACGCCCCGGCCGAGGTCGTCTTCGCAGTCCTGGCCGATCCGTCAAGCCATGCCGCCATCGATGGGACTGGCTGGGTCGGTGAATCCGTCGACGGCAAGCCGCTGACCGCCCCGGGCCAGCTTTTCCGGATGTCCATGTATCACGCCAACCACCCAGACGGTAACTACCAGATGGCCAACCGGCTCCAGGTGTTCAACCCCCCGAGCACCATCGCCTGGGAGCCAGGCTACGACGCCGGTGAAGGTACCCTGCGCTTCGGTGGCTGGATCTGGCGCTTCGACCTGAAGCCAGCTGGACCATCGAACACCACGGTCACTCTTTCCTATGACTGGTCAGCCGTCCCTGACTCCGTCCGAGAGCACATCGGATTCCCGCCGTTCCCTCCGGAGCATCTCGACAACTCGCTGGCCCATCTCGCCCAACTGGTTACCCGATGACACGCCCCACACATTGTGGCTGCACGCAGGAGCGGGAGACCGCGATCTCGCCGTCGTTCATAGGTTCCGCTTCTGGTAGTCCTCTGGGATCGCGTGCGATTGCCCGCCGCAGCATCAGGTGAAGTTGAGCGAAGACCCGCTTCCGAAGGTGAACGCGGCGTAGGGCCCCCACGTCAGGGAACAGGTATTCAGGACATTGGTGATGAGCGTCAGTAGGGCCGCTGGCGACGTCGAAAACGACCCAGTGATAGTGGTCGTCGCTCCCGACGGTGCTGACACCTCATCGAAGAGCCCGGAGGGCGACACCAGGGGGCTCGCGCCGCCCAGGTAGACGACCGTTGTGTTCTTGATGGCCGGTGTCGCGGTCCAGGCGACCTTCAGCTTCATGCCTTGGATCGTGTCCTGAGTGTTGAACCCTGGGCAGCTGTTGGCGTGAGAACCCGTTGAAGGACTGATGAGTTTACCTACACCAGCCGTCACCCTCATTCCGGTGATGGTGACGGGGATACCGGCCGCATTGACCACCGGACCCGTCACGCATGAGGCCGGCGCGCTCACGAAGCTCAGAGCGTCTTTGAAGCTGGATCCCGTAGGCGTCAGGTGGGGATGGAAGCTCCCCGTTCCGGTGATCGAGCAGTTGGCAGTACCGTAGGCCGGAAGTGCACCCGCGAACGCCGTTCCGGCATCGACAAAGTTCAGCGCCGCGGCCAAAACCGTCACCGTGACTGTGCAGAGAAGCAGCCTTCGCATCGAGGATCCCCTAATCGTCATGGCCCGCCGTCACGAGCCGCCTGCTCTCAAACGACCTCCAGGTATGGGTTTCCGCCCAGGACGACCGCCCGACGAACAGTAGCGCGCCTGGATAAACGCCGCTCACCTGGAGCGCAATGGATTCAAGTGAATCCGATCGGCCGGCAGGCGACGCTGAACGCTCGGGTCGCGCCGGCAGCGCCGCACGTTCAGGTAAAGAGAACCGACACGCTCTCCCGGTTGGCGATCCTGCGGATGGCTTCGCCCACCAGACCGGCCACCGACACAACCTCCACCTTCGACGAAAGCGCCACCGGCTGAGTCTCCACGCTGTCGGTCATGAAGAGCGTCTTGATCGGGCTCCGGTCAAGCCGATCGATAGCGGCGCCGGCCAGCAGGCCATGAGTCACCGCGGCATAGACCGATCGGGCGCCCCGCTCGACGAGCACCCGTGCCGCATCGGACAGGGTGCCGGCCGAGATCGTGAAATCGTCGACGATCAGGGCCGTGCATCCCTCGACGGATCCGATCAGTTCAACAACTTCGGCTGTCTCCGAATGGTCCACCCGTCGTTTGTCGGCGATGGCCAAAGGAGCGGCCAGACGTTCAGACCACTGCCGGGCCTTTTTGGCAAACCCGGCGTCCGGGGCGACGACCACCAGATCAGGCAGGGCTTTGGAAGCAATGACATCGCACAGAACGGGCATGGCATAGAGGTCATCGACGGGGACCTTGAAGAATCCCTGGACCTGAGGTGCGTGGAGATCGAGGGTAACGACGCGATCCACTCCGGCCGCCTCGATGGCGTCAGCGCATACCCGGGCCCGAATGGACACACGAGGCTCATCCTTCTTGTCGCCCTTGGCGTAGCTGAAGTACGGAATGACTGCTGTCACCGACGCCGCACTGGCCCGCTTGAGGGCGTCGATCCAGAAGAGGAGCTCCATGAAGTTGTCATTGGCGGGAAAGGCCGTTCCCTGCACCAGAAACACATCACGACCTCGCACGTTGTCGAGCACTCTGACAAAGAGATTGCCCTCCGAGAATCGCAGCGTTTCGCTCGCCCCCAGGGGCCGGTCGAGATAGTCGGCGATAGCTCCGCCCAGCTTGCGGCTGGCGGACCCGGCAAAAAGCAGGAAATCCTCCGTCACGTCGCCCAATCTACCCCTCGTGCAAATGCGACCGGAATCCCTGGTAGGACACAGACGGACCACAGGTACGCTTCATTCGTGTTGTGTGTCGACCACCACCCTGGGGCCGGACATCATCAGGCGGGGCGGGACGCACCCCTCGACATTCTGCCCGCTCGGTACCGGGTCATCCGGTCCTGTGTCCAGGGCTCCCGAGGACCGGTACGGGATAGGGGTGCTGGTACGGAGATGTGGAAGCGGGGTTCTGCCACCTGGCTCTGCCCGACGGCCGTCCCTGCTTTCGGCTGGGCCTGAGTGGACCGGTCGGCGAGGTCGCGCTCGAGGGAAAGAGATGTGGCCATCATCGGTGCGGGTATCGCCGGGTTGACCGCAGCCATCGCTCTCGACCGGGCGGGATTCACTGTTCAGGTCATTGAACGGGCGGGCGCACTCACCCAGGCCGGTACCGCCCTCTCGCTGTGGCCCAACGCCCTGGCCGCCCTGGAGCACATCGGCCTGAGGGGGGCCATCACCGACATCGGAATCCCCGAGCCGGCCGGCGTAGTGCTGGATCCGACGGGGAAGGTTCTCATCACCGTGAATCAGGAGCTCCTCAGCCAGGACCTCGGCTCTCCGACGCTGATCGTCCGGAGGTCGGAGCTCCAACATGTTCTCCTCGAAGCCGCGTCGCATCTCCCCATCCGTCTCCACACCACCGCCGCACACGTCGAGCTCGGAGAGAACTCGGCCACGGTGGAACTGGCCGATGGAGACTCACTCGAAGCATCCGTCGTCCTGGCCTGTGACGGCATCCGGTCGATCGCCCGATCGCTGGTTGACAATCCACCGTTGGCCTACCGGGGCCGCACATCCTGGCGGGCGCTGTTGGACTCGGCATCGACCCTGGTTCCCGCCGCCACCCTCACCGTGGGAGGCGGCAATCAATTCATCGCCGGCCCTCTGCCTGACGGGGCGGTCTACTGGGCGGCTGACGTGGGTCTGCCCGAAGGCGCCAACGCGGTCATGACCGACAGGTTGGCCTTCCTGGTCGACACCTTCGCCTCCTGGCACGAACCCATTCCCCAACTGATCGAGGCGACCGACAATCACAAAGTGGTTATCGCCGACTTCTACGACTCGATCCCCCGGACCCTGGTCCGGGGGCGTTTGGCTTTGTTGGGGGACGCCGCCCACCCGATGACACCGGACCTCGGTCAGGGGGCGTGCCAGGGCATCGAGGACGCCATCGTGTTGGCCTCCTGCCTGAGGAGAGTCGACGATCCACAGGCAGCCCTGGCCACCTACCAATCGCTGCGGCTGCCCCGGGTGCGAGCTGTCGTTCGTGCCTCGCGTCGGCTCGGTCGGCTGGCCACCGCCAGGTCGCCTGCGGTGGTGGGAATGAGAAACCTGGTCAGTCGCCACATACCACCTTCCGCCAACGCCTGGATCACCGCCCGGATCGCCAGCGAGGATGCCTTCCGCCGGACCCTGCTCGAGGACTAGAGAGGCCGGCCGGAGCCAGAAACCGGGCCAACATCGGGATAACGCTGAACGGCGGTCGGATCGCAGCTACGTTCGGGCCGTGGGTAACCGGGAGGCTTGGGAGGCAGAGGCCGAAAATTGGATCCGGTGGGCCCGTACCCCCGGTCATGACGCTTATTGGTACTACTGCGAGACGTTCTTCGATACCGTCGTTCCCCCTCCGGGTCGCCTCACTCTCGACGTCGGATCGGGCGAAGGTCGAGTTACCCGCGACCTGGTGGCTCGCGGCCACAAGGTCGTGGCCGTCGACGGGTCTGAGACGCTGCTGCGGTACGCGGCCGACTCGGACCCCGCCCACCGCTATGTGCTGACCGACGCATCCAGCCTCCCGATGGCCACGGGTAGCGTCGACCTGGCTGTCGCCTACAACTCACTGATGGATTTCGATGACATGCCCACGGCCATCGCCGAAGTCGCCCGTGTGCTCGACGACGACGGAGCCTTCTGCATCTGTCTGACCCATCCGATCCTCAACGGTGGGAGTTTCGATGGTGACGACGAAGACGCTCCGTATCGGCTGAGACAGAGCTACTTCGGTTCTCGGCGGTTCGATGAAACCTTCACGCGGGGTGACCTGAGAATGCGCTTCCGAGGATGGAGCCGCCCCATCCAGGACTATCTCGGCGCCCTATTCGATGTCGGACTGGTCATTGACGCCCTGCGGGAGCCGGTGCCCCGCCATGACTTTGAGGAGTACGAACGCTGGCACCGGTTCCCCATGTTCCTGCAGCTTCGGGCGGTCAAGCAGCGTCCGTCGTGACGAAAAGGTGTGGGATGCGATGAATGTGACAATCCTCGACGATTACTTCGACACGCTCCGGACCCTGCGATGCTTCAGCCGACTGGAGCGTCACGATGTGACCGTTTGGACGGACCACGTCCAAGACGTCAATGAGCTGGCCAGACGCCTATCTGACACCGAAGCGCTGGTCCTCATCCGCGAGCGCACCAAAATCGGTGGGCCTTTGCTGGAGAGGTTGCCGCGGCTGAAACTCATCAGTCTGCGGAGTGTGTATCCCCACATCGATATCGACACCTGCGCGGAGCTCGGGATCGTCGTTTCGAGCGACCTCCATCAGGGCTCGCCGTCCTACGCCACCGCCGAGCTGACCTGGGGGTTGATCATCGCGGCCATGAGGCGGATTCCTCAGCAGGTGGCTTCGATGAAGTCAGGACACTGGCAGGACGGCGTCGGTCATTCGCTCCGGCACAGGACGCTGGGGGTATACGGATACGGGCGGATCGGAAGGGTGGTGGCCGAGTACGGCCGGGCCTTCGGCATGGATGTCGTCTTCTGGGCCAGCCGGCCGTCACGGGAGCGGGCGCAGGCAGAAGGAGCGGACGTCGCCGAGTCCAAGCAGTCCTTCTTCGAGATGTGTGACGTGATCTCGCTCCACATGCGCCTCGTCGATGCCACCCGGGGAATAGTGACCAGGACCGATCTCGACAGGATGAAACCGACGGCCCTTCTCGTCAACACGAGTCGCGCCGGCCTCATCGAGCGGGATGCCCTGGTCGGCGCCCTCGCTGCGGGGTCGCCGGCAATGGCGGCAGTCGACGTGTACGACACTGAGCCTCTTACCGACGCCACAGATCCACTTCTCCAGATGGGCAACGTCATCTGTACGCCGCACATCGGCTACGTCACCACTGATGAATGGGAGATCCAGTTCTCCGAGATCTTCGACCAGATCAATGCTTTCGCCGCCGGCCAACCCACCAACGTGGTGAATCCCGAGGTACTGGCCAGTCCGCACCGGCGCTGAGGTCATCGGCCCGGTGTGGGCCTGACCCGGTCGGAAGTACCTCGCTCGGTGACCATGGTGCCACCACCGGTGACCCCCTCCGATGTCCCGTTCCCGTTGGCTTCTCGACGATCCGAAGTCTGTTACGGTCGGCGCAGGCGAGTTGGGTACCAAAAGGCCCGTTCCGGGTGGCGGGGTCTCAACAGGTTGCACCAGCAATCCGTGCATGGGGCGGCCGTCCTGATCCAGGAAAGGATGTCGAGATGAAGGTTGGCGGATTGATGAGACGACTGGCAGTGACCGGAGGTGTGGCCGTCATGTTCCTTGGCCTCAGTGCCACGGCAGCCTCGGCGGCCCCGGGTGCCAAACCCCATTTGTCCCATGGGACGAACGGGGTGGCGGGCAGTTCCGGTTCAGCCAAAAAGATCAACGAAGGCAACGGCGGAGTTGGCGCACTGCTGACGTCCGACAACGATGGCTATGGGCTCATCAATGTGCCCGAACCCGTAGGAACGACACTGAGCGAGTTGACTGCGCTGAACACCGGATACGAAGTCACCGAGGGCACCTGCTCAGGAGGAGCTCCCCGCTTCGCCGTCGTTGTCCTGCCACCGGGGGCGAAGAAGGCTGACGCACAGGTTCTGTGGGTCTATTTCGGAACCCAGCCCTACGGCGGGTGCAGCGCACAGCAAGGTCTGAGCACGGAAGACGCCACTCAAGACGACTGGTGGCTGGCACCGGGCAACAATTTCGAGTCCTATGCGCAGGCGCTCTCCACCATGGGAACGGATCGATTGGTTGCAGTGCAGGTCGCCGTCGACGCCGGGTGGGATCAAAGCCCTGACGTGCAGCAGGTACTCATCCAGAACCTCACCGTCGGAATCAATGGCGTGAACTCCACCTTCTACCCCCTGCCCGGATGAGTCGGCACTGACCGGCGTATGCCGGTCGCGGTCCCCAAAAGGGGGTTAGCCGGACAGATGGTGGCAGATGTCGGCGAGATCGGCGGCAAAGCGGCGACTCGAGAAATGCTGGCGTACGTGCGCCGAGGCCGCCGGAACCGACGGCGTGGGTGGCTCCGCCAGAGCTGACCGCATGGCATCCACGTCGCCGGCCGGCACCAGCCGTGCCACCTCTGGTGTCACGTAGTCTCGGATCATTCCGACGTCAGACACAATCACCGGCCGACCCATCGACAGATTCTCCAGCAGCACCGTCTGTCCTGATGAGTAGGGGACCGGTCGCAGCGGAATAACGTGCCTCCTGGCGGCGGCGTAATGGTCACGCAGGTCCATTATGGGAACATCGTGATCGAGGGTGATGTCGGCCTGGCTCGGGGTGGACCGGACCTGGGCGGCGTTGGGCTCATCGGTGACGATGAAGCAGCGGTAGCTCTCCTGGAGGGCCCGCACCAGGGTCGGGTAGTCCTTGCCGTCGTTCGTCCCTACCGCCACGACGTCCCACCGCGGATCCCTTTCCATGGGCCGAAAGAAGTCGACGTCGACACCGAAGGGCACGAAACGAGTCTGCTGGGCCGAAAGCCCGAGATGGCGCTCGAGCATGGGGACCTGCTCGCTGGCGTAGGCCGTGACGATGTCTGCCCTTCGCAGCAGGAAGCGCCTCACTGCGCCGGCGGCGCCGGAGCGATAGTGGTCGGCCAACACGGCCACAGACAGGACCACCACCGGACGGCGTATCAGTCCGAGCCGCCGCATGAGGAGCACCGGCAAGGCAGAAGCCTCGGTGGTGGCGACAATGCACGACAGCCGTCTTTGTCCGATGAGCACCCAAAAGGTCTGCCACAGCTTCCAGAGCTGCAGGCGTCGCAGTTGATGCGGCAGGAACCGCCACCGGCAGAAGGTGATGTCGATGTCGAACTGCGGCAACTCAGCTGCGCCGAACAGGCGGTGGGCGGGAACGCGGCCGGCCCGGTAGTCGGTGAACTCTTTCGAGGGATCCCACGTGTAGAGCATGGCCACCAGCATGGGGGAAGGCTACCGCGACGCTCCCCGCCGTCAGCAGGGCGAAGTACCCCCGCGGGTCACGTCGCCGGCGGTGACGGCATCGGTGCGTTGTCAGAGGGTTTCGGAAGCGGGTGACTCCTTCCACACGCCTCCAGCAGTGGCGCCCGGCGGTACGTCGGCCAGTACTACCGCATTGGCACCGATCCAAGCCCCGCTCCCGATGGTCACCGGTCCGAGTACCTTGGCGCCCGCTCCAATCCGCACGTTGTCGCCCACACGGGGCTGACCGGCACGACCCCGTCCGCCGTGTCCCAAGGTCACCCCCTGGTAGAGCACAAGGTTCTCACCGGCTACCACTTCGTGTCCGACCACGATCCCGGCTGTGTGGATGATGGCGAAGCCGCGTCCGAGGACCGCCGCCGGATGAATCTCCGAACCACCGGCCCGGATGCTGCGGGACTGCAACCAGAGGGCAATGGGTCGGAGCCGGTGATGCCAGCACCAGGCCGAGGCACGGTAGAAGATGACCACCCGAAGCCGCGGATACAACGGCAGCCGGAGAGCGGTACGGAACAGCACTTGGGAGGGGCTCATCTCCCAGGACGCCGTCATGTGCCGCAGATCGTCGATCAGCGCATCCATGAGCCACCGGATCCTGCAACGCGTCGGCACGGTTGGCCTCTACCGACCTGGCTATGCTCCAATTCCATCGTGCGCACTCCTGACGACCCTAGTAGCCAAGGACCAAATAACGGGGACGGTGGGCGTTCGGAACGCATGACGATGGAGCGCTACCTGGCCGAGCGCGCCTCCGAATCGGGAAACTCCTCGATTCCCCTCTCCAACGCCCTGCGGCCGTTGATGGGCCCGGCCACCCGGCTGCGGGCCAAGCAGCTGGCTACTACCGCCCTGGCCCCCTACGCCCGCCGTCGGGCACGCGCCTTGCAGAGCGCCCGACCCATGCGCCTCCATCTGGGTTCGGGCGGGAATAACCTCGACGGTTGGGTGAACATCGATCTGGTGGGTGCGCATGCCGATCTGTCATGGGACCTCAGGCGGCCCCTGCCTTTTGCCGCTGCCTCTGTCGAGGCGGTCTTCTTGGAACATGTCCTCGAACACCTCACCATCGCCGACGGCATCCGGATGCTCCACCAATTCCTGCCGGTGATGATCCCCCACGGCATCATCAGGGTGGGAGTACCTGATGCCGGCCTCTATGCCACCAGTTATGTGCGCGAGGATTCGGTGATCGATGAGTTGAGACCTGGGCGCCCCACTCGGATGCTGGCGTTGGGTGAGGTCTTCCAGGAGCACGGCCATCTCTCCGCCTGGGACAGTGAGACTCTGTGCCTGGCCATGGGCGAGGCCGGCTACGAAGGAGCAATCTTCACGCCCGGCGGTTCGTCGAGGATCTCACCGGTGCCCGACAGCGTGCACCGTATCCCCGAGACGGTCTATGCCGAAGCGGTCGCTCCCGACTAAATCGTTGTTCGATCAGCCCGGTTTCTGTTCGCCCCGGTCGCGCAGATCCAGGCCGTCAAATAAGGGACCGCTCTTCGGGCATTGCCCACCTGGGTGGCCGACTTCAACCCTTTTCACGTCGGCGCTTCGGTCGGACATGTCCTGAGCCTGCACTGTCAAGCTTCGCCCGGCGCCGGCGGTTTTCAATCGTCGGCCGTAAAAGCCGGCTAGGTGATGGTGATCGACCCCTCGCTGACCATGATCTCGTCGGGCCAGGCGATGCTGACCGCCCCGGTGGCCGCTCCGTTGGGCACCTCGACGGTGATGCTGTTGGCTGTGGCCTTGGTCACCGGTCCGGCGATGGTGGAGCCGCCGAGTGAGGTGAAGGCCACCTTGGGCCTGTTCTGGCCGGTGATACCCAAAAGGTCGGTCCCCTTGATGGTGATGGTCTTGCCGATGACACCCTTGGCTCCTATGGCCGTCGGGTTCTCGGTGATGGTCTGGACCCCGTCGATCCGGAACCGGGGATCGCCACCGGGCACCAGGATGGTGGCTTCCACCCCTCCGGTCACCACGGCCAGAGTGGCGCAGGGGGCAACCGGGTCACGAGCGGCGCACTTCTTCAGGTACTTGGGGGGCGGGGTGGCCCCTTCGAAGCAGATCTTGATGCCCTTCGTCTTGGTCGGACCGGCGATGAAGTCGGTCACGTTGACGTTGGTCGAGGGGACGAAGGTCGAGCTGTAGGAGGTGACGTTGGAGGCCACCACCTTGAACCCCTTGGACGAGCAGCTCAGCTGGCCCGACCCGGTGGACACGGTCAGGGTCCCGGTGGCCGATCCCGCGGAGGGGACGGTGACGGTGACGGTCTGGGCCGGTGCCGAGGCGGTGGCCGGGGCGGCCACCGCTGCTTCGCAGGAGTTGTCGGCCGTACAGCCGGTGGTGGCGATGACCACATTGGTGGAGGCGGTGGCCGCCGCTGATCCGTTGAGGCTGACGGTCTGGCCGGTCGTGACCTGGGTGGTCGAGGCCCCGGCGGCGTCGGTCACGGTGACCGTGGCCGCACAGGCCGGCGAGGCCATGGTGCCGGCACAGACCCCGGCAGCGTAGGTGTGGGTGGTGGTGGGTGACGAGGTGGTGGCCGTGTTCCCGTCCCCGAAGTTCCAGGAGTAGTTGACGATGGGGGAGCTGCCCGGCACCGAGGCGGTGGCATCGAAGGTGGTGGTCGTGCCGGACGTGCTGGCACCGAGGGAGGCGGTCGGGCCGTCGTCGGGCATCACCGCTACGCCCCGGGGGCCGTGCCCGACACTGATGGGGGCATCCGGAACCCCGGTTGAAGTTGCGACGGGGGTGACCGAGTTATCGTCGTAGTTGGCCACATAGGCGGTGGTGCCGTCGGGGGAGACGGCCACGGAGGACGGATCGTTGCCCACCACGACGGACGTTTCGACCGTCTGGGTGGCCAGGTCGATGGAGTTTACGGAGTTGCCGTTGTCGGTCACGTAGGCGGTGGTGCCGTCGGGGGTGATGGCGATGGCGGTCAACTCTTCCTCGCCCACGATGATGGCGGGCTCGGCCGTCTGCGAGGCCAGGTCGATGGGGGTCACCGATCCGTCTAGGGCGTTGGCCACGTAGGCGGTGGTTCCGTCGGGGGTGATGGCGATGGCCACGGGGTCGTCCCCGACAGGGATGGGGGTGCCCACCGTGTTGGTGGCTGTGGCGATGGGTACGACCTCATCGCTGCCGCTGACGGTCACGTAGGCCGTCTGGCCGTCGGGGGTGACGGCGATGGCGCTGGGGCCGGTGCCCACGGCGAAGGCGGTGCCCGCCGTGTTGGTGGCCGTCGAGATGGGAGTGACCGTGCCGTTGCCGTAGTTGGCCACATAGGCCGTCTGGCCGTCGGGGGTGACGGCGATGGCGTCGGGGGAGGCGCCCACCGTGACGGCGGCGCCCGGGGTGTTGGTGGCCGTGGCGATGGGTGTGACCGTGCCGCTGCCCTCGTTGGCTACATAGGCCGTGGCCCCGTTGGGGGTTACGGCGATGGCGACAGGGTGGGTCCCGACGGTAAGCGGGGTGTCGGCCGTGCCCGTCCCGGTCGAGATGGGGGTGACCGTGCCCGCCCCGTAGTTGGCCACGTAGGCGTAGGGGGGTGGCCCCTGGGCGTGCGAGGCGAAGGAGGCGGTGCCGTTGAAGGTGGTCCCGAGCACGGTCACCGAGACGGTGTCGCCCTGGTTCACCGGACCGTAGGTGGCGTACTGGGAACCGAAGGTGAAGGTGATCTGGTTGTCCGAGTAGGACGAGATGTTGAGACCGACGAAGTCCCCGAAGGGTCCGTCGCCCTCCCCGGCACCGAAGCCGTCTATCAGGTAGAACTGGTTTCCGTAGTCCGAGCCGGTCCCGCCGCCGTAGGCGGGCACCGGGGTGCCGAGGTCGGCCTCCGTGCCGAAGCCCGAACCCCACACAGTGACCGTGGGTGCGGCCGGGGTACCGGCGTAGGTCACCGCATTGATGGTGGGGGCGGTACGGGTGGTCTGGGCGGCGCCGATACTGCAACTGGCACCGGCGCCGGTGGTCACACCCTGCTGGTCGGTGGTCGGGCACACCTGGGTGGCACCCAGCGTCGTGTTGTTGGGGATGGCCCCGACGGCCGGGCTGTTCGAATCGGGCAGAGCGGTCTCGGTCGGACCGGCGTTCTGCTTGAGGTTACCCAGAGTGGTGTCGAGGGTGCTCGAGTCGCTGACGCTGCCGGTGGCGGTGAACCCGCAGTCGGTCTCGTCTTCGATGTTGTAGCCCAAGTCGGTGACCGGTCCGGTGCACTCGCCGCCTGTCGGGTCAGAGGCCAGGATGCTGGCACCGAGGCTGAGCGTGCCGCTGCCGCCGTTGTCGGCGTTGTCCACCGACCCGCCGTCGGTCTCGGCCCAGTTCTCCGAGAAGGTCGAGCTGGTGATGGTGGCTGTGCCCGCGCCGCTGTTGTCGGCATTGTCGATGGCCCCACCGTCCGTCCCGGCCGAGTTCCCCGAGAAGGTGGAGTCGGTGACGGTGAGAATGCCGTTGCCGTCGGGCCCGTTGTCAATGGCCCCGCCGCCGTTGATGGCGGAGTTCCCCGAGAATGTCGAGTCGGTGACGGTGACGGTGCCGCCGCCGCCGAAATCCCCGTTGTCGATGGCTCCGCCTTCGCCAGCCGAATTCCCCGAGATGGTGCTGCCGATGACGGTAACGGTGCCGGTGCCGTTGTTGTCACCGTTGTCGATGGCTCCGCCGTTGCCGTCGGTCGTGTTCCCCCTGATGGTGCTGCCAGTGACGGTGACGGTGCCGGTTCCGTTGTTGTCGCCGTTGTCGATGCCAGCGCCGTTGTCCGGGAAAGTCCCGTCGGTCGTGTTCCCTGTAATGGTGTCGTCGATGACGGTCAGGGTGCCTGTTTCATTGCCGATGCCGCCGCCGACGGAGCCGTCCCCGTTTGTGATGGTGAGCCCGGAGATGGAGACCGTGCCGCCGTTCACAGTGAAAACCGTTCCCGCACCTCCGCCGTTCACCGTGGTGGAAGAGGCCCCGGCTCCGGCGATGATGAGCGAATGGAGCGACGAAGCGTCGATGGTGTCGTTCTCGCTGTAGGTGCCGGCGGCCACATCAATACCCACGGCAGCACCGTTGTAGGCGCCACTTTGTGCGGTGTTGATGGCGGTCTGAATGGAGCCACAGGCGTTGCCCAACGAGGTGCAGTCACCCGATCCACCGACAGTCACGAAGAGTGAGGCATCTTCCGCCTCCACCGCCCCGATGGTGCAGTTGCCAAAGCTCGCCAACCCTCGCTGGTCGGTACGGGAGCACACCTGGACCCCGTTCAGCGTGGTGCCGGTCGGGATGGCTCCTGCCGCCGGGCTGGTGTTTGAGGGAAAAATGGTCTGGGTCGGTCCGCCGTTGCCGGCGAGGGCACCGAGCGAGGCGTCGAGCGTCGGAGAATTGTTGACGCTGCCGGTGGCGGTGAACCCGCAGGAGTTGTCGTCAGAGATGTTGTAGCCCTCGTCGGTGACGCCGTCACAGTTGCCCGACGTGCTGTCGGCCAGGATGGTTGCGCCTACGGACACCGTGGCAAAAGAGTTGACAATTTGAGGGGAACCCCCTCCGGAGGTGTTTCCCGACACGGTGCTGTCGGTCATGGTCGTGGAACCCTCGTAGTCGTCGATGCCACCGGCACTCGTCGTGGAGCTATTACCCGAGATGGTGCTATCCGTCACGATCACGTTGGCGTCATCGATAGTGATGCCGCCGCCGGCGCTGTCGGATGTGTTTCCTGACACGGTGCTGTCCGTCAAGGTCAACGTCTGGTAGCTCTGGAGATAGATGCCGCTGTCGCCGATGTTGCCCGAGATGGTGCTATCCGTCACGGTCAGCGTGGCGTAGTTGTGGATGCCGGTGAAGCCGTTGGTGATGGTGAAGCCGGAGATGGTTGCCGTGCCGCCAACCATGGTGAATACCGATCCGCTCCCTCCACCGTTCACCGTGGTAGTAGAAGCCCCGGCCCCGACGATGGTGAGCGAGTTGAGCGACGGGTCGTCGATGGAGTCGTTCTCGGTGTAGGTGCCGGCAGCCACATTGATGGTCACGTCGTCACCGTTGTAGCTGCCACCTTCCGCGGTGTTGATGGCGGTCTCAATCGAACCACAGGCGTTGACAAGGCTGGTGCAGTCGCCGCTCCCCCCCGAGGCTACGTACAAGGTGACCGCCGGTTGAGCCGACGCCGGTGTTGCTCCGCCCAGTACCACGGCGGTGAGCACACCGCTGAACAGGAGTGACACGGTGAGCAGGACCCGCATTCCCCGCCTGGCCCCCGAACCCACGGAATGGAAGATGCCGCTCGGTCCCCGCTCGGACCACGCCCGACCTGTCCGTTGATTGCGCCGGTGGTGCCCGTTCATGGTCCGCCTCCTGGCATCTGCCGTCCACGGGTGCCTTGAAGCACGCTTGTCACAGCTGCGCTTCACCTCCGCCGGACCGCCAACTTCCGCCCGTTAAGTGCCTGCTGTCGATGTCGCTACCCAGATCACACTAGCCGGGGCGGCTGCTGGCAATCCGCTGCGACCGCAAGGGGTGACCATGGGGGCACCTCCGGTGAGAACCCCTGCCCGGGCCAGGCGACGGTGAGTCGGTCTCTAGGCGGGGATTCTGTCGCTGTTCAGGTGGCGTAGGGCGGCTGAAGTCCGACGAGCATCGGGAAGTGGCGCACGTTCGTCGTGAGGAGGTGGGCACCGATGACGGTGGCGGTGGCGACGATTAGACAATCGATGGCGTCGATGCCGCTGTGCGCGCTGCGGTACTCAGCGGCCATCGAACCGGCCAGCTAGATTCTGAGCCGACTTGCACCGAAAACCGAGCCATCTGGCTCTAGTCTCGGAGCCAACGGGGACCTGCGTCACCCGATGGACGCAGTGCTGCATCTTTGTCGTGGTCTCGGCAATCCGGGATTCTAGGCCGCCTAGAGTCGTGGCTCTGGGCCCTACTTCCGGATGACCGCCCCACTTGGGGACAAATCCCTGGTTGACGGTGAGCCGACCTGTAGGCGGGATTCTGTCCACCCTCCGAAGAGGATGGGGTGGCCATCCATCTGAGCGGTCCACCTGGGGGTGGCATCCCGTAGGGATGCCGGACGGGCCATCCGTCCCCCGTTTCGACCTTGCTCCGGGTGGGGTTTACCGAGCCGACCGGGTCACCCCGGTCGCTGGTGCGCTCTTACCGCACCGTTTCACCCTTACCTGTGCGACGCCCGGAGGTGTCGCCATCGGCGGTCTGTTCTCTGTGGCACTTTCCTTCGAGTCACCCCGACTAGCCGTTAGCCAGCACCCTGCCCTGTGGAGTCCCGACCTTCCTCGACCGGACGACGGGAGGTTGGCCCTCCTGTCGGCTCCGACCGCGGCCACCCGGCCGGCTCACCGTCCCTCTCATCGTCCCACAACCGACAACTGGCGGCACCTTGGCCCTTCCGCTCGCCCCCGGGTACGGGCGGGTCGGTCGCCCCCGAGCGGGATTTCGCTGGAAGCGGGGGCCACGGGACCGATGGGGCCTTCCCGTCACAGGCGGGCTCTATCCTGGCCCCCGTGTCCCTCGAATCACGCGTCGCCCGTCTCGTGGCCGTACATGGGGACGGCGACGCCCTGTCCATCACCGAGCTCTACAAGCAAGTGGACCGGGCCATTCGGACATCGTTCCCCCAGGAGGTTTGGATCACCGGGGAGATCCGGTCGATCAAGGTGCTGCCCAAGGGTCATTGCTTCATCGACCTGGTGGATCCCACCCACGCTCGGGATAACGCCGCTCCCACCCTCGGCGTCAAGTGCTGGTCGACCGTCTGGCGGAGAGTCGGAGCCACCTTGGAAGGGCTCGGCATCTCCCTCGACGCCGGCATGGTCGTCCGGGCCCGCGGCCAGGTCCAGTTCTACAAGGCCCGCGGCACCGTCGACTTCGTTCTTTCCGAGTTGGATACGGACGCTCTCCTGGGCCGGGTGGCGGCCGAACGGGCCCGGCTCATCAAAGCGTTGGTCGACGAGGATCTCTACGACCGCCAACGTCGTCTGCCCTTTCCGACGGTGCCCCTCCGTGTGGGTCTGGTGGCCAGTCCGGATACCGAGGGGTTCAACGACTTCATCGGCGGCCTGCGCAAGTCGGGCATGGCCTTCGAGGTCACGGTGGCGCCGACCGCGGTGCAGGGCAGGGTGGCTGCCGGGCGGGTGGCGGCCGCCATCGCCGACCTCCAGTCCGAGCCACTGGACCTCATCGTGGTGGTGCGGGGGGGAGGATCAAAAGCCGATCTGGCCACCTTCGACGCCGAGTCGGTGGCCCGGGCCGTCGCCACCGCCACGGTTCCGGTGTGGACGGGTATCGGACACACCGGCGACCTGTCGGTGGCCGACGAGGTGGCCAACCGGTCCTTCATCACTCCCACCGAGTGTGGTCAGGAGCTGGCCCGATCAGTCGGTGACTTCTGGCGGGCGCGTCTCGATGCCGGTCTGGTGGTGGGACGGCTGGCCCGCCAGCGGATGGCCACCGCCGAACGGGTGCTCGACCGGCACCGCCACACCACGATCACCTGTGCCCGGTCCCAACTCGATCGGCACGGCGAGCGGCTTGTCCACCGCAGCTACACACTGCGGGCGGCGGCGCGGGGCCAGCTCGACGGACACCATCGCCAGGCCCGCCGGCAGGTCGAAGACCTGGCGAAGTCCGCCGCGCCGGTCGGTAGCGGGCGGACAGGAAAAGATGGCCGACCGCACCCGACGGCTGGTGCTCCTGTCCGGGCGCCGGCTGGACGCGGAGGAAGTGCGTCTCGGCCAGTGGCGTCGCCTCCTCGGGGCCTACGACTACCGGCGGCAGCTGGAGCGCGGCTACTCGGTTACCCGGGATGCGGGGGGAACGGTCATCCGCTCCACCCACGATGTCGAACCCGGCTCGGTCTTGTTCACCCATGTTGTCGACGGCGAGGTGGTGTCGACGGTGGCCGACCCGATCGTTCATACCCCCGCTGTCGGCGCGGCGGAGGGAGCTACCCGTCCCGATGGCCCGTATGGCGATGAAGATGAAGGGAACACATGATGGCGACGGCAGCGGGAAGCGAAGGGAAGAAGGCGGGAACCGACCCCGGGGAGGGGGACGTGGCCGAGCTCAGCTATGCCCGGGCGGGGCAGGAGCTCGACACCATCATCGAGGAGTTCGAGACCGGGGTGGTCGACGTCGACCGGCTGGTGGACCAGCTAGAGCGGGCCACCCTGATTGTGGACGAGCTGGACCGGCGGCTTCGGCGTACCCGGATGCGCGTCGAGGAACTGGTGCCGCGGCTCGAAGCCGTCGGTCGGGACGAGCCGTCCGATGACGGTCCCGACGATGGGCTGGAGGATGCGGTTGACGACGAGTCGGACGCCGGGAACGCCGGTGACGAGTCGCCCGGCTTGTTCTGACCGGGGTCGATCCGACACGGTCGCCGGTGGAACGGTACCGGCGTGGGGCCGTGCCCCGGGCCTAATGGATGCTGCGGCCGCCCTCGGGCCAGTAGGGGCGTCGGAGCTCGCGTTTGAGCACCTTGCCTGAAGGGTTGCGGGGCAGTACGTCGATGAAGTCCACCGATGTCGGGCACTTGTAGTGGGCCAGCCGACTCCGGGTGGCAGCGATGACGTCGATGGCCAGGTCCTCATCGTCGGCACTGACATCGGGAGCGCGCACCACGATGGCCTTCACCGTCTCGCCCCATTTGGTGTCGGGAACACCGATGACGGCGGCATCGGCGACAGCCGGGTGGGCCAGAAGGGCATTCTCGACCTCGGCCGGATAGACATTCTCCCCGCCGGTCACGATCATGTCCTTGATCCGGTCGTGCAGGAAGAGAAAGCCGTCCCGGTCGACCCAGCCGGCGTCGCCGGTACGGAACCAACCGTCTCGGTCCAGTACCGCCGCTGTCTCCTCCGGTTTGTTCCAATAACCGAGCATGTTCTGTTCAGACCGGGTCCACACCTCACCCACGCCACCGACCGGAAGAGGCTCACCCGACTCGGTGTCGACGATCCGCAGCTCGATGTGGTCGAAGGCCCGGCCGGCGGAACGGAGCAGGCCGGCCCGCGGTCCGTCAGGATCGTGGTCGGCCGGCATCAACGAAGTGATGGCCCCGGTCGTCTCGGTGAGGCCGTAGACCTGGGCGAAGTCACAACCGAAGGCGGCCATCGATCGCACCAGCAGGTCTTCACTGATGGGCGAGGCGCCGTAAAAGACGGTTCGTAGCGAACGGAGATCGGTGGTGGCCAGTTCCGGCGTGGCCAACAGGAACATGAGCACTGCCGGCACCACGAATGTTTCCGTGATCCGGTGCTCCTCGACAGCCCGTAGGGCCACCACCGGATCGAAGTCGCGGATAATGACCGAGTGGCCGCCGGACGACATGCCGCACAGGGCCCAACCCGTTCCTCCGATGTGGAACAAGGGCATGGCCACCAACGAAACGGTGTCCGGTCCAATGTGGAAGACCCGACCCGCCTCCCGGAGGATGCAAGCGATGTTCCGTCCGGAGATCATGGCTCCCTTGGGAAGTCCGGTGGTTCCTGACGTGTAGAGCTGGGTAACCACGTCGTCGGGTCCCGCTTGGAAACCCGGATCATCAGGCACGGCCCCGCCGTCGCCATCACGCCACTCGGCCAACAAGTCCAGCGGTACCCAGTGGGTGACGCAGCCGACCTGGGGTAGCATCTCCTTGACGGCCGATGCGTAGTCGGGCCCGAAGAAGAGGACGCCGGCATCGGCGTCGGCCACGATGGCCGCCATTTCGTTGGGCGCCATTCGCCAGTTGACTGCCACGCTGACCGCGCCGAGCAGGGCACAGCCGAAGAAGACTTCGAAATAGGCGATCCCGTTGCGGTCGAGGAAGGCCACCCTGTCGCCGGCCGTCACACCGGCGGCGGCCAGAGCATGGCTGACCCGACGGGCCCGGGCGTACACCTCATCCCAGGTCAGAGTGGTAGAGCCCTCGGTGAGCATGGGGGCGTCCGGTGTCCGGCTGGCCCACGTGCGCAGAACGGTGGCCGCAGTGCTGTTCCCAGCTGACCGATCCGGCCCCTCAGCCTCTGACTGGTTCATCCGATCACCTTTGCCTTTGCCCGTCACGGAGAGAGCCGACATCCATCGGCGCCCCGGACACGGGTAGACGGTCTGTTGGGGCCCGCCGGCGCCCCGGAGCTGGTCATGACGGTGGATGGATGGTACCCGGACGTTGGCGCCGTCGTCGGGGGGACCGCCGCCCGTCTACGACCACCCACCCCGCGCCCGTAAGGTGTGTCGGTGACCGATACCACCCCGTCCACAGCACCGGGTCCGCTCGAGGACCAGCTCTACTTCCGGCAGCTCCTGGCCGGCCGCGACTTCGCCACCGACGACCAGATTGCCCGCCAGATGGTCAACTTCGTCTATCTGATCGGTGATCGCCGCAGCGGTGAGGCGCTCATCGTCGACCCCGCTTACGGCGTGGACGATCTCCTCGGGATCCTGCGGGCCGACGGCATGGAATGTGTGGGTGCCCTGGCCACCCATTTCCACCCCGACCATGTCGGGGGCGACATGATGGGTTGGCGCATCGAGGGTATCGCCCGTCTGCTGGAAGAGTCGTCGGTGCCGGTGCACGTGCAGGCGGACGAGGCCTCCTGGGTCACCCGGGTGACGGGAGTGGAGCCAGGCGAACTGTCCACCCACCGGGGCGGCGACGTGGTCACCGTCGGTTCGGTGCCCATCACCCTGGTGCACACCCCCGGGCATACGCCGGGCAGTCAGTGCTTCCTGGTCGACGGCCGGCTGATCGCCGGTGACACCCTGTTTCTGGACGGGTGTGGCCGGACCGATCTTCCCGGAGGCGATCCCGAGGCACTGTACGAGTCGCTGACCACCCGACTGGCCCGGGTCCCCGACGACACGGTCCTCTACCCGGGGCATATGTACTCCCCCGAGCCCTCGGCCACCATGGGCGATACCCGCGCCCACAACTATGTGTTCCGCCTCCAGACCCCCGAACAGTGGATGACCATGTTCGGCCAGTGAGCCCGGCGCCGGATCCGGTTGAAGGGGCCGTGCGGCCATCCACACGCCGGGCCAGTCACCCGGGCAGACCTACGATGACGCCCGATGAGCGAACCCCTTTCCCCTGATTCCACCATCGTCATCGTCGGTGCCTCACTGGCCGGGATGCGGGCGGCCGAAGAGATCCGCCACCTGGGCCACACCGGCAAGGTGGTGATCGTGGGCGACGAGATGCATCCCCCCTACGACCGACCGCCGCTGTCGAAGCAGTTTCTGGCCGGTAAGTGGGACGAGGCCCGTATCCACCACCACACCCCGGACAAGCTCGACGGTTTCGGTCTCGAGTTCCTGCTCGGACAGTGGGCCACCTCGCTCGATACCGAGGCCCGCACCCTGCTGTGCGACGGGGGGGAGATCCGCTACGACGGCCTGATCATCGCCACCGGGGCGCGGGCCCGACCCTGGCCCGACAGTGAGGACATCGACCACGTCCACCTGCTCCGGTCGATCGACGATGCCCGGTCGATCCGGGCCGATCTGGTGGCCGCCGGCGACGGGGCCCGGATGGTGATCATCGGGGCCGGGTTCATTGGTTCCGAGGTGGCCGCCACCTGTCAGGGCCTGGGGGCGTCGGTGACGGTGGTGGAGGCCCTGCCCACCCCGCTCGGCCGCGTGCTGGGTGACCGGATGGGCGAAGCCTGTGCCCAGCTGCACCGGGCCCGGGGGGTGACCCTGCGTACCGGCGTCGGCGTCGACCACCTGGCCACCGGCCCCGGTGGTGGGCCGGCGGTGGAGGTCCACCTGACCGACGGGACCCGCCTCGACGCCGACCTGGTGGTGGTGGGGATCGGGGTGGTACCGGCCACCGCCTGGCTCGAGGGCTCGGAACTCACCATCGACAACGGCCTGGTGTGCACCGATTCGCTCTTCGCCGCCGACCGGGTGACAGCGGCCGGGGACGTAGCCCGGTGGACGCCTCCTTCCCTGGGCGAGTCGGTCCGGGTGGAGCATTGGACCAGCGCGGCCGAAGGGGGGGCGGTGGCTGCTCGCAACCTGTTGGCCGGTTCGTCGGAGGCCGTTCCCTACGATCCCCTCTTCTTCTTCTGGTCAGACCAGTACGAGACCAAGATCCAGGTCATCGGCCTTCCCGGTCCCGAGGACGAGGTGGTGGTGGTGGACGGATCGGTCGAGGAGGGAAAGTTCGTGGCTCTCTACCGTCGGGGCGACCGGTTGCGGGCGGCGTTGGCATTCAGCCGGGCGCGACAGCTCATGGCTTACCGGCCTCTGCTGGTGGCCGGCGCCTCGTTCGACGAGGCGTTGGCCGTCACCGCTTCCTGATCGGGGGATTGCGTCGGAAGGGACGGAGGTGGCCGTGGGGAGGGATCCGGTGTCGGGTGACGGCGCCGGCCCCACCGGAGCCGCCCCGACGACCGAAACTGCCGAGCCGATCGCAGGGCCGTGCCGATCTCCTCGGCCGAGGGTTCGATGCCGGCGTAGGAGTAGCGTTCGACCAGTCCGGTGATGGCCACCACGGTCGGACCTTCGGCCACTCCACCGTCCTCCAGTCGCTGGCCGTAGGCCGACAGGGTCTCGTCCGTCCGTCGGATGAGACCCTGTCGGGCCCCTCCACTCTCGAGGTCACGAGCGACCTGGTGGGCCCAGGTGGGCGGGCGGCCCGATCGACGTCGTCGGACCACCACCAACGCCACCACCACGGCGGCCACCGCACCGATGGGGATCCAGGGCAGATGGCGCAATGTGGTCGAGGCCTGATGGGCCAGTACCGAACCCGGGGTCGGGTTGGCCAGTGGCACGTTGGCGGTGGGATCGAAATTCTGCCATCCGTAGCCCGGGAACCACACCTGTACCCAGGCGTGGGCATCGTTGGCGTGCACCTCGTACAGGTCGGTGATGGGATCGTAGGAGCCGGGTACGTAGCCCACCGCCTCCCGGGCGGGAATGCCGAGCGACCGGAGCATCACCACGGTGGCGGTGGAGATCTGCTCGCAGTAGCCCTGCCGCGATCCGAACAGGAAGCTGGTCACGCTGTCGGCCCCGGGAGCGAGGGGCGGTATGTCGGTGGTGTAGTGGACGTGACGGGACATCCACAGCTCGATGGCCTCCACCTTGTCGTAGGTATCGACACTGGCCGGCGTGTCGGTGATCTGGCGGGTGAGGGCGGCGACCCGCGGATAGGGGTGAGGGAGCTGGGTGTAGCGGACCTGCTCGGCCGGGCTGAGCGGCATGTTGGCCGGATGGCCGGTCGGGGTGGTGGCGGTGGACGCCTGCAGTTGGGCGGCAGTGGGCGTGCTGGTGTCCGACACCACCGTGTAGATGGTGCCGGCTCCCATCGACGCCGCCGATAGGATGGCGCCGTCGGTGGTCAGGTACAGGGCACGGGACTGGATGTACACCCGCTCGGCCTGGTCGGCGTGGAAGACCAGGTTGGGCCCCGACTGAGCCAGGTAGAAGGTCTGGATGTCGGTGGTCCCGGTCGGGTTCAGTTGCTGGCCCTCTTCGGGGAGGATGGAGAACGGCGACCCCAGATCCAGCTTCACGATGCTCTTACCGGTGGTCGGCGCCGATTCGTCCCAGCTCTGCCCGTTCCAGGTGTCGTAGGTCTGCCCGATCCAGAAGCTGGGGCGGGTGGCCCGTACCCGCATGACCACCTCGTTGCCCAGGGTGGCCCGCACGCCGGTGTCCAGCGATTTGGCGAAGCCCAGAAACCCGCCCACCCCGATGCGACCGGTGGGGTTGGCGGCGTGGGCGGGGAGGGAGCCGGACCCGTCGGTCAGGTTGCTCGGCGAGTCGACCGGTGACGAGTTGCCCGAGGCCGAGGGGAAGATGAGCGAGGTCGATACCTTCGGTGCCGGGAGCACGACCACCACCAGCACGGCCACCACCAGCACGGTGACCCCGGCCACCCCGAGGGTGAGCCAGGGGACGCCGCCGGTTCCGGACATCGACTGCCACATGGCCACCAGTCCGAAGATGCCGAAGGCGGCCCAGGCCACGACGTAGACCCCGAGCGAGAGATCGACCGACTGGGCCGCGGCCACCGCCATCAGGGCGGCCGAACCGGCCAGGCTGTAGGCGACGTCCCGTCGGGCCGGCACGTCGAAGGCGTGGGTGCACAGCACCCAGGCGAACAGGACAGCCAACGGGGACTCGACGGTGGAGATGTCCCCGGGCGTGGCCGTGTGGCTCACGGTGGCGATGAACCAGACGAATCCGCCGATGGCGCACACGGCCAGCACCGGCTTGACCAGAGGCCAGGGTCGGTCCCGTCGCCACCACGACAGGACGTTGCCGACCACCGTGGCCACCACCGCGAACACTGTGACCGGCAGGCTGAGCTCGCCCTGGCTCCAGCAGGCGCCGGCGGCCACCACCACCGTGCCCGCCGACGCCACCCGGAAGGGCACGGAGTTCTCCGGAGGCCCCGGTTTGTTGGCCTGAACCACCCGTTGCCAGAGGGTCACCGGTCTCCCTCCGGACGACGGCCTTCCTCGGTGGGGGCAGGGACAGCGCGAGCCAGTCGCCGCCCGAGGTCGATCCGATCCCTGACCAACCGGGTGACCACCCCATCGGTCTCCTGGGTCTGGAGGGTGATGGCCCGGCCTCGCACCAGAGCATCGGTGATCGAGGCCCGGGTCACCTCAGTTTCGGCCTCGGCCGCCCGGAGGTCGACAGGCAGGACCAATTCGACGAGGAGGGGATCGTCGGTCTGGCGTTCCCTCTCGCGGACCATCACCCTGCCCACATGGGAGGTGGCCGGCCAGTGGACCGACCGCCGGGTGTCGCCGGCCTGGTAGGGGCGGATCCCCCGGGGCTCGCCGGTGTCGGCGGCCCTGCGCCGCCAGGCGTCACCGGGTGGGTCCTGCGCCGCCGTGGCCAGCAGCCGGGCCTGGCCCAAGCGTGGGGCCACGTGCAGGGGCCGGGGGAGTACCACCATCGTCTGGCGGGCCCACCACATGAGGCCGAACGGGGCCGAGGAAGCCACCTCCACTTTGACGGCGGTGAGCACCCCGCGCCGCTCGGGGTTGAACGTGACCACCACCTGTCGGGGACCGCGGATCGGTCCGGTGGCCCGGGCCTCGGGACCCGACGGATCGAGGGGGCGGAGGCGGAGCGGACCGTTGGCCGTCATGGTGATCTCGATCGGCCGGCCGGCCTCGGCGTCCGAAGGGCAGCTGGTGCACACGACGTGGGCCCGGCGGGCCGGCACGACAGGGGCGATCAAGCCGGTCAGGAGCACACCGGCCAGGAGGGCCCCGACCGCCTGGACCCAGCCCGACCCGCTCGAGTGGGCCACCGCGGCGAAGGACACCAGGGCCACGCCGCTGCCGATAACCGGGGCGATCCAGCCCACCGGGTGGACCCGTCGTCGCAGCCGGCGTCCGCTCCCGAGAGCAGACCGGCGGCGGCGCCGGCGGCCGGACGGGAGGGCCCGCCACGACACGGCGGCAGCCACGATCATGGCCAGGAGCCCCACCGAGGCCCCGGCCAACACCACTCCCGGCCCGAAGACGGCTCGGATAAGCACCACCCCGCACACCCCGGCCACCAGACCGGTACCGGCGGCGTTGACGGCCCGCATCCCGCGCCATCGGTGCCCGTCGTCCGACGGGTCCGGGTGGCGCCCGGTCACGTGGGGGGTACGGGGGTGTCGGAGATCACCCGGGCCACCAGAGCGGGACCCTCTCCGGGGCCGCCCTCGGCCACCAGCCGGTGGGCCAGGCAGGCCACGGCCACCGCCTGCACGTCCTGAGGCGTGGTGTAGCCCCGCCCGTTGAGAACGGCGTAGGCCTGGGCACTGCGGATGAGGGAGATGGCCGCTCGGGGACTGGCCCCCAGGCGGACGGTGCCGGTGGCCCGCGTCGACCGGACCAGCGTCACCGCATATTCGGCCACCGCGTTGACCACCGGCACGGCGGCTGTGGCCTCGATGGCCCTCTCCCAGCGGGCGGTGTCGGCCACCGCCACCAGCGAGTCGAGGGCGTAGTGGCCCCCACTGTGGAGGACCAGGCGGGTCTCGACCTCGGCGTCGGGATAGCCGATCGAAGTCGAGATCCCGAACCGGTCGAGCTGACTTTCGACCAGTGGATAGGTCCCCTGTTGGCCCACCGGGTTCTGGGTGCCGATGACCAGGTAGGGGCGGGGGAGCGGCCACGACTCGCCGTCCACCGACACCTGCTTCTCCTCCATGGCTTCCAGGAGGGCCGACTGGGTGCGGGGGGGCGTGCGGTTGAGCTCGTCGAGCAGGACCACGTGACCGAACACCGGTCCGGGACGGAAGTCCCACGTCCCGGTGTCGGGGGCGAACACGGTCACCCCGGTGATGTCCGAGGGCAGCAGGTCGGGGTGACCCTGGATGCGCGACAGGGACACCCCGAGGGCGGTGGCCATGGCCCGGGCCAGCACCGTTTTGCCCACCCCGGGCACGTCTTCGATGAGCAGATGGTTGCCCGACAGGACAGCCACCACGGCCAGGGTCACCGCCCGCGGCGACCCGAGCAACACCTCCGACAGGGCCAGGTGAAGGTTCTGTCCGAGGGCCACCGCCTCGGCCAGGGGGGGCGTGGCCGCCGCAGCCAGGGACGGTTCTGCCACCGCGCCGAGGTCAGTGCCCGTGCCGATGCCCGTGCTCATGCGCCTGACCTGCCTCCCCTGCGTTGGCCCGTCGTCTACCCGGTCGCCGAGCGTGACAGTCCACCCACACTAGGCGTTAGTCGGTGACCTGATCAACGCGTGGGGGTGGATATTCCCTGGTGGCGGGTCACCATGGCCCGGGTCAGGGCCGGTTCGAGACGTGGTCGGGGGTCGCTCAGAAGTCGAGTGCCGACAGTTCGGGGATGGTGCCTTCGGACCGGCTCCGGGCCTCGAGCCAGCGCTGGCGGCGGGTGGACCGCTCGGCCTCGTCGTGCCGGGGCTCGACCACACAACGGGGCTCCCAGGCGGCGGCCACGTCCTCCTCGTCGGACCAGGTGCCCACGGCCATCCCGGCCAGGTAGGCCGCCCCCAGCGTGGTGGCCTCGACCACCGGGGCGATCTCGATGGTGCGGCCGCAGGCGTCGGCCAGGGCCTGGGTGAAAACCGGGTTGGCCGACATCCCCCCGTCGATCCGCAGGGAGCCGGCCGACAGCCCCGAATCGGCCTCGGCCGCCTCCAGCAGATCGGACCCCCGGTGGGCGATGCCCTCGAGAACGGCCCGCACCAGCTCGGGGCGCCCGCTCCCCCTGGTCAGACCGAGCACGGTGCCCCGGGCTCCGAAGTCCCACACCGGGGTGCCCAGTCCGAGCAGGGCGGGCACGAACCAGACGTCGCCGGTGTCGGAACAGGCCGCCGCCACCTCGGCCGAGTCGGCCGCACTGTCGATGATGGCCAGGTCGTCGCGCATCCACTCGACGCAGGTGCCGGCCGACAGCATGATGGCCTCCAGGCCCCAGTGGTCGTGGCCCGAGCGCCGGCGGGTGATGATCGGGATGGTGCCGGCCGGCCCCCGTCCCTTCTCCCCCGGACCGAGGTCACCGGTGCACTGGTCGAGCATGCCCCCGGTGCCGAAGGTGGCCTTGGCCTGCCCCGGTCGGATGCACCCCTGCCCGATGAGGGAGGCCTGCTGGTCACCGGCCATGCCGGCGATGGGCGGGCTCCCGGTCAGGATGTCGGCGGCTCCGGCCGCCCCTGAGGAGTCCACGATGGTGGGCATCATGGCGGCGGGGATGGCCAGGGCCGCCATCACCTCGGTGCTCCACCCCGATCCGTCGCTGCGGAGGAGTCCGGTGACCCCGGCGTTGGTGGCGTCGGTGACGTGGAGGGCGCCACCCGATAACGTCCACGCCACCCAGGTGTCGACCGTGCCGAACAGGAGTTCTCCCTTTTCAGCCCGGGCCCTGTCGGGGTCGGCCCCGTCCAGCAGGGCCGCCACCTTGGTGGCCGAGGCGTTGGGCGGGACTCGGATCCCCTGGCCCTGGAGCTCGAGGCAGGTACCCACCGTCCGAAGGTCCTGCCAGCCCAGTCCGGGTCCGACGGGAACACCGGTGGCCCTGTCCCACACGATGGTCGACGCCCGTTGGTTGGCGATGCCCACGGCCTGTACCGGACCACCGGCGGCCAGACTGGCCGAGGCGGTGGCCACCACGGCGTCGGCCATGGCCACCGGGTCGAATTCCACCAGCCCCGGGAAAGGTGTGTCGGGGAGGACGGCCACCTGGTGGATGTGGGTGACGGTGCCGTCGGGGCGGACCACCGCACTGCGTACTCCGGAAGTGCCGACGTCGATGACCAGGATGCTCATGGCCAGGGCACCGGCCCGAAGGGACTGGGCAGTCCCAGTTTCCCCGGGTTGAGGATGGATCGCGGATCGAGCGCCTTTTTCACCTCGGCCAGTACGGCGAATCCGCCCTGGAGGGCGTCGGGTAGGAACCGGGCGCGGTTGAGCCCGATGCCGTGGTGGTGGCTGATGGCGGCTCCCGCCGCCATGGTGGCCCCGGTGACCTCGTCCCACGCCCGCCGGTAGTATGCCTCGACCCACTCCCGGGTGGCCGCCTGTTGGCCCTCGTGCTGGCCCCCCGCATCCGGGTCGAGGGCCGGTGGCCGACCAGCGAAAGTGAAGTAGAGGCAGGCGCCGTCGGCGTAGGCGTGGGACTGGTGGCAGGAGGCCACCAGGGTGCCCTCGAGGCCGCCCACGGCGTCGAGCACCGCCCGGGTGAGGCCGGGCAGGGTCGCCCACCGGGCCGCCACCTCGACGGTGTCGACCACGATGCCGCCGCGCCACAGGGGGGCGAGAGCGGAGACGTCGTTGCGGTGGTCGAGCCAACGGTCGACCAGGGCATCGTCCAACCGATCGGCCCCGGCGCACTCGCCGTCCACCACGGCCAGGGTGGCGTCCACCAGCCCCGGGTCCGCCTCGTCCAGCACGATGAGCACGTTGGTGTCGGCCAGCTCGAATGAACGGGCCGACTCGATGGGATCGTAGAGGCGGAGGACCGCCGGCGTGGCCCCGCGGCGCAGTATCCGACGGCAGGCATCCAGTCCGTCGTCGAAGGTGCCGAAGCCGAAGGCCCGTCTCCCTTCGCCCTCGGGGACCGGGTGGACCCGGAAGCGTCCTTCGGTGATGACCCCGAGTGTGCCCTCGCTGCCCACGAACAATTGGGTGAGATCGGGTCCGGTGGCTGAACGGGGGGCGTGCCCTCCGGTCCGGATCACGCCACCGTCGGCCAGCACCACCTCGAGGCCGATCACCATGTCCTCGATCTTCCCGTAACGGTTCGAGTACTGGCCGGCCCCCCGACAGGCCAGCCACCCACCCACCGTGGACAGGTCCATCGACTGCGGCCAGTGGCCGAGGGTCAGCCCGTGACCGTGGCGGAGGCCGGACTCCACATCGGGGCCGAAGGTGCCCGCCCGGATGTCGGCCACCAGGGAGGTGGCATCCACTTCACCGATGCCGGCCAGCCCGCACAGGTCGAGGGCCACACCGCCGAAGACGGGAATCGAGGCACCACACACGCCACTGCGCCCGCCCGCCGGCGTAACCGGTACGGACGCCTGGTGGCAGAGGGCGAGCACGGCCGCCACCTGGGCGGTGTCGGTGGGTCGGGCCACCACGGAGGGACGGGCCGGGACCTGGCCGGAGGGGGCCCACCCGATGGCCAGGGGCCACCAGTCCCGTCCCGCCTCGGCCCGCTCGACATCGTCGTCGGTGACCTGGTCACAAACCTCGTCGAGGCGCCTCCGCAAGTCGTCGTCGACCGCCACCCGGGTTCCCCCGAGGCGGTCGGTGATCCCGTCCGGTCCGACGTCGACCGGCGTGACCGGCGTCGGACCGGTCATGTGCGCTCCGCCGGGGCGCCGCCGCTGCCGGCTGCGGCCGGCACACCGGCGCGGCGAGACGGGTCGAGCCCGGCGCGGGCCAGCTCGGCGGCGACGGTGTCGGCGTAGGCCTCCGCTTCGCTGCGGCAGCGCGGCCCGTCCCACCCCAACTCCGGTCCGATGAGGGCGGCCACCTCCCGGGCGGCCGCGGCCGCTCCCCGGGCGTCCCGCAGCGAGGCGCGGGTCCGCCGGTCGAGGACATCGGACACCGAGTACGCCATCTCGGCCCGGGCGGCGTACACCGCCTCGGCCTTGAGGTAACGCAGCCCGGGTACCAGGGGATCCAACAGCTCCGGACGTCCGTCGGCCACGGACAGGACGGCCGGGGTCTCCGCTCCGTAGCGACCGGCCAGATGGGCGGCTATGGCGGCCGCCCCGCGAGACCAACCGGCACCGTCCTCGGGGACGGAACGGGAGGCACCCGGTCTGGCCCCCCGCAGCCGGAGGTCCTTGGTCACGCACGGCAGCCGTCGCCGGCCCAGAGCCTTGACCACGACGTCCACCGTGTCCTCGGCCATCTTGCGGTAAGTGGTCAGCTTGCCGCCGGTCACCGTGACCATGCCGGCCGGGGATGTCCGCACGGTGTGCCGCCGGGAGAGGTCGGCGGTTCGCTCGCTGGGGGCGTGCCGACCGGCCACCGGCGCCAGCAACGGACGCAGACCGGCCCACACACCCAGGATGTCGGCCCGGCTGATCGGTGAGGTGGTGATGTCATTGGCCGCCTTCAGGATGTAGTCCACGTCTTCGGGGAGGCAGCTCGGATCGTCGAGGGGACCGCTCCAGTCGGTATCGGTGGTCCCCAGGTAGACCTGGTCCCCCCACGACACCACGAAGATCGACCGCCGGTCTTCCCGGACCGGGATGACCGCGGCGATGTCGCAGGGGAAGGCCGCATCGGGCACGGTGATGTGGATGCCCTTGGCCGGACGGATCGAGTGGGGATCGGTTCCCTCATCGAGCGCGCGTACCTGGTCGGACCAGACGCCGGCCGCGTTGACCACCACGGTGGCCCGGATGTCGAAGGGAGGGGCGTCGGCCGGTGTGACCCGGGCGCCGTTGACCGCTCCGTCAGGGGTGGTGGTGAGGGCGGTGACCGGAGCGTGGTTGACGGCCACCGCGCCGTGGTCGAGTACGGCCGTACGGAGGACGGTCAGCGTGAGGCGGGCATCGTCGGTGCGGGCGTCCCAGTACAGGAATCCGGCCACCAGCCGATCGGCCCGCAGGGTGGGCATGTGGGCCAGGGCCTGGGCCTTGGTCACCTTCTCGTGACGGTGCCCGATACGCACCCCCCCGGTCAGGTCGTAGAGCCACAAGGCGGTGCGGTAGACACGGGCCACGCCGGCGTTGATCACCCCCTCCTTCCCGAACAGGGGGATGAGGAAGGGCAGGGGCGACACCAGGTGGGGAGCGTTGTCCACGAGCCTCTGCCGTTCGGCCAGGTTCTCGTAGACCAGCCGGTACTCATGTTGCTGCAGGTAGCGCAGGCCCCCGTGGACCAGCTTGGACGACTTGGACGAGGTCCCCGAGGCGAAGTCATCCTTCTCGACCAAGGCTGTCTTCAGGCCTCGGCTGGCGGCGTCGAGGGCCACCCCGGCGCCGGTGATGCCCCCTCCGATGACCAGTACGTCGTAGTCCTGGCTGGCCAGTCGGGTCAGGGCCGACGCCCGGTCGAATCCCCCCGACGGCTCGCCCGGGGAGACGCGGTTCGGCATGAGAAGAGCCTGCCACACGGGGGACCCCGGGCTCCCCGCCGGCTGGCCCCGGCCGGACCTCTCATCGCTGTTTCTACAACGATTGTTGAAAAACAACTGTTGGTGATAACGTCAGAGCGGTGAAGACGCCCGAGGAACTGACCGAGCTCTTCCGCTCCACCGGTCGCAAGGTGACGGCCCAGCGCCAGTGCATCTTCCGGGTCTTGCAGGGAGACGAAACTCATCCGTCGGCTGAAGCCGTGCATGGCACCGTCTGTCGTGAGATGGAGACCATCTCCCTCAAGACGGTCTACCAGACGCTCCACGATTTGGCCGACCTGGGCGAGATCGCCTCGCTCGATGTGGGGACGGGCATGACCCGGTTCGATCCCAACGTCGATGATCCCCACCACCACCTGGTGTGCCGGCAGTGCGGGCGGGTACGTGACCTTGTCGCCACCTTTCCCGACGTAGCCGTTCCCGCCGGTGCCGACCTCGGTTTCGAGGTGGGGTCGGCCGAGATCGTGTTCCGCGGGTTGTGCCCCGATTGTCGCCCCCCGGCCCGGCGCCGCGCTCCATCCACCCGGACGACGGTCTAGACCCGGAATGACCGGTGCCGGCCACCACCATCGCTGACACAAACAGCTGATCTCTGACAGAGCAACTGCCATCTGACATACCAACTGTCGTGGAAACGACCACGACCGACCAGCAAGGAAAGGAACACCGTGCCATCACTGAAAGACAGTAAGACCGAGGCCAATCTCAAAGAGGCCTTCGCCGGCGAGAGCCAGGCCAACCGGCGCTATCTCTACTTCGCCCAAAAGGCTGATGTCGAGGGCTATCCCGACGTCGCCGCCCTGTTCCGCTCGGTGGCCGAGGGCGAGACCGGTCACGCTTTCGGACACTTCGACTTCCTGCGCGAGGTCGGAGACCCGGTCACCGGCGTACCGGTGGGCCCGACCGAGGACAACCTCAAGTCGGCTATCGAAGGCGAGACCTACGAGTACTCCGAGATGTACCCGGGTTTCGCCAAGACGGCCCGCGAGGAGGGTTTCGATGAGATCGCCGAGTGGCTGGAGACGCTGGCCCGGGCCGAAAAGAGCCACGCCGGCCGGTTCACCGAGGGTCTGGCCTCGGTCGCCTAGCCCCACCGCGGCGTGCCGGTGATATCGGATCGCAGAACCCGGTCCCGGCGCGCCGGGGCCGGGTTCTCCCGTCCGGTACCCTGCCCCCGTGTGCCGATTTGTGGCTGACTCCTAAGCACGAGGTTCCCACCATGACCGCCCCCCTCCTCCCACCGCGCCGACGGCCGTACCCCGGCCATCGACCCTGGAGGTCGGCAAAGTGAGCGGTAACCAGCCGCTCACCCTCGACGACATAGCCGATCAGCGGGCCTACGAGCGGGAGCGCGACGAGTTCCGGGCCCGGGTCATCGCCACCAAGAAGCTCCGCCGGATCAGTGTCGGCCCGGTTATCACCCTCACCTTCGAATGCCGATTGACCATGCGCTTCCAGGTGCAGGAGATGGCCCGGGCCGAAAAGATGGTCACCGACCAGCAGATCCAACACGAGCTCGACGTGTACAACCGGCTGCTCCCCGCCCCGGGCCAGCTTTCCGCCACTCTGTTCCTCGAGCTCACTTCGGAAGAGGAGCTCCGGACCTGGCTCCCCCGGTTGGTGGGCGTGGAGGAATCCTGCCAATTCCGCATCGGCCCGGCCGGCCCCGGCCTGGTGGTGCCTTCGCTACCTGATGCCGAGCATCAGGCCAACCTGACCCGCCAGGAGACCACCTCGGCCGTCCACTACGTCCGGTTCGCCTTCACCGGCGACCAGATCGAGGCCTTTGGGGCCGAGCCGGTCACCCTGGGCGTCGCCCACCCCGCCTATCCCGACGGTCTGCCCGGGACGCTTCTGTCCGACGCCACCAAGGCCGAGTTGGCCGCCGACCTCCACGGCGACTGAACCGTCACCGGTGCATCGCCGGCGCACCCGTCGGGGTCACCCCGGCGGCCGGGACCGATGTGGCCGCGGCCGTCTACCCGTAGGCCAGATGGACGGCGGCGTCGGGGGTGTTGATGCGGAAGGACAGGCTCTCTTCGATGTAGAGGGTCACCGTGGTGGCGTCCTGGGACAGGAACCCGACGGAGAAGTCCTCGCCCACGGTCAGCTCGAAGTCCCCGCCCCTTTGGCTGAGCACCACCGCGCCGTCCACCGCCGGCGCCCACACCACAGGTCCCTCGAGGATCTGGCGGAGGTGTTCGAACACGGGATAGCCGCCGTGCTCAGTGGTTTCGGTGACCCCGGTGAAGCAACGGGCGCCGAGGGCGATGGCATAGGGTCCGGCCACATCGGCACCCCGCAACGTGGCCACGGCGGCGGCCACGTGCTCGGGATACCGGCTGTAGTCGTCGCTGATGGCCACCGGTTGATGCGGGGTGGTGGAGACGATGCCGGCCACCGCCCCCTGCGGGTAACTGTGGAAGACCAGGTGGTCCTCGGCCAGGGCCGCAGCTCGGCCGGCGGCGATCACCGCGTCGAGATCGAGATCGGTGGCCCCGCGGTCAGCGGCCGCCAGCTCGGACTTGGACAACGTGAAGGGGACCCGTACCTCGACCAGGGGCATGACCTTGCGCCCGGCCACCTCCACCTCTCCCAGCGGGCCGGCATCGAGAGACTCCACCCGCCCGCTGTCGACCGCCGAGAATTCCCATCCCAGGGGTCCGGTGAAATCGACCAGGCGACGGGCAGCCAGATAGTGCTTGAGGGAACGGCTCGCCTCCTGGTCGATCTGGTTCCACGAGTCGTCGGTCACCGGGGCCAGCTCCCGCATGAGGTGGTTCATGAGAACATCCTGCTTTCGTGTCGTAGATTGCCGATGCCGAGTGATCCGACGGTGGCGGTGGCCTGAGCCAGTGGGTTGGGTGTGGGCGCTGCGATCCGGGTGAGGGTGTTGCGGTCTATATGGGAGAACGGTGCGTCCCGTCCGGGGATCTCCAATACCCCTTCTTCTTCGTAGGACCACGTTCCGTCGGGGTGGGTGCTCACCGACATGCGATAGCTGAGCGTCCGGAAAGCCTGGTCGAGAAAGGGATTGGACACGATGCCGTAGATCTCGGAGCCCACTTCGGCCCGTACTTCGAACTCGGTGGCGTCGGGCGCCACGTCGCCTCCGGCCAACAGCACCTGACCCCGGGGGATGCCGAGGGTGAGCATGACCCGCTGTGCCTCCGGCTCCCACAGCCAGAAACCCACCTGGTCGTGAAAGGTCTCGGTTTCGCCGGGCTTGACGATGTGGGTGTGGTAGCGCAGCCCGTAAAAGAGCTGTGGGCCGTTGGTCTGGCGATCGATGGGTTGAAGTTCGTAGTGTTCGACGAATTCGTTCTGCTCGGTACCGGTGTCCACCGGATGGGTGTCCGAGCCACCCACTCCCTCCCAGATTCCCGCCATCGCCCCCAGAGGCCCGAGGTTGTCCAGGGTATGGGGATCCCCGTCGGGCTCGGTGTAGATATCGTCACCGTAAAGTTCGGTTTCGGTCCTGCTCACGGTGGACAGACCCTCCACGTGGTCTCAGGTCGGCTACCTCCTCGCCGGTGCCCCGCCCGGAACCACCCGGAACGAGGCGACGGGATCGCCCTTCGGTTGTTGGCCGCCAGTGTAGGTCGGCCTTCCGCCACTACGTAAAGGGTGGCAGACCCTCCCGGGCAAGGTCGCCTGCTAACTGGCGGGACGGGCCCGGGGCAAGGTCGCTGGCTCACCATGGACTCTCCGTAGATCAACGCTGCACCTCGGTGCGCAGACAGGCTGCACCTCGGTGCAGAGACAAGGAGAAGGACATGCCCATTGCATCGGCCACCACCATCGTCGGGAATCTCACCCGCGATCCGGAGATCCGCTACACCCGTGAGGGACAGGCCACCACCACGCTCGGCGTCGCCGTCAATCGGCGCTGGCAGAACCGCGAGACCCAGGAGTGGGAGGAGGCCACCTCCTTCTTCGATGTGGTGACGTGGCGTGACCTGGCTGAGAACACCGCGCTGAGCCTGACCAAGGGGATGCGGGTGGTGGTCACCGGTCGGCTCGAGCAGAGGAGCTGGGAGACCGAGGACGGGGACCGGCGATTCAAGGTCGAGATCGTGGCGGACGAGGTGGGCGCCAGCCTGCGATTCGCCACCGTCGACGTGCACCGGATCGAGCGGGTGACCGGCATCGACGAGATCGACCGGAATCCGTCCGAGGGGTCGTCCGAGGATGAGTCGGTCGGCGCCGAGGCCTGAGGCCGGCACCGATCGACCAACCGAACGGTCCGGTGGGAACGCCGATCCTGTGGGCGGTCTGGGCTGTGGGTGGGGACCCCCACGGCGCCGCCGACTCGCTGGTGCGAGCCGGTCTGCGTCTGTTGGCCTGGGGTCACGATCCCGCCGATCTGGTTCGAGGTGGCGGCGCCGTGGGCGCCTCGGTGGGCCTGGGCACCGCCTCCGTCCTGGCCCTCGTGGCCTGGCTGGTGGGCCTACGGATCGAGAGGAGTCGTCGCTCCCCCGGGAGCCGGCACGCCGCCCCGGGCCCAACCCAGATACGGAAGGGGAGGCGTGATTGACCTGGGTGCCGATCAGGATCGGGACAGCTCTCGACAGGAGCCGGATGGCCCGGCTGGCCCGCACCCGGTCCGGTTCGTGACCGTTGTCTGCCTGAGCAAGGAGGAGGTGTTTGCCGCCTGTCAGGCTCTGGCCGACGCCGATCGCTGTCTGGTGCGCACCGGTCACCATCGGGAGGCCACCGCCCTCGGCGATCTGTTCGAGCGGTTCGAATCCCGACTGGCCGTGGCCGACCCCTAGTCGGCGGGGGCGTCGGACCCCTGCTCGGGCCGGAACTCCAGCGACAGCGAATTGATGCAGTAGCGCTGTCCCGTCGGCGCCGGCCCGTCGGGAAAGACATGGCCCAGGTGGCCGCCGCAGCGAGCGCACGTGATCTCGACCCGCCTCATACCGAAGCTCCTGTCCACGTGCTCATTGATGACGCCGTCGTCGAGGGCCCGGTAGAAGCTCGGCCACCCCGAGCCCGATTCGAACTTGGTGGCACTGGGAAAGAGGGCGGCGCCGCAGCCGGCACAGGTGAACATGCCCGTCCCCTCCACGTGTAGGAGCTCACCCGACCAGGCCGGTTCGGTTCCCTTCTGCCGCAATACGGCGTAGCGCTCGGGCGAAAGTCGGGCCTTCCACTCGTCCTCGGTCAGTTCGACGGATTCCGAGGCGTTGGTTGTTGCCTTCTCGCTCATGGTCTCTCCTTCTGGTCCGACGCTGGTGGTCCGACGCTGGTGGTCCGGCGCTGGCCGGTCCGACGCCTGCCGGCCCGGCGCTGGCCTGGCGGTCAGGCGTCGTTGCTTTCTGGTGCAGCCCGGGTGCGACCGTGTGGGGCATCCGAGCGGATGATCCGTCCGCCAGATAGGACAACAGCGGATGACGCCCTGGTGTTCCCGTGAACCGGCCTCCCCATGGGTGGGGCGAGTCCGCTTTGCTAGCGTCGGGTGGCCCGATGCAGTGGACCTTCGAAGGGACCGCCGCCGAGCCGCCACTCCGATTCCTCACCGCATGGGACCCGCCGTCATGGACCTTCGAGACCAACCCGAGGACGAGGCTTTCCGCAAGGACGTCCGCTCCTGGTTGGCCGCCCACGTGGTGGGGGAATTCGCCGAGCTGGGCGGCCGGGGCGGTTCGGGGGACGAGACCTATGGCTTCGAGACCCGCCGACGGTGGGAACACGCGTTGGCCGAAGGGGGATGGACCTGTATCGGTTGGCCCACCGAGTACGGGGGCCGCGGCGCATCCATCGCCCACCAGGTCATCTTCAACGAGGAGTACGTGCGGGCCCGGGCCCCCGGCCGGGTCAGCATTCTGGGGGAGGGGCTGATCGGTCCGACCCTCATCCAGTACGGGACACCGGCCCAGAAGGACCGCTTCCTGCCTCCCATCGTGGCCGGCCAGGAGCTCTGGTGCCAGGGCTACTCCGAGCCCGATGCCGGCAGCGATCTGGCCAACGTCAAGACGCGGGCCGAGCTGGACGGTGACCACTGGGTGGTGACCGGCCAGAAGGTGTGGACCTCGCTGGCCCACCAGTCCGATTGGTGCTTTGCCGTCTGTCGGACCGAACCCGGGTCGAAGCGCCACCGGGGCTTGTCCTATTTGTTGGTGCCCATGGACCAACCCGGCATAGAGGTCCGGCCCATCACCCAGATCACCCGGACCTCGGAGTTCAACGAGGTGTTCTTCGACGGAGCCCGCACGGCGGCCGACAACGTCGTCGGGGAGGTGGGGGACGGCTGGCGGGTGGCTCTGGCCACTCTGGCCTTCGAACGGGGGGTCGGCCTCCTTGGACACCAGCTCTCCTTCCGGCGCGAGCTGGATCGGCTGATCCAGGTGGCCCGGTCCAACGGAGCCTCCGCCCATCCCGCCCTCCGGCAACGTCTGGCCCGCTCTTACGCTGAGCTCGAGATCCTGCGCTACAACACCCTGCGGAGCCTGTCGGGCATCGACGGTCCGGTTGCGCCTCCCGAGGCGTCGATCAGCAAGCTGTACTGGGCCAGTTGGCACCAGCGTTTCGGTGAGCTGACAATGGCTATCCGGGGCCTTCCCTCCCTGGTCGTCGAGGAACCTCCCTACGAGCTCGACGGATTCCAGCGCACCTTCCTGTTCAGCCGTTCAGAGACCATCTACGGCGGCTCGAACGAGATCCAGAAGAACATCATCGGCGAGCGGGTCCTGGGCCTGCCGCCGGAACCGAAAGGGACCGACCGTTGACCGACGCTTCCGCCCACGACGGGCCCAGTGCTCCGCCTCCGGTCCCGACACTCCCGCGGGGCCACGATCTGCTGGACGGCAAGGTGGTGGTCATCACGGCCGCCGCCGGAACCGGTATCGGCTTCGCCACAGCCCAGCGCTGCGTGGAGGAAGGGGCGGTGGTGGTCATCTCCGACGCCCACGAGCGACGATTGGGCGAAGCCGCCGATGCCCTGGCCGCCCTGCCCGAGCTGTCCGGCGACCGCCCCCTGGCCGTGCCCTGTGACGTCACCGACGATTCCCAGGTGCAACGCCTCTACAACGCCGCCGTCGACCGGCACGGACACTTCGACGTGGCTATCAACAACGCCGGCCTGGGCGGGAAGGTCGACGTGGTGGAGATGACCGACGATCAGTGGGCGCTGGTGCTGGACGTGACCCTCACCGGCACCTTTCGCTGCACCCGGGCCGCCCTCCGCCACTTCTACGCCCGGGGTGAAGGGGGAGTCATCGTCAACAACGCCTCTGTGCTCGGTTGGCGTGCCCAGGCCGGCCAGTCCCATTACGCCGCGGCCAAGGCGGGGGTGATGGCCCTCACCCGGTGCAGTGCCGTGGAAGCGGCCTCCCGCAACGTGCGTATCAACGCCGTGTCGCCCAGTCTGGCTGTCCACCCTTTCCTCAACCGGGTCATGCCCGACGACGAGCTGGCCGAGCTCAGTCGACGCGAGGCGTTTGGCCGGGGAGCGGAGGTGGGGGAGGTGGCCAACGTGATCGCCTTTCTGGCCAGTGACTACGCCAGCTACATGACCGGCGAGGTGGTGTCGGTGAGCAGCCAGCACCCCTAGCCCCGGCCGGCCCGCTCACCGCCCACAACATGGCTGGGCAGAGGTGACGAGGCCATACTGGAGGGATGAGCTGGCCGGGAGCGGGCTACCACCGCGGGTGGACGGGCAGGGATTACCACGTGACCGGCGGCCACGAAACCGAAGCCAAGGCCGCCCAGGAAGCCAAGGCCCCCAGCCATCTCGGCCTGTGGGTTTTGCGCAAGCTGGGCTACCGAGGACCGGAACCCCTGCCACCGCACAGAGCTCCTCATCACGGCGCCCCCTCCCACCCAAAGTCGCACCACCCCGAATAGAAATCACCGCCCACCGGGACTCCCGGGAGCAGGGCAGATCGCGCCGTGGGTGGTTTGGCGACAGTCCCTCGACGGCGGATCCTCGATGGCGTCGGCCAGCACCGGCGGGGCCGAAGCCGCAGGTGTACATGATGGGGGGCTGACCTGGGCTCTTGGCTGCAAAGCCGGGACGATGCACTACCCTGACGGAGTGTCAGACATCAGCGATCCCCGAGGGGATCTGCAATGGGGGACCATCCCCGGCCTGGTGGAGGACGCGGCCGCCCGCTTTGGCGAAGCCGAGGCCATCGTCGATGTCCACGGTCCGGGGGGAACCACCGTACGCCTGACCTTCGACCAGTTGGCCGACGCGGTGGCCGCGGCCAGCCGGGCCATCGTAGCCAACGGAATCGACCGGGGCGACCGGGTGGCCATCTGGGCCCCCAACTGCGCCGAGTGGGTGATCGCCGCTCTCGGTGCTCTCGGCGCCGGCGCGTTGCTGGTCCCCCTCAACACCCGGTTCAAGGGGGCCGAAGCGGCCTACATCCTCCGTGAGTCCGGAGCCCGTCTCCTCCTCACTGTGGAGGGATTTCTGGGCAACGACTATCCGGCCATGCTCGACCAAGCCGTGTCGGCCGGTGACAAGGTCCCCGATCTCGAACGAGTGGTGATCCTCCGTACCGGTGACGACATGCCGCCGCGTGCCACGGCCAAGGGCGATCAGGTGGTGACCTGGGATGTCTTCGTCCAGGAGGGGGGTGTGTGCTCGGCCGACGTGGCCGCCGGCCGCACGGCGTCGATCACGCCCGGCGACCTGTCCGATCTGGTCTTCACCTCCGGCACCACCGGACGGCCCAAGGGGGCCATGACCACCCACGGTCAGACGCTGCGCACCTTCGCCACCTGGTCCGAGGTGGTGGGGTTGCGACAGGGTGACCGCTATCTCATCGTCAATCCCTTCTTCCACACCTTCGGCTACAAGGCCGGCATCCTGGCCTGTCTGATGACCGGGGCCACCATGGTGCCCGAACCCGTCTTCGAGGTGGACCGGGCCCTCGGGCGTATCGAGGAGGAGCGCATCTCGGTATTGCCCGGCCCACCCACCATCTTTCAGGCCATGCTCGACCACCCCGACCGCAAGCACTTCGATCTGTCCACATTGCGATTGGTGGTGACCGGGGCGGCCGCCGTGCCGGTCGAGATGGTGCGGGCCCTCTGGTCGGACATGGGCATCGAAACGGTGTTGACAGCCTACGGACTGACCGAAGCCACCGGCACGGTGACCATGTGTCGGCGGGGGGACTCGGCCGAGGTGATCGCCGGGACGTCGGGTCGGGCCATCCCGGACGTCGAGGTCCGGATCATCGATGGGGAAGGGGCCGAGGTGCCGGTGGGGGAGGCGGGCGAGATCATCGTGCGTGGCTACAACGTCATGCAGGGCTACTTCAACGACCCCGAAGCCACCGACGAGGTCATCGACATCGACGGCTGGTTGCACACCGGCGATGTGGGAACCATGGACGCCGATGGCAACGTGAACATCACCGACCGTTTGAAGGACATGTATGTCAGCGGTGGTTTCAACGTGTACCCGGCCGAGACCGAGGCCGTGCTCAGGCTGCATCCCGCCGTGTCCCAGGTGGCCGTCATCGGCGTGCCCGATACCCGATTGGGGGAGGTGGGCCTGGCCCTGGTGGTCCCGGCGGCGGCCGGCGATGCCGGCACCGTCGAGGGTGAGCTGGTCGACTGGGCCAGGGAGAGGCTGGCCAACTACAAAGTGCCCCGACGGGTGGTGGCCGTCGATGCCCTCCCGGTCAACGCCAGCGGGAAGGTACTCAAACGGGAGCTGCGCCAACAGTACGCCGCCGCCGGCTGAGCGACCAAAGTGGCCGTGAGCGGAAGACAACGCACCGAGCGCAGTCGCACCGAGCGCAGTAGACCGACGAGAACAGACCGACGAGAACAGTTTGAACAAGACAGTTCAGAACGACACATGAGAGGAAGGGTTGCCATGCGAGGCATCGTCTACACCGGTGACGACGTGGAGGTCACCGATCAGCTGAGCGTGGGGGACCCGGGCCCGACCGAGGTCCGGGTGGCCATCGGCGCGGCGGGCGTGTGCCACAGCGACCTTTCCGTCATCAACGGCACCATTCCCTGGAAGGCGCCCTCGGTGCTGGGTCATGAGGGGGCCGGCGTGGTCGAGTCGGTGGGTTCCGAGGTCACCACGGTCAAGGTGGGGGACCACGTGGTTATCGCCACCCTGCAGAGCTGCGGCAAGTGCCGGGCCTGCAGCACCGGTCATCCGACCTGGTGCGTGAAGACGCTGGGCAATGTCTCCCAGCCCTTCACCTTCAAGGGCGAACCGGCCTCCAACTTCGCCGGCACCTCGGTGTTCGCCGAGTCGACCATCATCAAGGAGGTCCAGGCGGTCAAGATCTCCAAGGACGTACCCATGACGTCGGCCTGCCTCATCGGTTGCGGCGTGCTGACCGGCGTGGGCGCCGTGTTCAATCGGGCCAAGGTCCGATCGGGCGAGACCTCAGCCGTCTTCGGCGTGGGGGGCGTCGGTCTCAACGTCATCCAGGGCCTGCGCCTGGCCGGTGCCAGCCGCATCATCGCCGTCGACACCATGGCCTCCAAAGAGCAGCTGGCCCGGCAGTTCGGCGCCACCCACTTCGTCGACGCCTCGACCACCGATGCGGTGGCCGCCATACGGGAGATCGTCCCGCCCGGGCCGGCCCAGGTGACCGGGGCCCTGGGATGGACCGGCGGGGTCAACTGGGCGTTCGACTGCGTCGGCCATCCCGCCGTCCTGCGCAACGCCCTCGACGTGCTCGACTGGGGAGGCAACGCCATCGCCCTCGGCATCCCCCCCCAGGGAACCGAGGTGTCAGTGGACGTCAACGCCCTGGCCTATGTCGACCGCGGCCTTCTGGGCTGTCGCTACGGCTCTTCGCGCCCGCATCACGACATTCCCTTGATGGTGGAGCTCTACCTGTCGGGCCGGCTCATGCTGGACGAACTGGTCACCGAGCAGCGACCCCTGGAGGGGTTCCGCGAGATCGTGGAGGACATGGAGGCCGGCGCGCTGGCCCGTGGCGTCCTCACCTTCTGACCGACCCTTCCGACCGACCCGTCGTGGGGCGGCTCGGCCCCGCCGGGGCCGGTCAGGCCGGTGGGGCGTCCTGTTACAGTCGAGGCCCGATATGACGGTGCGTCAGATCGAAGGTCGGCTGGAGACGGTGGTCGACGTGCTCCGGAGGGCAGCCACCGTCAACGCCGGTATCGAGGCCTATGTCGAGCCGGCCACCCCCGGCACCCCGCGCCGGTCGGTGACCTTTGCCCAGTGGGACAGAGCGGCCGACGGGGTGGCCGGCCTGCTGGACCGGGCCGGCGTGTCCCACGGTTCGGTGGTGTGCCTGCTGCTGCCCAGCTCCATCGACTACATGGTGGCCTACGCCGCGGCCACCCGGCTGGGTGCGATCACCTCGGGGATCAACCTTCGACTGGGTGCGGCCGAAGCGGCGTCGATCCTCGAGCGCACCCGGCCGTCGGTGACCATCGTCGATGACGGGGCCACGCTTCCCCCCGGTCCGGCCGGCACGGTGATCGAGCGAACTCGACTGCTCGAGGTGGCCGCTGGGCCTGCGCCGCCCCGGTGGCCCCGGCTGGCCCCGACCGATCCGGTGGCCGTGGTGTGGACGAGCGGGACCACCGGTCTTCCCAAAGGGGCGGTCTTCGACCACGCCTGTCTGGCCGCGGTGGCGGCCGGCACCGACGTGCTCTCCTGTCCCGGCGACCGGCGCCTCTCGCCCCTCCCCTTTGCCCACGTCGGCTCGATGACCCGCACCTGGGACGAGATCGCCAACGGGGTGACCACGGTGATCACCCCGACGCCGTGGCGGGCGGCCGACACCATCCGGATTCTGGCCGACGAAGGCATCACCGTGGCCCAGGGTGTACCCACCCAGTGGGCGCTGGTGCTCGACCACCCCGACTTCGAGGCCACCGACGTCTCGTCGTTGAGGATCGTGGGAACGGGCGCGTCGCGGGTGCCACCCGAACTGGTAGCCGCTCTGCGTCAGCAACTGGGCGCTCCGGTGGTGGTCCGCTACACGTCGACCGAGGCATCCCTGGGTACGGGAACCGTCCCCGGCGACAGTGACGAACAGGTGGCTCTCACAGTGGGGCGTCCGGTACCCGGGGTCGATTTGGCCGTCGTCGGTGACCACGGTGATGCGGTGGGCTCCGGGCAGGTGGGACGGGTCCGCCTACGGTCGGCCGCAGTGATGCGCGGATACTGGGGAGGACCTCCGGTCGGTCCGGGGGCCTCCGGCGTGGTCTACGACCGGACCGCCACCCGGTCGGTGCTCGACGACGACGGGTGGCTGACCACCGGTGACTTCGGGTTTGTCGACGACGCCGGTTGTCTGCACCTGGTGGGTCGGGCCAACGAGCTGTACATACGGGGCGGTTACAACGTCTATCCGGCCGAGGTGGAAGGGATCCTCGGTAGCCACCCAGCCGTCGCCCAGGTGGCCGTCGTGGGCGCCCCCGACCCGGTCCTCGGCGAGGTAGGAGTGGCCTACGTGGTCCTCTCGCCCGGCGCCGAACCCAACCGAGAGCAGCTCCTGACCGAGTTGCGGGCCGCAACCCGTGCCGTGGTGGCCGACTACAAGGCTCCGGACCGGCTGGTGGTGGTGGACGATCTCCCCATGACTTCGATGATGAAAGTCGACAAGAGAGTGTTGACTGATCGGGCCCGGGCCCCGGGCGGGTCAGCGCCCACGCCCTGACCCGATGGATACCAGGCCGAGCACCAGCCCCGAGCCCGGGCGATTATCCCTGGACGGCACCGACCGGACATACTCGACGGACGGAGCGCAGCACCATGACCGCCACGAGAACCACGAACGGAGCACCAGCGTCATGACAGGCAGACCAACCATCACAGGGGGAGCACGATGACCGGTAGATCGACACTGGCCTCGGGCGGCGTGACCGATGATCCCATCCGGATCGGAACGTTGCTGTACACCCTGGTCGAACCGCACCGGGGCCACGAGGTGGCCTACAACCGGTGGTACGAGCGCGACCACTTCTATGCCGGTTGCCAGATCGGTGCCTACAACTTCGCCGGGGCCCGCTTCGTTTCCACCGCTCCGTTGAAGGCCCTCCGTTTCCCGACCGGAGCCGACGCCCTGGTGGCCGAACCGGAGATCGGGAGCTATCTCGGGCTCTACTACGTCCTCGACGGCCATCATCAGGAATGGAACCGTTGGGCCGTGGACCAGGTCAACACCCTTCACGCCGCCGGCCGGATGTTCACCGACCGCGACCACATCCACACCGGCCTCTACCGCTTCGAGTGGGAGCAGCGGCGGGACGACGACGGGGTGCCGGCCGAGCTCACCCTCGACCACCGGTTCCCCGGCATGGTGTCGGTGTTCGTGGAAGCGGGGGAGGGCGCCACACCGACTCAGGTGGCCGCCTGGTACCGCCAGGAGTTCCTGCCCGGGGCCCTGCCCGGCAGCGCCGTGGCGTCGGTGCTGGCCTTCAGCCCGCTGCCTCTGCTGGCCGACGCCCCCGGCGACGTCCCCCGCGACGCCGCCGCCGACCAGCGCCTGCTGTTGCTGTTCTTCCTCGACGACGAACCGACGGGATCGTGGGAGAAGACGTTCGTGGCCCAGGACCGTGCCCTCGGCCAATCCGGCCTGGGCCGGGTGGTGTGGGCGTCACCGTTCATCGGCACCGTGCCCGGTACCGACACCTACACCGACCAGCTGTGGTCCACCCCGGCCCCATGACCGACTTCATCGACGATCTGCGCCAGAGAACGGCGGCCCGCGGCTGGGTGGGCGAGCCCACTCTGTGGGGCCTCATCGAAGGCCGGGCCGAGGCCACTCCCGACGCGGTGCTGGCCCACGAAGACACCGGCCATGAGCTCACCTTTGCCGACTACCGGGATGCCTGTCTGGTGGCGGCAGCCGGATTGCACGCCCACCACGGTGTGGGTCGGGGCACCGGGGTGAGTTGGGAGCTCCCCACCTGGAACGAATCGCTGGTTCTGGTGGGAGCGCTGGCTCGCCTGGGGGCCTGCCAGAACCCCCTCATTCCCATCTACCGTGGACGGGAGGTGGGCTTCATCACCGCCCAAAGCCAGGCTGCCCTCCTAGTGGTGCCCACCGTCTACCGGGATTTCGACTTCGAGGCCATGGCCGGCGAGATCGCCGCCGACCGGCCCGGACTGGATGTGTTGGTGGTGGACCGGGCCCTGCCCGAGGGTGACCCGCTCGATCTGCCCGACCCCGAGCCGTCACCGGTCACGGCCGCCGCCGCCCCGGTCCGCTGGCTGTTCTACACGTCGGGAACAACGGCCGACCCCAAGGGTGCCCCCCACACCGACCTCGAGGTCATGGCCTCGGCCCTGGCCATGGCCGAGTGCCTCGACATCCGGGCCGACGACGTGTCGGCTCTCATCTTCCCCTTCACCCACATCGGGGGCATCGGCTGGCTCATCGCCGCCCTGTTCACCGGGTGCCGGTTGCTCACCACCGAGGCCTTCAACCCCCAGACCACCCCCGGCTTCCTGGCCGCCAACCAGGTGACCCTGGCCGGTTCGGGAACGCCTTTCCATTTGGCCTACCTGGCCGCCCAGCGGTCCGCCGGACCCGACACCATCTTTCCCCGCGTCCGTTCCTACCCGGGTGGCGGCGCCCCCAAGCCGCCACAACTCCACCACGATCTCAAACGGGAGATCGGTGGCATCGGCATCGTGTCGGGCTACGGGCTGACCGAGGCACCCATCGTGGTCATGGCCCGCACCACCGACCCCGACGAGAAGCTGGCCAACACCGAGGGCAGGCCCACGCCCGGCGTGGATCTCATCGTGGTCGGTCTGGACGGAAAGCGGGCCGGTCCCGGGGTCGAAGGGGAGATCCGGCTGAAGGGGCCGCAAGTCATCAGCGGTTACCTCGACCCCACGCTCGACGCCGACGCCTTCGACGACCAGGGCTATTTCCGCAGCGGTGACCTGGGGGTGGTGGACATCGAGGGGTATGTCACCATCACCGGCCGTCTCAAGGACGTCATCATCCGCCACGGCGAGAACATCTCGGCCAAGGAGGTCGAGGACCTCCTCTACACCCACCCGGCTGTGGCCGATGTGGCCGTCATCGGACTACCGGATCCCACCACCGGCGAGCGGGCATGCGCCGTGGTGGCCGTCAAAGAGGGACAGACCTTCGCCTTCGAGGACATGGTGGCCTTTCTCAAGGACAACGCGCTCCGGACCCAGGCCATCCCCGAGCAGCTCGAACTGGTGGCGGTGGTACCCCGCAACCCGGCCGGCAAGATCCTCAAGCACACCCTGCGCCAGCAGTACGCACCGACCACGAGCACCGGGAGCCAGTCATGAGCCCCATCCAGGGAGTGACCATGGGCCGGGGGGGAGCCGAGCACGAGGCGGCCGACGCCGCCATACGGGCCACGGTGGGCCACCGGTTCGACGGGCGGGTGGCCGTGGTCACCGGAGCCGCTTCCGGTGTGGGACGGGGTGTGGCCGAGCGCTTGGCCCGTGAGGGGGCCCGGGTGGCCGCTCTGGACGTGGCCGACGAGGCCCTGGCCGCCACCGTCGAGGCCATCACCGCCGAGGGTGGGACGGCCGCCGCCTACCGGTGCGACGTGACCTCCGAACCCTCGGTGACCGCGGCGGTGGATGCCCTCACCGCCGGTCTCGGTGATCCGACGGTGGTGTGCAACGTGGCCGGCATCGGGGGCTTCTTCAACACGGCCGACATGCCCCTCGAGCGCTGGGAGAAGATCCTGGCCGTCAACCTGACCGGTCCGTTCCTGATCTGCCGGGCCACCCTGCCCTCCCTCCTGGCCCACGGGGGCTCGATCGTCAATGTCGCCTCCAACACCGCCCTGATGGGACAGGCCTACTCGGCCGCCTACTGCGCCTCCAAGGCCGGCCTCCTCATGTTCTCCAAGGCCTTGGCGGCCGAGTACCTGACCCGAGGGGTGCGGGTCAATGTGATCGCCCCCGGCGGCGTGGACACGCCGCTCCTCGGCGCCTTCATCCTGCCCGAGGGGGCGGACCCCCAGGAGCTCAACAAGATGATGACCCCGATGGGATTCTCCACCCCCGCCGAAATCGCCGCCTCGGTGGCCTTTCTGGCTTCGGACGAGTCGTCGTACACCACCGGGGCAGTTCTCTCTGTCGACGGCGGACTCACCATCTGATCACGCTGATCACGGCCGATCGCGCCGATCGGCGCCGATCGCGGCCTGGTCCGTCCGGCCCGACCCCCGCCGCCGGCCGTGACAAGATGCCGGCCGTGACAAGATGTCCGTGTCCAGGAGCACCCATGATCCAGTGTCCACCCGCCCCATGACCGAACTGCACGCGGCGTCCCGCTGGGACACTGATTTCGATGTCCTCAGTCCCGGGTACGTGGCCGACCCCTATCCGGTGTGGGACGAGCTCCGGCGCACCTGTCCCATCGCCCACACCGACCGGCGGGGAAGTACGTGGTTGCCCACCCGCTACCAGGATGTGGTCGATCTGGCCCACGACGTCGAGCACTTCAGTTCGACCGAGATACTGGTCATCCCCTTCGAGGGTGAGCGCCCCGACGAACCCGTCCTCAAGTACGGGGTGCCCCCCATCTCGGCCGACCCGCCTCTCCACACCTGGACCCGCCGCCTGCTCCTGCCCTGGTTCTCGCACCACCGGGTGGAGGGTTACGAGCCGATGACCCGCACGCTGTGCGCCGAGCTGGCCGACGGTGCGGCCGAGCGGTTGGCGTCGGGCGGGGTGGCTGACGCCGCCCGTGACTACGCCCAGCAAATCCCGGTCCGGGTGATCGCCTCCATCCTCGGCGTGCCCAAGTCGTTGTCGGAGACCTTCACCGAGTGGGTGCGTGACGCTCTCGAGTTCGCCGACGATCACGCCCGCCGCCGACGCGGCATGGAGGGGCTGGTCGGCTTCTTCATCGAAGAGGTGGCCCGGCGCAAGACGGAGCCCGGTGATGATCTGCTCAGTGAACTGCTGCACTCCGAGTTCGACGGGGCACCGGTCGAGGAGAGCGTGGTGCTGGGTGTGGCCGCTCTTGTCCTGATCGCCGGGGTCGACACCACCTGGAGCGCCATCGGTTCATCGCTGTGGCATCTGGCCGCCCATCCGGCCGACAGGGGCCGACTGGTGGATGATCCCGCCTCGCTGCCGGTGGCCATCGAAGAGCTCCTGCGGGCCTACTCGCCGGTGACCATGGCCCGGGTGGTCACCCAGGACATCGAGTTCGGCGGGTGCCCTATGGCGGCGGGCGACAAGGTGCTCATGAACTTTCCCGCCGCCAACCGCGACCCGGAGGTGTTCGACGACGCCGACACGGTGGTGCTGGATCGCCAATTCAACCGGCACGTGGCCTTCGGCGCCGGTATCCACCGGTGTGCCGGCTCCAACCTGGCCCGCATGGAGTTGCGGGTGGCCTTGGAGGAGTGGCTGGCCCGCATTCCCCGGTTCGAGCTGGCTCCTGGCGACACCGTCACCTGGGCCGGGGGCCAGGTGCGGGGTCCCCGGCACCTGCCGGTGGTGTCGGCGTGAGGATCCGGGTCGATCCGGACAGGTGTCAGGGGCACGGCCGCTGTTACGCCCTGGCCCCCGAGCTGTTCGATGTGGACGACTACGGACTGTCGAGCGTGATCGGCGACGGGACCGTGCCAGCCGGCCTGGAGGACAAGGCCCACCTGGCTGTGGGCAACTGCCCCGAGTACGCCATCGAGGTGGTCGAGGAGTAAGGGGGCGCCTCCCTGTGCCGTCCTAGGACAGACGTTCCACGATCATGGCCATGCCCTGGCCGCCGCCCACGCACATCGACTCGAGCCCGAGGGTCTTGCCGGTGTCCTCCAGGGCATTGAGCAGGGTGGTCATGATGCGGGCTCCGGTCTGACCGAAGGGGTGGCCGAGGGCGATGGCTCCCCCCCTGACGTTGAGCTTGTCGTAGCTGATGCCCAGCTCCTTGGCCGACGGGACCACCTGGGCGGCGAAGGCCTCGTTGATCTCCACCAGATCTATATCGTCGATGGTCATGTCGGCCCGCTTGAGGGTCTGGCGGATGGCTTCTATCGGGCCGAGGCCCATGATCTCGGGGTTGAGCCCGGTAACCCCGCTGGCCACGATGCGGGCCAGGGGAGTGATGCCTAGTTCACGCGCTTTGGTGTCGCTCATCACGATGACGGCGGCCGCCCCGTCGTTGAGTGGGCAGGCGTTGCCGGCCGTGACCGTGCCCCCTTCCCGGAAGACCGGCTTGAGTCCGGCCAGTCCCTCGAGGGTGGTACCCGGGCGCGGTCCGTCGTCCTTGGTGATCACATCACCTTTCGGGGTGGTTACCGGGATGATCTCGCGGTCGAAGAAGCCGGCCTCCTGGGCCGCCACCGCCCGGGTCTGGGACTGGAGGGCGAACTCATCCTGCTCCTCACGGCTCACCTTCTTGTACTCGGCCACGTTCTCGGCCGTCTGGCCCATGGCGATGTAGACGTCGGGCAGCCCGGTCGGCGGGGCCCATGGTTCGCCCGCCGTCGGGGTGCGGGCCACGGTGCGGGCCTCGGCCCCGGCGAACAGTTCGTTGTGCGGACCGGTGTCGGCGGCGCCGTACTGGTAGCGGCTGACCGTCTCGACACCGGCAGCCACGAAGACATCGCCCTCGCCGGCCCGGATGGCGTGGGCGGCCATGCGGATGGTCTGGAGGGACGAGGAGCAGTAGCGGTTGACCGTCACGCCCGGCACGTCCGGCATTCCGGACAGGAGAGCCGCCACCCGGCCCACGTTGTAGCCGGCCTCGCCACCCGGCTGACCCGAGCCCATCAGCACGTCCTCGACCGACTGGGGGTCGAGGGCGGGCACCTTGGCCAGCACCTGGCGGATGACCAGGGCGGCCAGGTCGTCGGGCCGACAGTCGATGAGCGAGCCCTTGTTGGCTCTTCCGATGGGCGTGCGGCCGGTGGCGACGATGACGGCTTCAGGCATGAGGTGCTCCTCGGGAGTCGGCGGCGCGAACTGCGGCGCATGGAAGTCCGGCTGGGCCGGTCGAACGAACAACGAGAACTTACCGGATGGGTCGCTGCCCTCTGCCGGTCCGGTGGCGGTGGCGTCTCGATGGAGGGGAATGTAACGTGTTCTAGTGGCCTGTACGGCCGGCTCCGGGCCGGGCGCGGGACCCGCAGCTCGACCCGACCGGTCGAGCCCGCTAACTGGGCAGCGTCAAAGCGCCGCTCGCATGCACAATCGGGAGGGACCCATGGAGATCGGCTACACCGAGGAACACGAGGCCCTCCGGGACCGCCTCCGCCAGTACTACGCCGAACTCCTGACCCCCGAAGTCGAGGAGCAGTTGGCCTCCAGCCATGGCATCGGCCCCGACATGCGCCGGGTGGTGGCCAAAATGGCAGAGGACGGATGGCTGGGGATCGGATGGCCCACGGAGTACGGAGGCCAGGGTCGTTCGGCCATCGAGCAGTACATCTTCTTCGATGAGTCGATGCGAGCCGGTGCTCCGGTACCCATGCTCACCATCAACACCGTCGGTCCCACCATCATGCAGTTCGGGACCCAGGAGCAGAAGGACTTCTTCCTACCCCAGATCCTGGCCGGCCAGATCCACTTCTGCATCGGCTATACCGAGCCGGAATCCGGTACCGACCTGGCGTCACTCCAGACCCGGGCCGTGCGGGACGGTGACGAGTACGTCATCAACGGACAGAAGATCTACACCTCGCTGGCCGGCGGAGCCGACTACATCTGGCTGGCCACCCGGACCGACCCGGAGGTGTCCAAGCACAAGGGCATCTCCATCTTCATCGTCCCCATGGACACCCCGGGCATCAAGGTGGTGCCCATGCACCTGCTGGGCGATCACAACATCAACTACACCTTCTACGAGGACGTGCGGGTACCGGCCGGCAATCTGGTCGGTGGCGAGAACAACGGATGGTCGCTCATCACCAACCAGCTCAACCATGAGCGGGTCACTCTGTGTTCGGCCGGCATCATCGAGCGGGCCCTCACCGATGTGCGGGCCTGGGCCCAGGAAACCAAGCTCAACGACGGCAGTCGGGTCATCGACCAGGAGTGGGTGCAGGTCCACCTGGCCCGCATCTACGCCCGCCTCGAGTTCCTCAAGCTCATCAACTGGAAAGTGGCCTGGGACGCCACCCAAGGGCACCTCGATGTGGCCGACGCGTCCACCACCAAGGTATTCGGCACCGAGTTCTACATGGAGGCCTTCCGGCTGATGATGGAAGTGGTGGGTCAGGTTGGCTACCTGACCCGGGGCACACCGGAGGCGGTGCTGGCCGGTCGCCTCGAGATGTACGCCCGCAGCCTGGTCATCCTGACCTTCGGCGGCGGCACCAACGAGATCCAACGTGACCTGATCGCCATCTTCGGCCTCGGGCTTCCCCGGTCACTGCGGTAGACCCGGTCACGTCGAGCACAGGCAAGGAAGAGGAACGTCATGGATTTCTCCTTCAGTGAGGAACAAGAAGCCGTCCGCGAGCTGGCCGGTCGGATCATCACCGATCTGGCCACCCACGAACGACTGCGCGAGATCGAATCCGATCCCGACGGCGAGTGGTTCGACCGCAAGCTGTGGGCCGAGTTGGCCGCCGCCGGTCTGCTCGGCATCGGGCTGCCCGAGGACGTGGGCGGTGCCGGGCTCGGCTTCATCGAGACGGGTCTGGTGGTCGAGGCCGTCGGGCGCGGCGCCGCCTACATCCCAGCCATCGAGACCGTGGCCGTAGCCGCTCCCGCCATTGCCCGATTCGGATCGGAGACCCAGCGTCAAGGGTGGTTGACCGGCGTCGTGGCCGGCGAAACAGTGGTCACCACCGGGTTGGTCGAGCTGGGGGGGTCACCCTCCTCGCCGTCACTGGTGGCGGAGCCCGACGGCGACGGCTGGGTCCTGACCGGTACCAAGTCCTGCGTCCCCTCCGGCCTGATCGCCGACGCCGTCTTGTGCCCGGCCCAGGCCGGTCCCGACTCGGTGGCCGTGTTCATCGTCGACCTCTCCGCCGACGGAGTGCGCCGCCAGCGCCAGGTGACCAACACCGGCCAGCCCGAAGCAGTGGTCACCCTGGACGGTGTCCGGGTCGGTCCCGACGCCCTCCTCGGGACGGTGGACGAGGGTCCTGTCATCGTCGAGTGGCTGGTGCAGAGGAGCACCGCCGCTCTGGCTCTGGCCCAGGCCGGCGCGGTGGCCGCCTCCCTCGCTCTGGTGGCCGAGTACACCAAGACCCGGGAGCAGTTCGGCAAGCCCATCGCCACCTTCCAAGCCGTCGGTCAACGAGCGGCCGATGCCTACGTGGACACCGAGGCCATCCGGCTGACCGCCTGGCAGGCGGCCTGGCGGATCAGTGAGGGCCTGCCCGCCGACAAAGAGGTGGCCATAGCCAAATTCTGGGCGGCTGACGGGGGCCAACGTGTGGTCCACGCCGCCGTCCACCTGCACGGCGGGGTCGGCGTCGACCGCGATTATCCGTTGCACCGGTACTTCCTGATGACCAAGCACCTCGAGCTGACCCTGGGCGGTGCCACCGAGCAGCTGCTCCAGCTCGGGGCCATGTTGGCCGCCGAACCGGTCTGAGTTTCTCGGACCGGGGCCGGGTCGGGTCGACCGTCGCCGTGCGATCATGGTGCATGGCTGGTGACCGGAGTGACCGCAGTCAGCGCGGTGACCGCAGTGATGAGCGTCGGGTGAACCACCGTTGGTGATGGGTCGCCGGCCCGGCGTAGCTCATTCGTCGTGGCCGATCGCCACCACTGACCTGGTGGGTCTGGCCGGACAGCTGGCCACCGCCGTGGCCCGCGTCCCGTTCCGTCGCCCGTGGTCGGGGCAGGGCAACGTGGCCCACAATGTGGCGGTTTCCCTCACCCGGGAGACGGTGCGGTCGTTCATGGGGTACTCGTCGGGACTGCCCATCGACGAATTCCGCTCGGTGGAGATGGTGTTGGACGACCTGTGCGGCGTCATTCTCCCTCCTCTGGTGCGCTCCCGCGATGTGGTGTTGTGCGACGACAAGGTGGCGGGTGTGCCCGGCGTCTGGTACCGCCCCAAGAAAGGTGACGTCCAGGGCACCATCATCTATCTGCACGGCGGCGGATACGTGGGAACGTCCCCCCGCATGTACGCACTGTTTACGGCCTGGTTGTGCCGGAACACACAGTGCGAGGTGTTCGTGGCCGATCTGCGCCTGGCCCCCGAATTCCCATTTCCGGCCGGTCTGGAAGATGCCGTTCTCATACTCGAAGCGCTGATCACCGGCGGCGTCGATCCGGGCCGTCTGTTCGTGAGCGGGGATTCGAGTGGCGGGGGACTGGCAACGTCGTTGATCTATTCGATGATCCGGGTCAAGCACACGCCGCTGGCCGGGGCTATTCTCTTCTCGCCGGAGATCGATCTGCTTTTCGACGAGCCTTCGGTGGCCAGTAACTCATCCCTCGACATCCTGCCCTGGAACATCCCCACCTCGCCCTATCTGCAGGGGCGTAGTGCGGGCGACGGATCGGTCTCCGCCATCGATCAGGACGTGTCCGGATGGCCGCCGACCTTCATTTCCTTCGGGGGTGACGAGATGTTCCGCGACGCCATCCGGGTGCTCGTTTCCCATCTCGATTCTTCCGGTGTGGACACTGTGGCTCACGAAGAGCCGGGCATGTTCCACGTGTTCCCCATACTCATGCCGTGGGCTGATGCCAGTCGACGCACCTATCGGGCCGTCGGCGAGTTCGTGGCCGCCCACCTTCCTGCTTCCGGTCCCAACGGCGACACGGACGTCGTCACCGGCACCACCGACGATGACGCAACCGTGGTCGCCGACACTCCGGAAAGCTCCGTCCCGCCACACGTCGCGCTCGACGACCCCCGACAAAAGGACTGACGTGACCCTCGCCATCTCTCATTTCGGTATCTGCGTGGCCGATCTCGAGTGCTCGCAACGTTTCTACTGCGAGGGACTCGGCTTCGAGCTGGTGGCCTCACACCACGTCGGTGAAGAGTTCAGCGGGCTGATGGAGGTGGACCAGGTCGACGTCGAGTCACGTATGGTCCGCCGTGACGGCGTGACCATCGAGCTCCTCAGCTTCGTCTCTCCCGGGGCCACCGGCGATGGCGGCCGCCGCCCCATGAACCAGCGGGGCCTCACCCACCTCTCACTTCGGGTCGATGACGTTGACCGGATTGCCGCCGACATCACCAGGTGCGGAGGCACGGTCGTGACCAGCTCACGGACCACACTCGACCTGGCCGGGGCCCGGCTCGACTTCGTCTACTGCACCGATCCCGACGGAGTCCGGATCGAGTTGATGGACCTACCCGGATGACCGGTCGGGGACCAACCTCCGCTACCGTGATGCGGTGGCTCCCGACCCGACAGCGGTAGAAGAGATCGACCCCCAGACGGCGCAGCGGCTGACCGAGGCAGGGGCTTTCGTCCTCGATGTCCGGGAGGACGATGAGTGGACGGCCGGCCATTCCCCCGACGCCCGCCACGTGGCCATGGGTTCTGTGGCCGATCGCATCGACGAAATCCCCACCGACCGCACGGTGCTGTGCGTCTGCCGGGTGGGTGGTCGTTCGGGGGCGGTGGCCGGAGCACTGGCCGAGGCCGGCTACGACGTGCGCAACCTACAGGGCGGGATGATGGCCTGGGAGGCGGCCGGGTTCCCGGTGGTGACCGACGGCGGTACCGTCGGTCGCATCATCTGAGCCCCGATTCCGAGGGGCGATGACCGTCTATCTGGACGACTGGCGCCAGCCGGCCCGTCTCGGGCTGGTGGATGACCGGTGGTCCCACCTCCTGGCCGACACCGACGAGGAGCTGCACGCTTTCGCCGCCCGCATGGGTATGAAACGGGAGTGGTTCCAACACCGGACCCACCGTCCCCACCAGGCCCACTACGACGTTCCGGAAAGGTCCCGGGGCCGCGCTCTGGCCCTCGGTGCGGTTCCGGTCTCGTGGCGACAGGTCGGGCGCATGATGCGCCAACGTCGGCGAGAGGTGGATCGCTCCGGCATGGGCCGGGCCCGCCCGACCGAGGGAGGCGAACGGTGAGTCAAGCGGGCGGCGCCCTTCCCGACCCGCGCACGCCAGTGCTGGTGGGCGTGGGCCTCTGTGCCGACGAGGCTCCGGCCCCCGAGTTGATGGCCCGGGCTGTCGAGGCCGCCGGCCAGGACGCCGGTGCCCCGGCCCTGCTCGGTGCGGTTGACAGCATCGCCGTTCCCCAGGGCAGCTGGGCCTACGCCGACCCGGCCCGTATGGTGGCCGGGCGCATAGGGGCCTCACGGGCCCGCACCCACCTGGTGGAGCTGGGCATCCCCCAACAGACGGTCATCAATCTGGCCCTGGAGGCCCTGTCCAGCGGGCAGTCGGATGTGGCCGTGGTGGTGGGGGGCGAGGCCCGCCGCTGGGAGCGGGACCAGGGCGCCGGCCGGACCGGGGTCGGGCTCCCGGACACGACCGGGGCACCGGCCGACGTCGTCCACCGGCGCACCGGTCCCCTCATCGAGCCCATCGAGGTGGCCCACCGCTTGTGGGAGCCGGTCGAGCAGTACGCCATGATCGACAACGCCCTGCGGGCCAGCGAGCACCAAACGGTGGCCGAGCACCGTGCCGACATCGCGGCCCTGTGGGAGGGCTTCAACCGGGTGGCCCGGGACAACCCGGCTGCCGCCTTCGGTACGCCCATGGAAGCCGGGCAGATTGCCACGCCCTCGATCGGCAACCGACCCCTGGCCTTCCCCTATAACAAGTGGCATGCCAGCCAGTGGACCGTGAACCAGGCGGCGGCCCTACTTCTGTGCACGGCGGAGGCGGCCGGACGCTTCGGTGTGCCCCGCGATGGCTGGATCTTCCCGGTGGTGGGCCTGACGTCCAGCCACTCGGTCTCCCTCCTGCGCCGCCGGCTACCACATTCTTGGCCGGCCATGGGCGTCCTGGGTCGGGCCGCCAGGGCACGGGCCGGCCGGGCGGTGGCCGACGCCGACGTCGTCGAGGTCTACAGCTGCTTTCCTGCCGCCGTCCGGGTCCAACAGCGAGAGCTCGGGCTGGATCTGGCCGTGGCTCCCACGGTGACCGGGGGTATGGCCTTTGCCGGAGGACCGTTCAACAACTTCGTCTATCAGGCCATGGTCCCGGTGGTGGAGAAGCTCCGGTCGGCACCGGGAACGGTAGGTGCCGTGACCACGGTGAGCGGGCTCCTGACCAAGCCCGGCATCGGGATGTGGACGACCCGGCCCGACGGGATGCCCCCACTGGTAGCTGACCTGGCCCCCGAAGCCGAGTTGGCAACCGGGGTGGTCGATGTGGTCGAGGAGCTCGAGGGCTACGACGGTGGTGCCTCGGTGGTCACCTACACCGTCACCTCTGAGGACCTTGATCCGGTCCGCACCGTGATCGTGGCCGACACCGACGATGGGCGGCGCTGTGTATCCATCAGCGACGACGTGGGGCTGGCCCGCTACGCCGTCAGCCACGAGCTCATCGGATCGTCGGTCCGGGTCGCCCACGGCACTTTCGAGCTCGTTTAGCTGTCTGAATCAGCGCCGGGCACTGCGTTTCCTATCGGTGCGGGCCGTTTTCCTCTTCCTCTTGTCCTTCGATTTTGATGACCCGCCGCGAACGTATGCGGTTGGCGCTCGCGACGGCGCCGGCTCCGGGCCCTCCTCGGTGGGTGCCGGTTTGGCCGCCGCCACCAGCAGACCCGTCACTCCGATCACCTGGAGAGTCCACCACGGATACAGGCCCAGGTGCCAGGTACAGAAAATGGTCGTGGCTACGGCGCAGGCGATGGCGATAGCGAACCGACGTTGGCTCGCTCTCGCCGCCACAACCACACCCACCGCCAGTGCCGGCCACACGTAGTAGGCCGTCATGACCGATTCCGTATAAGTGCGGAGGGCAAGGGCCAGAGCGGCAGCCCACACGATCATCTCGGGTCTGTTCCGCCAGCGCAGCGCCCACCAGCCGACCCCAGCCGCCAGTACGAGCGCGAAAGCTCGTAACGGCCCACCACCGATCTGTTCGTTGCTGCCATGTCCGCCCAGTTTCGGCGCCAAGGACGTCCATGGCGTTCGATGGTTGCTGGCGAAATTGGGGTATCCCGGTTGGGAAACGAGAGCGTGGATGGTGGCGTTGGCATCGGCTACCAACGGAGCGATGGTCACCGCGGCAACGGGGATGACGGAGCGGAGCACCAAGCCCCAGGCGCGACTTCTTCCTCCAAGAACAATCAGAAGGGGGAAAACCACGATGACAAGAGGTTGCACGGCCAGAGCCGCACCGAAAATCCAGCCGGCTCCGGTGAAGCGCCTATTGAGAGCAAAGATGAGGGCATACGTAGCGAGGCCAACAGCCACCGCATCCTCGGGATGCCCATCGAACACGGTGACATTCCAAAGCAGCACCCCTTCCACCACAGTGAGAAGGGCTCGTCGCCATCGAGATACCTGAAGTCGTTGGGCGAGCGCGTCAAGAGCAAACAGCGCGAAGCAAGAGAGGATCAGCGCGACCGGTCCGAGAAAGAGGAAGGCTTGTTGGTGCACAGCGTAAACCTTCGACCCTGCCGAGATGACGGCTGATTGAATCGGGGTGCCGTGAACCTGCAGGTACTGGAGCCCGACATAGGGGTGCCCGTGGTTGCTGATCTCGACAAAGCGGGAGCCGAACCTATTGGCCAGCGCCCCGAGCGGTGCCAGAAGGATGACTATGCCGGGAAAGGCCAGAAATCCCGAACCGTAGATCGAGCCGATGTGGCCGTGAGCCAGTGCACTGGATGATTGATACGTCTGCCACAGATCTCCCGGCGACAGCCACAAGGAAGGAGTGTGGCGAACGATCGGACCCCAGCGGAACCAGTAGGCAAGTCCCAGCCCGAAGTAGGCAACGGAGACAAAAATCGGCCAACCTCTTTGGGAGAGACGCTCGAAGATTCTGTCTTCGAGCTCAGAACTTCTGGTGTTGCTGCTCATTGGCACCGCCGATCATCCTGCCATGTATCCGGGTTCGGTTCCGGGCCGTCGCGGGAGTCGGATGGGAAGGGCGGAGTGCAACCTCAGTGGGCTTGCTGTGATGGCGCCAGCCCCGGTGGCCAGTCAGCACCTCGTGGCGGGGTCCCGGTGATCTGGTATCGCTGGGTGTTCGGCGGAGATCTTCTAGGCGGTGTTGTCCGACGGCGGGGGAGGAGTCCCACCTGTGTCCGGAGGCGTCAGACCGGTACGTTCGGTGATCACCTGTTCGAACGCGTCGGGGTCGTCGGGAGTCAGGAAGGGGACGACGCGGCGGCCGACGTCGACGAAGAAGCCGACCGACTTCTTGGGTCGTTGGGGATCGAGGTTGGCCCAGTGGCGCAGATCGCCCGAACCCCAGATGCGGGCTTTGCCCCGCCAGGTGGTCATGGTGAAGCGGTTCAAGCCATGAATCGAGGCGTAGGGGATGGTCTTGGTGCCCCACGGGAAGTAGTACCACCGAACCCGCACGGCGGCGTCGGTGCACTCGATGAACCGGTCATGATAGGGGTTGGCCATCGGTCCTTCCGTCACGGATCGGCCACTGCTGGACGAATGTTAGGTCCCCTCGGCGCGCTCGAGGTCGAAGTGAAACTGCAGGGGTGGCACTGGCAGGTCGCTGCCAAACCGTCAGCCACCGGCGGGCGATCTCCAGGCCGGGTCTCGTCCGAGGAAGGCGACCAACAGGGTGGCGGGATCGGCGTCCTCGGCCACCGACACCGCCGAACCGAACATGCCCGAGGCCCGCAGCCGCCGGTCGTTGGGGCGGGCCGTCCGGTAGGCGATCAGACAGAGGTCGGGATCCAGCTGTGGTTCGATGCCCACCGCCCGGGCCAGGTCCCAGGAGTGGACCAGGACATCGAGGGTGAGCATGGGCAGGAGCCGTTCCAGATCGGGTGGGGAGGCCCGGTCGGTGACGGGCAGGCGGTCCGGTGGGTCGATGGCGGACAGGATGGCGGGGACGGTGACCGCCCATCGTTCCCCGGGGTCGTGCCGGGGGCGCACCGGCTTGGTCCCGGTGGGGTGCAGAAGGAGGACGTCGTGAAAGCCGATGACATGCTCGACCACTCCTCGCGCGTCCCATTCCGGGCAGGGGGAGGGGCTGTCCCAGCGGTCGCCGACCTGGTTCACCACGGTCGAGAATCCCCGGCAGGCCTCACCGTGACGGGCGGCTGACTCCTGCATCACCCCAGATTAGGAGCACGACCGACGGGGGGCCCGGTACCCTGGGCGGATGGCCCTCTCTCTGGACGAAGCGTTCACTTTCGTGCGTGATCACAACCGGGGGGTACTGGTCACCCGTCGGACCGACGGGCGTCCCCAGCTGTCCAATATCTTCTACATCCCGGGGGCTGACCACGCCGTTCGCATATCGGTGACCGACTCGCGGGCCAAGACCCGAAACCTGCGGCGTGATCCCCTGGCCTCTCTCCATGTCACCAGCGACAACTTTTTTGCCTACGTGGTCCTCGACGGCCGAGTCTCGCTGTCGGCCGTGGCTCGGGATGGGCATGACGCCGTGGTCGACGAATTGGTCGAGATGTACCGACGGGGACAGGGTGACCACCCCGACTGGGAGGAATTCCGTCAAGCCATGGTCGATCAGGGCAGACTGGTGGCCACCCTGACCGCCGACCGCGCCTACGGCATGCTCGGGAACTGAGCAGCCGGCCCGATCAGATCGAACAGGACCCGTCGGTGCAGCCGGCTTCGTCCCCCGCTCCTCCGGCCGTCACCATCACCGGATGGGTCTCGGCCCAGGCCCGCTCCATGGCCCGGAGAATGACCTCGGCGCCCTGCGCACCCGACACGCCATAAGCCCCGTCGATGACGAAGAAGGGGACGCCGCTGGCCCCCAACGAGGAAGCCTTGGCTTCGTCACCGCGCACCTCGGCGGCGTACCGGTCACTGTGCAGGGTGGCCTCCACTTCGTCAGCGTCGAGACCCACTTCCGCCGCCAGCTCGCTCAGTGTGGCCGGGTCTCCGACCGACCGACCTTCAGTGAAGTAGGCGGCCAGCAATCGCTCCTTCATGGCGTCGCCACGGCCGTCCTCGGCGGCCAGATGTATGAGACGGTGGGCATCGAAGGTGTTGCCCGCCTGTACTCGGTCGAGGTGGTATTCCAGCCCCAGGCCCGCGGCCATATCGGTCATCCGGCGGTTGGCCTGATCGGCCTGCTCCTCGGTCATGCCGTACTTGCGTTGCAGGATCTGGCTCATGGGTACGCCCACCCGACGGGGGGAGTCGGGGTCCAGCTCGAAACTCCGCCATTCCACCGACACCTGATCGGCATGGGCGAACTGGGACAGGGCGGCCTCGAACTGCCGCTTACCCACGTAACACCAGGGGCACACCACATCGGACCAGATCTCGACCTTCACTGCACACTCCTTCGCCTTGCTGTCGGGTTCGTTGCTGTCAAGAGCGTGTCTCTCTCCAACTTTTCTTCCACCCGTATGAACAAACCGAAATGAGGGCTGTGATATTCCGTCGCCACCGGTCGGTCCCGCCCGTGGTGCGATCCGGTCTCATTGCCGTCGTCAGCTGGCGTCGGCCAGTGCGGCCGCCGCCGCCAGGTGGGCGCTCAGCTCACGAAGTGGGGTGCGGGCGTTGAGACCGCTGGTCGAGGGCATCACGTAAACCGGACGCCCGCCGATCCGCTGCTCCTGAGGTCCGGCCACCGCATGGCGGTCCACCACGGCGCGCCATCCCGACAAGCCGTTGAAGCACACCACCCCTGGGGACAGCCAGGCGGCCAGGCGCTCCACCCGGGCCAGGCCACGTCGGTACTCGTCGGTGGTGACCTCGGCCGCCGTTCGGGTGGCCCGCTTCACGAAGTCGGTCATACCCACGCCGTGACCGATCAGGGCGTCGATGGGGTCGCGGTCCTTGTCCACGATGCCGGCGCCCAGAGCGGCCGGCCAGAACCGATTGCCCGGTCGTGCATAACCGATGCCGGCATCGGCCGAGTACACCGAGGCGTTGATGCCACACGCCAACAGGCGCATCCCTTCGCCCACCGTGTCGGCCAGCGTGCGACCGCGGACGGCGTGGAGGCGCAGCTCGTCCCCGCTGACTTCGAGCGATCCCTCCTCGACGACGAAACCGGCCCCCACCATCTGGTCTACGAATCGCTCCGGCGGCCAACCGGCGAAGTAACGACCGGCGATCTTGTCGTCGGGTAGTGCGTTGCCTTCGTAGTCGCCCTCCAACACCTGGAGGGCGAGCGGGGATCCGACTCGCAGAGTCCGATGCAGATCCCACAGAGCCAGGGGCAGGCGGGTCCGGGGGACGTGGAGATAAGTCATCCACGACCACGCTCCGTTGATCGACTGCCGGGCAAAGGGGAGGTGCTCCACGTCCCCCTGGACGTAGAGGGCGTCCGGAACCTGTCGGCGGCAGGCGTCGAGCATTACCGTCGAGGCATCGAAGGCGATGATCGGGGTCCCGAGGTGGGGCAGGTAGCGACCGGCGCCGCATCCCACGTCGATGCGCACCGTGGTCGCTCCCACGTGATCGGCGAATCGTTCGGCCTGATGCCGCTGTCCGGCTTTGGCGTGGCTGGCCGCCCATTCCAGACCGCGCTGGTCGTAGAGCTCCACGGTGGACCGTTCCATGTCGGGCGATCCTAGGGGCGAGGGGTGGTCATGGCTCGAAGCGGTAACCCATACCCGCTTCGGTGCGGAAATGGCGGGGTTGTGACGGATCAGCCTCGAGCTTGCGCCTGAGTCGGGCCATCAGCACCCGGAGGTACTCGGTCTCGGTCTGGTAGGCCGGTCCCCATACGTCGTGGAGTAGCTGGTGCTGGGACACCAGCCGCCCCGGATGACGGATCAGGGCCTCGACCAGACCCCATTCCTTCGGGGTGAGGTGCACGTCGGACCGGTCACGCGTCACCCGCTTGGCCACCAGGTCGATAGTGAAGGTGTCGGTCTCCACCCGGGCAGTTTCCCCGCCGTTGGTCTGGCGACGTAGAGTGGCCCGCAATCGGGCCAGCAGTTCGTCCATGCCGAACGGCTTGGTCACGTAGTCGTCAGCTCCGGCATCGAGCGCCTCGACCTTGCTCACGCTCTGATGGCGGGCCGATACCACGATGATGGGGACCGAGCTCCGGGTGCGGAGTGAACGGATGACCTCCACGCCGTCCATTCCGGGAAGTCCCAGGTCGAGCAGGACCAGATCGGGATGGTGTCGGTCGGCCTCGTCGAGACCCTGTTCGCCGCTCCGGGCCGCCACCACCCGGTAGCCGCGTGCGGTCAGGCTGATGGACAGGGCCTTCAACATCGAGGCGTCGTCGTCGCACACCAGGATGGTGGCCCCGGACTCGCCCGGGTCAGATCGGCCGGCCGGGCCCGACGCCGATGTCGGGGCGGCCCGGGTCATCCGGTGGGTCCTCCCGGTGGGGCCGAGCCGGCCGGCTCGGGCAGGGAAGTCGTCACCGGTGCCGGAGGGACCGGTCCGTTGGACTCCCCAGCAGGCAGTCTGACCACCATGGTCACTCCTCCGCCGGGCGTGTCCTCGATATCGAGATCGCCACCCACAGCCTCCACGAATCCCCGGGCCACGGCCAGGCCCAGCCCGACGCCCACACCGCCCCGCCGCTCCGAATCCCCCAGACGTTGAAAAGGCTGGAAGATCCGATCGCGGTCCTCGGGAGCGATGCCCGGGCCTCGGTCGATGATCCGGATGTCGACCCGGCCGGCCACCGTTCCCGCTTCGATGCGGAGACCGGTGCCCCCGGCGTGGATCAGGGCGTTGTCGACCAGATTGGCCACGGCCCGCTCCACGAGTACCGGGTCGGTGCGGATATGGGGGAGCTGGGCCGGTACCTCGACGACCACCTCTTCGGCCCGCGGCCCCAGACTGCGGAGGGCGGACCCGATCATTTCGCCGACGTCGACACTCTGGTGGAGTACGTCCATCGACCCGGTCTGGATCCGGCTCATGTCCAACAGGTTCTCGACCAGGCTGTTGAGTCGGTCGGCCTCATCGTCGACCGTGGTGAGGAGGGTCCGGGTCTCCTCGGGTCCGAAAGCCAGCTGATCGGACAACAGGCTGGAGGAGGCCGCCTTTATCGATGCCAGCGGGGTCCGCAGGTCGTGGCTCACCGCCGCCAAGAGGGCTGACCGCAGCTGATTGGCCTTGGCCAAGGAATCAGCCTCGGCCGCCTCGGAGTGGAGGCGGTCGCTGGCCAGGGCGGCCGCCAGCTGGGCGGCAAAAGCGGCCAGGATCTCTTGGTCCTCGGCGGCCAGTCCCGGACCCTGCAGGGCCAGCAGTTCCCTGTCGGTCAGGGGGAGGACCATGGAGGCCTGACCGGGTTCGAGTGGCGGCGTCTCGCCGGCGGCGGCCACTGTGGACCACGATCCGGGCGACGACTCGGCCCTCCCCGAGACGGTGCCGCTGGGCATCTTCTCGGTGGCCGAACGCAGGATGGCCGCGGCGTCCAGCCGAAAAGCCAGCACCAGCTCCTGGAGCAGAGCAGGGAGCGGGTTGCCTTCGGGGGCCACCATGCGCCCGGCGATCCGCGCCAGTGTGTGGGCGTCGGTGCGGGCTTCGACGGCGGCGGCGGTCCGTCGGGCCGACAGATCCACCAGCAGGCTGACCACGCCCGCCGTGACCAGGAACATGACCAGGGCCAGGATGTCGCGGGCGTCGGCGATGGTGAAGGTGTGGATGGGCGGCGCGAAGTAGTAGTTGGAGAGGAGGAACCCGGCGATGGCGGCCAACCCGGCCGGCCACACCCCGCCCACGGCGGCGACGGCCACCACCAACACCAGGTACGTGCTGAGGGCGGTGGCCAGACCGTTGACGCTGGCATCGGCCGTCAGGATCAAGGTGAGCAGCGGAAAACCGATGACCCCAATGACCAGAGCCGCCACTCGCCTCCGTCGCGACAGTGGCGAGAAGAGACCGCGCCGGTAGCGTCCGACGGATCGATCCCGGTCTTCGCCCGGGGGGGACCCGGTGTCGTCGGGTCGATCGGCGGCTGACGCCTCGGCCTCGGCTTCCCTTTCCGTCCCCGTGGCGATGACATGGACGTCCAGGGATCCGCCGGCGGCCCGGATGACGGCGTTGATGACCGAGCCGCGCACGAACTCGTTGATCCGGCTCCGGCGGGTAGCTCCCATGACCAGCTGGGTGGCGTTTTCGGCCCGGGCCACCTGGACCAGGGCCGGCGCCACCTCGGCCCCGACCACCTCGACGAAACGTCCACCCAGGTCGTCGAGCAACGCTCGGTTCTCGACCAGTCCCTGGCTACCGGCCCCGGTCAGGTTGTCGTCGGTGCGCACGTGCACGCCGACCAGCTCGGCCTTGGTCCGCATAGCCATGCGAGCGGCGCGACGGATGAGGACGGCACTGCCGCGTGAACCGGTGAGCGAGACCACCACCCGCTCCTTGGTGGCCCAGGGTCCGGCAATGCTGTGACGCTCGCGATAGTCGTTGAGCTCCTCGTCCACCCGGTCGGCCACCCACAGGAGGGCCAGTTCCCGGAGGGCGGTGAGATTGCCGGTGCGGAAGTAGTTGCCGAGGGCGGGGTCGATGCGTTCGGGGGGATAGATGTTGCCGTGGGCCAACCTCCTGCGCAGCGCCTCGGGGGCCATGTCGACCAGTTCCACCTGGTCGGCCGCCCGCACGAAGGGGTCGGGCACCGTCTCGTGCTGGGTGACGCCGGTGATCTGTTCGACCACGTCGTTGAGCGACTCGAGATGCTGCAGGTTGATGGTCGAGATGACATTGATGCCGGCATCCAGCAGTTCCTCGACGTCCTGCCAGCGCTTGGGGTTCCGCGATCCGGGAGCGTTGGTGTGGGCCAGTTCGTCCACCAGGACCAGATCCGGTTTGCGGGCCAGGAGCCCGTCGACGTCCATATCCTCGAGGGTCTGACCCCGGTACTCGACGGCGCAGCGCGGGAAGATGGTGAGATCGCGGATCTGGGCATCGGTCTGGGGTCGACCATGTTCCTGCACCCAGCCGACGACCACGTCGGTGCCACGCTCCTTCCTCCGCCATCCCTCGTTGAGCATGGCGTAGGTCTTGCCCACGCCGGGCGCCGCCCCCAAATAGAGCCGTAGCTTTCCTCGTGCCACAGTCGATAGGCCTCCAGACCCCTAACCGCGACCCACGGTCGGGGACCACTGACCGGGGAACGAAGAGCCCATCACGCCGCCGCCGGGCCCGCGCAGAGGCTGTAGCCGACGCCCGGCATGGTGCGGATCAGAGTGCCCGAACGGTCGCCGAGCTTCTGGCGCAGGCGGTGCACGTAGGCGTGGAGGTAGCTCGCCTCCCGTCCATAGCCGGTGCCCCACACGGCGGCCAGGATCATCTGGTGGGTGCAGGTCCGCCCGGCATGGCGGGCCAGGAAGGCCAGGACGTCGAATTCCTTGGAGGTCAGCTCGACGGGAGATCCGTCGAGGCGGGCTTCGTGGTGGACCAGATCGAGCTCGAGGGGGCCGCTGGCGATCTTCTCGGTACCGAGCTCGGTGGCGTCGGAGCTGTGGTGCCGGATGGCGGTACGGATACGGGCTTCGAGCTCGGCCATTCCGAAAGGCTTGGTCACGTAGTCGTCCGCCCCCTCGTCAAGGGCGGCCACCTTGCGGTCCTCGGCGCCGCTGGCCGACAGGATGATGATGGGGACTTCGCTCCACTGACGGATCCGCCGGCAGACGGCCTGACCGTCGATGTCGGGGAGCCCGAGATCGAGAACGACGACATCGGGCTCGGTCACCGCCGTCTGGGAGATGCCCTGCTCCCCGTTGACCGCCGTGACCACCTCGTGCCCCCCGGCCTGCAGGCCCAGTCGCAGGGCACGGAGCAGCGAGGGATCGTCGTCGATGACCAGCACCTTGGCCATCGTCATTCCCGCCCAGCGATGGTGGAGGATGCAGTGCCGTCGGTGGATGCAGTGCCGTCGGTGGATGCAGTGCCGTCGGTGGATGCAGTGCCGGTGGTGGATGCAGTGCCGGTGGTGGATGCAGTGCCGTTGGTGGTTGCCCGGGTCAATGTGAACGCGAAACGGGCTCCCCCCTCGGGCACGTCCTCGACCCAGATGTGGCCGCCGTGGGCCTCGACGAAGGTTTTGGCGATGGTGAGCCCCAGCCCGGCCCGGCCTCCGGTGTCGAAGCGTACGTAGCGGTCGAACACCGCCTCGCGTTCGGATGCCGGCACCCCCGGTCCGTGGTCGGTGACAGACAGTGTGACCTGGTCGCCTCGGGCTGTGCCGGCCACCGTGATCAGACTGTCCGGTGGTGAATAGCGATCGGCATTGTCCAAAAGGTTAGCGAGGACCTGTCCGATGAGGAGCTGATCGGCGTTGACATCCGGCACGTCATCGGCAATGGCCACCTCCACCGGCCGGCCCCCGAGTGTCGATCCCAGGTTGGCCACGGCCTTGCGCACCAGGGTGCGAGGCGAGGTGGCCCGTCGCCGGACCTCGAGAACGCCGGCATCGATGCGGGTCATGTCGAGAAGGCTCGTGACCAGCCGGGTCAGACGGTCGGTCTCGATGTCGATCAGGTGGTAGAGCTCGCGGGTGTCGGCGTCGGTGAGGGGTGCCGCAGGGCGCAGGAGCGCGGAGGAGGCGACCTTCATGGTGGCCAGCGGGGTCCGGAGGTCATGGGACACGGCGCCCACCAGGGCGTGGCGCAGGCGGTCCACTTCCTCCAGGAGCTCCGAGCGCACGGCCTGGTCGCGCAGCTGCGCTCGCTCCAGGGCAAGAGCGGCATGGTTGGCGAAGGTGCGCAGGAGGGACCGGTCCGACTCGGAGGCCGGCATCCCCCGGGTGGCTAGAACGCCGATGGGGCGTCCCGAGGCGGTCAGGGCCACGGCCCGTATCCGCTCGACCTGCTCCGGTTCTGTCCTCCCGGTGCCGAGGCTGACCGGAAGTCCAGACAACGGCTCGAGCCCGTGGAGCTCTTCGGTGGTCAGTGCTTGGCCGGCGGAGGCGGCCATGTCCAGTCGCCCGTCCCGTGGGACCAACAGGGCCACCCCGGACAGGGCGAACACACTGCGAACGGCTCCGACGATGGTCTTCAGCAGATCCTCGACCGTCCGGTCCTCCACCAACAGCTGGGAGAGATCGAACAGGCGCTGCGCCTCGGCTGTCCGGCACTGGGCCTCCGATCGGGCTTTCTCCAGTTCCGCCACCACTTTGGAGACCAGCACCATGACCACCGAGTACACGGCCAGAGCTACCCAGTCCTGTCCATGACCGACACTCAGGGCGTTGTAGGGAGGGATGAAGCCGTAGTCGTAGACGAGGAACCCGGCCACCACACTGGCGGCACCGGCGGGGAACCCGCCGATGACCGCACCCGCCACCACCGGCACGACCAAGGCCAGAGCGGCGGTGGCGATGCTCAGATGGTCGCGGAGGGGAATGAGGGCGGCACCGAGCCCGACCGATAGAACGATCCCTACCACTGAGCCGATCAGAGCTCTGCGCACCCGACCATTGTCGTACCAATGGGACGGCCCCGCCGGGGTTGTGAGCGTTGTTGAGGATTTATGAAGACGTTCTTGTCCTTATGAAGAGCCTGTTAAGGCGGGCAGGCAGATACTCGCTTCATGGCAGATTTCCTCGCAGTGCTCGGCATCATCGGCTTCGTGGCCGCGATGCTCGGTCTGATCTGGGCTCTGGACCGGGTATGAGCGTCTCCCAAGGCATCCTTCTCGGCGTAGCCATCCTGATGTTTTTCTACCTGGGCTACGCCATGTTCAAGCCGGAGAAATTCTAGATGGGCTTCACGTGGACCATCATTACCCTGGTCATCGCCCTCGGGCTGACCTGGCGGTACCTCGGTTCGTACATGGCCGCCGTGTTCGAGGGTCGGGTGCACTTCCTCGGCTGGGCCGAGCGACCGGTGTACCGCGCTTTGGGGACAGGTCCTGAACAGGAGCAGAACTGGAAGCGCTACGCCAGCTCGATGGTCATCTTTTCCGGAGTGGCGATGGGAGTCACCTATCTCCTGATTCGGATCCAGGGTTCGCTCCCGCTCAACCCGCAGCATTTCGGGGCGGTGGGCCAGGCACTCAGCTTCAACACCGCCGCCTCCTTCATGACCAACACCAACTGGCAGAATTACGGTGGCGAGACGACCATGTCGTACTTCTCGCAGATCGGGGCGCTTACCCTCGAGCAGTTTCTGAGCCCGGTCATCGGGATCGCTGTGGCCATTGCTTTGGTGCGGGGTTTCTCCCGCCGCAACTCGCCGACCATCGGGAACTTCTGGGTCGACATGACCCGAGGCCTTTTCTACATCGTGATCCCGATCGCATTTGTCGGCGGCATCATCTTCGTCGGTCAGGGCGCGGTGCAGACGCTCGCCGGCACTGTCTCGATACACGATGCATTGAATGGCGTCTTTCAGACCATCGCCCGGGGACCGATCGGGTTCATGGAATCGATCAAACAACTGGGGAACAACGGAGGTGGCTTCCTCAACGCCAATTCGGCGACCACCTTCGAGAACCCGACCGGCCTAACAAACTGGCTCTCGATCTATCTCTTGCTGGCCATTCCCTTCGCTCTCACCTACACCTTCGGAAAGATGGTCGGGAGCATTCGCCACGGTGCCGCCCTCCTCGGTGCCATGGTCATCATCTTTTCCGTGTGGGTGGGCTACACCACCTACGCCGAGCACCAGCAGAATCCTGCGGTCGCCGCCGCGGGGGTGCACTCGACGGTGGGTAACACCGAGGGCAAGGAGGTGCGCTTCGGCGACACCACGACCGCGCTGTTCGGGGTGTCGTCGACCAGCACTTCGACCGGATCGGCCGACGCCTCATACGATTCGTTCACCCCGATCGGCGGCCTGGGTCTGATGAGCGGCATGATGCTCGGCGAGGTGACCCCGGGAGGCGCCGGGAGCGGTCTGTACACCATCCTCATCTACGCCATCATCGCCGTGTTCATCGGTGGGCTGATGATCGGGCGAACGCCGGAGTACCTGGGGAAGAAGATACAGGCCCGGGAGGTGAAGCTGGCCGGCCTCGGCGCCCTCGTCATGCCCATCATCGTGCTCATCCTCACCGCCATAGCGGTGTCGATACACGCTGGGCGGGCGGGCCCCTTGAACGCCGGACCCCACGGGTTCTCGGAGATCCTCTACGGGCTCACCTCGCAGGGGAACAACAACGGTTCAGCCTTCGGCGGCTTGACCGGCAACACGACCTTCTACAACGTCATCGGAGGGATTGACATGTTGATCGGCCGGGTCGGGATCATGATCCCAGCCCTGGCCCTCGGAGGAACGCTCGCCGCCAAAAATGTGGTGCCCGAGTCCCTCGGTACCTTCCGCACCGACAACGGCATGTTCGTCGGCCTCACCATCGGAGTAATCGTGATCATCGGTGGCCTCACCTTCTTCCCCGCCCTCGCCCTCGGCCCGATCGTCGAGCAGCTCAGCCACGGGACGTTCTTCTGATGACGGTGACCACCATGCAGCCCCAGCCGCCCCAACCGGGCATCGAAGCCCACGGCGTGGCCGAGGCCCGTGGACTGTTCGACGGGGAGATCCTGCGCCAGGCCCTGATCGACTCGTTCAAGAAGCTCAACCCGGCCCTCGAGATCCGCAACCCGGTGATGTTCGTGGTCCTGGTGGGGACCGTCATCACCTTCATCGAAGCCATCGCCCACCCGGGCATCTTCACCTGGTCGATCACCATTTGGCTGTTCCTGACCGTGCTCTTCGCCAACTTCGCCGAAGGCATGGCCGAGGGACGGGGCAAGGCGCAGGCCGACACCTTGCGGCGGATGCGCTCGGAGACCGAGGCCCGCCGCGTCAAGGACGACGGGACCGAGGAGCTAGTGCCGGCGGCCGAACTGGCCAAAGGAGACATGGTGGTGTGCGAGGCAGGCGACCTCATCCCCTCCGACGGCGAGATCGCCGAGGGCATCGCCTCGGTCGACGAGTCCGCTATTACCGGCGAGTCGGCTCCGGTCATCCGCGAGTCGGGGGGCGATCGCTCCGCCGTCACCGGTGGGACCAAGGTCCTGTCCGACCGCATCGTGGTGCGGATCACCGCCGAGCGCGGCCATACCTTCATCGATCGGATGATCACCCTGGTCGAGGGGGCCAACCGCCAGAAGACTCCGAACGAGATTGCTCTCACCATCCTGCTGGCCGTCCTCACCATCGTATTCATACCGGTGGTCGTGACGCTCCAGCCTTTCGGTCACTATGCGGGTGCCACGGTGTCGGTGGTCGTCCTGATCTCCCTACTGGTATGTCTCATCCCCACCACCATCGGAGCTCTGCTTTCTGCCATCGGCATCGCCGGCATGGACCGCCTCGTGCAACGCAACGTTCTGGCCATGAGCGGCCGGGCGGTGGAGGCAGCCGGTGACGTGCAGACGCTCCTGCTGGACAAGACCGGAACCATCACCCTCGGCAACCGGATGGCATCAGACTTCTATCCCGTGGGCGGCCACAGCGAGCACGATGTGGCCGACGTGGCCCAGCTGGCCTCGCTGGCCGACGAGACCCCCGAGGGTCGGTCCATCGTGGTGCTGGCCAAGGAGCGCTTCAACATCCGGGAGCGTGAGCTCGAAGGTGAACACAGCTTCGTTCCCTTCACCGCCCAAACCCGCATGTCCGGCCTCGACGTCGGACCCCGTCAGATCCGCAAGGGGGCGGCCGACTCTGTCAAGAGCTGGGTTGCCGAGCAGGGTGGGACCGTCCCCGGCGACCTCGACGCTATCGTCGAGCGGGTCTCCAGAGCCGGGTCGACCCCGCTGGCTGTGGCCGACGGACCGAACATCCTCGGGGTCATCGAGCTGAAGGACGTAGTCAAGCAGGGCATCCGGGAGAAGTTCGACGAGATGCGCCAGATGGGCATCCGGACCGTCATGATCACCGGTGACAACCCGCTGACGGCGGCAGCCATCGCTCAGGAGGCCGGCGTCGACGACTTCCTGGCCGAGGCCACCCCCGAGGCCAAGATGGCGCTGATCAAGGCCGAGCAGGAGGGCGGGAAGCTGGTAGCCATGACCGGCGACGGCACCAATGATGCTCCGGCCCTGGCCCAAGCGGACGTGGGGGTGGCCATGAACACGGGGACCACCGCCGCCAAGGAGGCCGGCAACATGGTCGATCTTGACTCCAACCCGACAAAGCTCATCGACGTGGTGGAGATAGGCAAGCAGCTCCTCATTACCCGGGGTTCACTCACTACCTTCTCCATCGCCAACGACGTGGCCAAGTACTTCGCCATCGTTCCTGCGTTGTTCATCGCCACCTATCCCCAGCTCGAGCCGCTCAACATCATGAAACTGCACAGCCCCCAGAGCGCCGTCCTGTCCGCTGTCATCTTCAATGCCCTGGTGATCGTGGCCCTCATCCCGTTGGCCCTGCGCGGTGTCAAGTTCCGTCCGGCCGGCTCGGCGGCCATCCTGCGCCGGAACGTCTTCATCTACGGAGTGGGTGGCATCGTCGCGCCGTTCATCTTCATCAAGCTCATCGACCTCATCCTCGTCGCGCTGCACGCCTACTGATGGAGTCCTTCTGATGCTCGTCCATATCCGCCGATCAGTCGTACTGGCTCTCGTGGCGCTCGTCTTGACCTTCGCCTACGCATTCGTCGGAACGGGGGTCTCCCAGGTGCTGTTCAAGCACCAGGCCGATGGTTCGATCACCCCCAACGGCTCCACCCTCATCGGCCAGAACTGGTCACAGACGAAATGCCCCGGACACCCTCTCGGCAGCTGCGTCTTCCAGGGCCGCCCCGATGCCGTCGGCCCCTACGCCGGTTCGCTCAACCCGGTCGCCGGTGGGGGCGACAACCCGCTCGAGGCCAACAACATCCCCGGCAAGCCCGGCGTCCTCAATTCCGGTGAGTCCGGGGCTTCCAACCTGGGCCCGCGGTCCAAGGTCTTGTTGGCCAACACGCAGACCCTGGTGGCCTATTGGCACGCCCGCGGTGTGAATCCTACGCCGGACCTGGTCACCACCTCGGGCAGCGGGTACGACCCCGACATCTCGGCGGCGGACGCCACCGCTGAGATTCCGATGGTCTCCGCCGCCACCGGCATCGCCCCGGCCACCCTTCGTGCTCTCGTCGCCCGTCAGACCATGGGGGCCCAGTTGGGCTTCCTCGGCACCAGCTACATCGATGTGCTGCAACTCAACGAGGCACTTGCCAAACTGCGATGAAGGTGGGAGCTCCGAGCCCTCCCGGCAGCTGAACGGGAGCTCCAGGAGATCCGGGTGAATCCACCCTCCGACGAGAGCGGCCAGCCGTCCAGTGATCCGTCCGAGGAGATAGCAGTGCAGGCGGCCGGGCGCTTTCGCGTCTACCTGGGTGCGGCGCCGGGCGTGGGCAAGACGTACGCCATGCTGGCCGAGGGGCGCCGGCGTCACGAGCGCGGCACCGAGGTGGTCATCGGGTTCGTCGAGTGTCACGGTCGGGAGCGCACCCGTCAGCTGATCGGCGACCTCGAGATGATCCCGCCCCGGTCCGTCGAGTACCGGGGTTCACAGTTCACTGAGATGGATCTGGACGCGGCCCTGCGTCGGCACCCCCAGGTGATCCTGGTGGACGAGCTGGCCCACACCAATGTTCCCGGGTCGGGCCGACACGACAAGCGCTGGCAGGACGTCATGGAGCTTCTGAACGCCGGCATAGACGTGATCACCACGGTCAATATCCAGCATCTGGAAAGCATCGCCGATGCCGTCCAGCGCATCATCGACGTGCCCGTCCGCGAACGGGTACCCGACTGGGTGCTGCGCAAGGCCAATCAGCTCGAGCTGGTGGACTCGTCCCCCGAACAGCTCCGCCGTCGAATGATCCACGGCAACATCTACCCCCCCGAACAGGTCGATCAGGCCCTGTCCCGTTACTTCCGGACCGACAACCTCACCGCTCTCCGAGAGCTGACGCTGCGTTTCCTGGCCGACGAGACCGAAGAACAGCTGCTCGACTACCTACGCCGTCAACGGAAGGATGTCGTATGGGAGACCCACGAGAGGATCCTGGTGGCGATTACCACCGCTCCCGGCACGGACGCCATCGTGCGCCGTGCGGCCCGGATGGCCGCCCGCATCAAGGCCGATCTCCAGGTGCTGCATGTGGTGACCGGAAACGAGTCGGGTCGCCGCCCGAGTGACGCGCTGGTGGCTCTGCGGCAGCTGGCCGGCGACGTCGGCGCCTCGTGGAACGAGATCCGGGGAGACGACCCCGCCCAGGTGCTGATCGACTTCGCCCGACGCGAGCACGTCACCCAGATCGTGGTCGGCTCGAGCGGACGCAGCCGGTTCCAGGAGCTCCGTGGCGGCGGGTCCATCGTCCGCAAGATCACTCGGCTGGCCGCGCCGGCCGCTATCGACATCCATATCATCGCCCGCCGCAACGATGTCCTCCCCGATGGGACCATCGCCGCGGCAGACGAGTCCTGACCACCGGGCCCGACACGGTCGGAGACGGGTTCGTCCGACCGGCACCGTCCAACACGGTGAAACGCAGTCCGGTCAGCAGCTGCCGACGGAGCCCACCTCCAGCTGGTCGACCTTCCATGTTCCCCCCGAGTCGACCAGATCGGCGGTGGTGGCCCGCCGACCGCCCGGGGTGTTTTTGGCCCGGGCCCCCGACGTCGTGTACTCCGACCAGTGGGTGTCGTCGAAGCAGTCGGTCACCGTGGCCCGGGTCGGATCCCCGGGCGGGGTCAGTGAGCTGACCCGGGGATCGAGGACGGGCTGCCCCCGGGTCACGATGTCGTGCAACTGGTCGCGGGCCAGTCCCTGGACGAACAGGGTGTGCGCCTCACCCGTGGTGTACCGGGACAGGAGGGGCGACTGGAAGTCGGACGTGCGGGCGGCAGTGACCAGATCGGCCCACATGCGCCGGTAGGCGGTCAGCACCGCCGCGCTCGGATCGTTCCCCTTAGGGGCGGTCGGAGCGGCCAGGGTCGGACCCGAATGGGGGGTGGGAGAGGAAGCCGGAGAGGCGTCCGAGCTGCAGGCGGCCAGGCCGGCCCCCAGGGCGCATGTCAACAGGCAGGTCCACAGACCGGGCCCACGGTGCCTGAGGCGTCGAGCCGTCGGCCCTGGACGGCGCCCCCGGTGATGGTCGGTCACGCCCGGTCAGAGCGAGCCGTCGTCGGAGGTCTCCGCCCGGGCCGCGCTGTGGGTGCCCAGCGGCCCATGGTCGGCCGCCAGAGCCGCCCCCACCTGATCGGCCACGGCCACGGCTACCAGGAGGCGGTCGTGGGGAATGGGTCGGCCCGGGGTGGGGGTGAGCAGGAAGTGGCCGAGCAGCCACCCACCACTGCGCACCGGCAGGTCGATGTTGCGGGTAGGCAGGCCCAGGTCGTCGGTGGGCCAGGTCTCCGTGCCGACGCGGACATCGCCGCTGGGCACCAACCGGGCGGTGGTGCCAGCCAGGTTGTGAGTGGTGAAGCGGACCTCCTGCAAGGCCAGCAGATCCCGGAGCTCGGTGGCCGCCGCCGCCACCACCACGTCCGGATCCTGACCGGTGGCCGCCAGCTCGGTCACCGTGTGGAGCAACTCCACCTGGTGCCGGCCCTGCCGGGCCTCATCTCGGTTGCGCCGACCCCGGGCCGCCAGTTCGCCGACGGCCAGGCCCACCACCAGTAGGAGGATCTCGGTGATGAGGTCCTGATGGCTGCTGATCCGGAACGAGTAGTAGGGCCGGGTCAAGAAGTAGTCGAAGGAGAGGGCGGAGACCAGGGCGGCCAGCGCCGCCGCCAGCCGCCGCCCCGTGCTGGCTACGGCCACGATGATCACCACCAGGAACAGGGCGTTGTCGGCGGCGCTGAGCCGATCGCGCCAGGGTATGAGGAGGGCGGCGGTGGCGATAGGGGCGACGACGGCGGCCGTCATGATCCATCGCTCGGTCCACCGGTCGGCGTCCGGGGCGGCCGGGGCCGGCTCATCGTTCCATGCCTCGGGTCTGCTCACCGTGCCCATATACCCCACTGTCACATGCACTGAGGGCCTCGGGAAGGGCCGCGGCCATTTGTGAGCGTGTTCCGACTCAATTTTTGCGGATCTTTTACACCCCTTTTCATTCGGTGCTACGAAGGGTGCATGGAGGGGAACAACCGACCGACCGCCACCGCCGGTCTTCGGAGGTGACCGGACCGGTAGTCGACCCCGCCCCAGGCGAACAACCCATCGCCATGGCCACGTTGACCAACCCGACCGGATTCCGGGGCGAGGTGCGCACCGGGCGCCACCACTTCGTAGTCGACGAGGGTGCGGCCGTGGGCGGCCAGGACGAAGGACCGAACCCCTTCCAGTTGATACTGGCCGGGCTGGTCCAGTGCACGGCGGCCACCTTGCGTCTGTATGCCGACCGCAAGAACTGGGAGCTGGGTGAGATCAGCGTCCGGGCCCGGCTCCTCCGAACCGGCGAGGGCGCCACCAAAGTGGAGCGGATCGAGCGGACCATGTCCTTCACCGGCGGCCTGTCCGCCCCCCAACTGGATCGTCTGGCCGAAATTGCCGATCGGACCCCGGTCACCCGCACCCTCATGAAGGGACTGACCATCGACACCACCATTACCGGGCATCGCTGACCGGGCCCGCCGGTGTGACCGACCGGGCCGCCGGGCGTCGTACGTCAGTTCGTCTAGCTAGCGGAGGTGGAGACCGCCGTCCACCACGACCACCTCGCCGGTCACGTAGGAGGACCGGGCCAGACCCATGACCACGGTGGCCACGTCATCCGGACTGGCCGTGCGTTGCAACGGTGCCTGGGCCTTCACGTAGTCGCGGACGAAGTCCCAGTCGGCGGTCCAGGGTGTGTCGACCAGCCCGGGGGCCACGGCGTTGACCCGCACCGCCGGGCCGAGGACATTGGCCAGCAACCGGGTCATGTGACTGACAGCCGCTTTGGAACAGGCATAGGGGATGGAGCTGCCGGTCGGCCTCTGGCCGGCTATGGACGAGATGTTGATCACCTGTCCTTCCCCCGAGGATGTCAGATGGGGGACGGCGGCCACGGTGACCTGCCAGGTGCCGAACACGTTGACTTCGAAAATGCGTCGCCACACGTCGGTGGTGGCGGCATCGAGATCGCCATGGGAGATGACCTGGGTGGTGCCGGCATTGTTGACCAGAACGTCGAGCCGTCCGTGCCGGTCGATCACTTCGTCGATCAGACGGTGGGCCTGCTCGTCATCGGCGATGTCGGCCTGGATGTAACTGGCGTCAGGCAGGCCGGCGGCCACGGCCCGACCGGCCTCGACCGACCGGGCCGAGTTGACCACGACGGTCGCCCCCGACGCCGCGAACAGACGGGCGGTGGACTCCCCGATGCCGGATGACGAGCCGGTGACCAGCACGGTGCGACCGGCAAAGGAGGGGTCGGGGGATGGGGCCGGGTGGCCTCCGGAGGTGGACATGGAGGGAGTGTAGGACCACTGTGGCTTAGATTTTCCTCCGTGAAACTGGTGAGCGTGATCGACGAGGGCGGCGTCCCCCGCACCGGCGTGGTGGCCGGCCAGGAGGTGGTCGACCTCACCGATCCGGCCATTGGGCTCCCCGGCGACATGGTGACCCTGTTGGCCCTGGGCCCCGACGCTCACGACGCCCTCCGACGGGCCCCCACCACCGCCGCCCGTCGGCAACCTCTGTCCTCCGCCCCCCTGACCGCACCGGTGGTCCGCCCCCCGTCGTTTTTGGGCATCGCCCGCAACTACGACGACCACATCGCCGAGCTCGGACACGAACGCCCCGAGTTCCAGACCTGGTTCGCCAAGCAGCCCACCTGCGTGATCGGACCGGGCCAGTCCATCGAGGTGCCGCGGGTGTCGTCGTCGGTCGACTACGAGGCGGAACTCGGTCTGGTCATCGGGCGCCGCTGCCGACACGTTCCCGCCGACCGTGCCCTCGACGTGGTGGCCGGATTCACCGTGGTCAACGACGTGAGCGTACGGGACTGGCAGTGGCGGGCGCCGACCATGATGATGGGTAAGGGCTTCGACACCCATGGTCCCACCGGTCCCTGGATCGTGACCGGTGACGAGATCGACGATCCGCAGGACCTGGCCGTCCGCACCGTTGTCAACGGTGAGCTGCGCCAGAACGGCCGGACGTCGGACATGATCTTCACCTGCGCCGACATGATCGAGTACCTGTCGACGGCCTTCACCCTCGAGGTGGGGATGCTCATCACCACCGGCACGCCGGCCGGTGTGGCCGCCGGTGAGGATCCACCCCGATGGTTGAAGGCGGGGGACACGGTCACGGTATCGGTGGAGGGTGTCGGCGAGCTGACCAACCCGGTGACCGAGGAGGGCGGGCCTCGGTGAGCACGACCGAGCCCGGGCCGGCCTCGGTCAGGATCACCCCTTCGCTCGCCATCCCCCTGGCCGAGTTGCAGCTCCGGTTCAGTCCCACCGGGGGACCGGGCGGTCAGAACGCCAACAAGGTCAACACCCGGGTCGAGCTGCGCTTCGACGTGGCCGGCTCACCCAGCCTGGGTCCCCGGCAACGGATCCGGTTGCTCGACCGCCTCGGACCGGAGATCCGGGTGGTGGCTGACGACGAACGGTCCCAGGCCCGCAATCGGGCCCTGGCCGTCGACCGCTTTCGGGTCCGCATGGCCGACGCCCTCCGGGTCGAGACCCCTAGAAGGGCCACCCGGCCCAGCCGGGCGGCCAAGGAGCGACGACTGGCGGCCAAGCGGAGGAACGCCCAACGGAAGCGGAACCGGCGACCCGACGCCGACGACTGAGCGGGGCCCCGGGACGGCCCATCCGCCCCGACTCAGCCCACCGGACTCAGCCCACCTTGCGGCTCAGTCCGGCCGACGGTAGCCAGACGTCGTCGAGGAAGCCGGCGATCTCGCCGGTGAGCCGCTCGGGGTGCATGCGCAGCTCGAAGATCGACGCCGCCTGCACCAGGCGCCCGTTGGGAAGCCGGCGGGCCAGCTGTTCGGCGTCGTGGAAGGGGTGGACCCGGTCCACCCGATGGCCGATGACCAGGGCGGGTGCGGCCATGGCCGCCCGCTGATCGACCGTGGGGGCGATCGGACCGGCCAGAATGCCGTGGAGGACGGCGGCCGTCTCCGTCGGATCGTTGGACAACGTGTTCATGGTGCTGTCGAGGGGCCCGATGCCGGTGCGGGGCAGACGTCGGAACAGCCACGCCGTCCGGGTCACCACCGGACGGGCGAAGTGAACGGCGAACAGCATGGGGACGAAGGTGATGGCGGCGGCGGGTACGGCCCACTCGAGAACCGGCATCTCGAGGACCAGGCCCTTGACCCGCTCGGGAGCCTGGGCGGCCACCAACAGGCTCACGTTGGCCCCCAGTGACACGCCGCCGATAACGGCCATGTCGATCCCGAGGTGGTCGAGCAACCGCACCACATGTTGGGCGTAGGTGTCCATGCGGTGGAACGACGCCCGCTTGGGCTTGACCGACAGCCCGTGGCCGGGGAGATCGAGCAGGATCACCCGGTGACCGGTGCCGGCCAGATCGGCGGCCAAGCGGTGGTTCATGTTGGAGTCCATGAGGATCCCGTGCATGAACACCATCACCCGGGGCCCGTGTCCGTGGCTCTCGTAATAGAGCTGCACGCCGTCGGAGTCGAAGAAACCGACTTCGAACGGTGCCGATCCGCTCGTGCCTTTATTCACTTGATGGCGTGGCCCCTTGCTGGTCATCCGGCCAACGGTACGCCCCAGGACGCCGATTGGCCAGGACCGGCAGCTCAGAGCGGATTTTTTGGAGGAAGTCGTGGTCCGTATCGGCCACCACCAACCCCGGGCCGGGTTCGGTCCGTTCGGCCACCACCGTGCCCCAGGGGTCGACGATCATGGAGTGGCCGTGGCAGGCCGGCATGCCCGGAGGCAGGACCCCGTCCTGGCCGGCGCCGATCACGTAGACCTGGTTTTCGGCCGCCCGGGCCCGGAGCAGTAGTCGCCAGTGGGCCGGACCGGTGACCGCCGTGAACGCCGCCGGCACCGTGATCACGGTGGCCCCGCGCAACGTCATGATCCGGTAGATCTCCGGGAAACGCAGGTCGTAACAGAGGGAGAGCCCCACTCGCTGGCTGTCGTCGCCGCCCATCGAGGTGACGCACAGTTCGTGGCCCGGGGCAATGGTGGCCGACTCGCGGAAACGGGTGCCGGCCAGGTTCACGTCGAACAGATGGATCTTGCGGTAGATGGCCTCCACCGCACCGGTCGGGCCGATCAGACAGCTGGTGTTGAAGAGACGGCGGTCGGGGGACTCCGGCGGCGGGCTCCCCGGCTCGACTTCGGGAAAGGAGCCGGCCACCAGGCGGATGCCCAAGCGGGCGGCCAGGGCCGAGGCCCACGTCAGGGTGGGGCCGTCGAGTGACTCGGCGTGGCTGCGGAGGAAGGCGGGATCGCCGGCCACCGAGAAGTATTCGGGCAGCACCACCAGCGCCGCTCCCGATCGGGCCGCCTCCTCGACCAGGGGGGTGGCCTGGTCGAGGTTGCGACGGCGGTCCGGCCCCGCCGTGGTCTGGATGGCGGCCACGCGCATGGCACAGGGTAGGCCCGTCTTCGGCCAGAATGACCGGAGGCGGGCTGGAGGCGGCCGCCGGGCCGCCGTTGGGCCCGGACAGAATCGAGTGCCGTGTCCTTCGAAGACTCCGACATCGTCCGCAGTGCCATTCGGGTCGAGGGCTTCCGGGACGACGAGTTCAACTACCAGCTCATCCGGGCCCTCGGGGTGGCCGACTACGGGGGATCGACGGTGGGGGAGTGCCTGGCCGTCGCCTCCGAGATCAGCGACGGCAGTCCACACAGCTGGGCGTCGGCCTTCGACCAGATGGCCCAGCGGGTGGAGGACAAGGGAAGGGCGTGCCTGCAGGCCGGACACCGGGTGAGCGGACGTGACCACCTGTTGCGGGCGTCGACCTATTACCGGACCGCCGAGTACTACGCCGACGGGGTCAGTGACGACTCACTGCGCATGGGTGAACGCAGCCATGCCTGCTTCGCCGCCGGCGCATCGCTGTTCGAACCACCGGTCGAGCTGATCGAGGTGCCCTTCGAGGAGGGCACACTCCCCGGCTATTTCGTGTCTGCCGGCCGGCCCGGGGGCAAACGGAGCGGGCGGGAGTCGTCCCACTCTGATCGGGGTGGGTGGGTTCGACTCCAGCGCCGAGGAGCTGTACTTCCACCTGGGGGCGCCCGGGGCCGAACGAGGCTGGAACGTCTTCGTCTTCGACGGGCCCGGTCAGCCCGGTTGCATGCGCTCCGACCCGACCATGACCTTTCGCCCCGACTACGAGGCGCCCCTGGGGGCGGTCCTCGACCATCTGAGCGCCCGTCCCGACGTGGACCCCGGGCAGTTGGCGCTGGCCGGCCAGAGCTTCGGCTCCTATTTCGCCGCCCGCAGCGCGGCCACCGACCGGCGCGTCCGGGCCCTGGTGGTCAATCCCCCCATCGTCGACATGAGCAGGTACATGGAAGCGTGGGTGGGGCCCGACGTGTTCCGCATGGTCGCGCGACGTCCGTCCCGAAGACGTCATCGGCGTTCCCGAGGATCTCATGCCCCGTCAGATGCAGTGGGGCATCGCCGCCATCTGCCACCGGTTCGGGGTGTCCTCGTTCCACGCCTGGCGGGAGGCCATAGCCGGCTACCGGCTCGAGGGGTTGACCTCGTCGATCGGCTGCCCCACCCTGGCCCTGGTCGGCGACCGCGAAGGGGCCGAGCCGCGGGCCCAGTTCGACACCTTCGTGGCCGAGGTGGCCGGCCCGGTGACCTCCGTCTTGTTCACTCCCGAGGACGGAGCTTCGACCCACTGCCAGGCCGACAACATCCGCCTCTCGGCCCAGGTGACCTTCGACTGGCTCGGCCACACCATGGCCGACCGGTCGACCGCGCCGGGCTGCCACCGGCCCGGGGATCGCCGCTCAGAGACGGGCGGACCCGTCCCCCGACCCGTGCCTCGTAGGTGGCCAGCGCCACGGTGACCGCCTTCCGACCCGGATCGGAGGTGTCCTCGCGTACGCCCCACAGGGGGGTGAGCGTGGCCCACCCGTCGGCCAGGAGGGCGGCGTCGGAGTCGGGCTCCAGTTCGGCCCGTTCGGCGGCCTGGTCGCGGGCGGAGCCCTTGCCCCGCAAGGTCAGGGTGATGGCCCGCGACGTCCGGTCGACCGGCGTTCCGGCCACCGGATCGGTCGTGTGCTCCGGTCGCACCGCCCGGATCAGGCCCATGGTGCCCAGTGCCCCGTGGCGCAGCCCGGCCAGCCGGTCGAGCGGGACGGCCGGCACGTTGAGATTCAAGACGGTGGCGGACGGCATATCGGCCATCACCGGCACGATGCCGGCGGCCAGGGAGACAGGCGTCTCCCACGGAACCGGTTCCTCACCCCAGGCGATGCTGACCGCCAACCCCCGGACGCCGAACTGGGCCGAGGTCAGTGTGGCCCCGACCGTGCCCGAGTGGAGGGCCGACCGGCCGGCGTTGATCCCGTGGTTGATTCCCGACACCACCAGGTCGGGTCGGGGGCCGAAGCCCTCGATGCAGGCCAGGATGACAGCCAGAGCGGGGGGACCCTCGATCCCGAACACGGGGATGTCGGACAGACCGGGGATGTCGACCGCCTGGTAGGGGATGGCCTCGCGGTCGTAGACGGCGCCGACGGCCGCACCGGCGCCGCTGTGGTCGACCAGGGGCGCCACCACCACCAGCTCGTGCCGGTCGCCGACGGCGGCCACCAGGCCCCGGGCCAGGGCGGCGATACCCGGCGCGAAGACGCCGTCGTCGTTGGTCACCAGAATGCGCATGCCAGGCGTTTCCCTCGTTCCGTCGGGTCCAGGCAGCCCGATCGCCTACCATACCGGGCGCAGTCCGCAGCTCTGTGGCGTGCTGACCAGCGGGACAGACAAGAGACCCATGACCACCCGATCACGCCCCGAAGACCAGCAGCCGGCCGAAACCACTGTCGCCACCGGTGACCAGTGGGTGATCGGTCACGGCCATCAGCGGGCCGTCATCACCGAAATCGGGGCCACGCTCCGGTCCTTCACCGTGGAGGACCGGGCGGTCATCGAGGGGTTCGGTTCCGAGGAATGGAGCCAGGGGGGCCGGGGCCAGGTACTGGCCCCCTGGCCCAACCGGTTGGGGGACGGCCGCTACTCCTTCGAGGGCGTCGAAGCCCAGGCTTCGCTCAACGAGCTGCCGGCCAACAACGCCATCCACGGTCTGGTGCGGTGGGTGCCCTGGCGGATGGCGGGCCGGGCCCAGAACCGGGTGACCATGGCCGTGGAGCTCCGCCCTTCGCCGGCCTATCCGTTCGCCCTGCGGCTCAGCGTCGAGTACCGGTTGGGGCGGGACGGACTGACCGTGGTGGCCGACGCTGACAATTTCGGGACCACCGATCTTCCTTTCGGTCTCGGCTTCCATCCCTATCTGACCGTGGGCACCAACACCGTCGACCAGATCCGGCTGGGCGTTCCCGCCGAGCACCGGCTGGTGAACGACGAGCGGGGGCTGCCGGTGGGACGGGTCCCGGTGGCCGCCAGCGAGTTCGACTTCAACACGAGCCGGCTCCTGGGGGTGACCCGGTTGGACACCGCCTTCACCGGTCTCCGTCGGGGGACCGATGGTCGGGCCCGGGTCGATCTCGATCACCCCGACGCCACTCCGGGGTCACCCTGTGGTGCGACGAGCGTTTCGGCTATCTGATGGTCTATTCCGGCGACACCCTCGAACCGGACCAACGCCGCAAGGCGCTGGCGGTCGAACCGATGAGCTGTCCGCCCGACGCCTTTCGGTCCGGCACCGACCTGGTCACGCTGCACCCGGGGGGTCGATGGACCGGGTCGTGGGGGATCACCCCCCGCTGACGTACGCCACGACGGCGCCAGCCACAACCCGTCGGTTGCGATCTCATCCGCTGCCGGCGCCGTCGGCCTGGTAGGGGGCGCACAGGTACCGCTGGAACCTGGTGCCGAGGCTGACATAGGTCGAGCCCCGGGCGGTGAAGCGGGTGCAATGGGTGACCACCCAACGCATGTCGGGACTGTCGGTCAACGGTTTGACGGCCACATTGACCAGGCCGACCCGCCCCTGGTGCACGTAGTGGATCAACTGGGCCACGGTGGGGATCGGGCACCTGACCGGTGAAGCCGCCCACCGGGAGGAACTCCCTACCGGTGGCCATGATCAGGTAACCGGCCAGAGCAGAGCCCTCGATCGCCTCGGCGCTGACCGAGGGTGGGAGTTTGGCGATCCCACCGGTGAGTTCGGGCCAGTTGTTCCGCGCCAGCCGTGGGCGGATCTGGCTCTGGTAGACGACGGCGGAAGGCTCGTACGGCGAGTCGAACGGCCCCAATCCGGTGGCTACGACCGTTCCGCTGGCCCAGCAGGAGCTGACCAGGAGGGTGGCGCTCCCGACCAGGATGGCGGTGGGGACGCTCCATGACGATCGTGGACCTCGGATGCACGACCACACCACCACCACCACGGTGGTGGCGGAGGCCACGATGAGCGACACCATGACGGCGGTGCGGACCCCGAAGGAGAGGGGCAGGAGCCAGAGGGCGTAGGCCGAGCTGGCCACCACGACCACGGCCATCACCACCCGGGTGACGGTGCGCTGGCGCCGGTGCCAGGCCAACCAGAACCCCATACCGCACAGCGCAGCCATGGGTGGGATGAGCACGGCGACGTAGTACGGCTGGAGGTAATGCCCGACGCTGAAGAACGCCCCGGTGAGGAGCCACCAGGTCGTCCATAGGAGGGCCTGCGCACGGACAGGATCGGTACGGGGGACCGGGGACCCGTCGCGCCGGCGACGCCGGAGGAGCAGGGCGGCGGCCGCCACCGCCGAGGGCACGGCGATCCAGGCATCATTGCGTCCGAACACGCCGGTGAGGAGGCGGTTCCCGCCGGGCGGAACCTTGGCGCTGTTGAGCCCGAGCGCCAGTCCGCCCTCGAACGCGGCGGTCTGGTACGACCACGGCTTCGAGCATCCCGCCTGCGACAGCTCGGTCCCGGAGAACCGGTTGAGCCCGTTGTAGAGGAAGACCTGGCTGAAGATCGAGTTGTCGCAACTTCCGTCGACGTACGGTCGGTCGTGGGCCGGCACGACGGCCACCGCCGTCATGTAGCTGAGCGACACCACGATGACCACCAGGCCGGAGAGGGCGACGTGCCCGAACCTCCGCATGAGCGACGCCGCCGGCGCGGCGACCAGATAGGCCAGGTACAGCGCCGGCAACACCAGCCAGGCCTGCAGCATTTTGGTTTGGAAGGCCAGTCCCACCCACAGGCCGGCCATGGCCAGGGATTGAACCCGGCCGGTGATCAGGGCCCGGGTGGCGGCGTCGGCCGCCAGGACCAGAAGGAGGATCAGCAACGAGTCCGAGATGTTGGCCCGGTTGAGCAGGACGGTGACCGGGCTGACGGCCAGGACTGCCGCGGCCACCAGGCCGGCACCGGATCCGGCCACCCGCCGCACCACCCGGTAGAGCACCAGGACGGTCAGGGTCCCCTCGATCACCTGGGGCAGGACGATGGCCCACAGGTGGAATCCAAAGAGCCTGAGCGACAGGGCCTGCACCCAGAGAGCACCGGGCAACTTGTCGACGGTCACGGTGCCCCACGGGTCGACCGACCCGAAGAACCAATTGGACCAGCTCTCCGACATGCTTCTGGCTGCCGAACCGTAGAAGGGTTCCAGGTTGACGCCGCCGATGCCCCAGGCGTAGGTCAGGGCGGCCACCGCGGCGATGGCCAGCAGCGCCGGGCGGGCCCAGGAGGGCTGGTCGGGAGGCGAGCGCCAGAAGCGGGCGGCGCGTCGGAGATGGTCGCCGGCCCGCGCCCCGATCCCCGTCGGGGATGGTGCCTCGTCGGCGTTCCCGCTCAGTTGTCCGGCGACATCACTGGTTGCGTCTGCCACTGCCTTCCTTCGTGAGCAGGATCAGCACCCTAACGGACGGTGTTCTCCCCGTCGGACCCCCGCCTCAGTAGGCCCGAGGGGATCTGCACCCACCCGGCCCTTCACCCCTGGGGAGTTCCGAAGAGCAGCCACCACACCGGCCGCTCGACCACGGAGGGGAACAGGTCCTTCCCCCGGTGGAGGCCGTACCCGGGCTGGCCCCGATCGATTTCGGGACGCCTCCACCGGAGGCGGGTCAGGACCTCACTCGTAGGTGAACTGGCTGGCGGTGGTGACCGGACTGTCGCCGTTGGGGGTGACCACCTCCAGGGGCACCCGCCCCGGGTCGCCCGCCGGGTCGACCACAGTTATCGAGGTGCCGGTTTTGCTGGCCGTCACTTTGGTGGCCGGCGCCGAACCGAAGTAGACGGCCGTGGCCCCTTCGAGATTGGTGCCCACCACCGTGACCTTGGTGCCACCGCCCACCGGTCCGTCGGAGGGCTTGACCGCGGTGACGGAGGGGGTGGGGCCCGACACGGTAAGGGTGAGAGCCTGCGTGGCCGAAGTGCTGGGCATCGAGGCCGACTTGGTGTCCTTGACCTCGACGGTGATGGACGATGTCCCGGCCGACTTTGGTGAGCCCGAGATGTCTCCGGTCTTGGCGTTCAGTTTGAGTCCCGACGGCAGCTTGCCGGACACCACCGACCATTTGTACGGGGTGGTCCCGCCTGCCGCGCTCAGCGTGGCCGAGTAGGGCACCCCGGTTTCGCCGTCGGCCAACGAGGTGGTGACCACCCGGAGGGTCGTATCGGGAACGGTCACCGTACTGGTGTTGGAGGTGACCTGGTCGCCTCCCGGGTCGGTGCCCGACGCCGTGGCTGTGTTGGTCACCGACCCCGCGTCGACATCCTCAGAGGTGGTGGTGTAACTGGCCGTGCAGGTGGCCGTACCGTCAGGGGCCAACGAACTCACCTGGTCGGTTCCGTCGCCGCAGCTGATGGACGAGAGGCCGTCCATGGGATCGGTGACCGAAACGTCGGTCAGGGTGACGTTCCCGGAGTTGGTGACCTGGTAGGTGTAGTGGATGGGCTGACCGGCCTGGCTGAAGCCGCTGACGTCGGCCGACTTGATGAGCGAGATGGCCGGCGATTGGTTGGCCGGAATGGTCAATGACGAAGTGGCGGAGACGGCGGGACCGGTTTCGGGGGTGCCGGTCACCGTCCCGATGTTGGTGATGGACCCGGCATCGAGATCGGACTGCGTGGTCACATAGTGGGCCACGCAGCTCTGGGAGCCCCCGGACTCGAGCACCGAGATCTGGTTGGTGCCGTCGCCGCAGTTGATAGCGGACAGACCCTTCATCGGGTCGGTCACCGTTAGGTTGGTCAGCGGTTGGCCGTCCGTGGTGTTGGTGACTTTGTACAGGTAGGTGATGAGAGTGCCGACCGTCGTGTAGCTGGAGACGGTGGCGGTCTTGACGACCACCACCGAGGCCGCCGTGCAGGTTTGCACCGTCGAGGTGTTGTTGTTGACGTTCAGGTCGGCCTCGTTGGCCGTCACCGTGGCCGTGTTGTCCACACAGGTCCCGTCGGTGGTGGGGGCGGTGCCGGTGAGGGTGATGGTGAAGGTTCCTCCCACTGCCAGGGTGCCTTCGCCACAGACCACGTTGTTGCCGGTGACGGTGCAGCCGGGTGTGGTGGTGGCCACGTTGGCGATGCCGGCCGGCACGTTGTCGTCAACGGCGAATCCGGAGCTGATGCCGGGTCCGTAGTTGGTGACGGTGAGGTGCCAGGCGATAGTGGCTCCCGGTTGAACGGTGGCCGGACCGGTCTTCACGATGCCCAGGTCGGTGTCGAGACCGGCGCACGAGGTCCCGTCGTTGTTCTGGCCGGCCACCGGGCCCTGATAGGGAGGCCCCACCGAGAAGGTGGGTGAAGCCGACGAGGGGTTGGCCACCGAGATCTGGTAGATCAGGCCGTTTTGGTTGTTGGAGAACCCCAGGTTGCCGTTGCCGAAGGTCCAGGCCGCCCCGTAAGTGCCGGTGGTGAGGGACCCGGGTGCGGCGAAGGTGGTGACCGTGCCGGTAGACAGATCGACCCGGTAGAGGGTGGTTCCGTTGTCGAGGCCCCACATGTATCCGCCGTTGAGCGACCAGTCGTCGGCGCCGAAAGCCTGGCTGAGGGTCACCGTGTTGATCACCGCCGGCGGACTGGAGGTCACATCGATCTCGTAGGCCGTCGTGTCCCCGGTGTGGGTGACCCAGTAGTTCCCGCTGTTGTCGAAGGCTCCGACGTTGGGTCCGCCGGTTGCTGTCCAATTGGTGACCGCCTGCGACGAGAGAACGTTGCCGCCACCGTCGATCTGGAGGAGGTCCCCGCCGGTCATGGCGTAGAGGTAGTCATTCTGGGTGTCGAAGCCGAGGGCGTTGTAGGTCTGGGAGTAGGTCGGGCCCACCTGGTTGTAAACGACGGTGGCATTGCCTTCGGTTCCGGCGAAGAGTGCCGTCGGTATTCCCTGGGACAGGTAGTCGACGGGCGGATCACAGAGCAACGGGGTGCCCTCTTGAGGGATGGACAGCTCCGCTTTCGAGCCGACGGTCGAGCCATCGGGGGCAGTGCCGCTCACCGTGGCCTCGTTGTTGACCGATCCCGCGGTCACATCGGCCTGGGTGGTGACATAGGTGGCAGTGCAGGTCACCGAGGCCCCCGGGGCCAGGGTGGGGATCACGTTGGAGTTCCCACCACAGTCGATGGGGGAGAGACCGGCCATCGGATCGTTCACCGTCACGTTGGTCAGGGTCACGCTCCCGGTGTTGGTGACCAGGTAGCTGTAGGTGATCACTGTCCCCGGGGTGGAGTAACTGGCCACATTGGCCGACTTGACCAGGCTGACGGCCGGGGCCTGTTCGCCGGGGATGGTCAGCGTCGAGGACGAGGTGACGTTAGACCCGTAGGGCGGTGTGCCGACCACCGTTCCCGTATTGGAGATCGATCCGGCGTTCACGTCGGCCTGGGTGGTGGTGTACGTGGCCGTACAGGACTGGGAGCCGCCGGCATTGAGGACGGGGATCACGTCGGAGTTCCCGCCGCAGTCGATGGGGGACAGACCCACCATCGGGTCGGTCACCGTGACGTTGGTGAGGGCCTCACTGACGTTGGGGTTGGTGACCAGGTAGTTGTAGGTGATGGCCGTACCGGCGGTCGAGTAGCTGGACTGGCTGGCCGTCTTGGTCAGGATGATGTCCGGGGTCGTGCAGGTCTGGACGCCCGACGTGTTGTTTTCCTGATTGCTGTCGGCTTCGTTGGCCGTGACGGTGGCCGTGTTGACCACACAGCTACCGGGGGCCGTCGGCGCGGTGCCGGTCAGGAGAATGGTGAAGGTATTGCCCACTGCGAGGGCGCCCTCCGAACAGAGCACGCTGTTGCCGGTCGCTACGCAGCCGGGGGTGGAGGTGGAGACATTGGTGATGCCGGCCGGTACGTTGTCGGCCACGGCGAAGCCGGATGAGGGCCCCGGGCCGTAGTTGGTCACCGTCAGCTGCCAGGTGATGGTTCCCCCGGCGGGGACGGTGGAGGGGCCGGTCTTGACGATGCCCAGATCGGTGGGCAGGGCAGAGCCGCACGCGGTGCCGTCGTTGGAGTTGCCGGCCACCGGGCCCGAGTAACTCGACACCAGGCTGAAGCCCGGATTGACGGCCGACGGGTTGGTCACGGCCACCTGGAAGATGGTGCCCAGATAGTTGTTGGAGAATCCGAGGTTTCCGTTCCCGAAGGTCCAGGCCGCACCGTAGGTGCCCGGGTTGGGACCGCCAACGGCGGGAAAGATGCCGGGCTCGGGCCAGCTGGACACGCTGCCGGTGCTCAGGTTGGTCCGGTAGATGGTCTGGTCCTCGGTGCCCCACATGTAGCCGTTGTCCAACGCCCAGTCAGCCGGGGCGAAGGTGCTGCTGAGGCTCTTGGTGCCGATGACCGAAGGCGTGGGGGAACCGGCGTCGATCTCATAGGCCGTCGTCGTACCGCTCCTCATGACCCAGTAGTTGTTGGCGGCATCGAAGGCCCCGACGTTGTACGACCCGTTTTTGGGGGGCTTGGGCAGCCCACTCACCGCGTGACTGAAGATGATGTGGCCGGTGCCGTCGATCTGGATCATGGTGTTGGTCCCGACGTCGATGCCGTAGATGTAGTCGTTGGTGAGATCGAAGCCGATGGCGTTGTAGGTCTTCGAGTAGGGAGGACCGTCCATGTGGTACGTGGTCACGTTGGCCACGGTGGTCGAGTTGAAGAGCTGGGTGGTCGGCGAGCCCTGGGACAGAAAGTCGGTGGGCGGGTTGCAGGTGAAGGGCTGTCCTCCCTCGGGGATGGTCAGGCTGGCGTCCGAGCTCACTGTGGTCTTCTCGGGGGTAGTGGCCGTGGCCGTTCCCGTATTGGTGATGGAGCCGTCTTTAACGTCCTCGCCGGTGGTGGTATAGGTGGCGGTGCAGGTGACCGAGGCGCCCGGAGCCAGCGACGGGATCACGTTGGAGTTACCACCACAATTGATGGCGGACAGGCCGGCCATGGGATCGGTGACCACGACATTGCTCAGCGTCAGGTTGCCGGTGTTCGTGACCACGTAGCTGTAGGTGATGACGGTGCCGGCAGCCGTGTAACCGGTGGTGTTGGCCGACTTGGCCACGGTGATGCCTGGTGTCTGCACGGCTGGGACCGTCACTGAGGAGACGGCGCTGAAGTTGCCGACGGGACCGTCGCTGTCGGCCGTTCCGGTGTTGGAGATGGAGCCCAGGTCGACGTCGCTCTGAGTGGTCGTGTACGTGGCCGTGCAGGTCACCGAGGTGCTCGGGGCCAGGGAGGGGATGACATTGGAGTTTCCGCCGCAGTTGATGGCGGACAGTCCGGGCATCGGGTCGGTGACGGTCACGTTGGGCAGGGTGGAGCTGCCCGTGTTGATGACGACATAGGTGTAGGTGATCACCGTTCCCGCCGACGAGTAGCTGGAGACGCTGGCCGACTTGGCGATAGCCAGCCCCGGGGCCGAGGCGGCACGCGCCGGGGCACCGGTGATCCCGACCACTGCCCCCACCGTCGAGCCGACGATCACGAGGGCGAGGATCAGACGTCCTGCCACCGAACGACGTCGAGGCCTGTTTTGGTCGGGCGTAAATCGCTCACCCGGCTCTCCTGCCGACGCGCTCGCCGCCCGAACCGAGTGATGCCGCCGATTCCGCCGTGACAATGACATGGCTTCCCCCAACTGGTCAGTGTGACGCGGAAACATAACGCATCAACCATCGCCGTGCTCGGGGACAGGACGGACCGGATAGGGCGTGGTCGGTGGTCGTGATGTGGCTGTATCCAGATCGTGCGGACGATCGCAATGTCTTACCCGCGGGTAACCATCTGGTCGCGTGGTTGCCGTTCCCTACGGTGGTGGACGTGGTGGGATTTGGCCCCTACCGCGCCTCCTCCTTACAGGTCTGCTCGACCAACCGGTCGGTGACGAGAGAGACCGATGGTACGCCGGACGCGCGAGGCCCGGGGGCGGCGGTCTCCAGGAGACAACGGGGAGCAATCTATGGGGAAACGCAGGGTTGGGCGGGGTTGGGCCATGACGGTAGCGGGAGTGTCGCTGGTGCCCATTATCGGCATGGTGGGGGCGGCGGTGGCCGGCGGCGCCGCCGCCAGGGCCCAGTCGTCAGGGCCCAGTCGTCGCCGGCGCTGGTGGGGCCGGAGTGTCAAGGATCAGCCGCTACTACGACAAGGATCAGGCGTTACCGTGTACAAGATCAGCCGTTATTGATCCGTCAGGGATCTGGCGTGGTCTTACATCACCTGGTGCGCCCCCTGGGATTCGAACCCAGAACCTGCGGATTAAGAGTCCGTTGCTCTGCCGTTGAGCTAGAGGCGCAAGGGCCCCAAACTAGCCGGGCCCCGAGCCGGGGCCGGGCTTCCGTGATCGGAGCGGTGGAGGGTGACCGACGGGGCTCGAACCCGCGACCTCCGGGGCCACATCCCGGCGCTCTGCCAACTGAGCTACGGCCACCAAGGAGCCTCTAGTGTGGCACACACCGATGGAGGTCCGGGCCGCCGCTCTGACCTCTCCGGGCTGGCCCCTGTAGCTCAACTGGATAGAGCAGGTGGTTTCTACCCATCAGGTTGCGCGTTCAAGTCGTGCCGGGGGCGCCTCGCTGGGATTGGACTGATGACGGCCGGCCTCCGGTCTGTCGGGCTGCCTCTGGTTGCCGCTGCGCCGGCGCTGCTGGCCGTGGCTGTTGAGCCCACGACGAGGGGTCACCAGGCCGCGTAGACTCCCCCTGTGACAGACGTGCTGGCGGTGGCCAACCAGAAGGGTGGGGTGGCCAAGACAACCACCGTTCACTCACTGGGAGTGGCCTCGGCCGAGTTCGGTCGGCGAACGTTGATCGTGGATCTCGACCCCCAGGCCTGCCTGACCTACTCCTGCGGGTTCGATCCTGACGCCCTGCAGAAGTCCCTGCACGACGTGTTCCTCCGTCGGGAGACCGTGGAGACGGTGGCCGTCCCCGTACCGGGGGTGCAGTGGCTCGACCTTCTGCCCGCCTCCATCGACCTGGCTGGCTCCGAAGTGCATCTGCTGACCCGCACAGGCCGTGAGCACGTCCTCCAGCGAGCACTACACGGTGTGATCGACCGCTACGACCTGATCCTCATCGACTGCCCTCCCTCACTGGGCGTTCTCACCATCAACGGGCTCACCGCCGCCGATGCGGTGTTGATCCCCCTCCAGTGTGAGGCCCTCTCCCACCGGGGGGTCGGTCAGCTGCTCGAGACGATCGAGGACGTCCGCACCTTCGCCAACGGCGACCTCACCGTTCGGGGCATCGTGGCCACCATGTACGACGATCGCACCAAGCACTCGCGACACATCATCGAAGAGGTCGAGAGTCGCTACGGCATCCCCGTCCTCCAACCTCCTGTCCGTAAGTCCATACGCTTCGCCGAGGCACCGGCACGGGGTAAATCGATCCTCCAGCACGCGCCGAGCTCGCCCGGCGCCCTCGCCTATCGACAGCTGGCCCGCACCCTGCTCGACATGAGCGTTGTCGCCGGCACCGTTGGCTAGTGGACCGGTGGGTGTGAACGGGCGCTCCGATCCGCTGGGCAAGCGAGCCCTGTACTGGATGCCGGTCGATGAGGTCGAAGCGGGGGAGACCGCCGGCGATGCCCGGGCCAACGGAGGACCGGGCAGCAGGGCCCGATCATCGTCCCGGGCAGTGCCCCACGCTCGACCCAGTGGCAAGCACGCTCTCTATTCGAGCGCCACGCCGGCCAGCGAGCACGAGAAGCACACCTCGACACCCAGCGACACCGACCCCTTGCCCCAGCGGGGTCTCCTGTCGGTGGCCTGTTCATCGTGCGGATCGGTGAGCCGTGTGGGTCTGGTGCATTTCGTGGTCTTGCAGTTACCGTTCGGCGCCTGGCTCCCGCGGCCCAGATATGACCGGTGGATGACCTGTCCCGCCTGTCGGCGACGAACCTGGACCAGCGTGACCCTGGCCCGGTGATCCTCGGCCGGCCCGGCCGGAGGGCGGGAGCATGCGCCTGTGCTGACCACGGGTGCCCCAACCACGCATGTCGCTCGTAGGAATGGGGGGAGTGCTCGCCCACCAGGCCGTGCTGCTGTCCGGCGCCGCCGATCAGGGAGGAGTGTCGGGTTGGTTGCTCCATTTCCGGGGGATCACCGCTGGTGTGGTGGTCGGGCTGCTGGTCTTCGGCGAAGCCGCCGTGATGGTGGGCTTTTTCATTCCTGGCGAAACGGCCGCCGTCATCGGTGGTGTCCTCGCCGGTCTGGGTCGGATCAACCTCGGCGTGATCATCGGGGTGGTGGTGCTGTGCGCCATCGCCGGCGACTCGGTCGGCTTCGAACTGGGCAAGAACGTCGGTCCCTGGCTTCTCGAGAGGCGCCCGCTGGCGGGACGCAACGGGGTGCAACGGGCCGTGGGCCTGCTCGAGCGCTATGGAGGGCCGGCTGTGTTCATCGGCCGGTTCGTAGCCTTCGCCCGGGCCTTCATCCCCGGGCTGGCCGGCATGAGCGGGATGCGCTACCGGGTGTTCCTGTTTTTCAACGCCTTGGGCGCCATCGTCTGGGGCGTCGGCTACACCCTGCTGGGTTACATCGTCGGCCTATCGTTCGAGCACGTTCTCTCGACGGTGGGACTCTGGTCGCTGGTGGTGGTGGCCGCCGTGGTGGTTGTCGTGGTCGTGGTCCACTTCATCCGTCGGCGGCGAGAACGGTCGGGGCCTGACGGCACCGGAGGGGAAGACGGCCCGGCCCCGGGGAATGACAGCTGAGACAGCCGAAGCGGGCGGGCCCTACTCCGTTGGCGCCGGGTAGTACCGGATGGGGTCGGTGCCTTGGCTGCGGATACGGTCATGCAGTTCGAGCAGGATGCAATGAGCCACCGTCTCGCCGTTGGCCTGACGCTGCATGAAGGACTCGATCTGATCCCACGGCCGGGACCACCGCAGACCGATGGTGATCTCCCAGGCCGTCGATCCCGGCCTCTCGGTGATGGCCTTGGCGATCTCGTCAAGGCGATCAGCGTGGTGGACAATGATCTCCTCCAACCGACCGTGCAGATCGGCAAAACGGTACTCATGGGCCGGAAGCACTTCTTCGGTGCCCAGGTTGTCCACCTTGCGTAGGGAATCGAGGTAGTCGCCCAACGGATTGGCCGGCTGCTGGGCGTGCACGGAGATGTTGGGCGTGATCCGGGGCAGGACGTGATCGCCGGATATCAGCAGTCGCTGGTCCTCGCTGAAGAAACAGACGTGACCGGGGGAGTGACCCGGGGTCCAGATGGTGCGTAGCGACCATCCCGGCAGCTCGATGGTCTTTCCGTCCTCGAAGAGCACGTCGGGAACGGCCATGGTCACCATCGATTTGATGGCCATCGAAGCGAAGGTCAAGTCGGGAAGTCTGTCTTCGGGCACCCCCGAGTTGGTCAGGAAGCGGAACATGGTGGCCAGCAGCTCATCGGTGTCGCCGTAGCGCGATTCGAGCATGACGGCGTCGGCCGGATGCAGGCCGATCCAGGCCCCCGAAGCCTCGCGCACCCGGCCGGCCAGACCGTAGTGATCGGGATGGATGTGGGTGACCAGGACGGCTCGGACGTCGGCGATCGAACCTCCTGCCTGGCCCAGGCCGGCGTTCAGCGCGTTCCAGGCCTCGTCGGTGTTCCAACCGGCGTCGACGATGGCGACCCCACCTCCCTGCAGTTCGAAGGCGTAGACCAGGACGTAGCGGAGCGGATTGTTGGGGATGGGAACGGGAACAGACCACAGACCCGGTCGCACCTGTTCGACAGGGGGTAGGACGTTCTTATCCCATGCCTCCTTTTGGGCGGTACCGGTGATCACGACCACAGGGGGGCACGGTACACGGCCAGGGATCCTTGAACTACGTAGGTCTGGTGCCTACCATGGCGCCAGTGGCACGGCCCCTGCCCATAGGTCGTGTGTCACCTCTGCCTGATGGACGGGGAGTCATGCTCGATCTGTTCTGGTTGTTCCGCGCACAGAGACTTCACCCCACCGGGTGAGGGCCATCGGCCGGTCCTGGCCCAGCCGTGGGGACAGCGAGCCGGGGACGACGGACTTCCCGGAGTGGCCATCGTCGGGCCGCAGGTCGGCGGCCGGCCCTCCCTGGTCTCTTCTGGTGGCGTCCTGTCCCAGCGGCTTCTTCGAGGTCGATCGGCGGGGCGTGGTCATCGAATGGAATCCGCGCGCTGAGGAGCTGTTCGGCTGGCCACGCGATCACGTGGTCGGTCGTTCGATGGCCGATACCCTTCTCCCGCCCGATCTGGTCCTGTCGCCGGCCAACCGGGGACTGGTGGAAACGTTGGGCCGTTGTGACCACCCCGAAGACGGTGGCGCCGAAGGTGGCGCGGCCACCCCGGACGGGGAGCCGCACGGCGAGAGGCGGCAGCTTGTCCTGGCCCACAGCACCGGCCGCCGGGTGGCCGTGGAGGGCGTACTGGTCACGTTGGGCCAGGGGCACCACCGTTCGGTGGCCGGGTTCATCGACCCCGATCCGTTCGTGTCCCGGATGCCCGGCACACCTGCTCTGGCCGGGGACCGCGACCCCCTGACCGGACTTCCCGACCGGGATCATTTCGCCCGGCGGCTGACTGAGGCGGCCACCCGGGCCGGTGGAGTGCCCGGAACGGTGGCCGTCGTCCTCTGCGATCTGGACCGCTTCAAGGACGTCAACAACAGTCTGGGACACGAGGCCGGAGACCGCATCCTGTGCGCCGTGGCCGACCGGTTGAGCGAGGTGGCCGGCGACGAGTTGGTGGCCCGTCTGGGCGGGGACGAGTTTCTCATCCTCGTCGAGAACCCGAACGGCCAGGTCCAAACCGATGCCTTCGTCTTCATCGAGCGAGCCAAAGAGGCGCTGTCCCGGCCTTTCGACATCCACGGTACGGAGCTCTTTTTGGATGCATCGGTGGGCGTCGCCCTCAATACTTTCGGCGTCGACCAGGGCGGCACCTTCCTGGCCAACGCCGAATCGGCGATGTACCGGGCCAAGCGGCGGGGAGGCTCGCGCGTCGAGGTATTCGGCGAGTCCTTACGCATCGAGACACTCGACCGCATGAAGACCGAGCACGCCCTCCACCGGGCTCTCGAGCGCCATGAGCTCATGCTCCACTATCAGCCGGTGGTCGAGATAAGCGGTGAGACCACCGTCGTCGGAGTCGAGGCCCTGATCCGCTGGCAGCACCCCAACCAGGGTTTGGTGGCCCCCACCCGGTTCGTGCCGGTGGCCGAGGAGAGCGGGCTCATCATCCCCATCGGGGCGTGGGTCCTCGACCAGGCCTGTCGGCAACTGCGGGCCTGGAACCATCACGTGGGGAACGGCCCGCAGGGCTCGGTAGAGGTCAACCTGTCGGCCCGGCAGATCGACGACCCACGGATCGTGACCACCGTCGAGCGGATACTGGCCCAGACCGGGCTGCCGCCCGAGCTCCTGACCCTCGAGATCACCGAGAGCGCGCTGATGGAGGATGCCGCCGCCGCTCTCGATGTCCTGCGGGCGCTCAAGAAGATCGGTGTCTCGCTGGCCATCGACGACTTCGGCACCGGCTACTCCTCGCTGGGCTACCTCCAGCGCTTCCCGCTCGACTTTTTGAAGGTCGATCGATCCTTCGTGGAGACGCTGGGGGTGAATCCCGGCGGCGAGGAGATAGTCTCGGCCGTCATCAACCTGGCCCATGCCCTCGGTCTGAAGGTGGTGGCCGAGGGTGTCGAGACAGAGGAGCAGCTGGAGATCCTGCGCTCCCTCCGCTGTGACTTTGCCCAGGGGTTCCTCTTCGCCCGTCCGATGCCCGCCGCCGATATCGTGGCCTCGTTCGGACTGCCCCAAACCGCTTGAGCTCGAGCGGTTTGAGCTGCGGTCAGGAGCCTCCCGTCACCATGTTGGTGATCTGGGCCATGTCGAAGTAGTCCCGCCAGGCACAGATCTTGCCGTCGCGGATCTCGAATGTTCCCATGACGGGCAGGGGGGCTACGACACCGCCGATGGTGAACGTGTCGACCCGTTCGGTGAGCACCACGTTGTCGCGGACAGCGAGATGGGTCGTCTCGATGATCATGCTCTCGCACATGGCGAAGAAGCCCTCGACGAAGGCGATGGCGGCGTCGATGCCCACGGCCGGTTCCAGCGGAATGTTGTGGTAAACGACATCGTCGGTGAAGAACGGGCGCAGCGCCTCGGCATCGTGCTTCTCGAAGGTGGCGCACATCTCACGCACGATTCGCTCGGCATCGTCTGGGGATCCCATGGCTAACTCCTCCGGTGGTGGCCTGCCAACGCCACGTTAGTGGTCGTGAGCCAATCGGCCCAGCGCCCAGCAGGCTCCCGTATCTCTTCCCCACCCGGCAGTCGGTGATGACAGAATGCCCTCCATGTGCGCCGATCGCATAGAAGTCGAACGAACCATTGCCGCTGACCCGGCCCCCATCTTCCGGGTGTTGTGCGACCCCAATGGGCATGTGGCCATCGACAGCTCGGGAATGCTGATGAAGGCCAGCGGTTCTCCGGTGGCCGCGGTGGGGGACACATTCGTCGTGCACATGGACCGGGAAGCCCTCAACGACTTCCCGATGGGTCTGTACGACGTGACGGTGAGCATCACCACGTTCGACCAGGACCGGGAGATCGCCTGGACCGTGCTGGGCCAGATAAGTCCACCGCTCGGCCACATCTACGGCTACACCCTGGCCCCCGCCGAGGGAGGAACCCTGGTCACCTCTTATTACGACTGGTCCGCCATCGATCCGACCTGGCGTGAGGCCGGTATCTTCCCCATTCTCTCCGAGGGTGCCCTCCGGGCCACGCTCGGCATTCTGGCCCGCACCGTGACCGGCGGCCTCCCGGCCACCGGTTGACGGATGCCCGGGGTGAGCGCGGTCTGTCGGTGAGTCGGCAATCCGGCGGTGGGTCGGGCCGATCGTGCCCGACGGTCCGCCCGACGTCGGCCCGCTGATGGCGGCCGTGCCACGCATTCTGGCTACGTCGGGTGGATTCCTCCCCGGACCTGTCCAACAATCGGTGCGGGTGGGTCCGATGCTTCTGGAGGCCCTGGCCCTCGTCCGGTCCGACCGCCCCCGCGTCTGTTTGGTGTTGACGGCCAGCGGTGACGACATCCGCTACTACGCGCTGCTGTACGAGGCCTTCAACGCCGCCGGCTGCGACGTGACCGAGCTCAAGCTGTTCCCCCAACCCTCGGCCGATCCCGTCGAGCGGCTCGGCCGCAGTGACCTGGTGTGGGTAGGTGGCGGGTCCGTGGCCAACCTTTTGGCTCTGTGGGATCTGCACGGCGTGATCCCAGCCATGGGCGCGGCGTGGGAGTCGGGGGTGATCCTGAGCGGCGTTTCAGCTGGGAGCATCTGCTGGCACGTGGGTGGTACGACGGACAGCTTCGGGCCCACCCTCCGCCCGGCCACCAACGGGCTCGGCCTTCTCCCCTACGGAAACGGCGTGCACTATGACAGCGAGGCCCAGAGACGCCCTCTGCTCCACCAGCTGGTGGCCGACGGCACCTTGCCACCGGTCTGCTATGCCACCGACGACGGGGTCGGTATCTGGTACGAGGGCACCACCCCCGTCCGTGTGGTGGGCGACAGGGACCGGGATCCGATCGACGGTCCCGCCGCCTACGTCGTCCGGAGGGTCGGCGACGTCGCCGAAGAGGCCCGTCTGGCCGTCGGTTCCGGTATCGAGCCGCCGAGCTGAGCGTCGGTCCGGCTCCTCCCGGCCGCCGTCGGGTGGCGCCGTAACCGTCCCCATTGCCCGGCGGTCCGCATTACGGTCAGAATCTGAGCATGCAGCCGCTGGCCATCCACCATGTCGCTCTCAACGTGGCTGACGTCGATGAGGGCATTGTCTTCTACACAGAAGTGCTGGGGGGCCGGCTGCGCCACGATCGCCCCGACCACGGGATTGCCGGCGCCTGGATCGACATGGGCACCCAACAGGTCCACCTGGTGGAAGCGCCGGTGCCCCGCAACCTCGGGCAACACTTCGCCGTGCGGGTGGGTGACCTGCGTGCCGCGGTGGGCGAGCTGCGGGCCCGGGGCATCGAGGTGGCTGATCCGGTCGGGGTCGGTCCCAACCTCCAGACCTTCATCAACGATCCGGCCGGCAACCCGGTGGAACTGCACCAGGTGGGTGAGGCGATCAGCCAGGGCTGACCGATCCGTTCCACCCAATGGGGTCACCCGCATGTCGTCGGGAAGGCGGGATTTGAACCCGCGACCTCCTGCTCCCAAAGCAGGCGCGCTAACCAAGCTGCGCTACTTCCCGGTTCGGGCATCCTACAACTCGGGCTTCGGGAGGCGAGGTGGGACGCCGACTGTACCCGCCCTGTGCCCGCCGCCTCCGCCCTCCTTCGGCCCGACCCGGTACGGCTTCGGGGGTCTGTTGTTCCCTGACCCTCGGTGACAGGGGATAGCGTCACGCCGATGCCGACCGTCCGCGTCGCCGTGTTCGACCTCGGAAGCAGCTCCTTCCACCTGATGATCGTGGACGCCTCGCGCGAGGGCGTGCTCATCCCCGTCTTGCGTCGGCGATCCTTTCTCCACCTGGGTACCGAGGTGGCCCGGACCGGGGGGGTCCCGATCGACCGGGCGTCCTCAGCTGTGCGGACGGTGCGACGGCTGACGGCGGCGTGCGAGGAAGCGGGCGTCGACGTGGTGGTGGCCCTGGCCACCGCCGCCCTCCGCGACGCCGACAACGGATCGCGGCTGATCAGTCGGCTGGAGAGCGTCCTCGGATCGCCCATCAAGCAGTTGACGGGCGAGGAGGAGGCGCGCCTGTGCTTCCTCGGCCAACGAGCCGGGGTGTGGGTCGGCAGCCAACCGGTGATGGGTCTCGACCTGGGGGGCGGGAGTCTCGAGGCCGGCATCGGCACCATCGACGAGGTGCGGTCGGTGACCAGCGTGGCCCTCGGAACGGCCCGGCTGCGGGGAGAGCTGTCCACCGGCGAGCTGCTCACGCCCACCGACCGGATCACCATCGCCCAGCTGACCCGCACCCGGGCCGAGCCCATACGCCAGATGCTGGAGGCGACACCGGCGGCCGCCAGCCGTGTTCTGGCCAGCGGCGGGACGGTCCGGGCGCTGGCCCGTCTGGCCATGGGCCTGCACCGACCGCTGAGCATGTCCGGATCGGTGTCGTCGCTCCAGGTCAACCAAGTCGAACTGCCGGCCGGCCAGCTGGCCGATCTGGCTGACCGCCTGGCCACCCTGGATCTGGATGCCCGCCTGGCGCTGCCCGGCATTCAGGCTCGGCGGGCGCCCCTTCTTCCCGTGGGGGCCGTCGTCCTGGCCACGCTGGTCGAGAGCCTGGGGTTGGAGCGCCTGGTGGTCAGCGAGTGGGGCCTCCGGGAGGGTGCCGTTATCGACGCCCTCTCGCTGCCGGGGGTACGGTCCTCGACCGTCGTCGCGCCACCCTTCGTGGCCGTCGACGATGCCGGTCCTGTGGCCTGAGGGCGGGCCCCGGTGTTGATCAGGCCTTTTTGCCCAGGATGCGGTTCATGCCCGTCCCGCATACGGGGCATTTCCCCTTAGCCGACCGCCGGCCGTTGGCCATCTCGACCTCTTCGCCGTCGAACTGCCTCTTCTCACGACATTTCACGCAATATCCCTCATACGACGCCATGTCTCCTCCTCGGGTTCGGATGGGGTGACCGACCGCCCGGTGCTCGAATGGCCCGGTGCTCGGACCAACCGAACGTACCGGTCCGGCCGGATCGAGGGGGGGATGGCGCCGCTAAGTGCTTGCAAAAGTTAGCGCGACCGGGACTGGTCAGTCCCAATCGTCGTCGGCGTCCAACCCGCCGACCATGTCGAAGCCGCCATCGGTGCCCTCCGGCCATTCGTCCGCCGAGGCCACCGCCGTCATCATGGTTTCGATGTCGTCGGGCAGGAGGGGCGGGCTGAAGAAGTAACCCTGAGCCGTCGTACAGCCCCGTTGCAGAAGCACGCGGCTCTGCAGCGAGGTTTCGACGCCCTCGGCCACGCAGGCCAGGCCCAGTCGGTCGGCCATGGAGACGATGGCCGACACCAGCGAGTTCTTCTCGTTGTCCGGACCGAGCACCTGGATGAACGACTGGTCGATCTTGATGGTGCTGACCGGAAAGGAACCGATGCGGCTGAGTGAGGATCGGCCCGTCCCGAAATCGTCGATGCTGAAGCGCACGCCGAGGCGGCGAAGGCGCTCGATGTTCTTGCGGGCCGGCCCGGTTCGGTCCAGGACGACCCGCTCGGTGATCTCGAGCTCCAGATACGAGGGATCGAGACCCGTTTCGGCCAGCGCCCGTTCCACGTTGTCGAACAGCACCGGATCCGACAGATCCCGTGATGCCAGGTTTACCGACAGACGCAGGGGCGGAAGGCCGCGGTCGAGCCAGAGGCGCGCCTGGCGGCACGTCTGCCCGATGACCCAGGCGTCGAGCGAGACGATGACGTCGCTCTTTTCGGCCACGGCGATGAAGGCGGACGGCTCGAGCGTCCCGAGGCGTGGATGGGCCCACCGGACCAGGGCCTCCACCCCCACCACCCGGTCGGTGCGAAGGTCGATGTAGGGCTGGTACACGACGAAGAATTCGTCACGCTCCAGAGCTTTGACCAACTCGGCGTGCAGGGTCCTGTCGTCGACGGGCAGCGTCCCGTTCACCACCGCGGCCGCCCCCACCGCCATGCGGGAGTACATCTGGAAGGCGTTGCGACCGAGACTTTTGGCCCGGTACATGGCTTCGTCGGCGTGACTGAGCAGTTCGTCGTAGGAATCGCCGTGTTCGGGGGCCATGGCGATCCCGATCGAGGCCGAGCTGGGAACCTCCTGGTCGAAGAGTACATAGGGCGTGCTCAGCGCCTCCAGCGACCGCTCGGCCAACTGGTCGATGGACCCCTGGTCGGAGAGCCCCGGGAGGAGGATGGCAAACTCGTCGCCCCCGACCCGGGCCACGGTGTCCTGACGGCGGACGGTGTCCACCAGGCGCTGACCCACCTGGCGGATGAGGTCGTCCCCGGCCGCGTGCCCGAAGGTGTCGTTGACCGTCTTGAAGTGGTCGATATCCACGAAGAACATGCACACCGGTTCGCCTACCCGGCGGGAGCGGACCAACTCCTGTTCGACCCGGTCTTCGAAGAGGCGACGGTTGGGCAGCTCGGTCAGGACGTCGTGCCAGGCCATGTGCGACACCTGCTCGAGGAGCTCGCGGTTCTGCAGGGCGGTGGCGGCCTGATCGGCCAGGCCGGCCAGTCGCACGTGGAGATCGGGATCGTCCGTGGGTACCGCCGACGGTGCCGTGTCGAAGATGGCGGCCACAACACCGAGGAAGTCACGATTGGCGAACAGGGGAGCCACGACGGAGGCGGCCACGTGGGAATCTTCCAGGAGCCTGCGCAGTTCCGGATCGTGGGCGGCCCCGTCGATGATGACCACCTCCGCCCGGCGGACCAGGGAGTCGAACAGGGCCGAGTCGGTGCGCACGGGCGCCACGGCCGAAAACGTGTCCAGGGCCCGCCCGGTGCCCTCAGCGGTGGGTCCGGTGCCGGGTGATCCGGGGGGCAGCGGTCCGGTTCCGTTGTCGGTCCGTCCGTCGCCCACCCACGGGCCCGAGCTGCTGGCCGCGGGCGGACGGATGGGCACGATGGCCGGGGGTCGCCGACCCGACGGGTTCTCGCCCGCCCTCGGCACCAGTCGACCGGTCCCACCGTCCCACAGGTACACCGCGGCGCGGTCGCAACCGGTGACCGTGGGCACGGTGTCGGCCAGCAGTCGGACCACCTCGTCGGTACTGGAGGCACCGGACAGCGACTCGGAGAAGGACAGAAGTGCCTGTCCGGTGGCGTCGCTCCGCCGGGCGTCGGTGAGCACCCCGAAGATGTCGAGAGCCGCCGCCGCGTAGCCGGCGTAGAGCTGGAGGGCCCGGGCGGCTGAGGGCGTTGGCGTTTCTCCCGGGGGCACCAGCTCCACCACCCGTCCGTAGAGGCGTTGGGCCGAGGCGATGTCGACGATGATCCGTGACCCGTCGTCGTCGTCGGGGTTGTCCCGCCATAGCTCGGCCGCCAGTATCTGGGCCTCGTCGGAGAGAAGTCCGCGGTGATGTATCTGAAGAGGAGCTCCCGGCCGGACCCGCACCATCAGCAGATAGCGGTGGGACCGGACCACATCGTCGGCCCCCCGTGCGATCTTGTCCAGGAGGGCATCGACGTCGTCGTTGAGGAGCTCGGCCGCCGTGCCCAGGGCGCCGTCGAGGAGGACGCCCATACTGTCCAGCTCGTCCACTGCACGGTCGAGCTCCTCCACCACCCGCTCGAGTTCCTCCTGCCATTCGGACTCCTCAGGGCGGGACCGACGGGACCGACCCTCGACCATCTCCGTCCCCCCCGTCGCTCGAGGGGCCCGATCCTCGGGTTCCCGGCCAGCAGAAGGAAGGGGTGGCGGGTCGTCCCAGCGGGCCGGATGGTCGGGTGAGAGCCACGTCGATGCCGGATCGAGCTCGCCCCCGGCCGTGTCCGGATCGTCCCAGCTGATGGAGTAGAGACAGAACCGGCCGCCCCGTGCGCTGCACTCGGTCTCGCTGACCAGGGCCGGCGCCCGACCGAAGAGGGTGGGAACGTGGGCCAGCAGGCCGCGGGTCATCTCGCACAGGTGGGCGTGACGGGTGGTCGTCGAGCGCGGTCTCACCCGGATCAGCGCGTGGTCAGGGGCCAACTCCACCGCCGACGCCTCCGATTCCGTCTCGAAATGGTCGGCCAGGGCCGCCACCCGGGTGAAGGCCGCCTCGGGGGAGCCGAGGGCGACGAGTTGGGTCACCCACGCCGTCTCTTCGGGCCAGGTCAAGAGGCGCTCGCCTACGTGGAGCCCAACGGCCCCGTCGCCCGTGACCAGGGCGGCGGCATTGAACAGAGCCACTGTCTCACCCAGCGAGCTCCAGGCGCCGGCATCGCGCAGGATCGAAAACGAGCGATCCTCGCCGGCCAGGGCCAGAGCCTGGGCCGTCCCGACATCGCCGTTCTGGCCGTACACCATGGCCAAAAGGACGGTGATCACCGTTCCGGAAACGTCACGGCGCCCGGTGTCACCGGTCGTCTGGTCAGCCTCGACGGTCATCGCTCGTCATTCAATCCCTCGGCGTCGTGAGGCGCGCCTCTCTCAAAAGTTCACCCTCCCCCTCTCTGTCGACCTTCCACCCGGTTTTCTTTACCGACCGGACCCGGCAGGGCCGGACCCCCGGCCCCCGAGACCCTTGGTGACCTGGCCCTCTACAATGGGTGGATGTCCATCTTCGAACCTCCGGTCCACTCTCTCGACGGCCAACCGGCCTCCCTCGGCGACTATCGCGGTAAGGAGCTTCTGGTGGTCAACGTGGCCTCCAAATGTGGTCTCACCCCGCAGTACGAGGGCCTCGAACGTCTCCAGAAGACCTACGCCGACCGAGGTTTCACCGTGGTCGGCTTCCCCTGCAACCAGTTCGGGGAGCAGGAGCCGGGGTCGCCCGAGGAGATCGCCACCTTCTGTTCGGCCACCTACGGGGTCACCTTCCCCCTGTTCGAGAAAATCGACGTCAACGGCGAGGGCCGTCATCCTGTGTACCAGGAGCTGGTGCAGGTGCCCGACACCGACGGCGAGGCCGGCGACATCCAATGGAACTTCGAGAAGTTCCTCATCTCGCCCGACGGCGAGATCGTCAAGCGCTTCCGGCCGATGGTGGACCCCGAAGCTCCGGAGGTCATCGACGCCATCGAGGCCAATCTGCCCGGCTGACAACGGAACCGACCAACACACGGGTTACGGCACCGGCGACACCGACGGCGACCGGACCCGGTGAGCAAGGGGATACCGATGACAATCCCATCGACCAACAATGAACCGGTCGTGGGGGCCATGACCCAGGTGTGGGCCTCTCTCCTCGGTGTGTGCGAGCAGATCAAGGGCGCTCAGTGGGACATGAGCACCGATTGTCCCGGGTGGACGGTCAAGGACCAGCTGTCCCATGTCATCGGTGTCGAGAGCATGCTGCTGGGCGACACCCCACCCCCTCCGCTGGCCGAGTTCCCCGAGTACGTGGGCAATGCTTTCGGCGAGATCAATGAAGCGTGGGTGGCGGCCCGTCGGACGACCCCCGGCACCACCGTCCTGGCCGAGCTGGTCGAGGTCACCAACCGGCGCATCGAGGAGTTGCGGTCCATGCCCACTTCCCGCTTCGAGGAGATCGGTTGGAGCCCGGTGGGAGAGGTGCCCTACCGCCAGTTCATGGAGACCAGGATCCTGGACAGCTGGGCCCACGAGCAGGACATACGTCGGGCTCTGGGGCGCCCCGGCGGTCGCAACGGCATCGGCGAGGCCACCGCTCTCGACCGGTGCCAGCGGACCATGCCCTACGTGGTGGGCAAGCGGGTGGCGCCGGAGGACGGGACATCGGTGCTGTTCGCCGTGGTCGGCGTGATGGGACGGCAGATCCTGGTCCGGGTGGCCGACGGGCGGGCCGAGGCCGTCACCGTGTCGCCCGACGCCCAGCCCACCGTGACCCTGAGCATGGACCAAGAGGCATTCTGGCGGCTCGGATTCGGTCGGGTCGAGCCCAAGCGTCTGTTGGCCACCGGCGAGGTCCAGGTCGACGGGGAAGTGGCGCTCGGTTACAAGGTGCTCGACTCGATGGACTTCATGATCTGAAGGGCTCCACCGGGCGAGTCGGGGAGTGGGCACCGCGGCCGGTACACTGACCTACTCGTATGCGAGCCACAGTGGCACCCGAAGAGGGTAACAAGGTCCGTCTGTCTGTCGAGATCGACGAATCGGAGATCGACAAGGCCCTTGATCAGGTCATGCGCAGACTGTCGCGTGAGGTGCGGGTGCCTGGCTTCCGCCCCGGCAAGGTACCGCGGCGGGTCATCGAGGCCCGCATGGGCGGCGCCACCGCTCTACGGGGTGAAGCCATCCGGGAGGCACTTCCCGACTTCTACGCCCAAGCGGTCACCGACACCGAGGTCGATCCCATCGACAAGCCGGAGATTGACATCACCTCGGGCGACGAAGCCGGGACCGTCTCCTTCGATGCGGTGGTCATGGTGCGTCCGGTGGTACCCATCCCGGGCTACCAGGGCCTGGTGGTCACCCTCCCCGACATCGATGTCAAGGACGAGGAGATCGACGCCCAGATCGACCGCTTGCGGGCCACCTCGGGTGAACTGGTCGAGGTGTCCCGACCGGCCCGCGACGGCGACCAGGTCACCATCGACATCCACGGGACGCGCCAGGCACCCAGTGAAGACGACAGCGATCTCGACGCCGAGGACTATCTCTACGAGATAGGGAGCGGGCGTGTGGTCCCCGAGCTCGACGACCAACTGCGCGGCGGCAAGACCGGTGACATCTTCAGCTTCACCGCCACCCTGCCCGACACCGACCAGACGATCTCGTTCAGAGTGCTGGTCAAAGACGTGAAGGAATTGGTGCTGCCCGACGTCACCGATGAGTGGGCGGCCGAATCCTCGGAGTTCGAGACGGCGGAAGACCTCCGAGCCGACATCGCCAAGCGCCTGCGGGAGCGGCACATCGGACAGGCCCAGTTGGCTCTTCAGCAGGGGACGGCCGAGGCGCTAGCCGAGTTGGTGACGGTGGAGATACCCGAGCCCCTGGTGTTGGAGGAGCAAGGCGAGCGGATCCACGATCTCAACCACCGGCTCGAGGGCCAGAACATCTCTTTGGAGCAGTTCCTCGGCGTCACCGGTCGCCAACCGGCCGAGTTCCTCGACGAGCTCCGGTCGGGTGCCATCCAGAGCGTCAAGGTGGACCTGGCTCTGCGGACCCTGGCCGACGAGGAAGGCATCGAGGTCAGTGATGAAGAGCTGGACGAAGAACTGGCCGCTATGGCGTCACGCCTCGAAATGGACGTTGACGAGGTACGCGAGCAGTTGGATCGGGGTGGGCGCCTCGCGGCGGTACGCTCGGACAGGCGCAAGGCCAAGGCCATGCAGTGGTTGGTCGACACGGTTGATCTGGTCGACGAGGAGGGAAAGCCCGTCTCCCGGGACGAGCTCACGATGAACCAGGGCGAGGAGGACTCGGAATGAACAGTGGCATGGACGGCACCAAGGGGACGAGAGACATGGATGTGCAGGCCTACAGCGTGCCGTGGGTGGTCGAGTCGACCAGTAGGGGGGAGCGAAACTACGACCTCTACTCACGTCTTCTGCGCGAGCGCATCATCTTCCTCGGCACCCCCATCAACGACACCGTGGCCAATCTGGTCTGCGCCCAGCTCCTGTTCCTCGAGTCGGAAGAGGCCGACAAGGACATTCATCTCTACATCAACTCGCCCGGGGGCGACATCACCGCTCTCTTCGCCATCTACGACACGATGAAGTACATCAAGCCGGACATGTCCACCTTCTGCTTCGGTCAGGCGGCGTCGGCGGCGGCCGTATTGCTCGGTGCGGGAACCAAAAACAAACGCTTCGCCCTTCCCCACGCTCGCATCCTTTTGCACCAGCCCTTTGGTGGCGTCGAGGGGCAGGCCAGTGACATCGAGCTGCAGGCCAAGGAGATCTTGCGCATGCGTGACCTGCTCAACGGGATGTTGGCCCACGACACCGGTCAGACAGTCGAGCGGGTGTCCAAGGACACCGACCGCGACTTCATCATGACGGCCGACGAAGCGGTCACCTACGGGTTGATCGACGAGGTCATAACGTCCAGGGACGCACTCTCCATCGAGGCGGTCGGGGCGGCGTAGTCCGGTCATCGACCGATGGGACCTGTGTACTCCGATCCAGCCGCTAGGGTTGAGTTCTTGATTCGGTGACAGTGAAAGTTGCGACGGTGAAAGTTGCAACGAGAAGAACGTGCATGGCGAGAGTTTGTCGTAGAGAAAAAGTGGGCAATGGGGTGAGAGCCAGCTTCGATGGGTATCAGACACCCCGCCTAAACAAGAACCGCAACTAAAGGACACGAGGAACCGACGTGGCGAAGTTCGGAGACGGTGGCGATCTGGTCAAGTGCAGCTTCTGCGGGAAGTCGCAGAAGCAGGTGAAGAAGTTGATCGCCGGCCCCGGTGTCTACATCTGCGATGAATGCATCGAGCTCTGCAACGACATCATCGCCGAGGAGCTGGCCGACACGACCGAGCTCTCCTTTGAGGAGCTACCCAAGCCGCGGGAGATCTACGAGTTCCTGAACGACTACGTGATCGGGCAGGAGTACGCCAAAAAGATCCTGTCGGTGGCCGTGTACAACCACTACAAGAGAGTGCAGGCCGGCAGCAACGGCACCCACGACAACGACGTCGAGTTGTCCAAGTCCAACATCCTGCTGCTGGGGCCCACCGGGTGCGGCAAGACCCTTCTGGCCCAGACCTTGGCCCGCATGCTCAACGTTCCGTTCGCCATTGCCGACGCCACCGCTCTCACCGAGGCCGGTTACGTGGGCGAGGACGTCGAGAACATCCTCCTCAAGCTCATCCAGGCTGCCGACTACGACGTGAAGCGGGCGGAGACAGGCATCATCTACATCGACGAGATCGACAAGATCGCTCGCAAATCGGAGAACCCGTCGATCACCCGTGACGTTTCCGGCGAAGGCGTCCAGCAGGCTCTGCTCAAGATCTTGGAGGGCACCACGGCGTCGGTACCGCCACAGGGGGGGCGCAAGCACCCCCATCAGGAATTCATTCAGATCGACACCACCAACATCCTCTTCGTCTGCGGCGGCGCCTTTGCCGGCGTGGACGCCATCATCGAGAACCGCATCGGTCGCAAGGGCATGGGCTTCCGGGCCGAAGTGCGCAAAGCCTCCGAACGGGACGACTCCGAGCTCCTCCGTCATGTCCTGCCCGAGGACCTGATGAAGTTCGGGCTCATTCCCGAGTTCATCGGTCGTCTCCCCGTGGTGGGAGCGGTCTCCCATCTCTACAAAGAAGCTCTCATCCGCATCCTGGTCGAACCCAAGAACGCCCTGACCCGGCAGTACCAGCGCCAGTTCGAGCTGGACCACATTGAGCTCGAGCTCACCGACGACGCTCTCGAGGCGGTGGCCGAGCAGGCCCTCCTGCGCGGGACAGGTGCTCGTGGTCTGCGGGCCATCCTGGAGGAGGTACTGCTCGAGGTGATGTACGACCTACCCAGTCGGACCGACATCTCCAAGTGCGTGGTGGATCGGGCCGTCGTGCTCGATAAGGTCCATCCCACCCTGGTCCCGCTGAATCCGCCGGCCAAATCGACCCGGAGCCGCAGAGCTGCCTCGCTAAGGCACTGCCTGCCGCCTCTTCGCCGTCGTACCGCCCTCAGCCGACCGCCTCCGCCCCGTCGACGCACCCCCGCTCACCGACGTGAACTTCAGCGATCTGCACGAGGCCCTGGCCTGGCTCGACACCCACATCGACTTCGAGGCGCGGATGCCCACCCGACGGTCGGTGCCCACGCTGGACCGCATGCGGACCCTGACCCGGTTGCTGGGGGACCCGGAGACCGCCTATCCGGCCGTGCACATCACCGGCACCAACGGGAAGGGATCGACGGCCGCCATGGCCACCGCCTTGCTGGCCGCCCAGGGGTTGACCGTGGGGACCTACACCAGTCCCAACCTGAGTCGGGTCAACGAGCGGATCGCCCGCAACGGCGAGCCCATCGACGACAGTGCCTTTGTGGACGTTCTCGAATCGCTGGCCCGCCTGGAGCCGCTGATGGAGGATCCGCCCACCCGTTTCGAGCTCCTGACCGCCGCCGCCCTGGCCTGGTTCGCCGACGAAGCCGTCGACGTGGCCGTCATCGAAGTGGGGCTCGGTGGCCGGTGGGACTGCACCAACGTGATCGACGGGGATGTCGCCGTTCTCACCAACATCAGTTTCGACCATACCGAGGTGCTGGGACCCACCCTGGAGGACATCGGCCGCGACAAATCGGGCATCTTCAAGGCGGACAGCCGGGTGGTCATCGGTGAATCGGACCCCACCCTGGTCGACCTCCTGCGCCGCGCCGCGCTGTCGGCCGGTGCCGCCGAGGTATGGGTCCGGGGCCCCGACTTCGCCTGTACGGCCAACCGGATGGCTGTGGGCGGACGACTGATCGACGTACGCACCCCCGGAGGGGCCTACGGCGAGGTACTGGTCCCTCTCCACGGGGCCCACCAGGGCGACAACGCCTCCTGCGCCCTGGCTGCGGTGGAGGCGTTCTTCGGCTCGCCCCTCGATCAGGCGGTGGTCGACGCCGCCTTTGCCGGCGTGCGGGTGCCCGGGCGGATGGAGGTGATGGGTCGCCATCCCCTGGTGGTGGTGGACGGGGCCCACAACGTGGCCGGCATGCTCAACCTGGCCCGGGCCCTCACCGAGGAGTTCACCGTCGAGGGCCGCTCGCAGGCCGTGGTGGGGATGCTTTCGGGTCGTGACCCCAACTCGATGCTCGAGGCCCTGGCCACGGCGGGCATCGACGCCGTGGTGGCGTGTGAGCCGGATTCGCCCCGGGCCCTGTCCGCCGAGGAAGTGGCCGACGCCGCCGTCCGGTTGGGGCTCGAGGCTTCGGTGGCCTCCCAGCCCACCGAGGCGGTGGCGTTGGCTCTCCGCCGGGCGCGGGCCGAGGATCTGGTGGTGGTGTGCGGCTCCCTCTACGTCGTGGCCGACGCCCGAGCCATGCTGGTTCCCGACCGTCTCTGAGCCTCCGGCGCAGGGCCCGGTGGGCCGTCGGCCCGGGGGCCGGTGGGTTGTCCGCCGGTATCCGGCTGCCTGACAGGGTCAGTGGGGTCGGCTAGCCTGCAGCGCTCGTGGGACGAACCTTGGTGATCTGCAAGCCTGACGCCGTCGAGCGCCGATTGGTGGGCGAGATCATCAACAGGATCGAGCGCAAGGGCCTGCGCCTGATCGCCGCCGAAATGCGCACGATCAGCGTCGAAGTGGCCGACGAGCACTATGCCGAGCACCGGGACGAACCCTTCTTCGACACCCTGGTCACCTTCATCACCCGGTCGCCGGCCCTGCTCCTGGTGGTCGAGGGCCCCGACGACACCTTTCAGGTGGTCCGGAACCTCATGGGGGCCACCAACCCGCTGGATGCCGCGCCCGGAACCATCCGGGGAGACCTCGCCCTGGTCATGGCCGAAAACCTCATCCACGGTTCGGACTCGGTCGAATCGGCGGCCCGCGAGATCAAGATCTTCTTTCCGGAGTTGGCCTGACCCGGTGGGGTGGCCGGTCGGCGCCGTTGGGCCCGATCGGCGGGTGCCCTTGTGCCCACCTCCCAATTCCCCTAGCCTTGGCGGCCAGTGCCGCTGGTGATTAGGCCTGCTCGCAGCCCAGCCCAGGTGTGGTCTCCGCACTCACGAAGTCCCGAACCATTACTGACGGAGGAGTGCATCGCTGATGCGCGACAACAGTTTCTCGCTTCTCGGCCGTGACATGGCGGTCGACCTCGGAACCGCCAACACTTTGGTGTACGTACGCGGCCGCGGCATCGTGCTCAACGAGCCGTCGGTGGTGGCCGTCAACGTCAAGGACGGCCGGCCACTGGCCGTCGGGGCCGAGGCCAAACGGATGATCGGGCGCACCCCGAGCCACATCCAGGCCATCCGTCCCCTGAAGGACGGGGTCATCGCCGACTTCGAGATCTGCGAGAAGATGCTCCGCTACTTCATCCACCGCGTCCATCAGCGGCGGTTCGCCAAGCCCCGGATGGTCATCTGCGTGCCCTCGGGGATCACCGGCGTCGAACAGCGTGCCGTCATGGAGGCGGCAGAGTACGCCGGCGCCCGTAAGGCGTACATCATCGAGGAGCCCATGGCCGCGGCCATCGGTGCCGGACTACCGGTGCACGAGCCCACCGGCAACATGGTGGTCGACATCGGCGGTGGTACCACCGAGGTGGCGGTCATCTCGCTGGGCGGGATCGTTACCAGTCAGTCGATCCGGATCGGCGGCGACGAACTCGACGAAGCCATCGTCTCCTTCGTGAAGAAGGAGTACAGCCTGGCTCTGGGCGAGCGCACTGCCGAAGAGATCAAGATCGCCCTGGGATCGGCCTACGAGCTCGAAGAGGAGCTCCATGCCGAAATACGCGGCCGCGATCTGGTGACCGGACTGCCGAAGACCGTGGTCATCTCGACCCAGGAGATCCGCAAGGCCATCGACGAGCCGGTGTCGGCCATTGTCGACGCGGTGAAGGTGACCCTCGATCGCACCCCGCCCGAGTTGGCCGCCGACATCATGGAACAGGGCATCGTCCTGACCGGCGGAGGCGCCCTCCTGCACGGGCTGGACAGCCGCCTGACCCAGGAGACGGGCATGCCCATCGTGGTGGCACGGGACCCCCTCAACTGCGTGGCCATCGGCAGTGGGCAGTGCCTGGAGGAGTTCGAGGCCCTCAAGCAGGTCCTCATCACCTCGTCGGCGCGCTGAGCGAACGATGCCGCGGCGGTCCCGCCGCCCCCGCACCACGTTGCTCCTGCTGGTGTTGGCCTCTGTTGTCATCATCACGCTCGACGCCCGCGGGGGCTTCCATCGCATCACCTCGGGCATGCGATCGGCCGCTTCCGACGCCTTCGCTCCGGTGCGTTCGGGTGTCGAGGACATCATCGAGCCGATCGGGAGCTTCCTGGCCGGGTCGGTGCACTACGGAGCCGTCCGCCAACAGAACCAGAAGCTCCAGAGCGAGATCGGACAGCTCCGCCAGAAGCAACTGGCCGCCCAGGACGACGTACAGGCGCTCCAGCAGCTGAGTGCTCTCCTCAATCTCCCCTTCGTGGGGAACGTGCAGACGGTTCCGGCCGAAGTCACCGACTACGGGACCAGTGACTTCGCCGCCACCATCGACATCAGCGTCGGACGGAACCAGGGGGTGCAGTTGAACATGCCGGTGGTGGCCTCCGGGGGTCTGGTGGGTCAGGTCGTGCAGGCCAACCATGCGACCGCCACCGTCCGACTGATCACCGACGGTCAGTCCGCCGTCGGCGTCCGCTACGGAGCGGCGCCCGGATCACTGGCCGTGTTGCAGGGACAGGGTTCGGGCAAGCCGTTGTCGGCCGACCTGGTGCCGGCCAACACCCCCTTTGCTCACGGAGACCTGTTCACCACCAGCGGCCTGCAGGGCGCCATCTATCCGGCCGGCATCCCGGTGGCCCAGGTGATGACAGCCAAGAACGGTCTGACCACCTCCCAGGAGTCGGTCATCCTGGAGCCCGTGGCCGACCTCACCCATCTGCGTTACGTGGCCGTCCTGCTGTGGGGGCCGAGCTCATGAGCGGTGCACACGGGGGGCCGGCGTGACCACGCGGGACGCCACCCGTATCGTTCTGGTCGTCCTGGGCTTCGTCGTCGTCCAACAGATCCTGGTGGTCGACGTCCGGATCGGGTCGGTCCACCCCGACATCATGATCCTCCTCCCCATCGCGGCCGGCATCGTCGGCGGTCCCGCCCGGGGGGCCACCATGGGCTTCGGCTCCGGACTGGTTGCCGATCTGTTCCTGCCCACCCCGTTCGGTCTGTCCGCTTTGGTGGGGACCGTCATCGGCTTCGGGGTCGGCGTGGTGACCCTGGCCCTCGACCGCAGTGCCCTGTGGCTGCCCCCGGTGGTGGCCCTGGCCGGCAGTGCCCTCTATGTCGGCAGCTACGCGGTGATCGGCTCGGTGCTGGGCCAGCCCCAGATGCTCCATGTCGACCTGCTGCGCATCCTGGTCATGGTGTCGGTGGTCAATGCCGTGTTGGCCATCCCCGCCCTGCGGCTGGTCACCCGGGCCCTGCCCGCCGCTTCGGTGGAGGGCGTCCCCAACTCGGCCGTGTCCGCCGGCGCCCACCGGTGAGCGGCATCCCCGGTCGCGTACCTTCTAGGGGCCACAGGCGGGATACTGGGGGCCCGTGAGCCGATCCCTTCGCCACCCGTTCCGGGGACCGCACCACTACTTGCGCCCTCCCAAGGAGCGGCCCGCCCGCCAGAAGAAGTCTCGGCAGCCCCGCATGCACCAGAGCCGGTTCTCGGTCGAGGGAATCATGGATGCGCCGGACACCACCGACGCCCGACCCGGCCTCCGCCTGCGGATCACCGGACTGGTGGTCATCATCCTGTTCGCCGTGCTGGGATTGCGGCTGTGGGCCCTGCAGGTCCTGCAGGCCCCGGCGGCGGCTCACGCCGTGGCCGTCAACCAGATCCGGGCGGTGGCCGTCGAGCCCACCCGGGGCGAGATCCTCGACCGCTACGACAATCCGCTGGTCACCAATCAGGTCATCGAGCAGATCACCCTGTCACGGGTGGCCGCCACCCAGTATCCGCACGTCATCGGTCGGTTGGCCGCCCTGATGGGCGAGAGCGTGGCCCAGGTCAAAGCCATCATCAACGATCCCCAGTTCAGCCTGTACAAGCCGGTCCCCATCATGAACGACGCCCCGCTGACCGACATCCTCTACATCCGGGAACACCAGAGCGAGTTCCCCGGTGTGGCCTCGGTGGCCACCACCGAGCGGAGCTACCCCCAGTCCGAGATTCCCGGGCCGGCCCAGACCGGATACCCGGCCGAACAGGCGCTCGGTTACGTCGGCACCATCAACCCGGCCGAGTTGGCGTCGCGGGCGTCCCAGGGCTACCAGGCCGGCGATCCGTTCGGCCAGGCCGGACTCGAATACCAGTACGAGTCCGAGCTGCGGGGCACGCCCGGCCAGCAGCAACTGGAGGTCAACCCGGTCGGACAGGTGGTGGGCGCCCTCAAGACCACACCGGCCGTCGCCGGCGACAATCTGGTCACCAATATCGACACCAATCTCCAGCAGGTGGTGGACAACGCCCTGGCCACCCAGATCCTCTACGTCAGGAGGACGCCCGACCCGGTGGGAGGCAAGCCACGGCCGGCGCCCAACGGGGCGGTGGTCGTCCTCGATCCCCAGACCGGTGCCGTGCTGGCCATGTCGTCCTACCCCAACTACGACCCCACCATCTGGACCAACGGGATCTCCAACGCCAACTTCCAGGCTCTCGAAGCCAGTGGGGCTCAGAACAACTACGCCATCGACGGCCTCTATCCTCCCGGCTCCACCTTCAAGCTGGTCACGGCCACCTCGGCCCTGCAGACGGGGCTCATCTCCCCGACCACCGCATTCGACGACACCGGCAGCTACACCGCCCCCAACTGCACCGGCCCCGACTGCACTCTGAAGGACGACGTCGGTGACAAGCCCTTCGGCGACATCAACGTCACCACCGCCCTCACCGTGTCCAGCGACGCCTTCTTCTACGCCATCGGGGCCGAGTACTGGGATGCCCGCTCCCAGTACGGCGACACTCCCATTCAGAACCAGGCGGCCCAGTACGGATACGGCTCCCAGTCGGGCATCGATCTGCCCAACGAGGACTCGGGACTGGTCGACTCACTGGCCGTACGGACCAAGCTCCACGCCCAGTACCCCAAGGGGTACCCGAATCCGCCCACCTGGTACACGGGGGACAACATGGAGCTGGCCTTCGGTCAGGGCAGCACCGTGGTCACCCCCCTGCAGCAGGCCGTGGCCTACTCCACCTTCGCCAACGGCGGTACCCGTTACGCGCCCGAGGTGGTGGCGGCCGTGGTTTCCCCCGGGGGCAAGGTGATCAAGCGGATCGCCCCCAAGGTCACCGGCAAGGTGACCTACCCGCCGGCCGCTTACTCGGCCATGCTCCAGGGCTTCGAGGGGGTGGTCAACAGTCAGAGTGGCACCGCCTACACCGCCTTCGCCGGGTTGAACTTCCCCGGTGGCCTGGCCGGCAAGACGGGGACGGCCAGCGTGGACGGCGAGGAGCCCACTTCGTGGTTCGTGGGTTTCGGGCCGGTGGCCGATCCCCAGTACGTGGTGGTCTCGGTCATCAACCAGGGCGGGTACGGGGCTGACGCATCGGCGCCGGTGGTCCGCCAGGTCTTCGCCTATCTGGCCGCCCATCCGGTGACGCCTGCCGGTATTCCGCCCACCCGGTCGCTCGTCCAGCAGTCCGGACCCATCGCCCTGCCCACCGCCCCGACCACCACCACCACAACCACGGCCAAGGGCTGACCTCCGCACCGGGCTGACCTCCCCACCGGTGAGCCTGGCCGGCCCTCTGCCGCCCCTGCCCTAGGATGGTGGGGGAAATGCACTCGCTCTGGCCCCAGGTGGAACCCCTGTTATCCCAGGTCACGAAGCCGGCCCGCTACATAGGTGGAGAACTGGGGGCCCAGGTCACGGTCCACGACGCCCGGGCCGCCTCGTGGCTGCTGATCTATCCCGACACCTACGAGATCGGGTTGCCCAACCAGGGCTTGCAGATCCTCTACGAGATCCTCAACGAGCGGGACGATGCCGTGGCCGAAAGGGCCTACGCCCCCTGGACCGACATGGAAGCGGCCATGCGGACGGCCGGCGTACCCCTCTTCTCGCTGGAGAACAACCTGGCCGCCGGGTCGTTCGACATCCTGGCCTTCAACCTGTCGGCCGAATTGGTCTACACCAACGTGCTCAATCTGATCGATCTGTCCGGCGTGCCCGTCCACGGCGCCGATCGGTCGACCGACCACCCCATCGTGGTGGCCGGTGGCCACTGCGCCTTCAACCCCGAGCCCCTGGCCGACTTCGTCGATGTCTTCGTGCTGGGCGACGGCGAAGAGGTGGTGGGTGAGATCAACCAGGTGGTGGCGGCGGCCAAGCAGTCGGCCGTCCCCGACCGCCAGGCCGTCCTCCGCTCGTTGTCCGGTCTGGCCGGTGTCTACGTCCCGTCCTGCTTCGAGGCCCACTACCGAGCACCGTCCGACCCCGGGCCGTCAGGTGGGGCCGGCGACGGAGCGGGGTACACCGTCCTTCCCCGGTTGAGCGCCACCACCCCCCGCCACCCGGACACCCCGGCCCGGGTGGAGAAGCGGACCATCGCCGACCTCGGCCAGTGGCCCTATCCCAAACAGCAGCTGGTACCGCTCATCGAAGTGGTCCACGACCGGCTCAACGTTGAGCTCTTCCGGGGCTGTACCCGGGGCTGCCGGTTCTGTCAGGCCGGCATGATCACCCGCCCGGTGCGGGAGCGGCCGGGCGACCAGGTCCGCACCATGGTCAGCGACGGCCTGGCCCGCACCGGCTACGACGAGGTGGCGCTGACCTCGCTGTCCAGTGCCGACTATTCGGGCATCGAGGACACGGTCGCCTCCATCATCGACGATCCCTCCTGCTCCGGTCAGGTGTCGGTGAGTCTGCCCAGCCTCCGGGTCGACGCCTTCACCGTGGGGACGGCCGCCCAGATCCAGAAAGTCAGGCGGACCGGGCTCACCTTCGCACCGGAGGGAGGGACCTGGCGCATGCGCCAGGTCATCAACAAGCTCATCCGGGAGGAGGACCTCTACGCCGCCGTGGAGGCCGCCTTCAGCCAGGGGTGGAGGCGGGTCAAGCTCTACTTTCTCATCGGGCTCCCCACTGAGACAGACGAGGACACCCTCGGTATCGTGGAGCTGGCCTCCCAGTGCGTGGCCATCGGGCGCCGATACCACAAGGGGGTCACCGTCACCGCCTCGGTGGGAGGCTTCGTCCCCAAGGTGCAGACGCCGTTCCAGTGGTTCGGCCAGAACACCATCGAGGAGCTGACCCGCAAGGTCCACCTGCTGAAGGACGCGGCTCGCGGCGTGCGGGGACTGACCGTGCGCTGGCATGACCCCAAGGCCACCGCGGTCGAGGGGCTGATGAGCCGGGGCGACCGCCGGATGGGAGCGGTCATCGAGCAGGTCTGGCGCAACGGCGGAACGTTTCAGGAATGGTCCGAGCACTTCGACCTCGACCTGTGGACGGAGGCCATGGCTGCTCAGGCCATGTCTCTGGAGGACACCGTCTACCGCCATCGCACCGAGGACGAGGTCCTGCCCTGGGACCACCTCTCGGCCGGCCTCCACCGTGACTTCCTGTGGCAGGACTGGCTGGATGCCCTGGCCAACCACGGTCTGCCCGACTGCCGCTGGACCCCGTGCTACGACTGCGGGGCCTGCACGGGATTCGGCATCGAGCACGTGGTGGCCTCGGCCGTGCCCCCGGCCGGTGGGAGCCAAGGCACCGGCCAGGATCTCTCAACTGGAGGGCAAGTACCGGTACGATTCCTGGCCACGGCGCCGTCCGGCGCCGGCTCGGCCCAGCGGCCGAGACAGAGTGCCGACGTTGGGGCCGGGGAGGGAAGAGGCTGAGATGCGGGTCCGCATTCGCTTCGCCAAGCTCGGCAAGATCCGTTTCACCAGCCAGCGGGACGTAGCGCGCCTGTGGGAGAGGGCACTGCGCCGGGCCCGGCTTCCGTTGGCCTATACCGAGGGGTTCTCACCTCGCCCCCAGCTCAGCTTCGGACTGGCTCTGCCCACCGGGTGCGAATCGCGGGCCGAGTACCTCGATGTGGCCCTCGACGGTCCGCGGGCGGAAGCCGAGGGGATCGACGCCGACGCCCTGCCCGGTCGTCTGGCCGATGTCCTTCCTCCCGGCATCGACATCATGGCTGTCGCCCCGGTCGAACGGAGTGCGGACTCGCTCCAACAGGTGGTCACCTCCTGCACCTGGGAGATGAGCTTCACCGGCGTGTCGGCGGAAGGGCTGGCGGCCCAGGTCGCCGCCCTGTTGGCGTCACCGTCGGTTCTCATCATGCGGGAGCGCAAGGGTCGACAGGACCAGGACGATCTGCGACCGTCGGTGCTGGCTCTGCGGGTAACCGGGGCATCCACACCCTCGCCGGGTGTCCCGACGGTCGAACTGGAGGCCGAGTTGGCCACCCAGCCCCGAGGGGTGCGTCCGATCGAATTGGTAAGGGGCCTGGCCGCCGTCACCGGGGCCACCGATGGGCCGACGGTCGGCCCATCGGTGCTGGCCCGGGCGTGCAGAACCCAACAGTGGATTGAGCGCGACGGCATCCGCCAGGAGCCGCTCGTCGCCGGTGGAATGACCATCGGTGACACCCGCGCCCCGCACGCTCTGGAGCGTGCCTCATGAGAAGTTTTGAAAGGGAAATCGATGTCAGATGCAACAACCGGCCGGCCGGCCGATGGTCCGGCCACTCCGACCACCGTCTCTACGCCCCCGTCGGGCGACGCCGGGTCCGCTCCACCGGGTAACGGCTCGGGTGAGCTGAGCCGGGACGACACAGCCGGGGGCGGTACACCGGCGGCTTCCGGCCGGGAACAGCCGGCCGGCGCCGGCCAGGGCCGCCGCCGACGCGGTTCCCGGGGGGGCCGCGGCCGGAGCCGCACCGGACCGGGCGGCTCCGCGTCGACCGCCACCGACCTCCACGATGGAGCCGTGGCCTCCGACGAAGGCGGACCTGGACGTTCCGACGGCCCGGCTGTGTCCGCCAACCGTGCGGACGATGGAGAGGGGGCCGTATCGGCCCCCCCGGTGGTGACCGCCCGCGCCCCCCGACCGGTCCCCGAACGTCCCAAGATCGGCGACAGCCGTCCCGCACCCCCCGTACCACCCGTGGCCACTCCGGACACCAACGGGGGAGGCCCACCGGCCGGCGGTCGAGCCGGTACGTCCCGGGGCGAGGGCCGGACCGGCGGTGGGGGATCCACCCGTTCACGGGGCCGGGGTGGCTCGGCTGGAGCCGCCGCCGCCGCCGCCCCCACGCCGTCCGGTGGCCCCAAGTCGGCGCCCGGGTCGTCGCCGCGGGGCGAGGGTCGTCGTGGCGGGCGCGAACGTCGGGGCAAGGCGGTCGGTCGCTACATGATCTGCGTGCACGTCCGTCCGGAGACCACCCAGATCGCCCTGCTGGAAGGGCGGACGCTGGTCGAGCACTACATCTCGCGGGCCTCCGACGACGCCACCCAGATCGACGGCAACATCTACCGGGGTCGTGTCCAGAACGTGCTGCCCGGAATGGAGGCGGCCTTCATCGACATCGGTACCCCCAAGAACGCCGTGCTCTACCACGGCGACGTGCGCTACGACACCGATGACGTGGAGTCCGGCGGCTCGGCCGGCCAACCCCGCATCGAACAGCTTCTCCGGCCGGGCCAGACCATCCTGTGCCAGGTGACCAAGAACCCCATCGGCGCCAAAGGGGCCCGCCTGACCCAGGAAGTGTCCCTGCCCGGCCGATTCGTCGTGCTCGTCCCCAACAGCAACGCCTACGGCATCTCCAAGCGTCTCGACGACGCCGAGCGCAAGCGGCTGCGTCGTATCGTCGACTCCGTCCGGCCCGAGGGTCACGGCCTCATCGTGCGGACGGCCGCCGCCGGGGCTAGTGCCGAGGAGTTGGGCCACGATGTCAACCGTCTGGTCGAACAATGGTCGGCCATCGCCGCCGCTGCCGGCAAGGGACAGGGTCCCGCCCTGCTCTACCGGGAGCCGGCCATCACCGTCCGGGTCATCCGTGAGGAGCTCAATCGGGAGTACCGGGCGGTGGTCATCGACGACCTGGACCTCTACGAACAGGTCCGCGACTACGTGGGCGCCGTCAATCCGGAGTTGGCCGACAGGGTCGAGTACTTCGATCCCGAAGTCGAGCCGCTACCCGTGTTCGAGCGGTACCACGTCCACGAACAGCTGCACAAAGCTCTCGATGGCAAGGTCTTCCTCCCTTCCGGGGGGTCACTGGTGATCGACCGCACCGAGGCCCTCACCGTCATCGACGTCAACACCGGCAAGAACGTGGGGACGACCAACCTCGAGGAGACGGTCTACCGGAACAACCTGGAGGCGGCCGAGGAGGTCGCCCGCCAGCTCCGGTTGCGGGATATCGGGGGGATCATCGTCATCGACTTCATCGACATGGAGATCCGGGAGAACCGCGACAAGGTGGGCAGTGCCCTGCGATCAGCCCTGGCCAGAGACAAGACCCGCACCCAGGTCTTCGACATCTCCGAGCTCGGTCTGGTGGAGATGACCCGCAAGCGGGTGTCCGAAGGGCTCATCGAGTCGATGTCGACCACCTGCGAGGTCTGTGAGGGTCGCGGCATCATCCTCGACGACCCGGAGCTCTAGATCCACTGGTGTAGGATCTCCTCCTTATGTACGCCGTCATCAAAACCGGAGGCAAACAGGAGCGGGTGGCCGAAGGCCAGACGCTTCGGGTGGAGCTGCTCGGAGAAGCGCCCGGGGCGGAGGTTTCCTTCACCCCGGTTCTGGTGGTGGACGGCGAGACCGTCCTGGCCACGCCGTCACAGCTGGCCGGGTCCTCGGTTACCGCCACCGTGGTGGGGGAGGAGCTCGGACCCAAGGTGCGCGGCTTCACCTACAAGAACAAGTCCAACCAGAGCACCCGCTGGGGCCATCGCCAGCGCTACTCGACCATCGCCATCACCTCGATCAGCGCCGCCGGCTAATCGGCCCGCAGCGGGAACGCATCCGGCCGACCGGCCAGTGGAACACAGGAGTCATCACCATGTCCAAGACCAAAGGCGGCGGGTCCACCCGCAACGGCCGGGATTCCAACGCACAGAGGCTGGGGGTCAAGGCCTTCGGCGGGACCACCGTGCGGGCCGGAGCCATCCTGGTCCGCCAGCGGGGGACCAGGTTCCACCCCGGTGAGAATGTGGGCCTGGGTGGCGACGACACCCTCTTCGCTCTGGCTGACGGCACCGTCCGTTTTGCCAGCCGCAAGGGTCGCAAACTGGTCGACGTGGTGGCCGCCGACTAGCTGGTCGGTCCGACGCCGGCATCCCGCCGGCGGCGGCAAACGGTACGCTCCGAACCCATGTCCGCATCCGGCAGCGTTGCCAACATCGTCGACGGGGACGATCCCGTCCGCCATCTGGTCTTCGACGGATGTGTCAACTTCCGTGACCTGGGCGGCTACCGGACCGGCGATGGACACCGCATCGCCTGGCGCCGTCTGTTCCGGGCCGACGGCCTGCATCGCCTGACCGCGGAGGACGACGCCCGCCTGTTCCAGCTGGGCCTGGCCACCGTGGTCGACCTGCGCACGGTCGACGAGGCCGAACAGCGCGGTCGGTTCCCGGCCGATCGCGTACCGGTGCGCTACGTGCACCTCCCCCTCATGGACATCCTTCCGGCCACCGAAGAGCTGCCCTCGTGGCGGGAGGCGTCCTACGTGGCCCGTCGCTATGCCTACATGGTGTCGGAAGCCGCCCCTGCCCTGGCTCGGGCCATCGAGGTGCTGGCCGCCCCCGATGCCCTGCCGGCGGTCTTCCACTGCAGCGCCGGCAAGGACCGAACGGGGGTTCTTTCTGCTCTGCTCCTGGCCTTTCTGGGCGTGCCCGATGAGACCATCGTCGACGACTACGCCCTCAGCGGGGCGGCCATGGCCGACTTGCTGGAGCATCTCAAGGCCGAGTACCCCGATGCCGCCGACGCGGTGGAGGAGCATGCCCCGGCCATTCTGCGGGTCATGCCCGAATCGATGGAGGAGTTCATCACCCAGATGCGAGGGACCTACGAGAGCTTTGACGCACTGGCCCAATGGCTCGGGGTAGCCGACGCGGTGGACCAGCTGCGCCGGACGTTGCTCATCCCCGCCTGAGGCGACGGCTCTCGGGGCCGCTCACGCTCCATCGGTAGGATCGATCACATGGCCGGGTTCGTCGATGAGGCACAGCTCCACGTGAAAGCCGGCGACGGAGGGGCGGGGGCGGTGGCTTTCCGGCGGGAGGCGCACGTGGACCGGGGGGGACCCGACGGGGGAGACGGGGGCCACGGCGGCAGCGTGTGGTTGGTGGCAACGACCAATCAGTCCTCGCTGCTGGCCTTCCGTGACCATCCCCATCGACGCGGCGGTGACGGCGGTCACGGCGGGGGCAAGAAGAAGCACGGTGCCCGGGGCGCCGATCTCGAGGTGCCGGTGCCGGTGGGCACCCGGGCCCGGGCGTCCGACGGGTCGCTCCTGGTCGACCTGGTCCACGCCGGTGACCGGTGGTTGGCCGGTGAAGGCGGGCGAGGGGGGAGGGGGAATGCCAGCTTCCTCTCCAACCGGCGTCGCGCCCCTACCTTCGCCGAGCAGGGGGAGAAGGGCCACGAGCAGTGGTACGACCTGGAGTTGGCCCTGGTGGCCGACGTGGCCCTGGTGGGGTTCCCCAATGTCGGCAAGTCCACGCTCATCTCCCGGATTTCGGCCGCCACCCCCAAGATCGCCGACTATCCATTCACCACCCTCGAGCCGCACCTGGGAGTGGTCCGGGCCGACGATGGCGCTGATTTCACCGTGGCCGACATCCCCGGTCTGGTGGAAGGGGCCGCCGAGGGCAAAGGGCTCGGCCACCGGTTCCTCCGGCACATCACCCGGGCCCGGGCGCTGGTGATCATGGTGGAGCTCGATCCGGTGACCGGGATCGACCCCGATGAACAACAGCGCGTCCTGGTCGACGAGCTACGTCGCTACCAACCGGGTCTGGTCGATCGGCCACGCCTGGTGGTCGGGACCAAGGTCGATGTGCTCTCCGGCAGAACGCCTGGGGGCGGCACCGATGGCACCGACGGCACCGATGGCACCGACGGGAACGGCACCGGGGCGGGGACCGATATCGACATCTCAGCCGTGACCGGCCAGGGGATCACTCAGCTGGTGGGGAGGCTGGCCGTTCTGGTGGCGTCGGCTCGGGCGGCCGAGCCGATCGATGAAGGGACCGTGGTCATCCACCGCCCGGCGGCCGAAGGGTTCACCGTCGTGCGCATCGGCGAGGGGGCCTTCCGGGTGGAGGGCCGGGTGGCCGAGCGAGCCGTGGCTCTCAATGATCTGACCTCCGACGAGGCCGCCGATTACGTGCAGAGAAGATTGCGGCGCATCGGTGTCGACCGGGCCCTGGCCCGAGCCGGTGCTCGCGACGGTGACGTGGTCCACATCGGCGATCTCGCCTTCGAGTGGACCCGAGACCAACCGGAGTACACCGGCAACGGCGGCGGCCGCCGCCGCCGATCGTGACCGTGGAGGGGTCCCGCCCCGTCGCCGCCAAGCGGACGGTGGTGGTCAAGATCGGGTCATCCTCGGTCACCACCGAGTCGGGGCGGGTGGACACCGCCGCCATCGACAAACTGGCCGACGAGGTGGGTGAGGCCCGCGCCGCCGGCATCCGGGTGGTGGTGGTCACTTCGGGGGCGGTCGCCGCCGGATGGACCTCACTGGCTCCCGACCAACCGCGCCCCTCGGACCTGGCCACACTGCAGGCGGTGGCGGCGGTGGGCCAGCACCGGTTGATGCAGGTGTGGTCGGACGCCCTGGAGAAGGGTGGCCTGATGGCCGGCCAAGTGCTGCTGGCACCGCTCGATTTTGTTCATCGCAGCCAGTACCTCCACGCCCGTCAGACCCTGGTCCGACTGCTTGACCTCGGCGTGGTCCCGGTGGTCAACGAGAACGACGCCGTGGCCGACGAGGGCATCCGGTTCGGGGACAATGACCGGCTGGCTGCACTGGTGGCTCATCTGGTTCGGGCCGACCTGCTGGTCCTGTTGACCGACACCGCCGGGCTCTTCACGGAGGACCCGCGGCGAACCCGTGGCGGCTCGCTCATCGAGGAGGTGGTCGAGATCGATCAAGAGCTCGAGCGCATCGCCGGAGGCCCCGGCACCCAAGTCGGGAGCGGAGGCATGGGTACCAAACTGGCGGCGGCCAAAATCGCGGTGTGGTCGGGGGTGGAAGCCGTCATCGCCGACGCCGCCCGCCCCGGCGTCCTGGCCGAGGTCGTCGGATCGGCTCCCGGGGTCGGAACCCGGTTTCGCCCCCACGACCGCCGCTTGCCGGCCCGCAAGCTGTGGATCGCCTTTGCCATCGGGTCGTCGGGGACGGTCGTGGTGGATGACGGGGCCCGCCATGCTCTGGTCGATCGGGGCCGATCGCTGCTCATCGCCGGGGTGCTCTCGGCCCGGGGCCGATTCATGGTGGACGACGCCGTGGAGATCGCCGGTCCGGACGGTGCCATCTTCGCCAAGGGTCTCGTCCAGCTGGATTCGTCCCAGGTCAACACCTGGGCCGGCCGCCGATCCGACGGGCTGCCGGAGAATGTGCCCCCGGAGGTGGTCCATCGAGATGACCTGGTGGTGCTGGACTGAGGGCCGGCCGCAGACTTAGGCCCCTCGTCTGGTCTGACCGGGGACGGCCCTCTGCTCCCGAAGGAGGAGCAGGGCCTCGAATCCGGAGCGGAGCGGCGGGTCTCTACTCAACGGATTCGAACGCCTTCAATCATGTCCACCCAACCAGCCCACCAAACACATTTTTCAAAAGTGGCCTGAATTATCGGGTGTAAGCGGTAAATTGCCCAGTTTTTGAAAAAAAGATACCCGCCGGCCTTCTCCTGGAAGCCCGGGGCGTCCGTCGTTGAGGGCCAGGGCGCCTCTTCTCGAAGGCCGGGGCGTCCCTCTCCGTGAGCTGGGCCATCCCGTTTCCCCCGGACCGGCCCTGGTGGCCAGGCTCCCGGCGCCGGGGAGGCGGAAACGACAAAGTACGCTGACACGGTGGAAACCGCATCCGTTCCCTCGATGGTCGAGCTCGGCCACCGCGCTCGTAAGGCCAGCCGGGTGTTGGCCCGGACCTCCTCGGCGGCCCGCAACGAGGCTCTTCTCCACGCCGCTGAGCTGCTCGAACAGCGGGTCGAGAACATCCTGGCGGCCAACGCCGACGATGTGGCCCGGGCCGACCGGGCCGGAGCCGATGACACCACCATGGACCGTCTCCGGCTCGACCGGGCCCGGGTGGCGAGCATGGCCGGAGGGCTTCGCCAGGTGGCGGCCCTTCCCGATCCGGTCGGTCAGGTGGTCGACGGCTGGGTGCGTCCGAACGGGCTGTCGGTGCGGCGGGTCCGGGTTCCTCTGGGGGTGATCGGCGTCATCTACGAGAACCGTCCCAACGTGACCAGCGATGCCGCCGGAATCTGCCTCAAGTCGGGCAATGCCGCCCTCCTGCGGGGGTCCTCGTCGGCCCTGGCCACCAACGGGGTCATCGCCGGTGCCCTTCGGGACGGGCTGGAGAAGGCCGGTGTGCCGGCCGACTCAGTGGTGCTGATCGAGGAGACCAGCCGGGCCTCGGCCGTCGCCTTCATGCAGCTCGAGGGCCTCATCGACTGCCTCATACCCCGCGGCGGCCCCTCCTTGGTGGCATCGGTGCGGGAGAACGCCCGGGTGCCGTTCGTCATCGACGGAGCCGGCAACTGCCACGTCTATGTGGACCGGGCTGCCGATCTGGCCATGGCCGAGTCGATCGTCGTCAATGCCAAGACTCATCGTCCGGGCGTGTGCAACAGCGCGGAGAGCCTTCTGGTCCACCGGAACGTGGCCAACGCCTTTCTGCCCCGGGTGGCCGCATCACTGGTGGGCGTGACCCTGGTCGGCGACGGTGCCGCTCGGGCCATCCTGCCCGGAGTGGGGGCGGCCAGCGACGAGGACTTCGCTACCGAGTTCCTCGACCTGACTCTGGCGGTGGCGGTGGTCGACGACCTGGATGCCGCCATCGACCACATCGCCCGCTTCGGGTCGGGTCACTCGGAGGCCATCGTGACCGCCGATCTGGCCGCGGCCAACCGTTTCACCACCGAGGTGGACGCGGCCGCCGTGCTGGTCAATGCCTCCACCCGTTTCATCGACGGGGAGCAGCTGGGCCTCGGCGCCGAGATCGGCATCTCCACCCAGAAATTGCACGCCCGCGGTCCGATGGGTGTGACCGAGCTGACCTCGGTCAAGTACGTGGTCACCGGGGACGGGCAGGTGCGTCCATGACCGAAGTCACTGATCCCCTCGATCCGGTCGAGCGGATCCACTCCGGGTTTCCGGTGGCCGGCGCCCCCCGCTTCGCGTCCATCGACGGGGTGCGCCAGGGCCTGGCCGACGTGCACTACCTGGCCGACGATGGTATCGCCGGCGTCGTCTTCCTGGCCGATCGACTGGCCAAGCCGGTGCTGGTCGAGGGTCCGGCCGGAACCGGAAAGACCGAGCTGGCCAAATCGGTGGCCCTCCTCACCGGGAGTCGGCTCATCCGGTTGCAGTGCTACGAGGGCCTCGACGAGTCCAAGGCCCTGTACGAGTGGAACTACAAAAAGCAGCTGCTCCGGATCCAGGCCGATTCGGGATCGTCGTGGCAGGACCTCGAAGAAGACATCTTCTCCGAGGAGTTCCTCCTGACCCGGCCACTGCTGGAAGCCATCCGCTCGCCCGAGCCGGTGGTGCTCCTGGTCGACGAAGTCGACCGGGTCGAGCTGGAGACCGAGGCCCTCCTGTTGGAGATCCTGTCGGAGTACCAGGTCTCGATCCCGGAGTTGGGCACGGTGCGGGCCACACAGATCCCCTTGGTCTTCCTCACATCCAACAACACGCGGGAGCTGTCGGAGGCCCTCAAGCGCCGCTGTCTGTACCTGCACATCGACTATCCGCAGCTCGATCGGGAGCGGGCCATCATCGAGACCCGGGTGCCCGGCATCAGTCAGGCCCTGGCCGATCAGGTGGCCCGGATCGTCCGTTCCATCCGTACCCTGGACCTGAAGAAGGACCCGTCGGTGTCGGAGACCCTCGACTGGGCGCGGACCCTGGTGGTACTGGGGGTGGAGTCGATCGATGCCGAGCAGGCCCGCGACACCCTCCACATCCTGTTGAAGTACCAATCAGACATCGAACGGACGGCTAAGGAGCTGGCCGGGGTCGAGATCCCGGACTGAGCACCGCACCGGTCGTGCTTGATCTACTCACCGGCTTTGTCACCGAGCTGAGGGCGGCAGGAATTCCCGTCTCGCTCACCGAGCATCTCGACGCCGCCGAGGCCCTTCGGCATGTTCCCCTGGAGGACAGGGAGGCGGTCAAGTACACACTCGGGGCCAGTCTGGTGAAGTCGTCGTCCCACTGGCGGGCCTTCGAGACGGCCTTCGAGATCTACTTCTCGCTCCGAGGCCCCGAGTACCAGATCGGCGAAGAGGGGGCCGATCCCACCGAACCGACCGCCCAAGGTTCTCCGGCCGCCGGTACCACGACGCCGTCGGGACAGGGCCGGGGCGGGGCGGGCCAGGAGGGGATGACGGCCGAGGAGCTGGCCGACCTCCTCTATGCGGCGCTCCTGGCCGCCAATCCAGCCATGGTGGCGGCCGCCGCCCGCCAGGCGGTCTCCCGCTATGCCGGTATGGAAGCCGGCCGTCCGGTCGGCGGCACCTACTACCTCTACCGGACTCTGCGGAACCTCGATCTCGACGGGGTACTCGACCGTCTGGTGGACCAGGCCCGGGCCCAGGCGCCCGCCCTCGAGCAGGCCGACACCGGTGGGGAGGCCGGACCACCGATCACCCTCACCCCGCTGGAGGAGCGTCTTCTACGCGATGAATACCAGGCCCGCATCGACCAGCTCCGCAAGGAGATCGAAGACGAGATCCGGCGGCGCCTGGTGGCCGACCGGGGCAGTGAGGCTCTGGCCCGTTCGGTGCGCAAGCCCCTGCCCGAGGACATCGACGTCATGCACGCCACCCGCGACGAACTGGTGGCGCTACGCAAGTCGCTCCAGCCCCTGTCCCGCAAGCTGGCCGTGCGCTTGGCCCGCAAGCGACGTCACGGGCGGAAGGGCGCCCTCGACTTCCGCTCCACCGTGCGCCACTCGCTGTCGACCGGCGGGGTGCCGGTCGATCCCAAGTTCCGCTACCCCCGCCCCTCCAAACCGGAGATCGTGGTCATCGCCGACATCTCCGGTTCGGTGGCCAGCTTCGCCCGTTTCACCCTCCACCTGGTGCACGCCCTCAGTTCCCAGTTCTCCAAGGTGCGGAGCTTCGTGTTCATCGACGGCATCGACGAGGTCAGTGGATTCTTCGACGGGGTCGACGATCCGGCCGAGGCGGTCCACCGGATCAACACCGAGGCCGACGTGATCTGGGTGGACGGCCACTCCGACTACGGACACGCCCTCACGGTCTTCTGGGAGAGGTGGGGGGAGGAGATCACTCCGCGCAGCAGCGTCATGCTGCTCGGCGACGCCCGCAACAACTACCACGCCTCTCAGGCCTGGGTGCTGAAAGAGCTGCAGAACCGGGCCCGCCACGTCTACTGGCTCAATCCCGAACCCCAGGCCTACTGGAACTCCGGTGATTCCATCGTCGGTGAGTACGCCGTCCACTGCGACTCGGTGGTCGAGTGCCGGACACTGCGGCAACTCGAGCATTTCGTCGGCCAACTGGCGTGACCGACGGCACCGGTTTCGGCGGATTGGCCGGGGCCGGCCACGACCCTGCACCGGCGGGGCCACCCGACGGTGTGCGTACCCAGTCGGTGCCTCGGCCCGGCGCCACCCGGGTGGTGCTGATCCGCCACGGAGAGGCGGAGTGCAACGTGTCGGGTGTCTGTGGTGGCGTGGTGGGTTGCCGGGGCCTCACGGCCCGGGGCAGGGAGCAGGTCGACGCCCTGGCCCGCCGGCTCATCGAGGGAGGCGAACTGGTCGGCACCGACGCCCTCTACGCCAGCATCCTGCCCCGGGCCGTCGAGACGGCCCAACGGTTGGCCCCGGCGCTGGTGGGTCGCTCCGGTTGGGGGTCGACGGCGCCCGACGGGGATCCTCTCGACCTGGTCACCCAGTGCGACCTGTGCGAGCTCCATCCCGGCGAGGCCGATGGCCTTTCCTGGGAGGCGTTCATCACTCGGTTCGGTGCGGTCGACTGGGACCGTGATCCGGGTCGGCCCATTGCTCCCGGCGGGGAGAGCTGGACCGGCTTCGTCCGTCGGGTGGACGGCGCCCTCGATGGGCTGGTGGAGCGCCATCCCGGACAACGGCTGGTGGTGGCCACTCACGCCGGGGTCATCGAAGCGTCGTTACTGTCCAAGCTCCCGGTGGAGGGGGGCCGGGACGGAGCTCGCCTCGGGCTCCGTACGGCCCACGCCTCGCTCACCACCTGGGAGGTGGACGACGGCCACTGGCTCCTGCTCGGTTACAACGACGCCACCCCCGTCCCCGACGCCACCCCCGCTGGGAAGGCCGGCCCCGCTGGGACGACGGGCCGGGATGCCCCCTTCGTTCAGCAGGCGTAGTCGTTGTCGAAAGCGGTATTCATGCCGCCGGCCTCCAAGGGGAAGCTGGGCGAGCTGTACTGAATGATCTGAATGGGGCCGGCGGGCAGAAGGGCACCGCCGAACACCCGCCGGACGTTGGCGCAGGTGGTGGCCGGACTGATGTCCCAGTCGGCCGCCCAGTAGGGGACCTCGGGCTGGTAGCCGCCCACGATCCCGTTCCAGTTGCCGGGGCTGGCGTAGATGCCGGCGCTGTTGATGCCCTCGGCGTGCAACCCGTCGAGGGCTCCCTGCACCAGGGCGGCATTGGCGGCCAGGTTGGTGGACCAGGCCGGCAGTCCGGGGACGTCCGGCTCGACATCGAGCCACCAGGCCACTGAGGTGTTGACTCCGGCCGCCCGGGCCTGGGCAAAGGCGTCCTGTGCGGCCAGGAATCCGTAATTGCAGGCATCGGGCGAAGCCGTGTTGTCACAGCTGCCGTCGCTGCTGTGTCCGGCGGCGCCGAACGTCAGGTACATGTACAGATTGAGCCCACCCCCGGCCCAGGCTGCTTCCGAGGCCAGACAGGGATTGGTGGCCCCCATGGACACCCCCACCACCTGGACGATGCCAATGGTGTGGGGCGAGGGAGGCAGGTCCCCGCACTGGTAGTTGGAGATGTCATACCCGTAGGTGCCCGACGGGTAGGAGGAACCGCTGAAGTTCCCGGTGGCATCCACCTGGGCCATCCCCACCACCGGTTGGGCGATGACCTGGGGCGCCGAGCCCCAATAGGTGGCGTCGCCGTAGGCGGTCACCGCCCCGTTGCTGTTGGTGAACCAGTAACCCCTGCCGTCGGCGCTGGCCGTCATGGCCACCACCGGTCGGCTCTGGGGAATGTCGCCCAGCGACCCGTAGAACGGTGCGTCGCCGAAGGCGAACACGCCACCGTCGGCGGCGGTGAACCAGTAACCGAGCCCGTGAGGGGCTACCGCCATCCCCACGATGGGCTGATTGAGAATGATGTTGCCGGTCGACCCGTAGAAGTGGGCGTCACCGAAGGCGAACACGCCGCCGTCGGAGGCCACCAACCAGTAGCCGTTTCCGTCGGGGGTGGCGGCCATGCCCACCACCGGCTTGTTGAGGGTGATGTTGCCGGTCGACCCGTGGAAGTGGGCGTCACCGAAGGAGAAGATGCCGCCGTCGGAGGCCACCAACCAGTAGCCGTTTCCGTCGGGGGTGGCGGCCATGCCCACCACCGGCTTGTTGAGGGTGATGTTGCCGGTCGACCCGTGGAAGTGGGCGTCACCGAACGAGAAGATGCCGCCGTCGGAAGCCACCTCCCAGTAGCCACCCCCGCTGGGCACCCCGGCCATGCCCACCACCGGCCGGTTGAGTGCATGCCCACCCATCGAGCCGTAGAAGGGGGCGCCCCCGAAGGCGAAGATGCCCCCGTCGGCGGCCACCAGCCAGTAGGCGGATACCTGTGTGGTGGTGGACCGTGGGCTGGCGGCCGATGCGGTGGGCTGCCCGGCCACCACCAGCGGTCCGAGCATTACCAGGGTAAGGATGAGAACGGCTCCTCCACTCCACCGCGCCCAATGTCCCTGGCGCCATCGGCGTCCGACAGGGGAATGGGCACGCGGGAACGGCATCAGGAGGCATCTCCGTTGATTTGGGGGGTGTGGCCACCGGGCAACGCCGACGCCGGTGGCGGGCGACGGGGCCGGCATTCCTACGGTGCCACCGAGCGGGGCCCGACCATTCTCGTTCCGGTCGGAGGGAAGGTCAATGACCTTCCCGTGACAAAGGGGGGACGACCTTCAGACGGCGAGCAGCTCGCCCACGGCAAAGGCCAGGTCAAGGGATTGACGGGCGTTGAGACGGGGGTCGCATGTGGTCGTATAGCGCTGGTGGAGCTGACCCTCCACGATGTCCTCCACCCCACCCAGACACTCGGTGACGTCATCGCCGGTCAGTTCCACATGGACCCCGCCGGGCCAGGTCCCCGCGGCGCGGTGGGCGCGGAAGAAACCGGTGAGCTCACCCAGGATGTCGTCGAATCGCCGGGTCTTCTGACCCCCTTCGGCCGTGAACGTGTTGCCGTGCATCGGGTCGCATACCCACACCACCGGGTGTCCCTCGGCGCCCACGGCCCGCAGGAGAGGCGGCAGGGCGTCGTCGATGGCGTCCACGCCCATCCGGGTGATCAGGGTGAGACGTCCCGGAATCCGCTCCGGGTTGAGCCGTTGGCACAGCTCGACGACGTCGTCGGGCGTGGCGGTCGGTCCCACCTTCGACCCGACCGGATTGTGGATGCCCGACAGGAACTCGCAGTGGGCGCCGTCGGGCTGTCGGGTCCTCTCACCCACCCACAACATATGGGCCGAGCAGTCGTACCATTGGCCGGAAAGGGAGTCGCGGCGGGTCAGGGCCTCTTCGTAGTCGAGGATGAGGGCCTCGTGACTGGTCCAGAAGTCGACCTCGTGGAGGGAGTCCTCGGCCACCAGGTCGATCCCGCAGGCGGCCATGAAGCGGAGGGCCCGGTCGATGCCTTCGGCGATGCCCTCGAACTGCTGTCCTTCTGTCGAGGAGGCTACGAACTCCTGGTTCCAGGCGTGGATCTGGCTCAGGTCGGCGAACCCCCCTTTGGTGAAGGCGCGTAGGAGATTGAGGGTGGACACCGACTGGTGGTAGGCGGAGATCAACCGCTCGGGATCGGGAACGCGGGCCGCCCTTTCGGGGAGGTCGTCGTTGACCATGTGACCGCGGAACGAATCGATGATCTGATCGCCGACCTGCTCGGTGGGCGAGCTCCGGGGTTTGGCGAACTGCCCGGCGATGCGTCCGAGCTTGACCACGGGAACACCCGATCCGTAGGTCAGCACCACCGCCATCTGCAGGATGACCTTGAGCTTGTCCCGGATGGCATCAGCACTGAAGTCGGCGAACGATTCGGCGCAGTCGCCGGCCTGGAGGACGAAGGCCTGTCCGTCGGCGGCCTGGCCCAGCGCCCTGGTCAGGTGCCGGGCTTCGCCGGCAAACACCAGGGGGGGAAGCCCGCTGAGCCGGGCGTGGACCCGTTTGAGATCGCCCTGATCGGGCCAGACCGGCTGCTGAACGGCCGGTCGGGCCCGCCACGAATCGGGAGCCCAGATGGGCGGCACGGAGCGAGGGGGCACACCACCAGCGTAAAGCCTCCCGACCTAGGCTCGGGGCATGTTCCCCTTCCGCTTCGGCGTCCAGTTGTCGAGAGCCGCCTCCGGGCCGGACTGGCGGTCCCTTGCCCGCAAGGTGGAAGACCTCGGGTACTCGACCATCTTCATCCCCGACCACTTCGAGGACCAGTTCGGCCCCCTGGTGGCCTTGACGGTGGCAGCAGAAGCCACCACCACCCTCCGGGTGGGTTCGCTCGTCTTCGGGAACGACTACCGCCATCCGCTGGTCCTGGCCAAGGAGATCGCCACCCTCGACCTCTTCTCCGAGGGTCGGGTGGAGTTCGGGCTGGGGGCGGGCTGGATGACCACCGACTATGAGCAGTCGGGCATTCAGGCCGATCCCCCCGGCACCCGCATTGCCCGCATGGCCGAGAGCCTGGCCGTCATGAAGGCACTGTGGTCGACCGGCACGGCCACCTTCGACGGGCAGTACTACCAGCTGGCCGGAGCGGTGGGTGGTCCCGAGGTCGTCCAGCGTCCCCATCCTCCGGTGATCATCGGTGGGGGAGGTCGGCGTGTGCTCGGCCTCGCCGCCCGCCAGGCCGAAATCGTCGGGGTCAATCCCAGCTTGGCCGCCGGCTACATCGGTCCGGAGGTGCTCGAGACCACCGGCGCCGATTACTACCACCAGCGGGTCGAGTGGATCCGCCAGGCCGCCGGCCCGCGGTTCGACCAGCTCGAATTGCAGTGCCTGACCTTCCTGGTCCAGATCGTGCCCAACGGCAAGGAGGTGATCGCCGGACTGGCCCCCGTCCTTTCGGTCACCCCCGACCAGATCGCCGGTTCGCCGGTGGCCATGATCGGCTCCGTACCGGAGATCACCGAAACCCTGCGTCAACGTCGAGAGTCGTTCGGTTTCTCCTACATCGTGATCCACGAAGCGGAGATGGAGGCGTTCGCACCGGTGGTGGCGGCGTTGGCGGGGTCCTAGTGGACCAAGCGGGCACGACCCGCATAGGCCTCTTCGGGGGGACTTTCGATCCGGTGCACACAGCCCATCTCGAAGTGGCCGACGCCGTGCGCCGGGCCCTCGATCTCGACCGCATGCTCCTGGTGGTGGCCAACGAGCCCTGGCAGAAAGAAGGGGAGAGGACGCTGACCGGAGCGGAGGACAGATGGGCCATGGTCGAGGCGGCGGTGACCGAGTGGCCCGGTCTCGAGGCGTCGCGCCTGGAGATCGACCGGGGTGGTCCGTCGTACACCATCGACACCGTTCGCCAGCTCGGAGAGGAAGAGCCCGGGGCCGCCATCGTGCTGGTGGTGGGATCCGATGTGGTCGGGGGTCTGACCACCTGGCACGATGAACCGGCCCTGCGCCCCTTGGTCACCCTGGCTGTGGTGGGCCGGCCCGGCTCGCCCCCGGTGGACGCACCCCCGGGATGGCGAACGGTGACAGTGCCCGTCGCACCTTTCGATGTGTCGAGCACCGACCTGCGGGACCGGTTGGCTTCGGGTCGGACGGTGCGAGGGCTGGTTCCCGACGTGGTGGTCCGTTGCATCGAGCGACGGGGTCTGTACGCTACGGGGAGATGACCGCGGGGACCAGGCCGGACGAGTCGGACGCCACCACCGGTTCCGCCCCATCCCCACACTCACCAGCCCCGGGAGCCCCTCTTCCTCCGTCGGTCGAGCCTGCCCCGGCGGTTCCGACGCCCCCCACGCCTCCTGCCCCGACCCTCCGGCGCCAGCAGTTGAGGGCCGACCGGCGACAGCGCCGGCGCATCTCGCTAGGGTGTGCCTTGTTGATCACGGTGTGCGTTCTCATCACGCTTCTTATCGTCGCCTTCGCCCGCAACCGGCCGGCGCCGTCCCAAGTGATCTCTGCGGGGGTCGATGTAGCCCAGGGAATTCCGGGTGATCGGCTTCCTGTCCACCCTCTCGATCAGCTCACATCCATCCAGGGCGCCCCGGCGTCACGAGGAGGCAACCGTTGACAACATCCAGTACCGTCCCGCTCGTCGAGCAGGTCGAGCCGTTCGTTCCCAACGAGTGCATGGTGGCGGCCCGGGCCGCTGATGCGAAATCGGGGGAGTCGACCGTGATCTTGGCCATGGCCGAGCTCCTGGCCATCACCGATGCATTCGTCATCACCAGCGGTCGCAACAGCCGCCAGGTGAGGACGATGGTCGACGAGGTGGAGCGGCAGGTGGCGGAGGCGGCGGACCGCCGGCCGCTCCGGGTGGAGGGTCTCGATGACGCTCACTGGATACTGATGGACTACGGCGACTTTCTGGTACACCTGTTCCTCGACGAGTGGCGTCAGTTCTACGACCTCGAGCACCTGTGGGCCGATGCCCCCCGCATCGACTGGTCACCGGGCCGGACCTGAGTCGGTCGCCGGTCCGACGCCGGCTCAGGCGCTGGGGGCCTGAGGGGCGTAGGCACTGCGGTTGACCGGCCCGGGCACCTGGACCCCACTGGCCGTGGGCACCTCGATGGGCTGACCGGCGATCTGGAAGACGACACCGGTGACACCGGATTGCTGAGTGGCGGTGTAGACGACCTGGGCGATGGCCAGTGTCTGGTCGGTCCCCACCACCTGGACCGGGTTGGTGGTGAAGTCGACGGTGGCGATACCACCGACCACGGTGGCCTTGACCGTCGTCTTACCGCCGGTCAAGAAGCTCTGGAGTCCGAATCGCGACTCAGCATCGGTCGGACCCTCGAGCAGGCCGCCGAGGATCTCGCTCAGGCTGGCCGGTATGGGCACATAGCGGGAGACGGCCACCACCTTCTGTTTGGGTCCCACCATGTAGATGGTCTCCGACACGGACACTGTGGCCGGCGCCACCGGCGGGACGGTGGTGGGCGGGGCCGGGCGGAGCAGGTGGAAGGGAACGTTCGCCCTGGCGATGGCGGTGGGCGAGGCCGAGGTGGGGATCCCACAGGCCGCTGCGCCCACGGCCACCACGGTCAAAGCCGGCAGCCACAGCCAGCGCCGGGGTCGGCTGGTCACACCTGACTCCCGACGGTGTCGTCCGGTGAGAGGGGCAACTCGACGACGAACCGCGAGCCGCCCTGGGGGGCATCCTCGATCCACACCGAGCCACCGTGGAGACGGACGTGTTCAGCCACCAGTGACAGCCCCAGTCCGGTGCCTTCGCTCGACTCCCGCTGGCCGGACCGGCTGCCGCGGTAGAAGCGCTCGAAGAGATGAAGGCGCTCCTGGGGGGGGATGCCCGGCCCGTGGTCCTCGATGATGACCCGAATGGTGGGCGGCGGCCCGGTGTCGTCGGTCTCCGCCGGGTAGCGCTCGACGATGACCCGTGTGGCCCCACCGGCGTAGAGGGCGGCGTTGTCGACCAGGTTGGCCATCACCCGCTCGAAGCGCCGTTTGTCCACCCGCAGGCGCACACCCTCGACCCCGGGTTCGACCTGGACGGGCAGCTCCGACGGGCGGTGGCCGTTGCTGCGCATGACAGCTGAGGCCGTCACCGCCCTGCGGACCAGCTCGCCGGGGTCGACTTCGTCGAGGGAGAGCTCGGCCGAGCCGGCATCGAATCGGGAGATCTCCAACAGGTCATCCACCATCCGGGTGAACCGCTGGAGGTCGCCGTCGAGCAGATCCAGCGCGCTCTGGGCCCGCGGATCCAGCTCGGCCCGATGAGCCTCGAGGACACCGACGGTGGCGGACAGGGTGGTCAGCGGCGACCGGAGCTCGTGGCTGACGTCGGAGGTGAAGCGGGCCTCCCTCTCGATCCGATCCTGGAGGTTGGCCGTCATCCGGTTGAAGGCGGACGCCAGCTCCTGGAGGTCGACATCGTCCCCGGCCTCCACCCGGGTGTCGAGATCGCCGTCGGCGATGGCCACGGCGGCATCGGTGACATCACTCAGGGGTCGGAGTGCCCTCCCGGTGGCCCACCGACCCAGGGCGGCGCCGGCCAAGGTGGTCACGAGGGCCGCCGCCCCCAGGGCAAAGGCGAGGGTGCGCAGGGTGCCGTCCAGCTCGGCCAACGAGAACACCTCGAAGTAGGTGGCGTGCACGGCCGGCAGGGGAACGCCGATGACCAGTTCGGGTGTGCCGCTCAGTTCGAAGACCTGGGAGGCCGGTGTCCCCGACAGGACCAGGGTGCGTTCGCGTTCCGGCACCGCGCTTTCGCTCACCGAGATAGAGGTGGCATACCACTGACCACGGCTGTGAAGAACGGACCGCGAGCCGGGAAGGGTGTCCACCGATTCGATCAGCTGGTTGACCTGTGTTCCCGGCGACCGCAGTGAGTTCTGGATCAACGAGGCGTTGGCGAATGCCTGCCGCTGGTCGGCCGTCTGACGTTCGTTGAGGAAACTCTGACGGGCGGCGAAGTAGGTGATGCCGGCCATGAGTGTCGAGAGGGCCAGCGCTCCGATGGCGAAGGTGGCGGTGACCCGGGCCCGCAGACCCAGCTCGGCCGACAGGCGGGTGCGCCGGACGGGTGGGGGAGCGGCACCGGTCGCCGGCTCTTCGTCGGCTGGCCCGGCGGTGGGGGGAGTCACGCCTACCGGGGGCTGTTCAGCCGAAGCCACGGGTCACACCGCCAGCTTGTAGCCCATGCCCCGGACTGTGAGTATGAAGCGGGGATTGGCCGGGTCCGGCTCCACCTTGGTGCGCAGTCGACGCACGTGGACGTCGACCAGACGCCCGTCACCGAAGTAGTCGTAACCCCACACCTGTTCCAGGAGATGTTCGCGGCTCAAGACCTTGCCCGGATGGTCGGCCAGTTCGCACAAGAGGCGGAACTCGGTCCGCGTACAGTGGACCTCCTCGCCGCCCCGGCGGACCACGCCGGCTTCCGGTTCGATTTCGACGTCCCCGAAGCCGAGGACAGAGTCGCCCGAGTCCTCCGCGCGCGAGCGCCGCAGGAGAGCCCGGATACGGGCCGCCAGTTCCTTGGCCACAAAAGGCTTCGTCACGTAGTCGTCGGCCCCCGCCTCGAGACCGGCCACCACGTCATGGGTGTCGGAGCGGGCGGTCACCATGATGATGGGAACCGTGCTCTGGCGGCGCAGGCTCCGGCATGTTTCGAACCCGTCGATGCCCGGGAGCATGAGGTCGATGAGGACCAGCTCGAAGGGGTTGTCGTGGAATCGGGACACGGCGTCCTCGCCGCTCGACACGTCCTCGACGTTGTAGCCCTCGTCTTCGAGGGCGAGGCGCATAGAGGACCGGATCCGCTCGTCGTCTTCGACCACCAGGATCCGGCTCATGGTCCGATCATCCCACGCCTTACCCCCCGCTCGGCGGCGAGACGGGGGGTAAGAGTCAGGAGTTGAGCCAGATCTGGGTGGGCCAGATGTCGCCACCGAAGAAAGCCAGAGCTTTACCTCCGGCCGGCGTCGTCGGGTTGGCGAAGTTCTCCACCTTGGGCTGGGCTCCGATGGCCCACACGGTCCGGTCGTACCAGATATAGGGGATCTCCTGCCCCATGAGCTTGCTCACCAGTTGGTAGGCGGCGATCCGATCGGCCTGGCTGGGGGACTGGCGTCCCTTCTGCAGGGCGGTCTCCATAGCCGGATCGGTGTTGCGGGCCATGTTGATGGCGAAGCCCGGGGTGGTGGCGTTGGTGGGGCTCCAGAAGATGTAGTTGAGATCGGGATCGACGGCATTGAATTGACGCCACACCTGAGCCTCGAACGTGCCCAGCAACGCCGTGTTGATGATCTGGGCCTGCTGGATGGGGCTGAGGGTGACGGTCATGCCCGCGGCCTGCAACTGCTGCTGCAGGAACTCGGCGATCTTGGTGGTGTTGGAGTCGGGAACATGGTTGAGGGTGACCGACAGGGGCTGACCGGTATCGTGCTCGACTTCCTGGACCAGCTGCTTGGCCATCGACGGGTTGTACTCGGGGAACCCGTTGTCGGCCACGTAGTAGGGGGAGTTGGTGGTGAACGGCCCGTTGGAGGTGGGATTGACTCCCTTGTCGATGACGGCCACGTACTCCTTGGAGCTGATGGCATAGGCCGCCGCCTGGCGGGCCTTCAGGTTGTCGAAGGGGGGCTTGGACAGATTGAGCAGAAGACAGCCCATGTCCGGTTCGCCGACGGCGAGGTTGGTGTCATCGATGTAGCCGAGAGAGGTGTCGGCCCGCAGGGTGAGGATGGCGTCCGCCGTGTCCGTGTGCATGATGTCGACGCCGCCCGACTGGAGGGTGGCCAGCAGTTGGTCGGGATCGGGGATGGGCTTGTAGGTGATGCTGTCCAGGTAGGGCAGGCCCGGCCGCCAGTAGTGCGGGTTCTTGGTGGCGGTGAAGTGGTCGTTCGGGATCCACTCCTGGAACACGAAAGGGCCGGTGCCGATGGGATTGGTCTGGCTGTTGGAGTTGAGCCAGTTCGGTTCGGCCACATAGGCGACCTGCCCTCCGATCCCGCCGGTCAGGTAGAAGTCGAAGGGGACCCAGGGAGTCTTCATGGTGACGGTCACCGTCAGCGAGTTGACCACCGAGGTCGAGGCCACGTTGGTGAGCACCGGCCCGACCAGCCCCGATGCCCTCTGGGCGGTGAGATTGGCCTCCAGGGCGGCGGAGTCGCACGGGGCCCCGTTGTGGAAGACCAGGTTGGGCCGCAGGGTGATGGTCCATACCGTGTAGTCCGAGTTGTGGGTCACCGACTGGGCCAGGTAAGGCTGAGGCGTGCCGTCGGCCCCGATGATCATGAGGGGGTCGAAGACCGTGCGGGCGTAGAGGATGCCCACCTCGTCGTAGGTGCCCTGGGTGGTAGAGAATCCCTTCTCTTCGGCGTCGACCCCGAAGATGAGCTGCCCGCCCGGTTTGGGGGTAGCCGTCGACACGCCGTTGGGATGACCCGTGCTGGTGGACGAGGACGTTGATGAACCCGAACCCGAGCTGCAAGCATCCAGCAGGCCGCCCGCCGTTCCGATGACGGCCAGTCCCGCTCCGGCGGCCGCCCCCCGGGCCATGAACGAACGTCGGTCGATGCGGTCAGACATGTTCCCCCTTAGGGCCGTGGTCGGAAGGTTCGCAGACCTGCCGACCCCATGAGTTTGGTGCGGACGTCGCACGAAAAGGCGCCGGTGTCATGGGCAACCTGCCGAATGGGGCGAAATGCTCCGTGCGACTTCCTGACGTTAGCCCTGTCGCCGCGGTGACGGGGGGCAATCGACCGACCCTCCAACCTACGGGGCACCGGGTCAGAATGCCCAGGTGAAGGGGGAAGGTGCCCGATGGAAAGGAGCGGGCCGGGTACTGTTTTCGTGTGCCGTGGGAGATCGACGCGTTCCGCCGGTCGGTGGGTGGACTGTCGTCAGCCTCGGTGAGGGCCTACTCATCGGACATCGAGCGCTTCGCCCAGTGGGCCGAGCGGGGAGGCACCCACCGACCGGCCGACGTCGACCGGATCGTCCTGCGTCGCTATCTGGCCTTCATGGCCACCAGGCGGTACGCCCGTTCCACCATCGCCCGGACGGCAGCCTCCTTGCGGTGCTACTTCCAGTGGGCCGTGAAGCGGGGGCTCGTCGTCGCCGACCCGTCCCGCAGCCTCTCGGCCCCCACGCCCGACTCCCGCCTGCCCCGCATCCTCGGCCATGCCGAACTGACCCAGCTGCTCGATCCGGCGCCCCCCACCGCTGCCCCCGGACCGGACTCTGCCGACTCCGGCCCGGTCGACACCGGGGGCCCGGCCACGCCGGGGAGCACGTCCACACCGATGACCACAGCCACAGCTGTCGACCGCCGTGATGATGCCGTGCTCGAATTGCTCTACGGCACCGGGATGCGGGTGGCCGAGCTGTGCGGACTGGATGTCGACGACATCGACATCCGGCGGCGGGTAGTCACGGTGACCGGCAAGGGGTCCAAGCAGCGCCAGGTCCTCATCCACCAGCAGGGGGCCCAGGCCGTGGTGGCCTGGCTGGAGGGCCACCGGTCGGTCCTGGCCGGCCCTGAATCCTCCGCCGCCCTCTTCTTCAACCGGCGGGGCAGCCGGCTCGGACCCCGGGACGTACGCCGGATCATCGACCGCCGGTCCCCGGTTCCCACCCACCCCCATGCCCTCCGCCACACCTTCGCCACCCACCTCCTGGATGGCGGGGCCGACCTGCGTGTGGTCCAGGAACTGCTGGGTCACGCCAGTCTCCAGACCACCCAGGTCTACACTCATGTAAGTAAGGAACGTTTGCTCACGGTCTATTCGGGAACACATCCAAGGGCGTAAGGGGACAATTGGCGACGCAACGGGAATCGGCGGCGGGCCACGGGATCGATGCCTTGTGGACCGAGTACAAGAAGACCGGAGCACGGGCACTGCGCGATCAGCTGATCGTGCACTACGCACCTGTGGTCAAGTACGTGGCCGGTCGTGTGTCGGTCGGCCTTCCCCGCCACGTGGACGAAGCCGATCTGGCCAGTTACGGGATCATCGGCCTGATCGACGCCATCGAACGGTTCGAGCCGCTCCGCAACATCAAATTCGAGACCTACGCCATCCCTCGTATCAAGGGGGCCATCATCGACGAGCTGCGCTCCATCGACTGGGTTCCCCGGTCGGTCCGGGCCAAAGCCCGCGCCGTCGAGCAGTCCTATTCCAAGCTCGAGGCCACCCTGCACCGCACGCCCACCGATGCCGAGGTAGCGGCCGACCTGGAGATGACCGACGCCGAGTTCCAGACGGCGTTGCGCAAGATCTCTTTCGTAGGGGTGGTCGCTCTCGACGAGGTCTTCCGGGGTGGCGATCGGACCGATCGGTCGACGCTGGGGGAGACGCTTCCGGACAGCACCGCCGGTCCGGGGGACACCTTCGAGGTGAAGGAGACCAAGGAGGCCCTCATCCAGGCCGTCAGCCAGATGGCCGATCGGGAGAAGACGGTCCTCACCCTCTACTACTACGAAGGTCTGACCCTGGCCGAGATCGGCGAGATCCTCGGGGTCACCGAGTCACGGGTGTGCCAGATCCACACCAAGGCCGTTCTCCAGCTCCGGGCCAAACTGGCGGACCGGCCGGAGGGACGGGGTAGGCGTCCCGATGGGGGCGGCACCAAGGCCTCCCCCCGGGGAGCCACCGGCTCGACCCGGGTGACCACCACCACGGCCAGCTGAGTAGCCCGAGTCGCGGCTGCCACCCCGGGTCTCACCCCCGGGTGGAGCCCCCCGGCCGGATGGCACTACCATGTGACCGTCCCGTCAACCGGCGGGACGACCAGTCGGATTTCTACCGCACCCGACCGCGTCCACGGTCGCCCCTCGCCAGGGGCGCTGCGGTCGGTGAACATCAACCGTAACAAGGAGCAGTTAAATGGCCGTCGTCACCATGAAGCAGTTGTTGGGCGCGGGCGTCCACTTCGGACACCAGACCCGTCGCTGGAACCCCAAGATGCGCCGATTCATCCTCGGCGAGCGCAACGGGATCTACCTCATCGACCTCCGCCAGACGATGAGAGGGATCGAGGAGTCCTACGGCTACATCCGGGATCTGGTGGCCGGCGGCGGCACGGTCCTCTTCGTGGGCACCAAAAAGCAGACCCAGGGTCCGGTGGCCACCTACGCCGACGCCTGCGGGATGCCCTATGTCAACGAGCGCTGGTTGGGAGGGATGCTCACCAACTTCCAGACGGTTTCGGCCCGGGTGAAGCGCATGAAGGAGTTCGAGGCCATGCAGAGGGCCGGCGACTTCGACGCCATGCCCAAAAAAGAGGCGCTCCGTCACGTCCGGGAGCTCGACAAGCTGCAGCGCAACCTCGGCGGCATCCGGAGCCTCGATCGGCTGCCCGACGCCATCTTCGTGATCGACACCAAAAAGGAGCACATCGCCGTCACCGAGGCCAACAAGCTGGGCCTCCCGGTGGTGGCGGTGGTCGACACCAACTGCGACCCCGACGTGATCACCCATGTGATCCCGGGCAACGACGATGCCATCCGCTCGGGCACCCTGCTGTGCCGGGTGGTGGCCGACGCCGTCATGGAGGGCCGGTTCATCGCCCAGCAGCGGCCGGCGCCCACCCCACCGGCCCCACCGGCGACGACCACCGCCCCGGCTCCGACGTCCGCCCCCATACCCCCACCGCCGGCGCCCACCGCCACCACCACCGACACCGAGACCGACAGCGCGCCCACCCCGGCGCCCTCCACTCCGGTGTCCGACGCACCGGCGGCGGCGACCGCCACCGAGCCGATCACTCCGGCGCCCACCCCGGCCCCGCCGGCCGAAGCCGCCCCCCGGCCCGCGGCCAGCCCGAGCACACCGGCCGACAGCACCGCGGAGGTGACCCCGGCTGACGCCCCGGCCCCCTCGGCCGAGGAGCCGACAGCCGACCCGTCGAACCGGCCGTCGCCGGCGGCAACGACAACCGCCGCGGACGCCAGCGACCAGGGCGCGGTGGCGAGCGAGGAGGGCTGACCGTGGCATCCTTTTCCGCCAAAGACATTCAGGCCCTCCGCCAGCGGACCGGAGTGGGCATGCTCGACGCCAAGCGCGCCCTCGAGGAGAACGACGGCGACATGGACCAGGCCATTACCTGGTTGCGCACCGAGGGTCTGGCCAGCCAGGCCAAGCGGGCCGACCGCGAGGCATCGGAGGGTGCCGTGGCCATCGGGCGGGCCGAGGGCGTGGCCTCCATCGTCCAGCTGCGTTCCGAAACCGACTTCGTGGCCAAGTCGGACGATTTCGTGGCCCTGGTGCAGGGATTGGCCGATCGGGTGGCCACCAAGGGCGAGAGTGCCACCGGTGAGCTCACCGACGAGCTCGAGCGGTTGAAGGTGACCCTCAAGGAGAACATCTCGATCGGCCGAGTGGTCCGCATCGAGGCCCCCGCCGGCGGGGTGGTCGACACCTACCTGCACCTCCAGGCCGGCCGGGGCGTCAACGCCGTGGTCGTGGCTCTCGACGGGGGCACCCAGGAGCTGGCCCACGACGTGGCCACCCACATCGCCTTCGCCCGACCCACCTACATCGGGAGGGACGACGTCCCCGCCCAGGATGTGGCGGCCGAACGGGAGACAGTGGAGAAGATCGCCCGCAACGAGGGCAAGCCCGATGCCGCCCTGGACAAGATCGTCGAAGGCCGGTTGGGGGGCTGGTACAAAGAGCGGGTTCTCCTCGACCAGTCCTATGTGAAGAACGAGAAACAGACCATCGCCAACCTCCTGGGCCCGGCCACGGTGACGCAATTCGCCCAGGTCGTCGTGGGCGACTGAGGCGACGGTGGGTGAACCGCGACGCGTCGTCCTGAAGGTGTCGGGAGAGGCGTTGGCCTCCTCCGCCTCGGACGAAACCATCGACGCCCACGTGGTCGAGCGCCTCGCCCTCGAGATCGCCCAGACCCGTTCGGAGTTCGAACTCGAGCTGGCCGTCATGGTCGGTGGGGGCAATATCTGGCGGGGGACCACCGGGGCCGGGGCCGGTATGGACCGGGCCACCTCGGACACCATGGGCATGCTGGGCACGGTCATCAACGCCCTGGCCCTCCAGGACGCCCTCGAGCACCACGACCAGCCGACCCGCGTCCTGTCGGCCGTGCAGATGGCGGAGGTGGCCGAGCCCTACATCCGCCGCCGGGCCATTCGCCACCTCGAGAAGGGAAGGGTCGTGGTGTTCGCCGCCGGCATGGGGAACCCCTATTTCACGACCGACACCTCGGCCGCCCTGCGCGCCGCCGAAATCGAAGCCGACCTGTTGTGCAAAGGGACCCACGGCGGGGTGGACGGGGTGTACAGCGCCGATCCTCGTCTCGACCCCACCGCCACCCGTTACGACGAGATCTCGTTCATGGAGGTGGTGGCCAAAGACCTGCGGGTCATGGACCTGACCGCCATCACCTTCTGCATGGATAACGGCCTCCCCATCCGGGTCTTCGACCTGATGGAGCCGGGCAACATCACCCGGGCGCTGGCCGGCGAGTCGATCGGCACCCTGGTGCGATGAAATACCAGGTGATGCCCCTACTCAGGTCGGTGATGACCCTGCTGGCTACGCTGGGTCGCTGATGGACGACGACCTCATCAACCTCGTTGTCGCCGAGGCGCGGGAGAGCATGACCAAGGCCGTCGACCATACGCAGGCCGAGTTCGGCTCGGTCCGCACCGGCCGGGCCACTCCGGCGCTGGTCGAGCATCTGAAGGTGGACTACTACGGTACCGACACCGAGCTGCGCCAGATGGCCGGATTCAGTGTTCCCGAGGCCAGGCTGCTGGTGGTCTCGCCCTACGACAAGAGCTCGCTGCCGGCCATCGAGAAGGCGTTGCAGAGTTCGGACCTCGGCATCACCCCGTCGAACGACGGCACCGTCATCCGGTTGTCGTTCCCCATCCCCACCGAGCAGCGTCGCAAAGAGCTGGTCAAAGTGGTCAAGCAGAAGGCCGAGGACGGCCGGATCGGTGTACGGAACGCCCGCCGTTCGGCCCGGCACGAGTTGGACAACATGCAAAAGGAGGGAGAGCTCTCCAACGACGAGCTCGACAGGGTCGAAAAGGACCTCGACCGGATCACCCACGAACACGTGGCGGCCATCGACAAGCTGTTGGCCCACAAAGAGCAAGAGCTCCTCGAAATCTGAATCGGATCGGGCCCCGGCCCGGTCGACGGGAGGACACAACCGACGTGGACGACGTCCCTGACGGGCGAGACGATGATGTGACCGACACAGAGGATCCCGCGCCGCGCCCCGAGTTCACCGGTCCCGCCACCGACCGCATCCGCATCGTCGGGGCAGAGCCCGCCGGTGAGGCCACCTCGGTCCTGCCTGCCGTCCCCCGCCAGGAGTCGCCCACCGACGAACAGAGTGCCGGGGCCGGCTGGGACCCGCAGCCCCAGACCGGAGCGGACGGCGGGTTCGGTGAGTCGTCGGTCCGGCTGACCAGCGAGCCAGGGGAGGCGGAGGCGGGAACGGTGGTCAGTCCGGTCGTACCGGGCCAGACGGCCGTGCCCAGCAACGCCCTTCCCCCCACCGAACTGCCGCACTGGACCGAACCGCCCACCGGCCAGGTACCGGCGGTGCTGGCCCGCGACTCGGCCGACGACACCGGCTCGACCATCGGCGGACCATCGTGGCGGGAAGAGGACGCCGATTGGGTGGCCCACGACGAGGAGTTCGAGCCGGCCATGTTCGGCGACGACGCGGTGGCTCTGGGCTCACTGGACGAGTCCGAGGGGTTCGACGTCGACCGGCGACCCTGGGAGTTCGATCTCGAGTCCTCGCCGCCACTGCCCACCGGTCGGCGGCCGGTCATCGAAGCCGATGACCCACCGCCGACGACCATCGAGCCGATCACCGAACCGGTGGCGGCGGTGGGCCCCCTGGCCGGTGGGCCGGGGGAGACCTTGGCAACCGATGACCTCCCGGTGGCCGCTGCCGCAGCGGGGGGCGAGGTCCTCTTCGCCTCGCGCCGTACCATCGACCGCGAGACCGTCCGGCCCGAAGACCTGACCTCAGCGACGACGGCAGACCGGCCGGCAGACCGGACGGCAGACCGGCCGGCAGAGACAACGACAGGTACGTCGGCCGACCCGTCGGTGGAGAGTTGGAGCCAGGCGCCGGTAGCGGCTGCGGCCGACGGACCCTCGGCCTCCGGCCCACCGGTGCGGCCGACCGCCTCCGACCCACCGGCCGTCCCGGACGAGGAATTCTTCGACTCTTCACCCTCGCGGCCCACCGGGACCCCCCGGGTGGGCCGAGCCCGGCGCAACGGTCTGCTCCCGTCCCGGCTGCGGGCCAAACGGCCCGATGACACCGAGGTGCCGACCGACGCACCCCTGGCCGCCGAACCCCCCGGAGCCTCGGTGACCGAGGTTCCGGGTGTGGGCCGTCGGCGGGGCGGCGTGGCCGGGCTGGCCGCCGCCGACCGCGACGCCGCTCTGGCCGAACCGGACACCGCCGCCGGGCTGGCCGGATCACCATCGGTGGGCGAAGTCGACATGGCGGCCACGGCCGCGGTGGCCGCCGGGGTAGCCCCCCGCCGTCCCCGGCGTCAGTCCCCTCCGGACCGCCCCAGCGGTGGCCGGGGACCCGAAGGTGGTCCGACCGGAGGAGGGCCGCCGGCCCCCCGCCGCCGCCCCTCGGAGGGAAGACGGTCGGCCCCAGGCGCCGGCAGCTCCATCGGGCTCCGGGTGGGAACGGGATTGGCGGCGGCCGTGGTGGCCCTGGTCGCTTTCAAACTGGGCACGGTGACCTCGCTCGTCCTCTGCCTGATCGTGGTCACTTTCGCCGCCGGTGAGTGCTTCAGTGTGCTGCGCCGGGCCGGCTACCACCCGGCCACCCTCCTCGGTCTGGTCGGGACCATCTCGCTCATGATCGGGGCTTACGACAAGGGGGTGGCCGCCCTGCCCCTGGTGCTCGTCCTGATCACCGCCTTCACCTTCATCTGGTTCATGTTGGGGATCGAGAGCGGCTCACCGGTGGCCGGTACGGCGGCCACCCTGCTCACAGTGGGGTGGGTCTCGTTGCTCGGCGCTTATGCCGCACTGCTGTTGTCGCCGTCGCTCTTTCCCGATCGTCACGGCATCGCCTTCCTGCTCGGGGCCATCATCGCCACGGTGGCCAACGACGTGGGCGCGCTGGCCGTCGGCGGCTGGTTGGGGCGACACCCGCTGGCTCCCTCGATCAGCCCCAATAAGACATGGGAGGGCCTGCTCGGAGGGACCATCGTGACGTTGGCCGTTTCGGCCGCCGTGGTGGGTCTCATCCACCCCTGGACCCCTTCCAAGGCCCTCCTGTTGGGCGTGGTCGTCTCGGTGGCGGCTCCCATCGGCGATCTGTCCGAATCGCTGCTCAAGAGGGATCTCCGCCTCAAGGACATGGGAACGCTGTTGCCGGGGCACGGCGGCGTCCTCGACCGGGTCGACGCCTTGATTTTCGTCCTCCCGGCCACCTACTACCTGGTCCGCGCCCTCAACATCGGCTGATCTTCGGGCAGGCTAGAGGAATGGCCACCGTGATCCCATCGGGTTCCGACCCCGTCGTGGCCCCCGACCCGACGGACGAGCCCATCGAACCGACGGGCGGCATCACCACCGTCAGCGTCATCGGATCCACCGGTTCGATCGGGACCCAGGCCCTCGAGGTGGCGGCCGGGTGCCCGGACCGTTTCGAGGTGGTGGCGTGCGGGGCGCACCGCTCGGTCGACCTGCTGGTGGACCAGGCCCGTCGGTTTCGTCCGGCGGTGGTGGCCATCGCCGACGCCACCCTGGCCCCCGAGCTGGCCCGGCAGGTGCCGGCCGGAGTCGAAGTGGTGGCGGGGGAGGAGGGGCTGGCTTCCATCGCCACCTTGGCCGACGTGGCCGTCAACGGCGTGGTCGGTTTCGCCGGCCTCACCGTCACCCTGGCCGCCCTGGAGGCCGGCCGAAGGCTGGCCCTGGCCAACAAGGAGTCGATCATCGCCGGCGCCCCACTGGTCCAACGGGCCCGGCGCACCCCGGGGGCCGAGTTGATCCCGGTCGACTCGGAGCACTGCGCCCTGCATCAGTGCCTGCGGGCCGGCCGACGCTCGGAGGTGGCCCGGCTGCTGCTCACCGCCTCGGGCGGTCCCTTCCGGGGCCGGACCGGGGAGGAGCTGGCCATGGTGGGCATAGCCGAGGCCCTCACCCATCCCACCTGGGCCATGGGCCCGAAGATCACCGTGGACTCCTCGACGCTCATGAACAAGGGGCTCGAGGTCATCGAGGCCCATGAGCTGTTCGGTGTCCCCTACGACGCCATCGACGTGCTGGTCCATCCCCAGTCCATCGTCCACTCCATCGTGGAGTTCACCGACGGAGCATCGATAGCCCAACTGTCCCAGCCCGACATGCGCCTGCCCATCGGGTACGCCCTGGCCTACCCGGACCGCCTGCCGGTGGCCTTCGGGCCGGTCGACTGGGCCGGGCTGTCGAGCCTGGAGTTCGAGTCACCCCGACGCGACCTGTTCCCCTGTCTCGACATCGCCTACCGGGCCGGCCGGGCCGGCGATCTGGCCCCGGCGTGGCTCAATGCGGCCAATGAGGTGGCGGTGGCCGCCTTTCTGGCCGGTCGGATCGGCTGGACGGCCATCGCCGAGGTGGTGGCGGCCGTCCTCGACCACTACCAGCCGCCGCCGTCGGGGCCGGAAGTGAGTGGCGCCCCCGGGTGGGAGGTGGGCGACGTCCTCGAGGCCGACGGCGCCGCCCGCCGGACGGCGGAGGCCGTCATCGGTCGTCGTGAGGTACCGGCGTGAGCGTCGCCGACACCCTGGCCCCGCGGCCGGTCGACCCGGTTCCCGACCGTCCCGATCCCGGCCCGCCACCGGCCAAGTCCCCCCGCCGGTTGGCCGCCGAGTTGGTCGGCTCCCTGGCTGTCATCTTCGCCCTGGCTGTGACCACCGGGCACCTCGACCTCCTCGTCGTCATCCTCGCCATCATCGTCATCGTGATGGTCCACGAGCTCGGGCACTTCCTGGCGGCCAAGCGCGGCGGGATGAAGGTGACCGAGTACTTCGTCGGCTTCGGACCTCGGTTGTGGTCGTTCAAGCGGGGCGAGACCGAGTACGGGATCAAGGCCCTGCCCCTGGGCGGGTACGTGAAGATCCCGGGCATGACCAACCTGGAGGAGGTGGACCCGGCTGACGAGGGCCGCCTCTACCGCGACAAGCCCTTCGGGGCCCGTCTGCTGGTGGCCGTGGCCGGTTCGGCCATGCACTTCCTGATGGCCTTCGTCCTGTTGTGGGTGCTCTTCACCTTTATCGGGGTGCCCAATGCCGACCAGGTGCAGATCCAGGGGATCAGCACCGTGGGGGGGCGACCGGGCCCGGCGGCGGTGGCCGGTCTGCGCTCGGGCGACATCGTGGTGGCGGTAGACGGCAAGAGGGTGGCCGGAAATGTGAACACCCTGATCGCCGCCATCAAGGACCACCCCGACCGGCCGGTCACCGTGGTGGTCGATCGGAACGGGCTGTCCAAGACGCTGACGGTGACGCCGGCCAACGGACGGGTCGATCACGAGGCGGGAGCGGTGGCCCCCAAAGGTGACGGGCACGCCCCCTACGGCGTGATCGGGGTCAGTCTGGGCGAACCCACCCAACTGACCAACCCGGTCCACGCCCTGGTTTCGACCGGCGCCGGGTTCGGGACCTTGTTCTGGTCCTCCATCGCCGGAATCGGCCACCTGGTTTCCCTGTTCTCTCCCCACGGGATCAGCCAGCGCTTCCAGCAGGTGGGCAGTGCCAAGGCCGCCCAGCAGGCCGCGGTCAACGGGACCCGACCACTGTCCACCGTCGGCGTGGTGCAGACGGCCAACGACGCCGCCCAGGCCGGGATCGGCCAGTTTCTCTACTTCCTGGCCCTCATCAACATCTTCCTGGGGGTGTTCAATCTCTTCCCCATGCTGCCCCTCGACGGCGGTCACGTGGCCATCGCCGTGTACGAGAAGATCCGCACCGGCCGCCGCAAGGTCATGTACCACGCCGACGTGGCCAAGCTCATGCCCTACACCTGGACGTTCCTCTTGCTCATCGGGATCCTGGTCCTGCCGGCGCTGCTGACGGACATCCTCCACCCCGTGGCCAACCCGTTCGGCTGAGCGGCGGCGGCTCCGCCGGGGCGTCCCGCCCTAGCATGGAGGTCATGGGAGCGACGGCCTGGACCACCACCGAGCGTCGGCCCACCCGCCAGATCCGGGTGGGCACGGTGCCCGTGGGTGGCGACGCCCCGGTCACCGTGCAGTCGATGACCACCACCAAGACGGCCGACGCCGAAGCCACCCTGTCCCAGATCTACGCTCTGGCCGCCGCCGGCGCCGACCTGGTCCGCTGCACCTGCAACGAAGAAGCGGCCGCTGAGGGGTTGGCCCGCATCGTGCCCCGGTCGCCGGTGCCCATCATCGCCGACATCCACTTCCACCACGAGATGGCGTTGGCCGCCCTGGAGGCCGGCGTGCAGGGCCTCCGCCTCAATCCCGGCAACCTCCGCAAGGAGGCGGAGATCAAGCAGGTGGCGGCCGAAGCCAAGGATCGGGGCGTGCCCATCCGCATCGGGGTCAACGCCGGGTCCCTCCACCCCGATCTGTACAAACGCTTCGGGGGGGCCACACCCGAGGCCCTGGTGGAGTCGGCCCGCATGGAGCTGGCTTACTTCGCCGAGGTCGGCTTCGACGACGTCAAGATATCGGTGAAGGCCTCCTCGGTCCCGCTCATGATCGAGTCCTACCGGTTGGCATCGGCCACCTTCGACCATCCCCTCCACCTGGGCGTGACCGAAGCGGGTCCGCCTCCCGCCGGCCTCCTCAAAGGGACGGCGGGGATCGCCACCCTGTTGGCCGAGGGCATCGGCGACACCATCCGCTATTCGCTGACCGCCGATCCGGTGGAAGAGGCGCGGGCCGGCCGCCAACTGCTGGAGGCGCTGGGTCTGCGGGAACGCAAGGGTCTCGACCTCATCGCCTGCCCCAGTTGTGGCCGGGCGGAGATCGACGTCATCGCCGTGGCCCAGGCCGCCCAGGCGGCGCTGGAGAACCGGAGCCTGCCCATCCAGGTGGCGGTGATGGGCTGTGTGGTCAACGGCCCCGGTGAGGCCCGGGAGGCCGACCTGGGGATCGCCGCCGGCCGCAAGCGGGGCCATCTCTTCATCAAGGGGAAGATCGTGCGGGTGGTGCCCGAGGACGAGATGGTCGAGGCGCTGGTGGCCGAAGCGGAAAAGCTGGTGGCCGAAGGGGTGGAGGCCCGACTGGCGGCGGCCGACGCGGGCGCCGAGGCCGAGGCCGAGGCCGACCGCCGGGCTCTGCTGGACGCCAAGGGCACCGACGCCAACGCCTCGGAGACCACCGTCGAGCTCATCCGGAAGAAGTACGGGGGCGAGACCGAGTCGGACTGACCCGGCGGCACCGACCGGCGGCTTCGTGGGCGCACCGTCCCGATCCGGACCGGCACCTCACCCGCCCGTTGTAGCATCGCCGACCATGCGCATGACCCGTCTGCTCGTGCGTACCCTGCGTGAGCCTCCCGCCGACGCCGAGGTGGCCAGCCACCAATTGTCTGGTACGGGCCGGCTACATCCGACGGTTGGCCTCGGGGGTGTACACGTTCCTCCCCCTGGGGCTGCGGGTGCTGCACCGGATCGAGGCAGTCATCCGGGAGGAGCTCGACCGGGCCGGTGGCCAGGAGGTCCTGCTGCCCGCCCTTCATCCGCTGGAGCTGTGGGAGCAGTCCGGCCGGGCCGCCCTCTTCGGGAGCGACTCGTTGCCGGCCATGATCGTCGACGGGCGGGGCGGGACCTTCGTCCTCGGGCCCACCCACGAGGAGGTGGCGACGGTCACGGTGGGAGCCGAAGTCGACTCGTACCGTCAACTCCCGGTCACCGTCTACCAGATCCAGGTCAAGTTCCGTGACGAGGCCCGGCCCCGTTTCGGTTTGTTGCGCACCCGCGAGCTGATCATGGCCGATGCCTACTCCTTCGATGTGGACAAGGCGGCCATGCAGGCGTCCTACCAGACGGTGTTCGATGCCTATCTGCGGATCTTCGCCCGCATGGATCTGGCCGCCACCCCGGTGGAGGCGGCGTCGGGAGCCATCGGTGGCGACGTCAACCACGAGTTCATGATCCCGTCGGTGGCCGGTGAGGACTACTTCGTGTCTTGCCCCTCCTGTGGTTACGCCGCCAACGTCGAGACGGCCACCCGGGGGTGTCGGCCCGGGACCGGTCGGCCGACGGGTCCGGGGCAACCGGGCCCGAGGAGGGGTCCGAGCCCCTGGTCGTCCACCACACACCGGACCGCCCCGGCATCGCCGACGTGGTGGTCCTCTTCGCCGACCGGGGGGCCACCGCCGCCGATTTCCTGAAGAGCATGGCCGTGTTCGACGCTGAAGGCCGGCCCACCCTGTTGCTGGTGCCCGGCGACCGCGAAGTCCGGCTACCGACCGGCTGGCGCCTGTTCGAGGAGTCCGACTTCGCCGACTACCCGTCCCTGCCCAAGGGCTACATCGGCCCCGCCGGTCAACAAGAACAGGGCATCCGGGTGGTGGCCGACGCCGAAGTGTCCCGGCGGCGGCCGTGGATCACCGGGGCCGGTCGCCCCGACCACCACGTGAGCGGGGCCCAGCTCGACCGGGATTTCACCGTCGACGAATTCGGATCCTTCGCCCAGGTGGTGTCGGGCGACCTCTGTTCCCACTGTGCCGCCCCGGTCGAGCTGGTCCGTTCGGTCGAGGCCGCCCATACCTTCCAGCTCGGGAAGAAGTACTCGCTGGTCATGGACCACGCCGGTTTCGTGACCGAGGGCGACAGCGACGACGTGTTCTCGATGGGCTGCTACGGGATGGGGGTCAGCCGCCTGGTGGCGGTGGTGGCCGAGGAGCACCACGACGAAAAGGGCCTGGTCTGGCCTGAGGAGCTGGCCCCTTATCGGGTACATCTGGTGGCGTTGGGAGCCGGCCGCTCGCCCGAGGTGGCCGAGGTGGCCGAGGCCCTCTACGGCCGCCTGGGGGCGGCCGGAATCGAGGTCCTCTACGACGACCGTGATCTGTCGCCCGGGGTCAAGTTCAAGGATGCGGACCTGCTCGGGGTACCGCTCCGCCTGGTGGTCGGGACCAAGGGCCTGGCCCGGGGGGTGGTCGAGCGCCGTCACCGGGCCACCGGCGAGGAGCGGGAGCTGGCGGTGGATGCCCCGGTGGCCGATCTGATCGGTCCCTGAGCCTCCCCGGGACGGGCCCCGGCCGCCGTGCGGCGGACCGTCGGACACCCGCCCGGATCCCGTCCGGCCCGGGGTCGCGGCCGTTTACGGCCCGAGGGCCCGCTGCTATACTTTTTCACCTGCCGTTCGGTTGGGAGTTGACGTGACGCTGCACAGAGCGTGGGCGGACAGCCCACGCTTTTGTTTTGGTCGGAGACGCCCTGCCGGAGGCACAGAGAAGGTATCAGTGACAGTGATGACAGAAGACGTTCACCACCACGGACACAGGAAAGGAGGCAGTGCGCATGGTCGAGGAGCTCACTGCCCTCTGCGAACCTGTGCTCCGCTCCGCCGGCCTCGAGCTGGTGGATGTGGAGTTCCGGTCGGGCGTCCTGCTGGTGACCGTGGATCGGCCCGGCGGGGTCGATCTGGAGGCGCTCACTGAGGCCAACCGACTGGTGTCGGGGGTCCTCGACGAACGCGATCCCATCCCGTCCCGCTACTCGCTCGAGGTGTCGAGCCCCGGGGTGGAGCGCCCGCTGCGCACCCCGGTCCACTTCACCAAGGCTCTGGGCGAAATGGTCACGGTCAAGACCCGCCCGCAGGTGCCGGGTGAAAGACGTCGGCGGGGTCGGTTGGTGTCGGCCGACGAGCAGGGATTCGAGCTGGCCCTGGACGAGAGTCCGGCCACAACCATCCGGCTGGCCTACAGCGATGTCGATCGGGTTCGGACGGTCTTCGTCTGGGGTCCCGAACCGCGCGCTGGGAGCGGAGGACAGCGGGGGAGAGGCGAGGCGAAGCGGACGCCCGGCCAAACGGAGAAGAGGAAGCAGGTCATTACCCCATGAGCAAGCCGAACTTCGAGTTTCTCGACGCGCTCGAGCCAGATCGCGCGCGACAAGGGCATCTCCGTCGACACGCTTCTCGATGCGCTGGCCAACGCCCTGGTCGCTGCCTACAAGCGCCGTCCCGACGCGGCCGAGGAAGCGGTGGTCACCATCGATCCCGAGTCGGGGGAGATCCGGGTCTACGGACAGGAGCTGGACGAGGACGGCAATGTCATCCGTGAGTGGGACGATACGCCCGACGACTTCGGGCGGATCGCCGCCCAGACGGCCAAGCAGGTCATTCTGCAGCGCATCCGCGAGGTCGAGCGCGACCTCAAGTACGAGGAGTACGCCGGGCGTGAGGGTGACATCGTCACCGGCATCGTTCAGCAGACCGACAACCGGTACACCCTCCTCGACCTGGGCAAGGTCGAGGCTCTGCTGCCCCAGGCCGAGCAGGTCTCCTATGAGCGCTACGAACACGGGGCCCGGCTCAAGGCCTACATCGTCGAGGTGCGCAAGACCACCAAGGGTCCCCAGATCGTGGTCAGCCGCAGCCACCCCGGGCTGATCAAGCGCCTGTTCGAGCTCGAGGTACCCGAGATCTCCTCCGGCGCGGTGGAGATCAAAGCGGCTGCCCGGGAGCCCGGTCACCGCACCAAGATCGCGGTGTGGTCGAACGACCCCAACGTCGACCCGGTGGGGGCGTGTGTCGGGGCCCGGGGTTCGCGGGTACGGATGGTCACCAACGAGCTGCGGGGCGAACGGGTGGATGTGGTGCCCTTCTCCGACGACCCGGTGGAGCTCATCCAGTCGGCCCTGGCTCCGGCCCGGGTGCGCGAAGTGCGCCTGGACGACGAGACCGGCACGGCCACCGTTATCGTGAGCGATTACCAACTCTCTCTGGCCATCGGCAAGGAGGGTCAGAACGCCCGCCTGGCCGCCCGTCTGACCGGGTGGCGCATCGACATCAAGAGCGAGACCCAATTGGCCGAGGAGGAATCGGGCTACGCCGGCGAGGAGTGGGCCGAGGGCGAGTGGATCCAGACGGCCGAGGGCGAGATGGTGTGGCAACCGGCCGAGGGTGGTACCGCCGTCTCGGCCACCGAGTGGTCGCAGGGAGCCGAAGGGGCCGAATCGGCCTCTCCCTCCGATGGCGCCGCTGCGACCCCGGACGTCGGCGCCGACGGCTCGGGGGAGGCCGACGGCTCGGGGGAGAAGGTGGCCGACCCCTCGCCCTCACCGGTCGAACCGGAGGGGGCGCTGGCCGGGGTGGCGGGGGCGACCGAGGGCAGTGGGGCGGTCGAAGGTGGGTCGTCGGAGGCCGGCAGCGGGGATTCCAGCCGGGGGGAGCAGGCATAGCCCCCCAGCGGACATGCATCGGGTGTCGGCGGAGCCGCATGACCGACGAGCTGGTCCGGGTGGTGCGCACCGGTGCCGGGGCTCTGGCGCTGGGTCGGGATCTACCTGGCCGGGGCGCCTGGTTGTGTCGGGAGTCGCCGGACTGTATAGACCAGGCCGCCACACGGCGTGCCTTCGGCCGGGCCCTGCGCGGCCCGGTCGATGACGGGGAGGTCGGGCGTCTGTCGGGACGCGTCTGTCCTCCGGACGACAGAGCACGGGCGGACCGCCCTCGGAAGGGCCGGTCCTGTGATGTGCGAGAATGGTGGGTCGTATGTGCGTGCCGGCACCTACGACATGATGGAAGGGCAGTAGCAGCCGTTGCCGAAGAAAATCCGGGTGTACGAGCTCGCACACGAGCTCGGACTGACCAACAAAGAGGCGCTCGACCTCTGCCTGTCTCTGGGGATGGGCGTCAAGAGCCACTCGTCCTCCATCGAGGACGCGCAAGCTGACCGCGCCCGCCGGAAGGCGGATCGGGAGGGCCTGCGCCGGCCCGTCCAACCCGAGGAGCCGGCCCCCCCGGCCAAGAAGGCGGCGGCGGCCAAAAAGGCGCCGACCACCGAAACGGCCAGCCCCGACCTGACCCCGGCGGGGGAGCGGGAGATCTTGTCGGGCGACTCGCCGGCGGCCAGCTCGGAGGGATCGGCCCCTGCGGCCCCCGCCCTGCCGGTCCGGCCCACCGGGACCCGCCTGGTCACCAGCCGGCCCGCCTCCGAACAGCCATCGGCGCCACCCATGCCCCCCCGGGTTCCGACCACGCCGGCGGCCCGGCCGACCCCGCCGCCACCGGCGCCGGTCGCTCCACCTCTGCCCCCGCCGGCGCCGGTCGCCCCCGCCGCTTCGGCCCCGCCGCCCGTGGCGCCGGTCGTGTCCGCTCCATCAACTCCACCTCTGGCTCCGGCCGCATCGGCGGCACCGGCCCCGGCACCCGCCGCTCCCCGTCCCCCGGCCCCACCGCGGACGGCACCGGCTGCCCCCCCTTCGGCTCCGCCCCGGGGCCCGACCAGTCCTACCGGACGACCCATCCCGCCACCGCCCGGTGGACCACCGCGCTCGGTGACCGGGAAGCCCATCCCGCCACCGCCCGGGTCCGGTGGCCGCCGTCCACCGGCCGGCGCCGCCCCCCGTCCGGGGGGCTCCAGCGGCTACGGGGGACGGACCAGCCCCTCAGGCCCCGGGGGCGCCCGACCGGGTGGCGGACCCCGTGGGGGAGGGCCGAGCAGTGGCGGCGGCGGTGGCTTCGGAGCGCGTCCGGGCGGAGGATCGACCGGCGGCTACGGCGGTCGTCCCGGCGGCGGCCCCGGCGGCCCCGGTGGTCGGGGCGGACCGGGGGTCGGTCGCGGTCGGCCCAACCAACGGCGTCCGCGTCGGCGTCGCCGCAATCTCGAAGAGCTCGAGCCGACCCAGCTCACCGCCTACACACCGTCGACGGCTCCGGTCCCCGACACCGAGATCATCATCGAGAGGGGCTCGACGGCCCGCGATCTCGGTCCCAAGCTCAACCGGTCGGCCGGCGACGTCATCCGCTTCCTCCTTCTGCAGGGGGAGATGGTCACGGCCACCCAGTCCCTGACCGACGACATGATCGACCTGTTCGCCGCCGAAATCGGGGCCGAGGTCCGTCTGGTCGACCCCGGCGAGGAGCGCGAAGCCGAGCTGCTGGCCAAGTTCCTGGACGACGACGACGAGGACGTGGACGAGTCTGAACTGCGACCGCGTCCCCCGGTGGTCACCGTCATGGGCCATGTGGACCACGGCAAGACCCTGCTTCTGGATCGCATCCGCTCGGCCAACGTGGTGGCCGGCGAGGCCGGAGGAATCACCCAGCACATCGGGGCGTATCAAGTCGTGTGGAACGACCATCCGATCACGTTCATCGACACCCCCGGCCACGAAGCCTTCACCGCCATGCGGGCCCGCGGGGCCGACGTCACCGACATCGTGGTTCTGGTGGTGGCGGCCGATGACGGCGTCATGCCCCAGACCATCGAAGCCATCGACCACGCCCGGGCGGCCGACCGGCCCATCGTGGTGGCCGTCAACAAGATCGACCGGGAGGAGGCCGACCCCAATCGGGTCCTCCAGCAGCTCTCGGAGTACGGGCTGGTTCCCGAGGCCTGGGGTGGCGACACCATCACCGTCGAGGTGTCGGCCCTCCAGAACCTGGGCATCGACGACCTGCTCGAGCAGATCGTGCTGGTAGCCGAAGTGGAGGAACTGGTGGCCACACCCGAGGGGCGGGCCCGCGGCGTGGTCATCGAGGCCGAGCTGGAGATCGGGCGGGGCCCGGTGGCCTCGGTCATCGTGCAGCGGGGCACCCTGCGGGTCGGCGATCCGGTGGTGGCCGGCGCCGCCTGGGGCAAGGTCAAAGCACTGGTCGACGAGCACGGGGACCAGATCAAAGAGGCGCCCCCCTCCACCCCGGTCCAGGTGCTGGGCTTCTCCGATCCCCCCGACGCCGGCGACGAATTCCGGGTGGCCCCCGAGCTGGCCCAGGCGCGGACCATCGGCGAAGCCCGGGCCCACCGTTACCGGGTGGCCGGGCATGTGCCGGCGGCCACCTCGGCCCTGGGCGGCGCCAAGCTGGAGGATCTCTTCGAGCAGATCCAGCGCGGGGAGACAGCCACCCTCAACCTGATCCTGAAAGCCGACGTGCGCGGCTCGTTGGAGGCGGTGACCGACAGCCTGCGCAAGCTCGAGCGGGAGGACGTCAAGCTGAGCTTCGTGCACCGCGGCGTGGGGGGCATCACCGAGTCCGACGTGGAGCTGGGCCAGGCTTCGGCGGCGGCCATCATCGGCTTCAATGTGCGGCCTGACCGACGGGCCCGGGAGATGGCTCAAAAGGTCGGAGTGGAGATCCGGCTGTACGAGATCATCTACAAGCTGCTGGAGGACCTCGAAGCGGCCATGCTGGGGCTGCTGGCCCCGGTGTACGAAGAGATCGTGACCGGCGAGGCCGAGGTGCGTCAGGTGTTCAGAGTTCCCCGGGTGGGAGCGGTGGCCGGTTGCTATGTGCGCGACGGCGTCATCACCCGCGGTTCGAAGGTCCGTTTCCTCCGCGACGGCGTGGTCATCTGGAAGGGCGCCATCACCTCGCTGCGGCGGTTCAAGGACGACGCCCGCGAGGTGCAGTCCGGATTCGAGTGCGGTATCGGGCTGTCGGACTATCAGGACCTGAAGGAAGGCGACATCATCGAGACCTACGACGAGCGGGAGATCCCGCGTACCTGACCAACCGGGCGGCTTGGTCGGCGTGCGTTGAGGTCGAAGGGGAGTAGCGGTGCCAGGTCGCCGGCAGGACAATCGGGGCGCCGCCCCTTACCCGAGGTCGCTACGGGTCAACCAGGTGATCCGCCAGGTGCTGGCCGAGGAGATCGAGCGGTTGGCCGATGCTGACGAGCGTCTCCGTCTGGTCACGGTGACATCGGTCGACACCGCCCCCGACCTGCGCCACGCCACCGTTTTCGTGAGCTCGCTGCCGGGTGACTCGGCCGAGGCACTGGCCGAACGCCGGGTCCATCTCCAGCGGTCGCTCGGGCGTCAGGTCCGGATGAAGCGCACCCCCCAACTTTCCTTCGTGGTCGATCCGGCAGTGGTGGCGGGCAGCCGGGTCGAGGAGGTTCTGCGCCGGATCCGTCAGGACGAGGCCGATGGCGCCGATGGCGCTGCCGACGTGGCCCCGGAACCCGAAGGATGACCCCCGCCGGGGTCGACGTGGTCACCGGCCTGGTGGTGGTGGACAAGGAGGCCGGCTGGACGTCGCACGATGTGGTGGCCCGCTGCCGGCGGATCTTCGGACAACGCCGGGTCGGACACGCCGGCACGCTCGATCCCGATGCCACCGGCGTGCTCCTGGTCGGTCTGGGCCGAGCCACCCGCCTGATGCGGTTCCTGACGGCGCTGCCCAAGACCTACCAGGCCGACGTGGTGTTGGGCGTGGCCACGTCCACCCTCGACGCCTCGGGTGAGGTCACCGGCACCTGGGACATGGAGGGCGTGACCCTGGCCGACGCGCGGGCCGCGGCCCTGACCCTGACCGGTCCGATCGAGCAGGTACCCCCCATGGTGTCGGCGGTGAAGGTCGGAGGACACCGTCTTCACGCCTTGGCCCGCCAGGGCATCGAGGTCGAGCGGGCTTCCCGACCGGTCACCGTCGACCGCTTCGAAGTATCGCCCGGTCTCACCCCGGGGGTGTTCCGTATCGAGGTCGAGTGCTCGTCGGGAACCTACGTGCGGGTCCTGGCCGCCGACCTCGGTCTGGCTCTGGGGGGTGGTGCCCACCTGCGGGATCTCCGGCGCCTGCGCATCGGGTCCTTCACCACCGACGAGGCCCGACTGGTCGACGAGCTCACCCCGGCCATGGTGCTCACCCCGGCCCAGGCCTTGCGGGATCTCGACCAGGTGGAGGTGGGCGACGACGTGGCCAAGCTGGTGGCCCGGGGCCTGGCCCTCGACCGTGTCCCCCTGGGTGTGACCGGTGACGGTCCCTGGGGTCTGGTCGACGGCACCCACCGGCTGCTGGCCGTGTACGAAGCTACCCAGACCGACCGGATCCGTCCGGCTGTCGTCCTCGAAGCGGCCGGATGACTGCGCTCGGCCGGTGGGCCCGTCACCCCGAACGTTCGGGCCGCCCAGGTAATCTTCCCCGGTGATGGAGATCGTGACCGACCCGTCGGCCTGTCGACCCCCCGAGGGCGGTACGGCGGTCACCATCGGCGCCTACGACGGGGTGCACCTCGGCCACAGGGCTCTGCTCGGCGAACTGTCGGCCCGGGCCGCGGTTGACGGCCTCTCGACTGCCGTGGTCACCTTCGACCGCCATCCGGCCATGGTGGTGCGGCCAGAATCGGCTCCCTGCCTCCTGTGTGACCTTCCCCAACGGCTGGAGCTGCTCGCATCCACCGGAGTGGACCTGGTGGTGGTGGTGCCCTTCGACCGCGAACGGGCCAACGAGACAGCCGAAGATTTCGTGACCCAGATCCTGGTGGAGGGGCTCGACGCCCGGCTGGTGGTGGTGGGCCAGGATTTCCACTTCGGGCACGGGCGCAAGGGGAACGTGGCCCTGCTGGAGGAGATGGGGGCGGCGGCCGGGTTCGTCGTCGACGGCGTCTCGCTGACGGCCGACCGGGGGGGCTCCGACCACGGTGGCGAACCGATCTCCTCGACCCGGGTACGCACGGCCCTGGCCGCCGGTCGGGTGGAGGAAGCGGCCGCCCTGCTGGGCCGACCCCATCAGGTCCGGGGCCTGGTGGTGGCCGGCGATCAGCGGGGAGGGACCGAGCTCGGGTTCCCGACGGCCAACGTCGATGTCCCTGACGGGATCTGCCTGCCCGCCGCAGGTATCTACGCCGCCTGGTATCAACGCCCGGACGGGAAGCGCCATCCGGCGGCCGTGTCGGTGGGCCGCCGGCCCACCTTTTACGGGAGCGACGGTCCGCTGCTGGTCGAGGCCTACCTGCTCGACTTCGACGGTGACCTCTACGGGGAGGAGGGCAGCGTCTCGTTCGTGGCCCGTCTCCGCGACGAGGTGGCTTTTGCCACCGTCGATGCTCTAGTCGAGCAGATGGGTAGGGACGTCGAACTCACCCGGACCACCCTGGCTGCGGCGCCTTAGCCGGATTTCGACCTACGAACCAGGCCCGGCCTCAGCTGTCCGGTCACCGAGGAGCTCGGTCCGTAGTTCGCGCTTCAACACCTTGCCGGCCGGATTGCGGGGCAACGGATCGGAGCGGAACCAGAATCGGGAGGGCACGTTGTAAGCGGCCAGCGTCTCGCCCACGAACCGGGCCAACTCGTCGGCCCCCACGTTCTGGCCCGGTCGCAGCACCACCACGGCGCCGACCTCCTCCCCCAGCACGGGGTGGGGCACACCGATGACGGCGCAGTCGGCCACCGCCGGGTGGGTGAACAGAGCGGCCTCCACCTCCACGCAGTAGACGTTCTCCCCGCCGCGGATGATCATGTCCTTGGCCCGGTCCACGATGTGGACGAAACCCTCCTCGTCGATGCGGGCCACGTCACCGGTATGCAACCATCCCCGGGTGAAGGACGCCGCCGTCTCCTCGGGACGGTTCCAGTAGCCGCGGACCACATTGGGTCCCTTGATCCACAGCTCACCGGTCCGGGTGGGATCGGGGGACTGGTCGGCCGGCGGCTCGGCGCCCTGGTAGTCCTCCTCCACCACGGCCACATCGCACACCGGGGCCGGGGGACCGACGCTGTCGGGCTTGCGGACGTAGTCATCGCCACTGTTCATGGTGGTCATGGCCGACGTTTCGGTGAGCCCGTACCCGTTGCCCGGGGCGCCCGAGGGGAAGTGTTGTTTGATCCGCCGCACCAGGTCGGGTGGACACGGAGCCCCGCCGTAGGAGATGGAACGGACCGAGGAGGTGTCGCGGGTGGCGAAGTCGGGTGAGTCGATGACCTGCATGACCATGGCCGGAACGCCCCCGAAGATGGTGATGCGCTCGCGTTCGATGAGCTCGAGCGCCCGTTCCGGATTGAAATGGTGCATCATGACCAGTTTGCCGCCGGCCGCCGTATTGGACACCAGTACGGCGTGGCAGCCGGTGGCATGGAAGAGGGGAACGGAAAGGAGATTGGCGTTCTGGGCTCCCTCTCCGACGCCGCCGACCGGACCCGAGCGGCGCAGGCTCCCGGTGGTGGCCACAAAGAACAGGTTCATCAGGTTGGACACACTGTTGCGGTGGGTGCCCACTGCGCCCTTGGGCCGGCCGGTGGTGCCCGAGGTATAGAAAATGGTGGCATCGTCGTCGGGTTCGATGAGCACCTCGGGCAGGGTGTCGAACAGACCGTGCGGTCCGGTGATGTCGGTGAAGGGGACGACCGGTAGGGGCGGCCCCCCACTCCGTTCGATGTGGGCACCGGTGGCCAACCGCCGGCCGCCGGCCGGGTCGTGCTCCTCGCAGCACACCACCATGTCCCTCAGATCCGGTATCTGGTCGAGGTGGGGGAGGACGCGCTCACGCCGCTCCTCGTCGACGAACACCACTGCTGTGCCCGAGTCGCTGAGCCCGTAGGCCAGCTCGGGCCCGGTCCACCAGGCATTGAGGGGTACGACCACCGCCCCGACGGCGATCGAGGCCCAGAAGGCGATGATCCATTCGGGCAGGTTGCGCAAGGCAATGGCCACCCGGTCGCCCTTTTGGATGCCGAACTGGTCGATCAGTGCGTGGGCCAGGGTGGCCACGGCCCGGTAGTGCTCGGCGAAGGTGAACCGCTCGTCCTCGTAGACCAGGAAGTCCTTATCGCCGTGGAAGGCCGACATCTCGAGCACGGCCCGGAGGGTGGCCGGAGCCGACTTCCAGGTGCGGGTGGGAATGGACCGGATGACCAGTTCCTCCATCTCGAAGGGCTGGCCCGGGGCGGTGAGTATGGCTGTGGCCTCGGCCAAGGTCGGTGCCGGGCCGGGTTCGGGTGTCGGCTCAGGCAGGGGGTCGGCTGATGGGGCCGGGTCGGCCATGGCTGCTCCTCTCGACGATGGCCACGGGAGATCTCTATGCCGGTTCGTTTCCGCAGAAGATGGTGCGGCGGTAGTAGTCGAGCTCGGCCACGCTCTCACGGATGTCGTCCATGGCCCGGTGGCCACCGGCCTTGGGCGGGGCGCCGGCCAGCACTTTCGGATACCAGCGCCGAGCCAACTCCTTGACGGTGGACACGTCGACCGAGCGGTAGTGCAGGTACTCCTCGATGTCGGGAAGCTGCCTGGCCAGGAAGCGCCGGTCGGTACCGATCGAGTTGCCGGCCAGCGGCACGGTGCGGGGGGAGGGCACGTGAGCCCGGATGAAGTCCAGTGTGGCTTGGCCGGCCTGCTCCAGGGTGATGGTGGACCGGGTGATCTCCTCCAGCAGTCCGCTGTGGGTGTGCATCTTCCTGACGAAGTCGTCCATGCCGGCCAGGCGCTCGGGAGGAGCGGCTACCACCAGGTCGGGACCCTCGGCCACGATACCGAGGTCGTCGTCGGTGACCAGGGTGGCCACCTCGACGATGACGTCTTTTTCGACATCGAGCCCGGTCATCTCCAGATCCATCCACACCAGCACCAGGGTGACGCTACCGGATGGGGGCCGGCCATCTGTTTGACGGTCGATCAGCGCCGTTGTGCCGGCGCCTACCCGTGGTGGACGCCCGGGGCGTTGCGCTAGCGTCCTCCCCAATCGAGCGGAGGAGCCCGGCGTGTCCCCGGCATCACAGAGCGACGTCGAGATGGTGCCCACCGCCGGCGCCGCCGCCCCAGAACAGCCGGGGCCGATCGACGTACCGGTGGTGCTGCTCGATTCTGAGCTTCCCCTGCCCCGTTATGCCCGCCCGGGTGATGCCGGGGCCGACCTGGTGGCCCGAACCGACGTGACCCTCGGCGCCGGTGGGGGCCGGGCACTGGTGCCCACCGGGGTGGCCGTGGCCATACCCGTTGGGTGGGCCGGTTTCGTCCAGCCCCGCAGCGGATTGGCGCTCCGCCACGGGGTCACCTGTCTCAACACCCCCGGCCTCATCGATGCCGGTTACCGGGACGAGCTGAGTGTCCTGCTGGTCAACACCGACCCGGTGACCCCTTACGAGGTCCACCGGGGGGACCGGATCGCCCAACTGGTCATCCAGAGAGTCGAATCGGTGGCCTTCGTCCCGGTGACCGAGCTGTCGGGCTCGGAGCGGGGGCTCGGCGGCTTCGGGTCGACGGGCCGCTAGCGCCGATGGAGCGATTGACCGGGCTGGACGGAGGGTTTGCCTCCCTCGAGTCACCCACCTCCCATCTCCACATTCTGGGTGCGCTGATCTTCGACCCCGGAGAGGTGGGAGGAGAGGTCGACTTCTGGCGGATCAGAGAACTGGTGTCCGAACGGCTGCCGCGGGTTCCCCCCTTCCGCCAACGGTTGATCGAGGTTCCCTTCGGATTGCAGCACCCGGCCATGGTGGACGATCCGGACTTCGACATCGACTACCACGTACGTCGCACCTGTCTGCCCGAACCCGGTGGTCTAGAGGAGCTCGAGAACCTGGTGGCCGACATCGCCTCGCGACCGCTCGACCGGCAGCGCCCGCTGTGGGAGTTCCATGTGGTCGAGGGTTTGGCCGAACAGCGGCTGGCTCTGGTCCCCAAGGTGCACCACACCATCCTCGACGGCGTGTCCGGGGCCGAGGTGATGGCGGCGTTCTTCGACCTCTCACCCATTGCCGCCCCCCAACCGTTGTTCGGTGGTCGCCGAGCGCGGTCCCGCCAGCCGACGGGTGGAACGGGGACGGCTCCGGCGGCGGAGCCGGCCGGTCGGGGGTCCGATCCCAGCTGGTTGCCGGACCCCCTGCCCGGCGGGGGGGAGCAGTGGCGCAGCGTGCTCGGGTCCATCCCCGGACAGGCCGACACGGTGGTGCGTACGGTGTCGCGCACTCTGAGGGAGGCGCGGGGTCTGGGTGGCCGGGGCCGTCAAGGGGGCGAGAGCGCATCACCGTCGCCGTTCGAGGCTCCGCACACCTCGATCAACCGGGCCATCTCCGCCCACCGCCGCGTTGCTTTTGCCGAGCTCCCGATGGAGGAGGTGCGGCGGGTCCGCCAGGTCCTCGGCGGCACGACCAACGACGTGGTGTTGACGGTGACGGCAGGGGCCATGCACCGGTTCTTCGATCGCCGCCACGAGACATTGGCGAAGCCCTTGGTGGCCCTGGTGCCGGTATCGGTGCGCAGCTCGTCGGAGCGCACGGCGCTGGGAAACCGGGTGTCAGCCATGCTGGTCTCGCTGGTCGACGGGATCGAGGATCCGGCAGCCCGGCTTGAGCACATCGCCGACGAGACGAAGACGGCCAAGCAACAGGACCGCCGGCTGGGACCGGTATTCGCCGGATGGGCCCAAACGCTGGTGCCCGCCCTGGCCTCCCGACTTACCCGGTTGGTGACCAATCTCCGTCTGTTCGATCACATGGGGCCGTTGTTCAACATGATCGTCTCCAATGTTCCCGGCCCTGACGCCCCCCTCTACATGGCCGGCGCCCGGATGGTGGCCATGTACCCGATCGGGCCGATCATCGAAGGGGTCGGTGTCAATGTCACAGTGTTCTCGTATCACGACTCACTTTTCGTCGGGGTGCAGGGATGTCGCGAACTGGTACCGGACATCGACGTCATCGCCACCGGCATGCGGGATTCGCTTGATGCGCTGATGAGAGCGGTTAACCGCCAGGTCCGCCCGGTTCCGTGGTGGCATGGCGAGCTCCCCGCCTGAGTGTGTCCGGTGGGCTGACCGGACCGGAGCGGGGTAGGCGCTACCCGGCTGCTGCTAGGATTTGCCCTTCACGCGGACGTGGCTCAGTTGGTAGAGCATCACCTTGCCAAGGTGAGGGTCGCGGGTTCGAATCCCGTCGTCCGCTCCATGTGATGTCGCGAGACATCGGAGACCGGTGTGTCAAGACACTGTAGACCAGGACATTCCCGGTCATGGCGTGCGCTGATAGTCCTTGGTCGGGTCGAGGACGAGGCGCCGAAGCGGGGAGCCGTCCAAGCCGACCACTTCGATGTCGAGTCCGTCGATGAGCATGGCCACCCGCCAACCGGCATAGGCCCGGCCGATGCCGATGTGGTGGAGGCGTCCTTGATGTCGGAGTGTCACCGAACCACCCGCGTCCACTTTGTCGAGGCGCAGACGCCGATCGTTGGTCTTGATCATCGGGGCGCTCGGTTCGGCTTGCTCTCGTGACTCGAAGACCGACCGTGGGGTCCGACGTCCCACCCCTCGGTGGGGTCGGACGTCGTTGTAGTAGGCGACGAAGTGGTCGATGGCCCGCTGAAGCTGCTTCTTCGTTTCGATGCCTTTCTGGGCGGCCACGAACTTCTTGAGCGTCTGGTGGAATCGCTCGATCTTGCCGCAGGTCTGCGGATGGTAGGGACGTGAGTGCTTGGCCGTGATGCCGAGGGCGAACAGCTCTTGTTCGACCACCCCCTCGACGCCGAAGTGGGTCCTCGCCGTGAAGATGAGCCCGTTGTCGGTGAGGAGCGAGGCCGGATACCCCCAGGTCTCGGCCGATTTGTGGAGGACCCGGACGACGTCGTGGGCTTTGACCACGTTCATGACCCTGCTCGCTACGCACACCCTCGAGTGGTCGTCGATGATGTTGAGGACCTCGAACACGTCGCCGTTGGGCAGGGGCACGTGGGTCATGTCGGCCTGCCAGCGCTCGTTGGGGAGATCAGCCACGAACCGGGTGTAGGAGCTCTTCGGCCGCTTCTTCGGCTGGGGGGTGACAAAGCCCCGGGCCCGGAGCACCCGCCAGATGGTAGGGACCGAGGGCGGGTGGGGATGGCGCTGGCTCAGGTGGAAGTGAATGGTGGCCGCCCCGGCGTCGAAGCCCGCGTCGGCCAGCTCCTTGCGCAGGACCACGATCTCGTCCTCGTAGAGGTCGGCGATCCGGGACGGCGAGGATCTCGGACGCCGGCTTCGGGGCTCGAGGCCGGCAGGGCCTTCCAGTCGGTAGCGGCGGAGCAACTTGAAAAGCCAGCTCGGGCTCACCTCATGGGCCCGGGCCAGCTCCTTGATGGGTTTGCCCGTTCGCAGGTGCATCTCGATGAGAAACCGGCCCATGTCCACAAGAGACCCTCCTCGGTAGCGGTCTCCTCTGTCTTGACACATCCACGGGAGAAGCGGTGTCCGATGTCCTGAATTCACACACCGCCGTCCGCTCCACAGACGTCGCAGGTCACGGCGGTGCGAAGGGCCTCCGTGAGGGCATCTCCGCCAGTCTCAGGGCAGGAGATACCGACACCCGTGCCGCATCTTTTTGTGATTCTTCCGGGACCTACCGTCGACCTGGTTTTTGGGTGCGTGCAGGTCAGGAGACTTTCCATCGCTCTTTCCGCTGGCTGACGGCGTCTCCTTGGGAAACGAGCCGAATCTGGAAGTAGATGGTCATTGCTGTGGTGCGCCCGGTGACTGCGCCCCAAGGCTGGGTATGCTGCGACGGGATCTCCTTATTCGGGGCGAACCGTTCGCCGAACTCTGGGGGCTGCATCCGGCTGAGTTGCGGCGGCCAGTCGAACCGACACTGAGATCTCCGCAGCCATCCTCGAGTGAAAGGTAGTCGGCCCATGCGATCCGACATCAAACCAGGCGGCGTGTTCCCCGACTACTCGTTGCCGGACCACACCAACATCGTTCGCACACTCAGTGAGCTCCAAGGTGACGATCCGATGATCCTCACGCTGGCGCGGGGCAATTACTGCCCGAAGGAACACCAGCAGCACCTGGAGCTCGCAGCGAACTATCCGAAAATCGCCGTCGCCTATACCCAGGTCGTGACTATCGCCACCGATGAGCACCACACCCTCCAGGAGTTCCGGGGTGCAGTCGGCGCCCAATGGACCTTCCTTTCGGACCCGGCTCGGACGGTCCAAAAGGACCTCGACATCCAGGAGTACACCGACCCCGAGCACGATCCGATGATCCCCCACACGGTGGTGCTCAAGCCCGGACTCCTTATTCACAGCATCTACAACGGCTATTGGTTCTGGGGACGCCCGTCGTTTTACGACCTGTGGTCCGACCTGTGCGCGGCGTCGAGCGAGACCCGGCCCGACTGGGACCTGAGCAAACCGGGATTGCGCGAGGCCTGGGATGCGGGCGACTACTCGAGCTTCCACGGTTGGAACAAACGGGCCGCCAAATCGATGCCCACATCGTATGAGTCCTAGAAGGACATGGATCTGTCCGTAGTGGGTGGAGGACGATCTGAATCGACGGGGAGGTGGCAGTAGTGCGAACGCCGGTCTGCGAACTGCTCGGGATTGAACAACCGATTGTCTTGGCCGCCATGGTGGCGGTTCCCGAACTGGCGGCCGCGGTCTCGAATGCCGGTGGGCTCGGCATGGTGACGCTGACGTGGTCCGATCCGGCCGGAGACGTCGTTCGCCAGACGGCGGCGCTCACCGATCGTCCCTTCTGCGGCAACCTGGTACTCACCGCCGATCAGCACCGTCGCCTCGATGAAGCCCTCGAGGCCGGACTGCGGATCGTGTCGCTGTTTTTAGGCGATCCCACCGGCTATATCGAACCGGTCCACGATGCGGGCGGACTCGTTCTGTGTACGGTCGGAAGCGCCGAAGAGGCGCGGCGGGCCGTCGCCAGCGGAGTGGATGTCATCGTGGCGCAGGGTTGGGAAGCCGGAGGGCACGTGGGGGGTCAGATTGCGACACTCCCCTTGGTGCCCGCCGTCGTGGACGCGGTGGCGCCGGTGCCAGTGATCGCGGCTGGTGGGATCGGGGACGCTCGCGGCGTGGCCGCCGTCCTCGCCCTGGGTGCTCAGGCGGCGTGGGTGGGTACCCAGTTTCTGCTGGCCCAGGAGATGCCCATTCATGAGGAGTACCGCACTCGCCTGATCAGCGCGGTCGAGACCGACGCGGAGTGGTATCCCGACCTCTACGACGTCGACTGGCCCGACTCGCCCCACCGCGCCCTCCGAAACTCGACGGCCGAGATGTGGGATGCCGCGGGCCGGCCGCCTCTGGACAGTCGGCCCGGGGTGGGTGATGTCACCGCCCACTTCGCTTCGGGCGAAGCGATCGTCCGCTACGAGCCGGCTCCGCCCATGGTTGGCACCACGGGTGACATTGAAGCGCTCTCCATGTGGGCCGGACAGAGCGTCGCACTGGCCAGGCAGTCACGACCAGCGGCGGAGATCGTGGCTGAACTCGTCTCGCGTTTGTGAGCCAAGCGGGTCCGCCAGCGCCAGCCAGTATCAGGAGACATTGGGAGAGAGTCGTCATCGATCATCCATTTGAATTCTCTATCCAGTCTCCAGAGTGTTGCCGGGAGTCCGGGCACTCCGCCCCCCAGTCACAGAGCACCACCTCCTTCTCGAGTCATTCTCGGAGTCTTGCTCAGACGGGCGAACGACTCTCCGAGGAAGGCGCCATCCCGGCAAGGTCCCGGCCATCAGAGGGAGCCTTCCGACACTTTCGGCCTAGGTGTAGAACCGGTGCGCTTCTCGGGACCGTGGGTCGAGGTGGTAATCGAAAGACCAGACCTTGCTCACTGGTTCCGGGGATCGTCGATCGGGTCGATGTATTCGAGGCCGAGCGGTCCGACGGCCGATACTTGGGTGATGTAGGACCCAGACTTCGCCCAGTGGAAATGCGGAGTGCCACCAGGGAGCACAACGACGGCTCCCGGTGGATATGCCTGCAGCCGCTCTTCATCGAACACGCTTCCCAAGCCGATGTAGAAGACGCCGGAAATGACCGTATAGACGCGGTCTTCCGGGTGCTGGTGCGGCATCAGCTTGACGCCCGAAGGGACCTTGACCCGGATGACGTAAGGCCCTGGCTCCGATGGATCGCCGACGACGATGGCCAGGCGCGCCGGTGGCGGAAACGCTGGAAACGGCTTCCAATCGATCTCTTCGGGCAGAACTGACCTGTATTCGGCCTGGTCAGGTTGGTGGATCACCATCGTTTGTCGACCTCCCGACTTCTGAAGGTGAGTGGCCGAACGTCGAGACGGCTCACCGTTCAGGGTGGTGCACGACGGACACTATCGCGGCGCAAACGGTTTATCGCCGCCCGCCAACCAGCTACCCCGTCCAAGTCGTTCGGGCTAGGTTCGCTCAGCATGCCGGTTCGTCGGCGATAGCCCTTCTCCAGTCGCAGTTGGGCAGATCTGGTTCTCATCAGCGCGGCCCGATCGGATCTAGCATCCACGAGCAAAGGAGTTCACGTGACCACGACCCCCATTGCCGACTATGCGCTCCTCTCGGATCGACACAGCGCTGCGCTGGTCAGTCGGGGCGGGTCGATGGACTGGCTCTGTTTCCCCCGGTTCGACAGCCCCTCGACCTTCGGTCGTCTCCTCGACGAGAAAGCCGGGCACTGGTTCTTCGGGGCGACCAACGCAACCGAAGTGGGCAGGCGCTACCTGGACCGCACCATGGTTTTGGAGACCACCGTGCGCACACCGACCGGTTCGGTCACGATCACCGAAGCACTGGCCATGGGGTCTGGCAACCGGGGTCACGAGCTCGGTAAAGGAGCGCCTCACGTTCTCCTGCGGCGCGCCACGTGTTCGGAGGGACGGGTCGACTTGTCCCTGGAGTACGTCCCGCGCCCCGATTACGGTTTGAAACATCCGTCGCTCGAGGAGGTCGACGGTGGAATAACGGAGTCGGGCAGCGCCGACGGGTTGGTGCTGTCCACATCCGTGAACCTGACGCTCGACCAGGACCGCACCGCGGCCTCGGCCCGGTTCCAGCTGGCCCAAGGCGAAAGCATGGGTTTCGCCCTGCAGTACGGGAACCAGAGTAGGGGCAGTTCGGCCACAGTCTGGAGCCAGTCGGAAATACAGGCCCGGCTCGAAGACACAGTGGCGGGGTGGGAGTCGTGGTCTGAGCTCCACCAGGCCTACGTGGGTCCGTGGCGAGACATGGTGCACCACAGCGGCCGGGTCCTCCAGTCACTTTCCTTTGCACCCACCGGCGCTATCTGTGCGGCGGCGACCACGTCGTTGCCCGAGGTGGTGGGCGGCTCTCGGAACTGGGACTACCGCTATGCCTGGGTCCGGGACGCTTCTTTCACGATCCAGGCCCTTTGGGTGGCGGCTTGTCCCGACGAAGCCAACCAGTTCTTCGATTACGTCTCCTCGTCCGCGGCCGGCTCACTCGACCGGGGGGGTTCCTTGCAGATCATGTTCGGCATCGGCGGTGAAAAGGACCTGACCGAGCGGGAGCTGCCCCAGCTGGAGGGCTGGCGGCACTCGGCGCCGGTCCGGGTGGGCAACGCGGCCTGGAAGCAACGCCAGCTCGATGTCTACGGCGAGTTGCTCAACGCGGTGTACCGCATGTCCGACCACCTGTTCGACGAGACCCACCGGGTCGGGCCACTGTCCGACTCAGGCAAGTGGGATACGCCCACCGACCTGGCCCCAGCCACGGGAAAGTTCCTCGTGCAGCTGGCTGACACCGCCGCCCACCGGTGGCAGGAGAAGGACCAAGGAATCTGGGAGATCCGGGGCGAGCCGCGTGATTTCCTGTATTCCAAGCTGATGTGCTGGGTGGCCCTCGATCGAGCGGTGATCCTGGCAGACCGTCTCAATGCCTCTTCTCGAATCGAGTCATGGACGCAGACGCGGGACCAGATCCGTGAGGCGATCGTGACCAAGGGCTGGAGTGACCGGGCCAAGGCGTTCACCCAGTCCTTTGGCTCGGACGAGCTCGACGCCTCCAGCCTTATGGTGCCCCTGGTGGGATTTCTCCCGGCCGACGATCCGAGGGTGCTGGCCACGGTCGACGCGACAGAAGAGCGGCTCACCGACCAGCGGGGATTGGTCTATCGCTATCGGTCCCGCGACGGCCTCGAGGGTGAGGAGGGTGCCTTCCTGTTGTGTACCTTCTGGCTGGCCCAGGCCCTGGCCCAGGCCGGCCGGCCGGTTCGGGCCCGGGCCGTTTTCGAGCGTGCTGCCGGCTTCGTCAATGAGGTCGGCCTGCTGGCCGAGGAAGTCGATCCCGTCAGCGGGGAGCTCCTGGGCAACTTCCCGCAGGCGTTCAGCCATATCGGGCTGGTCAACGCGGCCTGGGCCATTTCTGAGAGCGAGCGACAGGGGCAGCCGACTTGAACAGGCCCAAGGCTCCTGTGGGATCTTTAGACGGACCCATTCGAGTGTGGAGGCCAAATGCGCAGTGACATCCATGAAGGTGAGACGTTTCCCGACTACGAGCTCGCCGATCAATCCGGCCGGCGGCAGTCCCTTTCGGAGCTCCAGGGAGGCAACCCGATGGTGCTCCATCTGTCCCGTGGCGGCTTCGATCCCAAAGAGCATCAGTTCGTAGGGCAATTGGTCGACGTATATCCCGAGTTCAGGAATGCCTACACGCGATTGGTACTGATCTCGACCGACAATCAGCTGAACATCAATGAGTTCCGGGACGCGCTGGGCGCCACGTGGCCGTTCCTGTCGGACCCCGATCGGGTCGTCCAGAAGGATCTGGACATCAAAGAGTTTACCGACGAGCCTCACGATCCGATGATCCCCCATACGTTCGTCCTCGAGCCCGGACTCAAGATCTTCAAGATCTACAACGGATACTGGTACTGGGGCCGGCCCACCATGGCAGAGCTCCACGTGGATCTGAGGGGCGTGTTCAAGAAGATTCGGCCCGACTTCGACCTGGCGGCTCCCGGGTTGAGGGAGGCGTGGGAACGAGGAGACCGGGATCAATTCCTCGTCGACACATTGGAGGAGCCGATCCGGTATACCGAAGGCAGGAGCATCGGCATCAAACGATGACCCCCGGGGTCGGTGCATCCGTACTCCGTCGGGGTGCCGACCGGGGGAGCTCGAGCTGCGCGCCGGCCGGGCGGAAAGGTTGATGGCGTACACCGGTGCACGCCATTCGACCACCACCGATCGCTGGAGCGACGTCGAACCCGAGAGCAAGGAATATTTCAGGTGCAAGGCGTTCGCCCGGGTGCCATAATCCTCTCGGGGCCGGAGGAAAGAGAGCCGGATGACCACCGTCGATGAACAGAACACACCCGGGGGATCGCCGAGGAGCGAACCCGGCGATCTCAAGCTGGAGGCGGTGGTCATCCCCGTGGCCGACGCCGATCGCTCCAAGGTGTTCTACGCAGGCCTCGGCTGGAGGCTCGACGCCGACTTCTCCTTTGACAACGGCTTCCGGGTCGTGCAGTTCACGCCACCGGGATCTCCGTGTTCTGTGCAGTTCGGCACCCACATCACGGGGGCGCCACCCGGATCTGCCCATGGCCTGTACCTGATCGTGTCTGACATCGAAGCCGAGCGTGACGAACTGGTCAGCCGGGGAGCCAAGGTCACTGGGGTGTTCCATTCTGGAGCGCCCGGAGCGCAACTCGACCCTGAGGCGACCGGTGATCGGGTGAATGGGCCGGATCCGGATCACAAGAGCTACAGCTCCTTTGCCACGTTCGAAGATCCGGACGGCAACAGCTGGCTGCTCCAGGAGGTGACCGATCGCCTCCCAGGCCGCCTCGATCCGACCACCACCTCGTTCAACTCCGCCGGTGACCTGGCTGCCGCATTACGGCGCGTCGAGGCAGCCCACGGCGAGCACGAGAAGCGCATCGGCCGGGCCGATCCGGACTGGCCTGACTGGTACGCCGATTACATGGTCAGGGAACAGAGCGGCCAGAAGCTGCCGGAATGAGTGAGTTCGATGTAATCGTGCTGGGCGGCGGTGCACCCGGCGAGCACTGCGCCGGGGCCATCGCCGCCCGTGGGCTTCGGGTCGCCGTCGTCGAGCGGGAGCTGGTCGGCGGTGAGTGCTCCTACTGGGCGTGCATCCCGTCCAAGTCCCTCTTGCGTCCGGGGGAGGCGGTCCAGGGCGCCCGCGACGTCGGCGCCAGCGCCGAGGTGAACGTGCAGGCGGCGCTGGACTGGCGGGATTACATGGTGTCCGGCTATTCGGACGCGGGACAGGAGAAATGGCTGACCGATCGGGGCATCGCACTGGTCCGTGGCGTGGGCCGGCTTGCCGGGCCCGGCGTGGTCGACGTGGACGGCACCGGCCACACGGCAGACCATGTCGTCATAGCGACGGGCGCGGATGCCTTTGTGCCACCCATTCCGGGGCTCGACGGCCTGGCCGGCGTGTGGGGCACGCGCGAAGCGACGGCCATGAAGACGGTTCCCAGCCGCCTCATCGTGCTCGGCGGCGGCGCGGCTGGTGTTGAGATCGCGCAGGTTGTGCGGCGGCTCGGTGGTCAGGCCGTGATAGTCGAGGGCGCCGAGAGGCTGATCCCACGTGAGCCGGCCCCCCTCGGCCTGGCTCTGACCGAGGCACTGCGGCGGGACGGGATCGAGTTGCACCTCGGAGTGCAGGCCGCCGAGGCCTCGCGCGACGGCGGGGACTACGTCCTGAGGCTCTCGGACGGGACCTCGGTACAAGGAGAGCGACTGCTCGTGGCGACCGGCCGCCGTCCCCGTGTCGAGGGGATCGGGCTCGAGACGGTCGGTATCGAGGCCAACCCGCACGGCATCGTGGTGGACGAATATCTGCGTGCCGGAGAAAACATTTGGGCCATTGGGGATGTCAACGGGATCTGGCCTCTGACCCACGTCGGCGAATACGAGGGGGATGTTGTGGCGGCGAACATCGCCGGAGAGAGTCACCCGACAAACTACGAAGCTGTGCCGCGCGTCACGTACACCGATCCGCAAGCGGCCGCCGTCGGTGTGGCGGAGGCACCCTACAGCAGCACGACGCTCCTGACCGACGTGTCCAAGACCGCGACGTACAACCACCAGTACGCCCAGTCCAACGGATTCCTGACCCTGCTCAGCGAAGGCACCAGGTTGACCGGCGCTTACGCACTCGGACCCGAGGCCGGCGAGTGGCTCCAGCAGGCGACGCTGGCCGTACGCGCCCGCGTTCCTTTGGAGGTGTTGAGCGACGTCATCCAGCCCTTCCCGAGTTTCTCGACCATCTTCGATTCGGCATTCAAAACCCTTCGAATGTCGATCGCCAAAATGCCACCGCCTTTGCCGCCCATGCAGGCACAGACGGCACGGCTATGACCGTGGAACACCTTCGGAGGTAGCAGATGGCTGAGGTCCCACCGACCCAAGAGAAAATCCTGCTCACACACTTCATCGTGTCGGATGACGTCGAGCGCTCTCGGCGGTTCTACACCGAAGTCCTCGGGGGCCGGGTCGCCTTCTCCAGCCCGGGAGGGCCGACCAATGTCGCATTATCCAATAGTTGGATCGTCATCAATGGCGGCGGAGGCCCGACCGACGACAAGCCGGAGGTCATCCTGGAGACGCCCGACGACCCAAATCGGGTGAACAGCTTCGTCAACATCCGGGTCGAGGATGTGGAGGCGGTGTACTCCGAATGGAGCGCTCGGGGTGCCCAGTTCCTCACGCCCCCGAAGCAGCACCAGTACGAGATCCGTTGCTACATCCGTGATCCCGATGGTCACCTGATCGAAGTAGGACAGACCACCGACCCCCAGGGGGACTGGGTGCCCGATCACTGGCCATCGAGTCCGCCTGCCGATGACCTACCGAGGGCCCCGGAGGGGATCGTGCTGGCCCATTTCATCGTGTCCGACGATGTCGAGCGCTCTCGCCGCTTCTACACCGACGTACTCGGGGGCAGGAAAGCATTCTCCGGACCCGGAGGGCTCACGTATGTACAACTGTCGAACACCTGGATCATCATCAACGTCGGCGGAGGGCCGACCGACGACAAGCCAGAAGTCATTCTGGAGACGCCCACCGATCCCAACCGGGTCAGCAGTTTCCTCAATATACGAGTGACGGACATGCACGCTGTGTACTCCGAATGGAGCGCGCGGGGTGCGGAATTCCTGACGCCACCAAAGCAGCACCAATACGAAATCCGCTGTTATATCCGGGATCCCGATGGTCACCTGATCGAAGTGGGGCAAACGACGGACCCGAGGGGAGATTGGTTCCCCGACCAATGGCCATCGAGCGAGTCGGAGTGAGCATGCCGACGGAGCCGAGGTCTCCATCATGACCACCGCGATCATCGGTACCGGAGGCATCGGATCGGCCATCGCTCGTCAGCTTGCCGCCGGCGGCGAGGCCCTCCAGCTGTCGAGCGCAGACAAGGAGTCAGCGCGAAAGCTGGCCGCCACGATCGGCGGAGCGGCGGTCGTCGCTCCCGACAACCGGAGGGCTTTGCGGGGAGCCGACGCCGTCGTCCTGGCGCTGCGGTTCTCCGTGTTGAAAGACGTCATCGACGAGATCGCCGACGCGCTGGGAGACACGCTCCTCGTTGTTCCGAGCAATCCGGTCGGACTAGACGCGCAAGGCAAGGTCGTGCGACTACTGCCGGAAGGGCAGTTATCGGGCCAAGTTGTGGCTGGGTGGTTGCCGATCGGAACACGCTTCGCCATGGCGTTCGGCACCATGTCAGCCGATCTATTCGAGTCCTCGAGCCACCGGTCGCCCGAGCCCGCGGTTCTGTTCTACGTGTCCGAGGACGAGCGTGAGAGCGATGAAGTCGAGCATTTGATCCGAACGGCGGGCTTTGAGCCGATCCGGATCGGCGGGGTCGAACAGTCGAGCCGACTCGAGGTGGGCGGTGATCTTCACGATCTTGTGGTCGGCTCCGCAGAGGCGCGGTCAATCGTCGTGGGGGCCTGATCGCCTTCGGACGCTCGTTCGATGAGGCTAGGCGTTGACCTGATGGCCCCACCTCCGACCGAACCACGTCGAACCGGCTCGGAGCCATGATCGAGGGGCGTCCGCTCCTGGCAGCACGGGCGTTGCCGCCGCAGAGGCATCAGGGCTTCTCGGTGGGATCCTGGTTGCCGCCAGAGGCCAGTGGCGAGAAGCGCGGTCGTCCCAGCCAGATCGCCAGTATTGCTGCTAGAACCGCGAAGCCTGCGAGGATGAGTGCCGCGACGGCCAGTCCATTGTCGGCGCTAGATGGTTCTTGGCCACCGGTCGTGACGGCCGCTGGGGGCGATGCCGCACTGGCTGGCGAGGTACCTTCTGATCCCTTACCGGGTGGAGTGAGCGCCAGGGTAGGGGCCGGATGTGCAGGGTCGGGTGCAGCCTTGGTCGGGATCTGAATCCAGCTCACGCTGGACCCGTCGCTGTAGAGCTGGACTGCCTTGAAGACGAGCAGGGACGTTCCGGTCGGCAGACCTTGCGCCAATACGTTGAACTCGTCAAATTGCTCCAACCGGAATTGATCCGCCACTCCAGTCGATTTCCGAAACGGTGGTTGTGAACGTTCCGTCGTCAGCGGTGACCGGCTTCGGGAGGGTTGTCGAGTGCACTGACACCGACCATCCGGAACCGGCCTCTGGATTGAGGACCACGATCGGATGTGCCAACGGGAATTGAATGTGTAGGCCGATCACGTTGGCGGTCGCTGACTCATTCGGCACCCGGAATGTCAGGATGGCGTCGTTCCCTGAGGAAGTGAGGATGGGCTCAGCGTTACGTGTGCCCCGGCGATACCGGTCCATAGGGCGATGATGCCAATGACGACGAGTGTGGAGCAGGCGAACTTAGTGCGCATGACGGGAAGGCATCTCCTCAATTGTGGTTCAGCCAAACGTCGTGGACCCGACCGAGCCGATAGGGGACGAGGTGGAGCGAACTTGCTCCCTCGACCGGAGAGCGCCGTTCAGCCGGGCGTGACTTGGTAGATGGTGAACGGCTGGCTGAGCCAGAGCCCACCACCGGGCACGAAAGCCAGGTTGCCGTCGTACTGGGACGACAAGCCGCTGAACAGATCGGAGTAGACCGTCACCGTCCCTCCCGTGGTGATGCGGCCCAGGCCCAGATAGGTGGTGAACCACAGGTCCCCCGCGGGACCATTCACGAGCGCCCCTGGCTGCTGCCCACCGGCCACCGAGTACACCTGGGTGTGGCCGGCGGTGGTGATGCGGCCGATAGCGCCGTCGGCGGAGCCGTCGAACCAGAGGGCGCCGTCGGGTCCGGCCACGATGGATGTCACCGGGCGGAACCTACCGACCCTGTAGTCGGTCACCGTCCCGGTGTCGGGGTTGAGCTTGCCGATACTCCCTGATCCGCTTACCGAGAACCAAAGATCACCGTCGGGGCCGCTGGTGATGGCGATTGGGGTGCCGATCCCCGACCCGGTGTATTTCGTGATCTGGCCCGTCGATGTGATGCGTCCGATCCCTTGCTGGTCAGTAAACCACACGGCGCCATCGGGACCGACCGTCAGGTTCTCGGGAAAGTCGATGTCGGGGTCAGAGAATGCGCTCACCCTCCCGGTTGTGGTGATCCGCCCGATCGATTTGTCGCCGGCGAACCAGAGGCCGCCTGGACCTGAGATGATCGACTGTGGGTCCTCGACCGCGCCGGTCGAGTAGAGGGTGGTCACGCCCGCTGTGCTGATCCGGCCGATCTCGTCGACACGGGGCATGGTGTACCAGAGCGCCCCGTCGGAGCCCCGGGCGATGTCCGCTGTGGCGCCGATTGAGCTGGAGTAGTAGCTGAAGCTGCCCGACGCGACATTGAGCTCTGCCACCTGCGGCCCACAGCACAAGTTGTCGACCCAGATCCCGCCGGCGGCCGACGCGATCGAATCAGGAGTCTGTATCTGGCTGCTCTTGTACTCGGTCACCTGCCCGGCGCTGTCGATTGAGTCGATCATGCCATTGCTGGTGAACCATAGATCGTCCTCGGGTCCGGAGATCAGGCTCGAGGCCGAAAAGGGGAACGTGGAGACCTGGCCTTGCTCGGTGATCCGGCCGATGCCGTCGGGGATTGTGAACCACATGGCCCCGTCGGGACCTTCGGTGATGTCACCCTGGGGGTCGATGCTGGAGCCGGAATACTCAGTGATCTCACCGGAGGCAGTGATTCGGCCAATCGAGCCGTCGTTGGTCCACCACATGTCGCCGTTAGGCCCCGAGGCGATCGAGGTCGGGTCATCGATGGCAGCGCCGGCGTAGTAGGTGAACTTTCCGTATGGCGTCATCTGCCCGATGGCGTACGTCGGTGCTCCTCCGTCCGCCACGTTGTGTGCGGTGAACCACAGGTCCCCGTCCGCCCCGGCAGTGATATCCCCGGGTTTGTCCTGTCCGTTGGTGACGAATTTCTTGACCACTTGACCCGAAGTGGTCATCGCATCGATCGAGTTGCGCGAAGCGGTAAACCAGAGGTCGCCGGCCGGCCCCGATGTGACGGCGATTGGACCTGGTGACGGCGCTCCCGTTGGGTAGGCGGTCATGTGCCCGGAATTGTCGATGCGGTCGATGGCATCGGTGCCGTCCCCACCGACGAACCACACGGCGCCGTCGGGCCCGGTCGTGAAGGATGCGCCGGGAATTTCTCCGAGGAATGCTGTCACCTTGGGGGCCGCCGCCCCGGTTATCACCGGCGATGGCGTCTGCGCTTCGACCCCGCCCGTCCCGAGCACCAGCACCGCTATGAGCAAGCCCATGGCCAAAACGGCAAGCCGCCACGCCTCATCTCTCCGGCGCGCGCCGACGATGCGGCTGCCGCGTGAGTACTCAGCGATGCCCACGGCACCTCCTGCCCCTAGGATTGATTGTCCACCACGCACTGTGGTGTCAGTACCACTCTCTGCGGCCGAAGCCTACCCGACGCCGGTGCCCGAGCCGTACCCGAGGACCGACCTCGAGGCTTGCGAGGCCGGTATCCAAGTCGCCTTGTAGAGAGAGCGGTTCCACCGCCACTGATTCGGCGCACAAAGGTGGCGGGGGCGATGGACCACTCCAGGTGGGCAAGAACATCATCACTGGTGTCGGACGCTCCGACGGTACCGAGCATCGGCCAAATCGGGACAGTCGACCCGTCCCGATCTCACTTACCGGTTGTAGCGTCGAGGGATGGAGAACGACCTCTGGGAGAAAGGGGCGGCCTGGTGGCAGCGCAACTACACAGAGGGAGCTGACCCCGAATACGAGGAACAAATACTTCCGCTGGTCGAGCATTATGCCCGGGGAGCCCGAAGAATATTGGACATCGGTTGCGGCGAAGGACAGGTTGGCCGACGCATGGCCAGTCAGGGAGCTGAAGTCGTCGGACTGGACGTCACTGACTCGCAGATTCGCACGGCGTACGACCGAGGAGGGCTTTCCGGTTACCTGCAAGCCCGTGCCCATCAGCTTCCTTGCGGAAGCGCCGAGTTCGACACAGTCGTGCTGTGCTTGGCCATCGAGCACATAGAGCCTTTCGAGGCTGCCATTCAGGAGGTGGCCCGCGTGTTGACGCTGGGGGGTCGGTTCCTGCTGCTTCTGGTCCATCCGCTCTTGCAATCACCGGGTAGCGGTTGGGTGGAGGTTGTCGATTCTGATGAGCGCTTCTGGCGCGTCGGCTCCTACCTCGATGACGACATCGCCACCGAACAAGTCGGGCCAGGGATCCACCTGTCGTTTATTCATCGTCCTCTCGCCAGGTACGTGCACGAAATGGGAAGGTACGGGCTGCTGATCGAGGACATGGTGGAGCCGTCGCCACCTCCTTCCGTCGTTCTGGAGACTGGCGGATATCCGCACGCAGGCTCCATTCCGCGTTTGATGCTGTTATGTGCCCGTCGCTTGTCGCCCATCGACCCAGGCGACGAATCTGATCGATCGTAGAATGGCTCGGAACGTCAGGCCCATGGCCGGCTACGTGGGTACTTTCGCACCGTCATCGTTCACCGAGAGCTGATGTGACACTCTGGGCAGATGGGCTATGACCACTTTATCTCTGATGTAGTGCGAGTCATCGAGGCGGCCGGTGCAGCGATCATGATCATCGGTGGATCTTGGGCTCTTATCGACTACGCCCTTTCCATTGTTCATCTTGTCGACAGACCCCACGCCTACCGACAGCTTCGTCAACGACTCGGTCGGTCGATTCTGCTGGGTCTGGAGGTACTGATCATCGGCGACATCGTCCGAACCATCATCGTTAATCCAAGTGTCGAGAGCGTCGCTGTCCTGGGGATGATCGTCATCATCCGAATAGTGCTCAGTTTCAGCCTAGAAGTGGAGATCGACGGCGCATGGCCTTGGAACCTCTGGCGCCTCGAACCCAACCGTAAGGCGGACGATCCCAACCGATCGTAATTCCGGTGGGATGAAAGCGGCGTCATCATTGTCAAGACTTACTACGGCAGGCGGAGGGTCTCGGGGAAAGCCGTCGATCCCTACGAGCTTCTCCTGGACAAGAGAACTTCGTTCCCAGCGGTTGAACACGTGTCCCGGGTGGGCCCGCTATCGCGGTACCGGCGAAGTTGAGCCGCCGATCCCGTTGGGAGCCTCCGGATCTCCAAAGTACCCTCGCACAGTCGATTCGAATGGGCTGGCGAAGACAAGGCGGCAAGAGTCATAAGGCTCTCGACTACCAGCGATAGTCCCAATGACGCCAATGCCTGGCCGGTGAGCTATGAGCTTCGATGCCGACCGTTTGGGTAGTGTCCATTCGAACGAAAGATGGGTGAGTGATGACCACTCCTGCTACGACCGAGTCCGCCCGTGCTAGCGGGAACGCCTCCGGTCTCGTGAGCGACCGGGAACCGGCTGGTGACAAGGTCCTTTTGATCCTGGCCGTCGACCACCGCAACACCTTCGAGCACGATCTCTACGGACTCAAGGACCCCATCTCCTCCGCTCAGGCGGCCCGGATCAGCTCCGACAAGCTACTGGTCTACCAGGCGCTGCTCGATGCCATTCCCGGGCTCCCAGCCGGGGTCCAGCCGGGCATCTTGGTGGACGAGCAGTACGGAGCCTCTGTCGCTGAGCTGGCGGCGCGTTCGGGGGGCACCGTCAACCTGTCCATGCCGATCGAGAAAAGCGGCGAGGAGTGGTTCGAATTCGCCTACGACGATGATTGGGTCGCCCACGCCGGGTTCTTTGGCACCGACCATGCCAAGGTCCTCGTTCGCGACAACCCCGGACTCGACCCGGTCCGACGAGCACAACAAGCCGCCCGGCTGGCCCAAGTCTCCCTCTGGGCCTCGTCAAACGACCGATCACTGATCATCGAGCTCTTGGTCCCGGCGACCGACGCTGACAAGGCTGCCGTCGGTAACGATTCCAACCGTTACGACGAGGAACTACGGCCCGAGCACACCGTGGCAGCGATGGAATACCTCCAGGAACAAGGGGTAGAGCCCGCGATCTGGAAGGTCGAGGGACTCAGTCGCCACGAGGACGCGGAGCGGATCGTTGATACGGCGAACCGCGACGGGAGAAGCGCCGACTGCATTCTGCTCGGTCGGCACGCTTCCCACGATCAATTGGATCATTGGATCCGCCTCCTGGCACCGATACCCGGATGGACAGGCTTCGCCATCGGCCGGAGTATCTGGTGGGACGCCCTGCACGCCCACCTCCGCCACCAACGCACGGCGAACGAGGCCCGTCGCTCGATCCGCGACGCCTACCTCGACTTCGCCACGTTCTACATGGACACGCGTTCCGGAGAGTTGGCCGACGATCTCGACCCCGAGTTCTGGTGAGTCGCGCTGCTCGGAAGGTTGGCCTCGGTCTCGGTGGTCGGAGTTGTTTTGCCAGATTGCCGACTCGACGAAGATCGTACAGAACGCTCAGTATCAACGCTCCCATGGAGCTGGCTGAGCAGGCACTACCGATACCGAGCTACGGCCAATGAAGCGGAGGGGTTTGGCTCCTAATGCCGAACTTGGCGGGGTAAGTCCCAATTGATTGCGGTCAAAAGTTGTGGAGGGAGCAAGGATGGGAGCCAAGGCACAGACGCTCCAACGGCCGTTCTATGAGCGGACCGCCACGTTGGTCGCTGGGAGCCTCATCGGAAAGATCTTCTCGTATGGACCGCTGAGTGGGCGCATCGTCGAGGTGGAAGCGTACGATGAGAAGGAGCCGGCCAGCCATGGTTACACAGGACGGCGAAAGAGCAACGAGACGTTGTTCGGTCCACCGGGGCGCCTCGAGGTCTACCTCTCCTACGGGATCAACTACCTGGCCAATGTGGTTTGCCAGCCGGAGGGCGTGGGCTCCGGGGTCCTCATCAGAGCATTAGAGCCGCTTACCGGGGTTGAAGTGATGAGGGCTAACCGAGGCGATCCCAAAGGCCCGGATCACCGGCTGTGTAGCGGGCCCGGTCGTCTCTGTCAGGCCTTTCGTCTGAGTCGGGCTGACAACGATACGGATCTCGTTGTTGGCAAGGTTCGCATCCTCGATGATCACGTTGCCCCACCGTACGGGAGGAGCGCTCGAGTCGGCGTTTCAGCGGGTCAAGACCTCGATTGGCGATTTTATGTCGAGGACAGCGCCAGCGTGTCTGTGCGCGTTCCTGTAAAGGGCGGGCCGACAAGAGGCGCGGGCATTGATCGCTCGGCCCTGAGAGCATCGCTGCCCTGGCCGGGGCCGTTCGTCCGATCCGCGTTGCCGGCTACGACTATCGGATCATCCCGGTTGGCTGACACCCGTCAGAGGAGCCTGAAGACCAATGCCGTTGAGCGCGCCCAGCCAACCGGCGTCACCGAAGTTGTCCACACTTCCGTCGGCGCCCACGAGCCAGTAGCCACGGCCGTCGGGGGACACGCTGATTCCCGCGAGAGGGGAGTCGGTCTTCAGCCCTTGTCCCGGTACCGAACCGAAGAAGCCGGCGTTTCCGAAAGCAAAGACACCTCCGTCTTGGCCGAGTAGCCAGTATCCTCCACCGTCGGGCGTGGTTGCCATGGCAGTGGCCCGGTTTTTACCGAGAGAGCCGGCCATCGACCCGCTGAAGCGGGCGTCGCCGAAGGCGAAGACACCGCCGTCTGCGGCCACCAGCCAGTAGCCACCACCGTCGGGTGTGGCCGCCATACCCACGATGGGCGCATTGAGGCGTGTTCCACCCATCGAGCCGTGGAAGCGGGCATCGCCGAAGGCGAAGACGCCGCCGTCTGCGGCCACCAGCCAGTAGCCACCACCGTCGGGTGTGGCCGCCATACCCACGATGGGCGCATTGAGGCGCGTTCCACCCATCGACCCGTGGAAGCGGGCGTCGCCGAAGGCGAAGACACCGCCGTCCCCCGCCGCCAGCCAGTAACCGCGACCGTCTGGCGTCACAGCCGTTCCCACGGCCGGAGCCACCAGATGGGCATCACCCATCGAGCCGTAGAAGCCCGCGTCACCCAGGTTGAACATTCCGCCGTCGGCGGCGACAGCTTCGAACCCCTGCGAGCCTACGGCGGGGAGCGTGCTCTCCTCGGTGAGCGTCTGAGGGGTGAAATCGTTGGGATCGTCGACGGAAAGTCCGGTGGCGAAACACTGTGCCCCCCTCCAACAGCCCACACCGTAGAGAACGCTGACGGCGCCGAGCTCAGGGCTCCCGTCCACTGACCAGACGCTGCCGTCCCACCTCTCGATGAGACTCTGTGGGTTCGAACCGTGTTGCTGACCCTGTCCAGTGGCCACAGAGAACGCGCCGACGGCCCAGCACGCGCTGGCCGAGAGGCAGGTGATATTGGCCAGCGTTCCATTGTCGGCCATGGTGGTGGGTGCCACCGACCAATTCGTGCCGTTCCATTGCTCGGCGAGCGGCTCACTGAAGTGACCGGCGGCGTTCATTGTGGACCCCACCGACCAACAGTCGGTAGATCCGACGCAGGTAACTCCGGTCAATGCCGCCCCCGTCGGACTTTGCGGGTCGGCGTGGGTGGAACCCGACCACGTGGATCCGCCCCAATGGAGCATCCACGGCTCTGCGCCCTGGGACTTGTACAGAAGGTTGGGAAGCACGTCGCTATCGAACGGATTGGCCGACGCGGTCCCGACAGCCCAGCAATCGGTGGCGTTGATGCAGGTGACGGACGAGAGCTGGTCTGCGTTCTGTCCGGAGGCAGGGATGGCTGCCATCGTCCAGGAGGATCCGTTCCAGTGGAATGCCAGTGATCCGATCACGTCTCCGGAGCCAGGGTCCAGCGTGCCGCCGACCGCCCAGCAGTCGGTGGCTGTGGGGCAGGTCACCGAGAAGAGCAATCCGCCGACCGGAGGGGTGATGGTCACCGACCAGGCAACACCATTCCAATGTTCCATGAGGACGGTCGGGTCGTTCCCTTCCACGACGGTCTGCTGGCCGCCGACACCCCAGCAGTCTGATGAAGTCACACAGGTGACGTCGTAGAGTACGGATGCCTGCTGGCCGCGGGGCTGGACTCCGGATACGTCCGACCACGAGGAGCCGTCCCAGTGCTCGGCGAGGGCCAGGGGTTTGGCGTTCTGAACCTCGGGGATGATGGCGCCCACCGCCCAGCAGTCCCACGCATTGGCGCAGGTCGTGTTGAGGAGCATCTGATTGGCCTGCGGATCTTGGGCTCCACCGGTGACGATGGTCCAGCCGCCGTCAGCCCCCTGAGCGGTGGGCGGGGCGAGGCTGGCGACCACTCCGCCGACGAGGACGACAATGCCCACCGCCGCGAAAAGACGGAGTTGCCGACCAGACCACATGCCCATTGATCGACGGATGAGAACCCGGGCTTGAGCAATGACTCGGGAATGGGCGACTGACGGCGACAGATGGCGACTTCCTGACGGAGCCCCAGGAGATCGATGCCCTGAGGCGGGGATGACCCAAACGGCGGGACAACCGGGCGAAAGAGCTGACGATGACGGGGAACTCGACGGAGCATCGAGCAGGATCTTCCCCGACCCCAGCCGATAGGGCCGTGAAAGGGCAGACCCTCGGACAGAACGACCTGGAGAGCGGGCGTACGTCGGCGCCACTCACCATCCAGCACATCCCGGACCGTCTATGGGAGTCTGAGCCATGGTCGTGGGCCAGGACCTGGCGGCGGTGGTTGGTTCCCTCTTGATCCTCGTCGCCGCCTGGAGCGTGATCGGCACTGTTGTCGTCCCTCGCCGGATCCGGAGCTGGCTGACCCGGGCACTCGCCGTCGCCGTCGATACGGTATTCCATTTCGTGGCGGACCAGTTCGATTCCTACGAGCCGCGCGATCGGATTCTGGCCGCCCAGGCCCCGATCCAGGTCATACTTCAGATCGCCGTTTGGCTGGCGGTCTTCGAGCTGGGTTTTGCTCTTCTGCTGTGGCCCTCCATGGGCAGCGCTGGCTTGTCGGGTGCCTTCGAACTGGCCGGATCCTCGCTGTGCACATTGGGATATCTCGCACCCCATAGTGGAGCTCCGACTGGTCTGGCCGACCTGGCATCTCTCGTCGGCCTGGGCACCGTGGCCCTGCAGATCGGCTATCTGCCTACCCTCTATGCCGCCTTCAGCCGTCGAGAGGCACTCGTGACGATGTTGGACTCCCGAGCCGGAGTGCCATCCTGGGGTCCCGAACTGCTGGCCCGTACCCACTACGGCCTGGGCTCCGGGGTCTCGGCCTTGGACCAGCTGCCAGACTTGTTTCAGGAATGGGAGCGTTGGTCCGCCGACGTTTCCGAGAGCCACACCACATACCTTCCTCTCGTCAATTTCCGCTCTCCACGACCGCTCTCCTCCTGGGTCACCGCCCAATTGGCGGTTCTCGACGCCGCCGCTCTCTATTTGTCGCTTCTGCCTGACCCCGCTGGTGCACTATCAGCCCGGTTGTGTCTACGCGGCGGTTTTACCTGCCTGGCCACCATCGCCCGTGCCCGTGGGTTCGTCATTCCCGACGAAGCTGACCCGAACGAGGGCATCGCACTCACCTACGAGGAGTTCGTCGACGCCATTCAGCGCTTGGCCAACGTGGACTTTCCCCTTGAGCGCTCACCCGAGGAGGCGTGGCCCGATTTTGTGGGTTGGCGGATCAACTATGAGGCAGCGGCCTACGCCATCGCCCGGGCCGTCGATGCTCCTCCGGCGTTGTGGTCCGGACCCCGCCGACACCCGATCCCCACCATCCCGCCGCACCGACCGGCAACGTTACGGGCCGGGACGGCAGCCCGAAAAACCCTGGAATAGAAGGCCTCGCACAGCGTGGGTGGTCAGTATGCGGCCTATGGCTCTGGGTTTCGACTGGTGGACTGGACGATTGGGTCGGCGGCTACGGTCAGCGCCAGGATGGTGGCATTCCGGAGGCCCGAGGAGTCAGGCGGCCCCCCCAGGCCTTCACCCGTCTTGCCCTCATCTGTGCGACCTCAACCTCGACCGGGCCCTCGGGGGGCCGACAGTGAACAGCTCGGCGAGCGGGAGCGCACGGGACGATCCGACCCCCGATTGGCAGCAAAGGGCATGATGGCCGGATGGACGGTGTCGAACAGGGACCACCTCCGGGCTGGTATCCCGACCCGAGCGGACAACCAGGATGGAGGTGGTGGGCCGGAACCCGGTGGACAGAGCATGTTGCTCCGGTAGCTTCGCCCTATCCTTCTGGCGTTATTCCCGACCAACGGTCAACGACCTACCTTCAAGCGAAGCAGGCTCGTCTCGACGGAATGATCGCCGTAGGAGTCGCAATCTGGGCGGTGGCTGGGATCGCCAATATGTTCGTCACATGGGCCGGCGTCGGATATTACCGGGCCCTCTGGCGCTGGTGGCACATGGCCCTTCACGCCATAAGCGCCCACCAGCAGTTGCCCGCGCAACCGACGAGGCCGTTGTGGAGTTCCCTGATTTCGCTGGTTTCCCTGGTCATTCTCGCCATCGAAGTTTTTTTCTTCATCTGGCAACACCGCGCGGCGACGGTGGCGCGCTCTCTCCGCTATCCCGCCCGCCATTCGCCTGGGTGGGGTGTGGGCTCATGGTTCGTCCCGGTGGTCAATCTGTGGATGCCCTATCAGGCCGTTCGAGATTGCCTGCCCCCTGGACATCCAGCCCGTCGCTACGTCCTCTATGCCTGGTTGGCTCTCCTTCTCACCTCCATCCTCCTCGTCCCCGCCACGTTGGTGGCTCTGGTCGGAGCACCCGCCGTGGGCGTGGTGCTCGTTGTCGCCTCGATCGCTGCCTATGTGTCGATCGGAGTGAACGCCCACCGGTTCGTCACGGCCATCGCCAAGGACCATCATCAAGCAGTGGCCGCTTTGGCGCCGAACCGGTAAGTGTGGGTGGGGGGCCATGTCGGGACGCGGGTCGAGGGTGGGTGCCATGCCCGTGGAGACCGGGTATCCGTAGTTTCGGCGCCGCCGGCCCCATCACCGGGGTGGAGAGCGGCGTGCTCTTCTCAGCTTTGCGGTACCACCAGGCTGCTCGTCCTGGCCACGGCCCCGAACCACGATGCGCTGGGCTTGGGATGGCGGGCGAACGTCTGGGGATCGATGCGGTGGAGACCGAACTTGGGCCCGAACCCGTGGGACCACTCGGAAATTGTCGAGCAGGCTCCAGACGAAGTACCCGCGGATGTCCACACCATCGTCGAGGGCCCGCCGCACACCACGCAGGACCTCCGAGATAAAGATGATGCGTTCGCCATCGTCATCGGTGGCGATCCCACTTTCTGTCAGGAGGACCGGAAGACCGGTCATCGCCGCTGCTCGTCGCGCACAGTGCTCGACCCCCTGGGGCCAGTATTCGTAACCCATTTGAGTGGTGGGTACCGCCGGGTCGTTGGGAGCCTGGCCCTCGGATCCGAAATGCACTCGCGAGTAGCACTGGACCCCGATGAAATCGTCGTCCTCGGTGGCCCTGAAGAACCTGTCTTCGAGGATCTCCTGGGCAGCTTCCAGCACGCTCTCCCCCCCGGGCTCGGCCACCATCTCGTCCATAGACAACGTCAGTCCGACGGGGAAGTCGCCGGGCCCCGCGTGCAGGGCTTCGACGGCCAGGCGGTGTGCTCGTACGATGGCCTCGTTGACCGCCAGGTGGCGGACGAAACTGTCCTTCACCCCCTGCGACGAGGTGGCAAGGTCGTAGCCTCCGGCGCCGATGAGGTTGAGCTCGTTGATGGTGCAGGCCCAGGCGATGAGATCGCCGATATGGGCTCCGGCACGGGTCACGAACCGGGCGAATCTTTCCGGCACGTCAGGGGCCTCCCACCCACCCCGCTGGTTGAACCAGGTCGGTGTGGTGAAATGGTGGAAGGTCACTACCGGGGCAATATTGTTGGCCCGGCAGGCCGCGCACATCCGACGGTAGTGATCCAAAGCGGCGATGGAGAATTCGCCTTCCGCCGGCTCGATTCGGCTCCACTCGAGGGAGAAGCGATAGGCCCCGAGTCCCATGTCGGCCACCAGCTGGACGTCCTCGGGCCACCGGTGGAGCGAATCACATGCGTCCCCGCTCGACTCGACGTAGCCGGCGTTGGGGTCGTGCTCCCGCCCCCATGAGTCGTTGTTGACGTTGCCGCCCTCGATCTGATGGGCCGCTGTTGCCGCCCCCCAGAGGAATCCATCCGGGAAGGTGATCTCCGATGGCGCGGTATCGGCTCGGTCCATGACCGATTACCGTAGCCCTCAACAGGTGCTGCCGGATCCAGCTTCCCCGATCACAGCATGTTCCCGCCAAGACCCAAACGGGCCGGGTTCGGGGCTGTCTTCGGACGGATCATACGAGGCGAGAGGGTCGATCTTTCCAGTAGGGCTTACGGAGGAGCCGCTTGAAGAGTTTTCTGCTCGGGTGGCGGAGCATTTCGTCGATGAACTCGACCGATCGGAGACACTATTTGGCGGCGATGAGAGCATTGATCCGCTGGTTGAGAGCCTGCTGGTCGGTGACGTGAACATAGACGTCGTGAGGGCGGCTGGGATCGCTACGCCACGACAGCCCACCATCGGCATTGATGAATGCGGCGCCTCCCTGGCCCAGCTTGGAAAACAGATCCTGTGCGCCCCCGATGGCGAAGAGCAGAGTCGGCCCGTCCCAGTCGCCATCACCGGGCGGACCGCATCCGAACTCCGCCTGGTAGACGATCCGCATCGGATTTTTGGGCGGCACCGATCGACACAGCGTCCCACCAACCTTGGTCTGGATTCCGGTAAAGCCGTCGACCCAGGCGATTGCTGTCGGCCAATCAGTTCCGTGCACGACCTCCCCGGCTGAGCCCGTATCCAGCTTCTGATTGGTCAGAGGTGGGGCGCCGTTCGGAAAGAGGCCGTCCTCTATAACCAGGTTCTTGACCTTGGCGGCGACCAGGGCCCGGCCGCCGAGCGAGCTGACCCGCCCAGGTTTCGAACGTAACAAACCGGCCAGGTTGGTGTAGGCGCCGATGGCCACAACGGTCACGCTGTGGTCGGGTTGTGCGGCGAGGAGCCGACGGTAGAGGTTCACCGCCTCCGGGACTTCAGCGCTCGAGCCGATGGCATGGGGCAGCTCCTTGACCAGGACGTTGGAGTAGCCGTGAGGGGCGGTGTCGGCGTTGCTGTGGGCGACGGCACCCAAGGGGATAGAGGAGTGGCCGTAAGCAGTGTCGATCGCATCGATGGCCGCCACCGCCAGAGGGTTCCGGACGTCCGACACCACCCCCAGAATCCGAACCTTTCCCTGCTGTTCCAGGACATTGGCCATGCCGATGGCGGTGGCGTCGTCCCACCACAGGGACAGGTCGGTGTCGATGATGATTCGCGGGATGTCTGCCTTCGTATTTCGACTTTGTGCGGCCGAGGCGGCCGGCACTGATGGTGCCCATGTGACCACTGTGCCCACCACAACGAGGGCTGCGATCAGAACCCGTCTTGATGACCCTTTCCGCCCGGACAGCCGCATGAACATTCCCCCGCATGGCACTCGAACTCACCGGCACCGGTCGAAGGCGATGGCGACGAACCGGAATCCCTCCAACCATTCTCACCCAATAATCACGGGGCCGCTCGCTACCGGTCACGGGCGCCGGGATCGGTCATGGCGAAAACGGCTCCCATGAAAGCGGCGAACTTCCGGGGGTGGGTTCGGGGGGCGAAGTGACCGGTTCCGGTGCTGGCCACCACCCGGGCCTTCGGTAGCTGGCGGCCGAGCCAGTGGGCGCCTTCGATGTGTTCGGTGGCCGTGGCCGTTCCATAGCCTACGAGAACGGGCACCAGCACATCCCGGAACTCGAACGGGGCATCGATCTCGGAGCTCATGTCGACCTGGAAAGCCACTCCCTCCGCCCGACGCAGGGATTGCACGTCGAGAGGGAGTGTGTCCCAGGCCTGGTCACCCAGCAGCCCCCGGTACATGGCTTCGATGGCGTCGGCCGGTTCGTCCGTCGCCGCCACCTTGGCGTTGTACGCCTTGGTGCGTTCGGGCCACCACTCGACCCACGGAAGTGGGGGTTCCCACAGTCCGACCCCAGCAAAGGCACTGGGGCGGAGGGTGGCGGCGAGCATCGTGATGTTGGAACCGAAGCTGTGGCCCACAACGATGGGGGGGACTCGGCAGCCATCGAGGAGGGCCAAAAGGTCTTCGGCGTGATCCACCATCGTTCGAGCCGGTGTCATGTCAAGCGAACGGCCGTAGCCGCGGCGGTCGTAGAGAAGGACGAAGCGGTCGGCACAGTGGGGGAGCACGCCCCGGAATCCGGTCGACCGGTCCGGCGCGCCGTGGACGAGAACGAGTGCTGGGATCGTCTGCGCCCCGTGACGCTCGACATAGAGGTCGACCCGCTTCATCCGGTCATCGTAGTGATGGGCGGGGCCGTGTCGAGCTGACGATCTATTGCTTGGCCATCGCCACTGACAGTCGGTCCTCCGGGTTGATCAGATGCGAGTGGTCGTCCGACCCCTGGTCCAGCTGCACCCAGTTGACGGTACCCGTGAACCGGCTGTCATCCGGGGTGTAGTCGTCGCTGACCGACGATCCGTAGTCCACGCCCACATCGAGGGTTTCGTCGCCCGAGAACAGCATGGGGATAGTCGCCTCTTGACGGGCCGATCCGACCTGGGATCCGTCGACGAACAGCGCCGTGGCACCCCCCTTGGCCAGGCCGTCGCCGTCGTAGGCGAACTCGACCCTGACCTGGTGGTTACCCGGGCTGAGGGTCTCGGTCCCGGCGGCCTTGATCAGGTTGAGACCGAGCAGGTTGTAGCAGTGGACGGGTACGCCGTGGTTGAGATAGATCGACCAGCCGCCGAAAGCCCCACCCTGGGCCACGATCACCCCGTTGGCATCGCCGTCGGGAACATCTATGTCAGCGGTGACCGAATAGGACTTGTTCTTGAGGTTGAGCACGGTGTTTTCGGTGAGGCGTCCCATACCCCCAAACAGAAGCTGCGAGGGACCAGTGACAAGGGACGGCCTCCCCGCCAGGTCCGAGTTGAATCGCTCGACACGTCGGTCGTCCAGGGGAAGTACCTGGTGCTTCACCGCCTCGATGAGGAAGAGCCGCTGAAGCTCGGCCAGCTTGTCGGGGTATACGGCGGCCAGGTCGTGGGCCTGCGTCCAGTCGGTGGTCGTGTCGTACAGCTCCCATACGTCCTCATCCAAGGGTGGGAGAACCGCTCCGAACATCCAGGGAATGCTGTGACGGGTGACCGCCATCCACCCCTTGTGGTACATGCCCCGGTTGCACAGCATCTCGAAGTATTGGGACTCACGTCGGTCGACGGCTCCGGCCTCATCGAACAGATAGGCCATGGATATGCCCTGGAGCGGCTGCTGTTCGAAGCCGTTGACCATGGTGGGCTCGGGGAGGTGGGCCACGTCGAGGACGGTCGAGGCCACATCGATGACGTGGTGGAACTGGTGGCGGATCTCGCCCTTGGCACTGAAACCGTTGGGCCAGTGGACGATGGTCCCGTTGCGGGTCCCCCCGAAGTGCGAGGCCACCTGTTTGGTCCACTGATAGGGGGTGCACATGGCGTTGGCCCATCCCACGGCGTAGTGGTTGTACGCCTCCGGAGTGCCGAATTTGTCGATGTTGGCGGCCATGAACTCCGCGGTCTCGAAGGCCGCTGCTCCGTTGAGGGAGAACAACTCGTTGAACGTGCCGTTCGGAGTTCCCTCGGCGCTGGCCCCGTTGTCCCCGATGATGTAATACAGCAGCGTGTCGTCGAGGACGCCGAGCTCCTCCAGGGCACCGACGACCCGTCCGACGGCATGGTCGGTGTGCTCCAGGAACCCGGCGTAGACCTCCATCTGGCGGGTCAGGACCGGCTTGAGGATGTCGGGCACCTCCTCCCAGGCCTGGATCTCCTCAGGACGAGCCGTAAGGTCGGCCTCAGCAGGGATGACGCCCAACTCCTTTTGGCGGGCGAAGATCTCTTGTCTGAGCGCGTCCCATCCGGCGTCGAATCGACCCCTGTACTTGTCCGACCACTCGGGGGCCACGTGGTGGGGGGCGTGGGTGGCTCCGGGGGCGTAATAGGCGAAGAACGGCTTGTTCGTCTGGAGCGCACGTTGCTGGCGGAACCAGGCAATGGCTTTGTCGGTCATGTCGTCGGTGAGGTGATAACCCTCAGCCGGGGTGGACGGAGGTTCCACCGGAGTGGTGCCTTCGTAGAGGGCCGGGTAGTACTGGTTGGTCTCCCCGCCGATGAACCCGTAGAAGTAGTCGAATCCGCTTCCGGTGGGCCAGAGGTCAAAAGGTCCCACGGGGCTGGTCTTCCACACCGGGACTTCGTGGCACTTGCCGAACTGGGCGGTCGAGTAGCCGTTCTGCTTCAGGATCTCGGCCAGCGGAGCGGTCGACTTCGGTCGGATCGACGTATAGCCGGGAGCCGAGGTGGCGGTCTCGGTGATCGACCCCATGCCCACCGTATGGTGGTTCCGCCCGGTCAGCAGGGCTGCCCGTGTCGGAGCACACAGGGCGGTGGTGTGAAAGCGGCTCAGCTTGATGCCGCCGGCGGCCAGCCGGTCCGCGGTGGGCGTGTCGACCGCCCCTCCAAACGCTGATGATGCTCCGAATCCGATGTCGTCGAGCAGCACTATCAGGACATTCGGCGCTCCCGTCGGAGGCCGGGGCTCGCTGATCGGGGGATACGACGTGTCCGGGTCCTTGGCATCGTAGGTGGTGATGCCGACGGTCTGGGGATCGTGAATGGGCAGGACAAAGCGGTTTACTTCGGCGGTCGGATCCATGGCTCTCCTGGTGGCTGCGTACATGCCGACCGTAGCCGCCCGACTGCCCTGCGCATCCGCCCCTGCCTCGCCGAGTGTGCCGGTCCTCGAGGTTGGTGGCTGAGCGTCGATCGCAGATAATGTTGACGGTAAGCGTGCTGATGATGCGAGCCCGGGTCGGTCGTTCTCAGCGGGGTGCTGTAGGTACCGGGGACGCGGAAGGTGGCGACGCGAGGTGCCGCCGCGTACAGCCGACGTGTTCTTGATATCCAAGGGCCTGAAAAAGGGTCATGGATTGCTCTGATCGACCAAGGAGGCGCTAGAGATGGAGTATCTCGTCACCATGACCACCAACGTTCCGGATGGAACGTCTGAGGCGGCGGTCGAAGACATGCGAGCCCGTGAAGCTGCGCGGTCGCATGATCTAGCGACGCAGGGGCATCTACTTCGTCTTTGGCGCCCTCCCCTTGAACCAGGCGAATGGCGCACAATCGGATTGTTCGACGCCGCCGACGAGCGTCAACTCGAGGAGGTTCTTGCCTCGATGCCGCTTCGCGTGTGGCGCACGGATGAAGTGATCCCGCTGTCGGTGCACCCCAATGACCCCGCCGGGGCGAATGAGTGAGCCTGTGTGCCTTCCTGTGACGTTGATCGCCGCAATGTTGGTTCCAGATCCACGCGAACTCAAAATGCGTAGCACGGTGTCTGGGTCAGTGTTGACTCTTCTGGCGCGCTGGTCCCACCTATTCGTCTCGCCGATTACGGTGGGATTTGAAGTGGGTCGTGCGCCCGAGACAGCCGTGGTTCATTGAGCCGATCGGATGAGTGCCTGAAAGACTGCTCGATTGGACCGTGGCCGTCAAGGCCCCGGATTGCATTTCGGAATAGGGTACCTTCGTGCCAGGTCTCAGGCTCAGACACGACGGGAATGGGTTCACCGCAGAGGGGCTGCGTGATCCGATGGCATTCGAAGTCGGTGAGTGGTATCTCGGGGTGGAAAGCCTGCCAGGCGATAGTCGTGTGATGGCTGCTTATAACGAGCTTGAAGCGCAGACCAATGACCTATTCGGCTCTATGTTCAATGGTGGTCACTCCACCGAAGTCAGGTGTGTATTCACCTATTGCCTCGAGCCCTACGCCAGTGATCGTGAGCTCATCGTGGGAGTCGGGACAAATCACGTGTTGGAAGTAACAGCCTCGAAGGCTGTCGATAAGAGGCTGCATCCCCTCCTGGGGTGTGAATGTGGGGGTGCGTTTGACAGATTCCGGGCCGTCCACGATTTCATGGGCCACGTCCAACCCGGGTTGGGGTTCGATCTGGACGACGAAATCTTGGCGTGGAGGGTTCAGCAGAGGTGGCACCATGGTCCGGCACGATGGGCTCTGGCTACGGAGATCTGTGGTGTCAATTGTGCTCGATGGCTTAGTGGCGAGACGCCCGAACTTAAGGCGCAACTGTTGAGGATCTGACGCCGCCCTCGAATGTCAAGAGGGTTGTCGTCCAACTTGTGGAGGAAGCGGACAGACGATCGGAGCGTTACGACTATGGCTGATGCATTTGTCCTCGGTGGAGTTCGAACTCCGGTAGGGCGCTACGGAGGCTCACTCTCACATCTGCGCACGGATGACCTACTCGGCATGACGATGGTTGCGGCATGTGAGCGGGTTGGGGTGCCGCTGGGGCGCATCGAAGACATCGCCGCTGGTTGCGTGAATCCAGCGCATGAAGGCATGGGTGATGTTGCTAGGTGGGCCGCCCTGGCCGCTGGATTTCCAGACTCGGTCCCTGCGGCGACGGTCAATCGGTTTTGTGCATCGTCCCTTACCTGTGCCATTTCCATCGCCAACAGCATCCGAGCCGACGAGCTGGGAGTCGGTTTAGCGGGTGGCGTGGAGTCAATGTCCAGGTCGGGCTGGGCATGGATGAAGGGAGACGCACCCTTTAGTCCGCGAGGACCTCTTTTCCTGCTCGACACGATGTGGTCCGGTGGAGGGGGTCCTCCCAATCCGGTACTCCTGGCTCGCAACGCCTACGTCGAGATGATCAAGACCGCGCAGAATGTGGCTGACAAGTATGAGCTGTCTCGAGAGGAGATCGATTCCTTCGCCCTTCGGTCTCAGAAACACGCAGCTGCATCTCGAGATTCCGGTCGGCTGGCCATGGAGATTCATCCCATCGCTATCCCGGGAACCCGGAAGGTAGCGCCGCGCCTTTTCGAACACGACGAGAGCATTCGTGGTGACACGACATTGGACCAGCTGGCTGCTCTCCCAGCACAGCCGAACACGACTCAGATGACAGCCGGCAACTCGTCGCCCCTCAACGACGGAGCCAGTGCCGTGGTGCTGGCTAGCGGAGCCGAGGCTCAGGCTCTCGGCGTCGAACCTCTGGCCCGTGTGATGGCATCGGCCACTTACGCGCTTGATCCCCAGCTCATGGGAATTGCTCCGGCATTCGCCATGGCCAAGGCACTCGATCGAGCTCGTTTGGAGCCCCAAGACATAGACGTATGGGAGGTCCATGAGGCGTTCTCAGCTCAGGCGCTTGGTGTCCTGCGCGAGCTATCTAGTCAACTGAATGGTTTCGAGATCCCCGACGACAAGCTGAATCCGAATGGAGGAGCGGTCGCCATCGGTCACCCCTTCGGTTCGTCCGGTACCAGGTACGTCCTTACGCTGGCTACCGAACTCAGAGTACGTAAGGCACGGTACGGCGTGTTGGGAGTCTGCGTCGGTTCAGGTCAAGGGGTGGCATTGGTGCTCGAGAACCCAGGATTCACATAGATAGATGGTCCGCTTGCCTGGTGGGCCCAGCGGAGGTGTATGCGATCCTCGTTGCCATTACCGGTCCGCACGGGGAGCGGATGAACCGACCGGCGGCGCTCGGACCAAGGTGCCTAAGGCAAGGGAACCGGATTCTGCGCACCGTTTACATGCATTGCGGTGGCAGATGAAACTCGGTCGGCTCGAACGACCCGTCGGCCCATTCGAGCATCCGGTCGTGTTCTTCGTGTTCGGGGTCACCAATCGTCTCGAGGAGCGCGGAGTGGCCATGGGTGCCACCGACACCATGGGAGGGCAGGCATTCTCACCGTCCCGGTAGACCGCGAACTTCAGGCCGAGGTAGGAACAGATCAGGTCCTCGACTACCACACATCGTGCTTCCACCTGTCGCCAAAGTCATACTCAAGACGAAGCGTCGCTCTTCTCGCCGGGCCGGGAGGACCGTAGCGCCCTTCTCGTCGATGTCACCTTCGAGACAGTCGTCAGTCTAACCGGAGGTGCCGGCCTCGCTCCTCTGGCGGCGCATGGGGGCGCAAATGGATGTCCCCCGAGGGTGCGATCGGCGACGTCCGCAGCCGGGACGGAGGACCTCCGCCGAGAATCGGCAGTCGTGATGTTTGGGGGACGGGTCTTTTGGGTAATGCCCGGTCGCTCGCAATCGGCGGGCTCCATCGACCAGGAGGACTGCAAGCATGCTTGCCAAAGCGCACCGCCAAAACTCTGCTTGCCCTGCTGATATTGGTCGCCTCAGTAGCGGTGGTTGGAGTTGGTCTGACCAGAGCGCAGACGGCGGGTGCGGCGACCACGACCGGTCCCGCCTGTACCTTTAACGGCGGGAAGCTCATCCTCACCGGGGTATCGGCTGGCGAGCCGATCACCATCAGTTGTACCGGACTATCTCCACTCCATCCCTACCTGGTCATGGAGACGAGTCTGCTTTTGGGAATCGATCCGAAGGCGGCGCCGCTGTTGTCCGGCGATATCACGTCGCTGCCTGGCCTATTAGCGCTGTAGAGCGCCCTTCCCGAGATCAATCCCGCTGCTCTGACCTTCCCCACCTCCGATGGTTCGGGAGATCTCACCGAGAAGTACACACTCCCGGCATCACAAGCGCCGGATCCCAACGCCACCTGCCCGCCGACCGCCGCCCAGATCGATGCTGGACTGATCGGTTGCGGGCTGGCCATGATCGATCTCACCTCGTTCAAGACAGTGGCTGCGGGCAGCGCATTGTTGGAATACGTCGACGACCCGTTCCTGCCCCCGAATCCCACACTGGCTCTGTCGACCAAAAAGGCTGCGCCTGGTCAAACCGTAACGGTGAGCGATGCCCCGGGAGCTACAACCTATTGGTGGCTCTCCACGCTCTCGTCGCTCGGCGCGCTTCTCGGTGGAAGCACCACGTCGGCGCCGACACTGACGGTCACGATGTCCAAGGGAAAAACCTCAGTCGAGGCGGCCAACAGTATTTCCGTGACCCCGGCCGTGTACAACAACTCGGTGCTCACCCCGCCCGCCATAGGGGGTGGATTCACCGTCCCTAGCGGCATCAGCGGCAAACAGCTCGTGACCGTGGCTTATCATGCTGACCTGCTCTCGTTCGCACTAACCAACTCGGCCACCTCACACCTCGCCGTCCAAAAATAGCCCACGGCGATCCACGGCCGTTAAGGGGAACCTCTGTCGCCGTGTTCGGTGGCGGTCGGCGCATAGGGCGAGTGTCCGTCGGCCGGTAAGGGTGTCGACGCATCGCCCGTGTTGCGGATGGGCGACATCGCCTCCCTCGTGCCGGAGACGTGCACCCTGACCAGATCGTCTGCCATTGAGGTGGGCAACCGTTTCCGACGTCCCATTGGTGAGGGAGCAGTCCGCCGAGCCGATCCCTTCATTCAATGCGGTCGGCATCGGGGGAGATGGATCAGATCAATCTTCGGGCCCGATTCCTGAGATAGTGGGCAACGTTTCAGCCTGTCACTGTTGTTTGGTGTAGCGACTGATCGAACTGATCGAATACAGCAGTGGCTCAGGCTACCTGACATTCTCACGATCAGACCCGAGTTCACGCTCTCGTCGAAGGCCTCGCCGAACTCTTGTCTCGGTCATTGACAATGGATGAAGACTACGGTTCACTACCTTCAGTCAAACGGCGAGCGCCGTGCCTCTCTTTGTAAAGGTGCCGGTAGACAGAGTGATTTACTTTAAGTGGCGGGATTGCGTGGACTCGTCCCGTCAGCACCGGTGATGTGTCCTCTGTTCCCGAGTCGACCCGCTCCGGGTCCTCATCGTCGCATGACAGTTCGGATGGACAATCCGACGGATCCCCTCACCGGGCGCAGAACGGTCCGCGACGGTCCCTGGGACAAAGGGCTCTTGTCTTTGTTTCGGTGGGCGCTGTTATCGGGTCGGGGTGGCTCTTCTCGTCGTTCGACGCCGCCCAGATCGGTGGGGGCGGAGGTGCCGTCACCGCCTGGATCCTGGGCGTATCGCTCGTGGTGGTGTTGGCGTTTGTCCACGCCGAACTCGGAACCATGTTCCCGGTCGATGGTGGCACTGCGCGGTTTCCCCTCTACGCCTTCGGGCGGGTCACCGGGTTCTTTTCGGGGTGGTTCGCCTGGATCAGCGCTGTCTGCGTGCCGGCGATCGAAACGGAAGCTGCGCTTCGCTACGTAGGAAACTACGTTCCTTCGCTGATCTCACAGTCTCCGGGCGTGGTAAGGCTCACACCGCTCGGTGAGCTAGTGGCCGCGTTCGTACTCCTCGGGTTCACGGCGCTGAACGCGGCGGGCATGCGATGGTTCCGGGAGACCAACACCTTCGTCGTCTGGTGGAAGATCGCTATCCCACTGATTGTAGCGATTGCCTTCATCGTCCACGGGTTCGACCGGCACAACTTCGCCGTCGGTGGGCTCTTCCCTTCGGGGGCCCACGGCGTGTTGGCGGCCATCAGCACCGGAGGCGTCGTCTTCGCCCTGCTGGGGTTCGAGCAAGCCGTGGAGTTGGGTGGCGAGACAAAAAATCCTCAACGGAGCGTTCCCTGGGCCGTCATCGGCTCGGTTGTCATAGCCGGCGCCATCTACCTGATCGTGCAAATCGCCTTTATCGGTGCCATTCCCCACGGCGACCTGACCAGGGGCTGGCACGAGGTTCACTTCCGAGGCGATTTCGGCCCCTTGGCCGGACTGGCCGGGGTTGTCGGCCTAACAGTTATCGCTTACCTGATCTACGCCGACGCCGTCATTTCACCGGCCGGCTCAGGCATGACCTTCTCCGCCACCGCCTCCCGGCTTCCCTTTGCCCTCGCACGCGAAGGTTACCTACCTGCCTGGCTTGGGACCCTCAATCGGCGCGGCGTGCCCTTTCGAAGCCTGAGTCTCTGTTTTGTGACCCAGCTGCTCGTCATCATCCTGCTTCCGGACTGGGGCGGTCTGCTGTCGTTCATCACCGCCGCCACGGTGCTCGTATACGCCACCGCTCCGCTCGCTCTCGGGGTGCTTCGCCAGTCGGCTCCGGACCTTCCCCGTCCCTACCGTCTGCGCCTGGCCTGGCTCACCGCGCCGACAGCTTTCATCATCGCCAACCTCCTCTTGATATGGGTCGGATGGGGGACCGTCTCCCGTCTCTTCATGGTGGTCGCTTTCGGTGCCCTCATCGTGGGCGTACTGGCGCTGGTGCGGCCCGCGTCTCGACACACCGGATTCGAATGGTTGGCGGCTTCATGGATCGTGCCGTATGTGGGGGCGATGTCCGTGGTGAGCTACCTCTCCCCGTATGGAGGCGGACGGGCCTCCCTATCGGACTGGGGATGCGCAGTCGCAGTGGGGGTCGTCAGTCTGGCTATTTATTTCATAGCCCTGCACCTCGGCGCTGTGGCTGATCGCCGGTTGGCTGACCTCGACAGACCCATCTCTCGGTGGTACTGCTTAGACATGCCGATGGAGGACCCCGAGGGCGGAGAGGTCTGACACCGACTTGGTCCGCGGGACCGATCTCGCTCATGCGGCTGTTGGGCGAGATCGAGTGTGGTCCAGCCGCCGTGGGCCGGCACTCCATTACCCGGCGGTTAGGATTTTTCGGTGATTCTGTGGCTCAACGGAGCATGCAACGAACCTGGCCGGAATCGAGTTCGGGGACTTCCAGGACTTACCCCCGTGGCGCTCGGTGGTTCCCACGATCGCCTCGGTGCTCTCGGACTTCACAGGCGATGACTTGCTCATTGTGCAGACCGTGCTGGTCCAGGACTATTGGAAAGAGTTAGAAGCGAGGTTCGCAGAGCGGCAAGACAAAGTGGTCCACGTTCTACTGGACGCATCGGCAAAGATGTTGGAAGCAGGGATCAGGGAGGATTCGATCGAAGCAACTGCGGAGACATGGCGCCTCGAGCATGTCCGGTCCTACCAATCGGCAAGAGGTTGGCTGTTGGCCAGCGCAGATCTGGTTGTTCCCACTGACATTCTGAGCGTGGCCGACGTCGTCCCGTATATCCTCGATCGCCTGGGCTAGTGGTCCATCGCTAGAGACCCGGTGGCGGCCGACACCAGCCGTAGCGGCGTGGGCCGGAGCTGAATAGCGAGCCCGGCCTGGGCGTGCGGAGGTTTGAGCAATTACGCTCTGTACGCTTGGGTACGGCAGAGGGGAGGTGGCCAGATTGGCCCAGGAGGCAGTGACGGAAGGCCAGTTCTCGCCCCGCATAGTGGACAGCCTGATCGATGCTGTGCTCATCCTGGAGGATCAGGGGCGACTCCTGTATGCCAATCCCGCCGTCGAACGGCTCCTGGGGTGGAGTGTGGCCTCACTGTTCGGCGCTCCTCTCACCGATCTTCTGCCCGAGCGACTACGCACGGAATCGGCGTCCATGTTCATGGACTGGATGGCTATGGACCCGCCATCGCGCAGTCCCGCTCCCCTCAGGATGACCATGCTCCGCGTCGACGGCTCCGAAATCCCGGTCGACGTCGGGGTCTTCCTGGTGGCCCCGGAACAGGGACCTCGCCTGGTCATCGCCGCCCTGTGGGATGCAACTGGGCGAATCGACATCGACCGTTACCAACGGGTGGCTGATGATCTGCTTGCCTTTCTGGCCAGGGCATCAGGCAGCACCGAGGAGATCGTTCCCCAGCTGCTCGCCATTCTGGCCACGAGTCTCGAATTCAGCTTTGCCACCGCCTGGCGCTGGGACCCCGAGTCGGAGTTACTTCACTGCGACCATCTATGGCAGGCCGGCGATTCTGAATTCAGCGCCATGCTCGCAGCCTCCACCGGTATGACCGTTCGCCCCGGTGAGGGACTTGCCGGTCTGGTCGTCAGCTCTAATGAACCCATCTGGTGGGATGAGCTAACCGACACTCCGCACCTGAGACGACACGACGCCATTGTCACCGATGGTCTGAAAGGCGGATTCATTTTCCCGATCCGTACCAGGGACCGTCTGATCGGGGTGATCGAACTCTTCACCAAGGTCAGACGACAGCCTGACACGGCACTCTTCGACGCTGTGGCCATCGTGTGTGCCCGGTTGGGCGAGTTCATCGAGCGGCTCGACCTCGAGTCCGAAAGATCCAACCTGCTCGCCGAGCTCGGGCGATCGAAAGCCCAACAGGATTTCCTGTTGCGGGCCAACAGAGCTCTCGTCGAAGCAAACGGCTTCGAAGACACGGTTCTCAAACTGGCCGAGGTTGCCGTGCCAACCCTCGGAGACATCTGTCTCATCGATGTCCTGGATGCAAACGGCGGTCTTATTCGTCTAGCCGCTCGGCATGCCGATCCGGCACGACAAACCCTCACTAACAAACTGGCTGACCACGCTCCCGACATGGCCGGTACCCATCCCGCCGCTCTTGCCGTTCGCACGCGCAAGTCGCAATGGTCGATGGATATGGATGAGGACTTCATGAGGACGACGACCACAGGGGACCGTCACTACGAGCTCACTCAGCTCTTGGGGTTCGAGTCCTACGTGTCGGTTCCGCTGCTGACGGAGAACGAGGCGATCGGGGCTCTGACTCTGGTAACGGCGGGATCGGGACGACCACTGGGTACGGACGAATTGGTCCTGGCCGAAGATCTTGCCGGCCAAGTGGCCACAGTCATCGAACGAGCCCGGGTCTTCGATGAGCAGTCCACCATCGCCCGACGATTGCAGAACAGTCTCCTTCCCACGAGCATCGATCAGGTTTCCGGCATTTCCGTCGCTGCCCGCTACGTCACCAGTGATCGGGGAGCGGAGGTCGGTGGCGATTTCTACGACGTAGTTCCTCTGACCGATGGCAACGTGGCACTGGCCATAGGCGATGTGGAGGGCCACGATATGACCGCGGCCATGGTGATGGGGCAGCTACGCAGCGCGATGCGCGCCTATCTCATGCTCACCCACGACCCGGCGGAAATCCTCTCGCTTCTCGACACCTTCGCGGTCGGCCAATCGGCCCGATTGGCCACCGTTGCCCTGGCCGTGCTCAACACCACAACCGGCCACATCGATGTGGCCTCAGCGGGCCACCCACCGCCGGTCCTGTTCGACGGCCGGAACCCGGCAGCACCCCTGGTCATTCGGCCGGGTACCCCGGTCGGAATCGGGGAAGGCAAGTATGTCTTGGAGAGGCGAGACATCCTCCCCGGGGCCAGCCTGGTGTTCTACACCGATGGCCTGATAGATGAGTGCCGACCGGGGGCTGAAGAACTCATGTGCAGGTTGGCCCGATCAGTCGAGAGTTGTGCAGCCCGAGGATGCGAAGCGCTGACCGATGACATCCTGATGACGCTCACCGGCTCTCTGCCCACAGCCGACGATATCGCCCTGTTGGCCGTTCGCTGGCCGGGTCGGGAGGAAAGCCCGGCGTCCATGGAGGCCTCTTGATGTCCCGATGAATACCGGGTCGACGGTGGTTCGGCTTGTAATCGAGGGACACAAGGTGCCGACAATCCGGTTACAGCGGAGGTCTCATCCATCGCCTCGTGTCGACAGTTCCCCGCAGGGCCGGGGGATCGTTGGATCGCTCTCGCACAATTGGGGAGCTGAGCGCATGCCAACTGGGCACCGCATGCCAATTGGGCACAGAGTGTGGATCACCATCGATACCTTCGGTTGACGAGGAATCGGCCGATCTGCGTGCAGCTGGAAGCCTGGTGTCGGCCGGGTTCGCCCCTCGTGGTTCTGGCCACCAGGTGGTGCAGTATCCTTAAAGGAAGGAACTAGGTCGAGCGTTCGCTAAATCGCCCTGAAAAGCACTTTTGATGTCGCACCGAAGCGCCTGTTGCGATACCACACAGGTGCCGTTCAAAGAGAGAGGGTATTGGTGATGGATACGTTCAGCGTTTCTGTGGAAACTGATGACCGTTGCTCGATAGTCTCGGTGACGGGGGAGGTCGACGTGGCCACGGCTCCTGACCTTCGTGACCGGCTGCAAGAGGTGATCGCCGACAAGCCGCAGATGCTGGTTGTGGACCTTCTCGAGGTTTCCTTCATTGACTCGACGGCGCTGGGAGTCCTCATCGACGCGTGGAAACAATCCGAGTCCATAGGTGCCGCCATGCGGATCGTGGTCTCGGAGCCCAGGATCCTCAAGGTGTTCACCATTACCGGTCTTACTGATATTTTCACCATCCGGGCTTCCCGCCAGGAGGCCATCGCCGGATGAGCCTGACCCGGCCGGCGAAATGAGCAACGGCGGGCACCAGCCGCAAAGCAGCTATGACTCTGTTCACAGTTATACGGATTGCGGCCCGGCCCGGGTTCTGTAAGCGCAATCGGGCAGAAGGACTGACGGCCTTCCGGCTCCCCCGAACGACCGCATGTACCGTACCCCTATGGCTCTCGGGATCCCTATGGCTGGCTGCGCCCAAACCGTCGACGGGCAGAATCGAGAGTTAAACGGGTGACCGAACCGGAGGCGGATGAAGGGCGCGGCGATGGTTCGATCGGCGATGACCGAACGGACGAAGGCGCCAAGCGCCCCTGGCGCCCCGGCGCCATCACGGTGATAGTACTGGCGCTCGGGCTGATCATCACCGCGTCGCTGGCGTCGGTGACAGCCGCCGTCAACAGTCGCAATGAAGACCATCTCCTCCTGGAGCAGGTGCGCCAAGCTGGCACGGTGCTCACCGGAGCCCTTCCCGATATCGAGACACCGCTTGCTTCGGGTACGGCCATCGCCGGGGTGACAGATGGGCAGAGCGCCCCGTTCGAGCACTTCATGTCGGGCTATGTGGGAACGGGAGGCCCCTTCGTATATGCGGCGCTGTGCGGCAGTAGCCAGGGTACGCCGACGGTCCTCGCCTCTGTCGGGACCGAGAGTGCGGAGGCGGCGGCTCAGGGACCGGCCCTCTGCACCTTCGTCTCCGGCGTCGGAACCGGGCCTGGACTGTCGGTCAAAGGCATCGTCGATGGCGGAACTCGGCTCGCCTACGAATACGTGCTTCCGGGCGCTGGAACCCCGATGGGTGTCTACGCCGAAACCCAGTTGGCGCCCCATCGACGCGCCGTGAACCCGAAGTCGTCGGCCTTCTCCAATTTGGATTTCGCCCTCTATCTTGGGCGTGGCCAGCAGGGGCGCAATCTGGTGGAAACCACGACCACCCAGCTACCGATTGCCGACCCGAAGGCCATCACGGTGGTTCCCTTCGCCAACACCGACCTGACCCTGGTGGGAACAGCAACCCAGCCCCTCGGTGGCTCGCTCTCCCGAGACCTGACCTTCTTCGTCATCCTGTTCGGCGTGGTGCTGACAATCGGCGCGGTACTGATGACCGAACGATTGGTCCGTCGTCGTCGGTCGGCCGAAGAACTGGCCGAAGAGAACCGCCAGCTTTACGGCGAACAGCAGAGCTTGTCCTCCGCCCTGCAACGGGCACTTTTGCCCAAGGTCATGCCCGACATCCCCGGCCTCGAGATTGCCTCCCGCTACGAAGCCGGCTTGGAGGCAATGGACATAGGCGGTGACTGGTTCGACCTGATCAAATGCCGGGACGGCGGCTTCATCTTCGTCGTAGGCGATGTGTCCGGCCGGGGCGTGCAGGCTGCCGTGGTCATGGCCTCCCTTCATTATGCAATCCGTGCCTACGCCGCCGAAGGCGACTCTGCCGGGGCCATCCTGACCAAGCTCTGTGCGCTCCTGGACGTAAGCCGGGACGGGCACTTCGCCACAGTCCTCTGTGGCCATGTGGACGGCGAGAGGCGTGAGCTAACATTGGCTAGTGCCGGACACTTTCCGCCTGTCCTGGTGAGCAAGGGGAAGGGCAGCTTCGTGAATATGGTCACCGGGCCACCGATCGGCACAGTGCAAGGGGCAGACTACGAAGCCACCACCAGTGCCCTTCCGCCCGAATGGACTCTGGTGGCCTTCACTGACGGACTGGTCGAGCGCAGGGGTCGGGTTATCGACTCCGGGTTGGACCAGCTTCGGGAAGCGGCCAGCACTGACGGCCAACCCCTGGCCCAGCTACTCTCCGATGTGGTCTCGAAGCTGACACCCCAGGGCTCCGATGACGACATAGCCATCCTGGGGCTCCGATGGACGAAGTAGAAGACGGCCTGGCTGCTTCGGTTTCGTCCGTCCCGAACGGATCTGACGGGGTGACGGTCACCATCACGGGCGAGCTCGACATCGCCAGTGTGGGACCGGTCGAGGAGGCGATCGAAGAGATCCTCACCGAGGAATGTCGGAGCGTGGTCTTCGAATTGGCCGACCTCACCTTTATGGACAGTTCGGGCCTGGCCTTGATGGTGCAGGTGTCGAAGAAGGTCGAGAGAGTCGAGATCCTCCACGCCACGCCCATCGTTCGCAGAGTGATCGAGGCCACCGGCCTCGTAGAGATACTGGGCCTCCAGGCGTGATCACCCGACGTTCGTTCGGTCTGGACCCGACGTCGGTGGCCGCCAGCAGGCGGTTCGTGGGCGACGCGCTGAGGGAGGTTCCCGACGAGATTCGGGAGTCGGCGGAACTGATGATGTCAGAGTTGGCTACCAATGCCGTGGTCCACGCGGCGACGGGCTTTGAGGTCTGCGTCGAACGCACCGACGCCCTATTCCGCGTCGAAGTGACCGATGTTGGACGGGGCGAGCCGTACTTGCGATCGCCGGGCGTCAGCGAGCCCCATGGCCGAGGCTTGCAGATTGTCAGACAGCTCTCGGACGACTGGGGGATCGATGAGAATGCCAACCACTCGAGTAAGACCGTGTGGTACGAAGTCCGGCTGAATTCTGCTTCGTCATCCATGCGTGAGGACGCCGTATCCGATAGTCGTCCCCATAGACAGATCGGCGATCGGTCAGGGCGGGTCGTCGGCCAGCAGGCAGGGACCGCTGAGCAGCGGACTGATGAGGCCGATGACCGAAGGCCCAGAGCTCATGCGCACCGGCGGGCTCGCTATGCGACGTCAGGCCCGGTGAAATCTCCATCCAATCGGCGGTGCCGTCGGCCGGGCGAACGATTGGGTGCCCGTAGGAACCAGGGAGTCACCGAGCCGTAGCTGATCAACCCCGGCTGACAGGCCGGGCGATGAACACCCATGCGGGCGCGACGATGCCCCACCCCCGACGGTGCGGGAGCGGGGCATCGAACGCCATCCATCCGTTTGACCGCCCGCAAGGGGTCCGGTCAACGACGTTAGATGGATCAGAGATCCATCGATGTGCCCTTCACCAGGGTGAGGGCACCCTTGGAGGAGACACAGGCTCGTGCGCTCACGGCGTCGCCGACGGCGGGGATGCCGACACCACTGGTGGAGGCGCCGGTTACCTGTCCGCTGAAGTCGTACTCCGTGGAGCCCTTCTTGCAACCACCCTGTCCGGGGCTGGATGTGCTGGTATCCCCGATGGTCGTCGTGGCCTTGCTGCTCTTCCAGGTGATGGTTCCCCCGGTAGCCAGGCTGACGGCAGCACCGCTGGCTGTCTTGTAGCCCTTGCCCCCTGAAGGCGAGCACTTACCGATGGTCACGGTGCCGCTGTCCGATCCCTTGAGGCTCGTACAGGTGACGCCGCTTGAAGCAAACGCGGGCCCTGCCATACTCATCGTGGCCACTGAGGCCGGAATAGTGATGGTCGCTGCGATCGCAACCACCGTGAGAAGTCGACGCATGATTCCCTCCCGTTGAACACCGAACAGAGCTTTTCTGTTTGGCCGCTGTCCAACACCGTGCTGGACGTAGAACACTTACCCCGGCCGGTCCTGCGCCAAAACATGGAATCGACGATTGGCAGGTCGTCAACGGTGATAGCGGTCCCGCGGTTGGCCACGTAGCTGCTCACGCCGGATGAGGGAGGATGGTTACCGGCCAGTCAGTTACACCCGGGAAGAGAACGCGCCGGACAGTGCTGCCCGTTCAGGCACGCTGGGGGGTGGCACGGTCTTGAGAGGCCAGGCACATCTTGTCGGTCGATCCTGCGGTTCTGGACACGGAGAAACTCCACGATCGCACCGACGATGACAACAGACTCGAGCCCCTCGCGGAGACCAATCACCAGACCGGGCAGCACCCGCTCATCGGGCGGTAGGTTGCGTCGATTTCGCTATGACATCCTGTCGGCTCCGGTGCCATGTTGGAGCACCCGTTCGCCGACCGAAGGGATGGGCATCCGGCGGAGCGGCACCGCTGCGCCGCTCCCAGCATCGACCGGCTGAACGTGGAACCGAGCTAGTAGGTGTACGTGAACGTGTTGTTGCTGAGTCCGTCCCGAGTGGCAACCTGGACCGCAACCGTTCCCGAGCCCGTCGGCGAGGTCACTTTGATGGTGGTGGAGTTGACGATTTGACAGACCGTCGCCGGCGTGACGCCGAACGTGACCACGGTGCTGCCCGCCGGGTCGGCGCCGCTGCAGACCTGGGCCCCCGGGCCGTCATTGCTCGGATTGAAGTTTGTTCCATGGATGGTGACCGTGGTACCGGCCGGGCCGGTCCCGGAAACGCCCGTCACGGTGGGGCCCGTATAGGTGTAGATGCCGGCATCGGGGTTGCTGACTCCGTCCGGGGTGGTCACTGACACAGTCACCGGTCCCGCCACCAGCCCGGGGGAGGCCGTGACCTGGACGGTGATGGTGCCGTTGCCGGTGCCAGTGGCACCGCCACCAGCGACGGTGCAGGTACCGGTGACTGGGTTGCCCGACCCGAAATCAACCGTATCGCCGTCGGTTATGCAGGTTCCGGCAGTGCCGAAGTCACTGCCGTGGATAACCACCGTGTTCGGCACCTGGCTGTTGGTGTTGGCGCCGGAGTTGCCGGTCCCCGACGCACCGCCGCTGGCACCGCCGCTCAAACCGGTGACGGTGGGGACGTTGTAGGTGTAGCTGCCGTTGGCCGAGCCGGCCGGGGTGGTTGCCGTCACCGTCACCGGTGTCGAGGTTGACAGTGGGACCGACGGCGGGACCGTGACGTTGATCACCGTGCCACTTCCGTTGACGGAGGTACAGGGCGCAGGCACCCCGGCGAATGTCACGGTGGTGGTGGTGCAGGGATTGAGCCCGCCGAATTGGGTGCCGTGGATGGCCACGGTGTTCCCGCCGGCAGCATGACCGTTGGCCGGGGCCACGCTGGTCACGGTCGGGGCACGGTAGTCGAACACGTCACCCCCACTGGTGGGGCTGGTACCGGCCGTGGTGGTCACCCTGACATCGACCGGGTTGACCGGTCCTCCTGCTGACGGGGACTCCACCGGTGAGGTTACGGTGATCTTGGTTCCGCCCGCACTCACGGTGCAGGTCCCGGTCACCGGATTGGACGGGCCGAAATCAACGGTATCGGTGTCACTTGCGCATGTTCCGTTGGCCCCGAATCCGGTTCCATGGATGACCACGTTGGTTCCGCCGCCGCCTGGCCCGGAGGTGTTCGACGTCAGGCTGGTGACGGTCGGGCATACCGGGCCCCCGCTGACAGTCAAGGTGAAGTTCTGAACGGCGTTCGGGCTCACCCCGTTGGTGGCGGTGAAGGTGATCGGGTAGCTGCCGCTGACCGATGGGGAGCCGGACAGCGTAGCGGTGCCGTTGCCGTTGTCGAAAAAGGTCACGCCGGGCGGCAGCAAGCCGGACTCCATCAAGGAGGCCACCGGATAACTGGTGGTGGTGATGGTGACGCTACCGATGCTACAGGTCGTCAAGGTAGTGGAGTTGGCCGAGGTGAAAGCCGGAGCGGCGTTCACGATCAGGGTGAAGCTCTGGGTGGCGTCCGGCGGCACCCCGTTGCTGGCAGTGATGGTGATCGGGTAAACACCGCCGGACCCCGACGCCGGGGTGCCGCTCAAGGTGGCCGTACCGTCCCCGTTGTCCGTGAACGTCACACCGCTGGGCAAGGAGCCTGTTTCGTAAAGCGTCGGAGTGGGGTTTCCGGTGGAAGCGATGGTGAAGCTGCCTGCCGTTCCCTCCGTGAAGGTCGTGCCGTTGCCGCTGGTGATGGTTGGTGATGTTGCCGCATAGGCGGGGAGCACCGAAGCTCCCAGCGACACGAACACCGCCACCACCATTGATCCAAAAAAGGCAACGATGTACCGAAAAGTCCCGAGTCTCCGCACGTGATCTCCCCCGACCTGTGATCGCTAGGAATTGCGTTCGACGCGACCGCCCAACTCCTAGGTCTATTGACCCGGCAAGGCTTATAACGGCCGGGGATCGTTGTCAAGGACCCCTACGGAGAGTGAGTTGCGACCCCTCAGGTGCCTTGGTTGAGAGCTTCCTGCGTGTCCTTGAGGGCTTGGAGGCTGTCCTGCGCACAGAAGTACTCGGCCGCGAAAATGGCCACGACGTAGGAGTCGAATGGGGTCAGGCGACGGCCGATCAGGGCTTGGAGAACCTGGCTGGCGTCCTGACCACGAGCGAGCCTGGTGCATACGAGTTTGCCGTCGGCCACCACACTGGCGTCCGTGTCGGCGGTGAACGCCCCACTGACCTTGTGGATGAGGGCCAGGTAGGCCGCCTCGGGCTGAGCCGGTAATAGCGGATCTCCGTAATAGAGCACCGCTTCGGCCAAGGCGGCTGCTGGTGCCCGAGGAGCGATGCGGGGTGGCTGGCCGTTGGGGAAGGCGAGCAGGTCTACGTACAACCGTCGTTGTGCATAGTTCCCCGATTGTCCGGGAGCGAGGCCGTGGTGCACCATCCAGACAAGCCCGCCGGCCCGAAAGAATTCCTCGCCGCCCGGACCCGGATCGCTCTGGGTCCCGCCGGCTGACGACGAGAGCCAGGCATGGTCGAGCGGCTTGGTACAGGGACCGGTTACAGAGGCACAGCGGGCAACGCCGATGCCGTAGTCGTCGGTCCCCCAGAGATTTGCCGAATAGAACAACCAGAAGTCACTACCGTTCTGAATCATCGAGGGCCCTTCGACCAGACCTCCTTCCCAATTCTGGTTGGCTCCGATCAGTCGGTGGGCCGGTCCGACCAGCGACAGCCCGTCGGGCGACAGTTGCTGCGAGTAGATGTTGGTCGACAGCTGACAGCAGTCGCCGTCATTTTTCCAGAGGAGCCACGGCGTGCCGTCGGCATCGACAAACACGCTGGGGTCGATCGCTCCTCCTTCCGACACCGGGCATACGAAGGCTGACGAAGAGTCGTCGACGAAAGGGCCTGCCGGACTCTTGCTGGTGGCCCTCGAGATACACATGGCGCTGGTTGGGCCGTTGACTGTGGTGACGCATCCGTAGGCCGTCGCTTTGGCCAGACAGCCCAGAGGTATGGTGGCCGGCGTCGAGTAGTACATGACGTAGGTACCGTCGGGTCGCTGCCACACAGCCGGAGCCCACTGGAAACCGGACACCGTCCATGCCGGAAGGGTGGGAAGGGCATCTCCCAGGTAGTGGCCCTCGAATCCTGAGTCACGGCCCAGTGCGATCACCGGAACGTGGGCCGCGGGGGCGTAACGGGTGGTCTGGGTGTCGGAGGCGTAGAGGTAGAGCACCTCTGCGGTGCGCAGCGCAAAGGGGTCGGCAAAGTCGCCGTTGAAGATGGGCTGATCGCCGAGGAGCCCGTCGAGTACGTCGAGCTGGATGCCGTCTGCCTTTGACGGATCGAGGCCGATCGGACCCTCGGTGGCGGCGCGACCGGTGGGGACGGGTAGTTGGCCGGTCCGGGCCGAAGGTTCGGCGTTGGCGTTCAGCGTGGTCCCCCCCGTTTGACCAGCCGACCCGGTTCCGCCGCACGCCGCCGCCGACAGGGCGGCCACCATGACGGCCAGCACCACAGACCGCGCCCTGCGTGCTGGGGTGGTCCCCCGAGCCCAACTCCGCTCGCTCGCCATTCGGATCAACAGTAGGGGGCCACACCCCCCGATCCGGGGACCATCGAGGAGCGTCTCCGGTCGTGGGCCTGGTCAGTTTCAGGCCATCGCTCTTCCCGGTGTGGTGAAGCCGCGGAGCAGGCCGTCGGCACCGGCCACGAACATATCACCGTTCAAGAACACACCGGAGGCCGAGTATCCCGCCGTGTTGCGGAACAACCAGGTCATTCTCACGTAATGCGGACCTTCAATCATGCCCAACCCCCACGGCGAAGTGAGCAAAATGATGCCCTTGGTGCTGGTAATCCCGGTGATGGGGTGACCGAAGAATGCCTGCGTGTTGATGAGGGCGCCGGAGGTGGCATCGAAATAGGATACGGAGCCACCGGCATTACCGACCGTCACGCGTCCGTAGGCAACGATCGGTGCGGCGGTTATCGAGCTTCCGGTCGCAGCCGACCACAGAGCCTTGCCGGTGGCTACGTTGAAGGCGTACAGGGATCCATCGGACGAGCCGATGTACACCTTGTCCGACGTGATCATGGCCGAGGTTGGGACGCCTCCGACTGTCTCGGTCCAGACGGCGACCCCGGTGGTGGGCGAGAGCATTGTCACCGCGCCGGTCTGGCTGGTGACGATGACGTCTCCTGTGACCGGATCCACCGCCGGAACGGTGGAGAACCCGTCTCCGGCCGACACGTTCCAGGCGGTGGCGCCCGTGGCCACATCAACTGCCGCCACCCGGCCGCTGGCTGATGCGACGTACGCCACCCCGCCCAGTACGGCGGGGGAGGTGAGTGCCCCTCCGATGCTCGCCGTCCAGACAGACGCACCGCTGGTGGCGTTGACGGCCTCGAGATCGCCCGCATCATCCCCCACGATGACGTCTCCGGAGGCGACGGCCGGCGACGACCCGATCCCGGATCCGAGTGAATCGGTGAACAGGGGAGCACCAGAGGTCTGGTTCACGGCATAGAGATCGCCGTCGGTGTCACCAATGTATGCCGTGCCTCCGCTGAACGCCGGCGTCGTGTTGAATTTCCCTATACCGGCCATGGACCAGTCCTGGGTCAGCTTGCTCGATGTCGACACGGCCTGATAGCGGGCGATGACATTGTCGTTGGTCTCCATTCCCGTATGGTCGGGCCCGTAGCCGAGTTGAGGGTCGTTGTTGGAGACGTAGACGGGGACCGAACCGACCCGTTGCGATGTGGCACCCGTACCGGTGATCGGGTCTGGCCCGAATGAGACCCCGTTCGGCAGGGTGGCCTGGGTGGAAGGCACGTTTCCCGATTTATCCGTGGTCACCGTGGCCAGTGTGGCCGATCCACCCGATGCCAGGGGAATGGCGAAGGTGACGCTCTCCTGGTCTCCAAAACCCGACGCGCTCGAGCGCGACCCCCGTACCCGGCTCAGCCCGCGGCGGGACGACAGTGATCTGGGGGGCGGACCCGCTCGGTTCCACCGAAAAGGAGAGATCAGCGGGATTGGCAGATCCCGAGTAGGCCGTGGTGTCGGCGACTTTGTTCTCTCCCATGGCCGAAGCGAAGACTTGAAAGGATCCGCCCTGCGGCGGAACGGGGAGGGACAGGGACCACGTGGTGGTGTCGGCGTCGGGACTGGCCAACACGGCGAAATTGGTGAAGATGCCGGTTTGGAATGAACCGGTGGCGTGATCGAACCACGGGCCGGAGGCCCCGTTCTCCTGGATCTGGACATGGACCGCTTTGACCCCGTCAGATGCCGACGCCGACCCGCTTATCCGGACAGAGCCGTTGGGATTGGGCAGTGTCGACCCACTGGCCGGCGAGCTGATGGAGGTGGTGGGGGAGGATCCGTTGCCACCGCCGAGGCCGAAGTCGTAAAGGAATCCGTCCTCCGAGGCGACCAAAAGGTTTCCGTCCACATCAGCGGGCGAGGAGGTGATCACATCGCCGGTCTTGTAGGTGTACAGCAACTTTCCGTTGGACAGCTGAACGACGAAGAAGTTTCCGGACAGATCGCCGTAGGCGGCAACCAGCTTTCCGGGTGGCCCGACAATGGCGGCCGACGAATTGATGTCACCCGACCCTTTCACGAACCACGTCTGGGTCCCTGTTATGGCGTTGACTGCGTACAAGCCCATGGCATCTCCGAATACCAGCGTGGTCCCACTGAGCGCCGGAGTGGATAGAGCGTCCGTGTTGGTGGCCACCGGATTGGAGGGAGAGTTTCCGCCGAAGTTGAATTGCCAGACCACCGCGCCGGTCGAGAGATCGAGGGCGAAGAGAATCCCGTCTTTGCCTTCGACGTAGGCCATGCCGTCGGCGAATCCATTAACGCCTGGGGCCGAGGTCGTCACGCCGGCACCGACGTCCCAATCTTCGGCAGGAGGGCAGTAGGTCGAGTACTTCCAGGCCAGTGCACCGGTAGTGGCGTTGAGTGCATAGACAGTGGAATCGGGATTGCCACTGCCGAACAACAAGAGCCCGAGGCCTGATGCATCGACCGCATAGCTCAGGGGGGCCCACACACCGGTGTTCTGTCCCGGGATCACATAGTCGGAGAACTGCCACATTTGTGAACAGTCGCTCTCCCGGTAGGCGGTGACGGGTCCGTTCTTCGTCCCCGCTCCCAGTGATCCGACATAGACGGTCGGAACACCACCGGGCGGTGTGGCATAGACCGGTGAGGACAGGACGGAATTCTCCGTTGTGCCGGTGCATTCTGTCGATCCGGTTGTTCCGTCGAGCTTGTAGAGCCGACCGGTGCCCGCGGGAGCGATCCACACATTGCCGTTCTCCACCAACGGACTACTGGTAATGGCCGCCCCGAGGTAGTCGGACCACACGATCTGTCCGCTATTCACGTTCACCGCGTTGAAGTATCCCGCCGCTCCTCCTTCATAGGTCAACGTCATTCCCAGTTGCGCGTTCCACACCGCCGCCGGCGAGTCCAGGGACGACCCAATGGCCGACATCCACCGGATGCCCAGGGTGGAGGCATTGGCTGTGGATATGGTCGTATCGCCGTTGGTGCCGCTCAATTGGGCGTCGCCATGAAACTCTGGCCAGACATGGGTGGGCGCTTGAGCGGCCGCCCCCGCCCGAGCGACCACGTCCAGCTGGCTGACGGTCAATGTGGCCGCCAATGCCACCAGACAACAGACTGCGCGAAATAGCCGATGGACGTTGGTGTGCATGTCTGCCCCCAGACACCCGGACAACGACGAAGGCCGTTGTGGTGACGAACCGACGCTCGGCTCCTGACAGGTTGACGCTAACCCCACGCAGAGCGTTTGTCGAGCCACAAATAGTGGTTATTGGTCGAGACATTCTGTGCACCAAGAGGCTCGGCATGGGCGCATCGCTCCGCTGATGGAGGTGGCGTTTTGGTGGCCCCATCTCGACTACTGGCATCGAGCGGCGACGGTGGGACAGCGCGCCGACCCCGACGGGCATGTCATCTCAGTGATTTCGACACCGGTGCATGTGATGCCCGGGAACTCCAAGAAGGGTCATCGTGACCCATCAGATCATGCGGCTGATACCGCGCCTTTGTTATGACCTGGTTCCCCGGAGGGTGGCATCGTCGGGCGGAGCCCTTGGCCCACCGTCCTCTGCTCAGAGGCAGTCCTGGTCGGAGGAGGGCAGCGGTAAAATTCTCCTTTGCGTCGTAGCGATGACGGGGGAGTCCACACATGAGCGGCACTCTGGCCGAAATGGAAACCACCGGCCCGAAGTTCGCGCTCGACAAGTTGATGGACGTTCGAGCCCGCACCCGCCGGGCCGTCCATGTCATCGCCGATCAGGTCGAGGTGGGCATGTCCGAGGACGAGGCCAAGGCGATCGCCCGCCGGACCCTGTCATCGCTGGGCATGCGCAGGGGATGGCATCACATCATCCTGCGCGTCGGCCCCAACACCACAAAGAGCTTCGTGGAGCGGTCGGAGCCGGGGTGATCCTGGGCCCCCACGACCTCTTCTTCGTTGACATCGGCCCCATCTATGAGGACTGCGAGGGCGATGCCGGCGAAACATTCGTAGTGGGGGATGATCCCGACCACCATCGGGCCAGGCCAGACGCCCGAGCCATCTGGGAGGCCACCCGCCGGCAGTGGTTCGAGCAAGGCGCTACCGGGAGGGACCTCTATGCCTTCGCCACCCGGGCCGCCCAGGATCTCGGCTGGCAGCTCAATCTCGATTTGTCCGGTCACCGTCTGTCCGACTTTCCCCACTCGGCGCACTTCGACGGCTCGATCGCCGACGTCCCCTTTACCGTGCATGCTGATCGCTGGGTGCTGGAGATCGCCATCATCCATCCGACCCGACCCGTCGGAGCTTTCTACGAGGATCTCCTTCTCGAGGACCAGTCGTTCCCCGACTGGGTCTTCGCCGTCGAATGATGGTGGTCGGCGCGCTCAGCCGACCACAGTGTCGGTGAGCGGACCGATTCCGGTGAGGCGGGCAGTCAGATCATCGGCCAGGTGATAGCGCCGGGCCAGCTCATCAGGATCGGTGTAGCTGATTCTGGTCTGGCCATCGTCGTCCCACACGAGCACTTTGAGCGGCAGGTCGAGTGCGGCCAGAGGTGAGGCCTGCATGACCGGTGTCCCCGCTGCCGGACTGCCGAAGATGACCAGCTTTGTGTCGCGGAGCTCGAGTCCGTGGCGCTCCGCTTCTCCGCTGTGGTCAACGATGGCAAAGACGGTCATGCCGCGGTCTTCGATGAGTTGGATGAGTCGTGACACGGAGTCGTCTACCGATGCCGATCCTGCCTTGGTAATGATGCCGGCGTCCAGGTTCTTCACGGCGTCGCTGGGCATGTCGTGCTCTCCATCCTCGATCGAGTGTCCACGGCCATGATCCCAGCTACTGACGGAGGGTGTGCCGCCACGGTCCTGCCGCCGGCCGGAACCTGGTCGAGCCGGCCGAGCTCCTCGGTTGGTCGGCAGGGGCCGTGGCCGTCCCCGCGATCGACAAAACCCGACCTGACCTAGTATTCGAGCATGCCTGGATCCCAACCGACGGCCGCCAGCTACGACGCCGAGGCTGTCCGTGCCAAGTACCTCGCCGAACGGGATAAACGGCTGGTCCCCGACCGGGCCGCCATCCGCGATCTGCAGACCGACGAGTACTTCGCCGGTTACCGTCACGACCCGTTCACCCCGTACAGCCAACGTGACCCGGTCGTCGACGACGTTGACGTGGTCATCGTGGGCGGGGGAATCGCCGGGGTGGTGGCCGGTGCCCACCTGCGCCGGGCCGGCCTCGACCGGATCCGCATCGTCGACCAGGCCGGCGGCATCGGGGGCACCTGGTACTGGAACCGCTACCCGGGCGTCATGTGCGACGTCGAGTCCTACATCTACCTCCCGATGCTGGAGGAGCTCGACTACATCCCCACCCGGCGCTACGCCTCGGGCGAGGAGATCCGGGGCCATCTCCAGGCCATTGCCGATCGGTTCGACCTCGAGGAGAACGCCCTGTTCCACACCGGGGTGACCCGGGCCGAATGGCAGGAAGACACTGATCGGTGGTTGATCCGAACCGACCGCGACGACGAGGTGACCTGCCGTTGGTACGTGCTGGCTGTGGGGATCCTCAACCTGATGAAGCTACCCACCATCCCGGGTATGGAGGACTTCGGCGGAGCGTCCTTCCATACGGCCCGGTGGGACTACGGCTACACCGGCGGGGCCCCGGGCGAACCCCTCTCCGGCCAGCCTCTCACCGGCCTCTCCGACAAGGTCGTGGCTCTCTTCGGTACCGGGGCGACCGGCATCCAGTGCGTGCCACCTTTGGCCGAGTCGGCCGAGCACCTTTACCTGTTCCAGCGAACGCCGTCGGCCATCGGGGTGAGGGGTAACCGCGACACCGATCCCGACTTTGGCGGCCAGCTCGAGCCGGGGTGGCAGCGGGAGCGCATGGACAACTTTCAGGGAATCATCATGGGCCGCCCCGTCGAGAGGGATCTGGTGGACGACGGTTGGACCCATGACTACGCCGCCACTCGCAACGCCCCGCGTCACAAGGGGATGACCGTAGAGGAGTACCTGCGTAGCGCCGAGGAAATCGACTACCAGGTCATGGAAGCGCACCGCCGGCGGGTGGAGGAGCTGGTGTCCGACCCGGCCACCGCCGAGGTCCTCAAGCCGTACTACCGCTACTTGTGCAAGCGGCCATGCTTCCACGACGAGTACCTTCCCGCCCTCAACCGGGCCAACGTCACGGTCATCGACTGCCCGGCCGGCGTCGACCGGATCACCAAGCAGGGCCCCGTTGTCGATGGCCGCCAGTACGAGGTCGACTGCATCATCTACGGTACCGGTTTCGAGGCCGAGCTGACTCCGCTCTTCCGGCGGGCCGGTCATGACATCGTCGGGCGGGGCGGCGTGACCCTGGCCGAAAAGTGGGCCGAGGGTGCATCCAGCCTGTTCGGGATGATGATCCGAGGCTTCCCCAACATGTTCGTCATGCCCGCTCCGGGCCAACAGGCCGTGGTCACCGTTAACTACACACAGCTGGCTGTGCTCGGAGCCGAATTCATCGGCAGAGTGGTGGGGCTGCTCGAGAAGCGGGGGGTCGAGGTGTTCGAAGTGAGCGCAGAGGCCGAGGAGGCCTGGACCCAGAAGATCGTCGACTCCTTCGTCGATGCCAGTTCGATCATGTCGGCCTGCACGCCGTCACGCCTCAACATGGAAGGTCATCCCGAGGCGATGAATCCCCGCAACGGAAACTACGGCCGTGGCCTGGGGGACTGGTTCGGCTATCGCCAGCTGCTCGATCAGTGGCTCGAGGACGACAGCCTCGAGGGCCTCGAGCTCAAGGTCCGGTCGACGGCACCGTGAGGGCCCGCCAACAGGTCGCCGTTGTCACCGGCGGCGGGGGCGGGATCGGAGCCGGCATCGCCGAAGAGCTCGGCCGCAACGGCTGGTTTGTGGTGACCGTCGACCCTTTGGTGACACTGGACGGATCCGAGCGGCTGCCCGAACCCGAGGAGACCACCGCCGGTCGCATCGTGGCTTCGGGCGGCGCGGCCCGGGCCTCGGCGGTGTCGGTGACCGACGGTGAGGCGGTCCGCAGCCTGTTCCAGCAATTGGCCGATGAGCACGGTGGCCTCGACGCCGTCGTCAATGTCGCCGGTATCACCCGTCAGACCTACTTCGGACGGGGTACCGAGGAGGACTGGCTGGCCGTTTTGGCCGTGCACCTCGAGGGCTATCTCAATGTGCTCGACGCCGCCCTGCCGCTGATGGCCGCCGCCGGGCACGGCCGCGTCATCGGCGTCACCTCCGGGTCGGGGTGGCGGGCTGCCGATGCCGGTGCGTACAGCTGCGCTAAACGGGCTGTGGCCGCCCTGACCTGGCAATTGGGCCGACAGGCGCCACCGGGCGTGACGGTCAATGCCATGTCCCCCATTGCCGCCACCCGCATGATGGCCTCGGCCCTCGAGCGCGCCCGAAAGGCAGGCCAGTCGGGCGGGGGCGGGATTTCGTTCCTCTCGGTGGCCGGTCCCGAGGACATGGGTCCGTTCGGTGCCTACCTGGTCGGTGATCAGTTCGGTTGGTGCAGCGGTCGTGTGCTGTTCGCCGGCGGACCGGAAGTAGCTGTCATCGATGAGCCCCGCCTTCTCGAAGTGGTGCGCACTGACCATGCGGTCTCCCTGGCCCGTGTGTTCGAGGACGTCCTCCCCCGGGCATTCGCCAAAGCTGAGGCCCGTCAGACCAGCTCCGGCGGCGGCAATCCCCGGTTCGGGGCCATCTTCGACGAGGCGGCCCCTACCCAAAGCGGGTCCGGGCCGGTGCAGGCTTGTGCCGTCGTCACCGACCGTCCGGGCCTGGCCGCCTCGGTGACCGCGGCGCTCGAGGGGCGGTCCGTGGTCTGCCACCCCCTCGAGCTGACCCACGGCTTCGGCGACGCCGCCAAGGCGGTCCATGCTCTGGTGGAGGCGGCCGGACCGCTCGACGCCATCGTCGTCGCTCCCGCCGGTGGCCCGACGGCCTCCGGTTCGGACGGGTGGCGGCAAGTGCTGACCGAGCACGGCCGGATCGTCGAGCACATCCATACCGACGCCGGATGGGCCCGAGCGGCGGCCGACTATGCCGCCGGCCGCTCCCGCCCGGTCAAATTGGTGACCCTCACCGACGCCACCACCACCGGAGGCCGCAGTCGGGCTCAGGCGGCGGCCCAGCACGCCCGTGTTGCCGCCGGAGCGACGGAGGGGCGGGTTACGGCCTTCGCCGCCGCCATCGAGGGTCCGGAGGAGGGCGCCGGTCCACCGGCCGGTGAACTGGTGGCCCATCTGCTCCACCACCCCGATGCCTCGGCTCTCGCCGGTGCCGAGCTGGTGATCGGAAGGGGCTGGCTCGGGCTGCGCAGTCACCCCCGAGCCATCGGCAGCATCACTTATGGCGGGCCCGCCGTCCCCGAGTGGGTCGACGCCACGCTCCGGGAGATCATCGGAACGACGGGGGGCCTGTCGTCGGAGGAGGCCCTGTGACCGACCAGCCCGCCCGGGTGGTGGATGCCCACGTACACATTTGGGATCCCGACCGTGCCGACTGGTACCCGTACCTGGCCCATCCCCCGGCACAGGGTTCCGGTGACGCCTCCAGGATGTACCGCCGCTTCGACGTCAAAACCTATGGGGCTGAAGCAGCCCGGTGGAATGTCGAGAAGTTCGTGAACGTCGCCGCCGCCACCGGCCGTTATTCGATCGAGGAGACCGTCGAGCTCGACGGCCAGGCTGCCGCCCGCGGCGGTCCCGACGCCATCATCGGCGGTCTCCCGCCGACTGACTCGGTAGCGGAGGCCATCGAACTCCTCGACCGGCAGATGACCGCGGCCCGTTTCCGCGGCGTCCGCCCCATGGGCAAATACGAGGGGCCGCTCCCCGCGGCCGATGTACTCCACGCCCTGGCCGAGCGGAACCTGCTGTTCGAGCTGATGACCCATCCGGATCGGCTTCAGGAGGCGGCCGCCCAACTAGCCGGCTTCGGTGATCTGGTGGTGGTCGTCGAGCACGCCGGGTGGCCCCGGTCGAATTCCGACGACGAGCGCGCCCTCTGGCAGCTCGGCATCGACGCGCTGGCCGACCTCGGCGACAATGTCGTGTGCAAGCTCTCGGGTCTGGCCATGCCGTTCGGGTCCATCGATGCCGACACCTTCGCCCCCTGGCTCGAGTACGCCATCGAGGCGTTCGGCGAGGAGCGGTGCATGTTTGCCAGCAACTTTCCCGTCGACTCCATGTACGGCACCTTCGATGATCTTTACACCGTGTTCAGCGCAGTGACAGCCGGCCTGGGCAGTGAGTCCCGCCAGAAACTCTTTGCCGGCAACGCCGAGCGGGTCTATCGCTTTTAGGTAAGGGACTCCGGTGTCCCGCCCCGATCCAGACCGGCGGAAGGGCGGTGGAGTCGAGTGCTGGCGCCGGCGGCAGTGCACCTCTAGGGTCGGGACTGAAAAAGAAGGTGACTATGGCAGAGATGACACAATTCACGATCGGCGCCCAGGTCCATTGTTCGGACGGCGACTGTGGCGAGGTGACTCAGGTGGTCATCGACCCTGTGGAACGGGCCGTCACCCATCTGGTGGTGGAACCCAAGCACCGGCAAGGACTCGGACGTCTTGTTCCGCTCGACCTGATCGACAATGGCACATCCGCCGAGGTCCGACTCACCATCACGATGGAGGAGTTCGAGAAGCTCGACTACGCCGAGGAGACGCAGTTCCTGCCCGGTAGTGGTGGACATGCGGATTACACCGCCGGGCAGGCCCTCTCGCAGCCGTACTACGGCCTGACCGGGGTCATCGGTGACGTTCCCCAGGCGGTCACCTACGATGCTCTTCCCTTACATGAAGTGGCGGTACGGCGAGGCGAGCAGGTCGATGCCACAGACGGCAGGATCGGGGCTGTCCAGGGACTGGTCATCGACCCTCGGAATCATCACGTCACGCACGTCCTTCTCCAAGAAGGCCACCTGTGGGGGCGCAAACAGGTGGCCATCCCCATCGGCTCCGTGCGTAAGGTCGATTCCGGCATCGGACTCGATCTGACCAAGCGGCAGGTGGAGGACTTGCCCGCCGTGGACATCGATCGATAACCGACTCCTGGCCGGGCCGAGTCCAGCCCGGCACTGGACCTCAAGCAGTCACCCAGCGACCCCGAAGATCCTCGAGCCACGTCGGCAATTCGATGGGAGGATCGGGAAGGGCCTCGGCACCACGCAATTCGAGCAGCTTCTCGAATGACGCCGGATCGTCTCCCCAGCCCCGGGGGTCTCCCATCATCACCTCGAACAGAAGGGCCCCCTGCGGTCCGGCTTCAAAGGGGCCGAAAGCGGCCCCTTGGGGTAGCTCGATGTGGGTTCCGGCCGGACACGGCCGGTCGGCGCAGAGGATCTCGCCCTCGAGGACCATGACGACGTGCGGGCTGAGATGTCCGTGCCGACGCTGTATGACCCCCGGATCCCATCGGGCGTAGAGGGACAGGTAGAGGGGGTCGGACGAAAAGGCCAGCCACTTCTCCCACACCGAGGCGACCGTACCGTCGGCCAACCGGACGGCACGCACCTGCTGCCAGGGAACGTCTGGATCGTCGAGGTGCCGGAAGACCGGTTCGAGACCAGACACCTTGGGCCCGTCTATATCGCCCACGTCGAACCTCCCCCTAGCGCCGCCACCTGCATTGCCTGACGACGATAGTGCCCGGATGGCCCGCCATGGCCGGCCACAACTTCTGTGGATAGCGTGAAGACCGACTGCCTATTGCGGTGCCAGGTCGTTGAGGCAGGTCCCATTGTCGGCATTGCTGTTGGTCTCATCGGGACAGGTGGTGTCCGACCAGACGACGCTGTCCGTTCCCCTCGCCGTCTGCATGGTGGCGTCGCCGAGGTCGGTTTCGGTCATGTTGGCCGACGCAACATTGGTTTTGCTCATCTCTGCGCCGGCCAGGTCGGCACCGATCAGGTCGCTGTTGATGAGGTAGCCACCGTCGATATCGACACCACTCAGATTGGCGCTGTCGGCCGAAGCATTGGTCAGATCGGCGCCGGTCAGAGTGGCCTGCTGCAGATCGGTCCCGTCCAGGTCGGCTCCTACCAGGGTGGCGCCGGTAAGATTGGCATTTTCCAGATTGTCACCGGCCAGGTCGCGCTCGTTCAGATGGCAATACTGGAGGGCCGCTCCCGGGGCGAAGTCGGAGCAGTCCTGTGACTGTCCGGCGATCACCCGCACGGCCTGGGAGGATCCACTCGTCCCCTCCAAGTTGGAGGCCCTCAGGCGGATGAAATAGACCCGTCCGTCGGTGAGCCCCGAGACCGTGCACGTGAGCGCACCGCTGGTGGTGCACCCTGCTGAACCGGGTCTGGCTGTGACGGTGTATCCGGTGATGGGAGAACCGCCATCAGAACGTGGCGCTGTCCACGAAACGACCGCTCCCTGGTCGACAGGCACCGCAACCACCGCGGTCGGATTGCCGGGCTTGTGCAGTTTCCCTGTCTTGGCATTGGCGGGGGCGGCCGTTGCCACTGCCGAAAATGTGACGATACTCATGATCAGAACCACGGCGAGCACGACCCTGTTCCGCGAGCCAGAGCGACGCACACGGGAAGAAGTCTCAGATGCGATTCGTTCCTCGGCTGGTTGTTTCACACCAGCACCCCCAATCGCCCCTCCTTGCACTGCATCAATCCTGGACCGGAACCCCTTCGCTGTCAACCGAGATCACCGGAGAAGGTCAATGGGGACGGCTGGCCCACCTGGGAACGGGCGGATTGGTAGGCGTAGCCCGTGGTCAGGCACAGCTCAGCACTGACGGCCTACGAACTCACGGTTCGAAAGTAGCGGGACCGACTAACTGAAGTGATCGGTCCACGTCGCACCGTCCCAGTAACGCTGTTGTCCCGGCGGTCCACCCGGCGCGGGAAACCATCCTGCCGGCGGATTGCCGATCGAGGCAGGAGGCGCCGCGGGGGGACCAGTCGGCGGCCCGGTCGGCGATGCGGCCACTGTCGGCGCTCCTCCCTGGAGGAAATCGCCGAACGACGGCAGCGGGGCTTGCTCGAGTTTCGACTCGGTCGGTTCGGGCGAAGTAGCTGCCGCCTGGGGCGGCAGCGACGGGTTTGCCGGCCCTCCCGACGGGGAGAAGCCGGGCCCCGGACTGGCGAATGCAGGCCCCGGGCCGTAGCCCCCGGGTCGGCTGTAGCCACCCGCTGCGGCAAACCGGGCTCTCAACATCTCCACCTCACTGGTGACCGGCCATTTCGAGAAGGCGAATATGAGGACGAAGACGGCACCGACAATCGGGACGAAGGTGATCAGGATCCACCATCCGGAGTAGCCCGCCTTGGTGATGATCTTGACGGCAGCGATGATCCCGATAACGGCGAAGGCCAGATAGATGAGCAGAAAGACTCCGAGGCCGGCGAAGAGCCCGGCGGTACTGCAGACTTGCTGTCCCCCCGAATCGGTCGTGCAAGTCACCGCAGCCGAAAGTGTCCCGGTCGGCCACAGATGTGCCCAGGATGCGATCATTTCACCCTCCGATCAGCCCTCCCGCTACGGCCCGGCCACCGCCGAGCTGGGAGCCGTGAATTGGTCTAGTACAACCGGTCGGCAATAGTCCGGATAGTCCCGATGGGCCGCCCGATGGACTGCGGAGTCACGTCATGCCGACCGCACCGCTGGCCGGCGGTTCCCTCAGCCGGGTGGTGGCAACAGGCCGTTGGCACGAGCCACCGATCCGAACCAGGAGGCACTGGGCTTGGGTCTGCGGGCGAAAGTCTGGGGATCGACGCCGTGGAGCCCGAATTTCGGCCCGAATCCGTTGGACCACTCGAAGTTGTCGAGCAGACTCCACACGAAGTAGCCGCGTATGTCCACGCCGTCATCGAGAGCGCGCCTCACCCCGCGCAGGACCTCGCTGATATAGGCGATGCGCTCGGCGTCGTTGTCGGTGGCGATCCCGCTCTCGGTCAGAAGAATGGGTATACCGGTCATCTGGGCCGCCCGGCGGGCGCAGTGCTCGACCCCCTGGGGCCAGTATTCGTATCCCATCTGGGTGACAGGCACGTTGGGATCGTTGGGAGCCTGACCATCCGGACCGAAGTGAACACGGGAATAGCACTGGACCCCTATGAAGTCGTCACCTTCGGTGGCCCGGAAGAACCTGTCTTCGAGGATCTCTTGGGCTGCGGCCAGCACCTCTTCTCCGCCCGGGGCGGCCACCATCTCGTCCATCGACAGTGTCAGGCCGACGGGATAATCGCCGGGTCCTGCCCGTGTGGCCTCCACGGCCAACCGGTGCCCTCGCACGATGGCGTCATTGACGGCCAGGTGACGGATGAAGTCGTCCTTCACGCCGGGCGGGGAGGAACCCAGGGCGTAGCCCATCACGCCCATCAAGTTGAGCTCATTGATCGTGCAGGCCCATCCGATCAGGTCGCCGAAGTGGGCTGCGGCCCGGGCCACGAACCGGGCAAACATCTCGGGGGCATCGGCCGCTTCCCACCCCCCCGGGCCGCGAGCCAGGTGGGAGTGGTGAAGTGGTGGAAGGTCACCACCGGCGTGATGCCCCGTTCCAGGCAGGCCGCGCACATCCTGCGGTAGTACTCCAACGAAGCGATGGAGAACTCGCCCTCGGCAGGCTCGATCCGGCTCCACTCCAGCGAGAAACGATAGGCCCCGAGCCCCATGGCCTTCACCAGTTCGATGTCCTCGGGCCAGCGATGCAACGAGTCACACGCGTCCCCGCTCGATTCGACACATCCGGATTCCGGGTTGTGTTCCCACACCCACCAGTCGTTGTTGACGTTTCCACCCTCGATCTGGTGGGCCGCAGTAGCCGTTCCCCAGATGAAACCATCGGGGAAGCTGATCTCGGGTGCGACAGCATCGTTTTGGTTCACGGCCGGTCACTGTACCGCCCACCGGGACGACGGACCTACTCCAGGTGCGCCCCCGGCACAGGAACAGAGATGGACGGCAAGGTCGCCGCACATGGGATCGTTCGGCCGTGAATTGCACGGCTCCTCATCTACGATGGCGGTGCTGATTGACGGTGGGGCCGTCCGACCAGACATGGCCGGGCGCGCGTCCGATGCTGAGAAAAGGGGTCGAGGATGGATGCGGACACAGGGACACCGGAGCGGGTCGGCACGTCCGGTCCACCTGCTCCAAAAAAGGTTCGCATCCCGCTCTCGGCCGATGAGCGGGCCCAACAGGGCAAGTCAGCCCGCCGACTGGCACCCCGTTCGAGCCATGCTCGCCACCAACGAGCGGCTCAGGCCGGCCCCCCCATCGAGTTGCTGGAGGAACAGGCAAAGACACGGGTGCCCGATCTTGTTCCCATCCGTTACGGACGCATGTTGGTTTCGCCATTCGCCTATTTCCGGGGGGCAGCCCTCCCCATGGCTGCCGACCTTGCCGCCGCGCCCAACTCGGGGTTGACGGTGCAGATCTGCGGAGATGCCCACCTCTCCAATTTCGGTGTCTTCGGATCCCCTGAGCGTCACCTGGTATTCGACGTCAACGACTTCGACGAGACCGCTCCGGGGCCTTGGGAGTGGGACGTCAAGCGTCTGGCTGCCAGCCTCGAGGTTGCCGGCCGCGATGACGGATTTCCGACCCAGGAGCGCGAGACCATCGTGAGTTGTGCGGTGCGTTCCTATAGAAGGAGCATGCGGGAGTTTGCCAGCATGTCGATGCTTGATGCCTGGTACGCGCACCTCGATGTAGAGGAGCTGTTGCCTCGCTTTCAAGCCCTTCTCGATCCCAAGAAAACCCCGAGCGTGTGGCGGGCCATTACCAAGGCCCGGGCGCACGACAGTCACCAGGCCTTTGACAAGTTGGCCCACACGGTGGATGAAGAGCCGAGGATCGTGAGCGACCCGCCGCTCATCGTGCCCATCGAGGAATTCGGCATGGATATCCATTCGTCTGTCGGAGGCGAATGGCTGCAGAACATGATTCGCTCGTACGGACGCACCCTCCAGCCCGATCGTCGCCACCTGCTGGAGCAGCACCGAATCGTTCATCTGGCTCGCAAGGTGGTGGGTGTGGGCAGTGTCGGAACCGATGCATGGATTGTTCTACTCCTGGATCACACTCATCGAGAGCCACTGTTCCTACAGGTCAAACAGGCGGAGGCTTCGGTGGTCGAGCGATTCACGTCGAAGGGCATCTATGCCAACCACGGGCAGAGGGTCGTGTACGGACAGCGGATGATGCAGGCCGCCGGGGACATATTCCTGGGCTGGGAACGCCATAGCCGCAACGGACAGGTGCGCGATTACTACATCCGCCAGTTGCGCGATTGGAAGGGTTCAGCCGACATTTCGGGCATGACCCCGGCCGGCATGAATCTGTGGGGTCGCATGTGCGGGTGGACCCTGGCCCGAGCCCACGCACGTACCGGCGACCGGGTGGCCATCGCCTCCTACCTCGGGGGCTCAGATGTCTTCGAGCGCGCCATTGTCAAGTACGCCCGGTCGTACGCGGACCAGAACGAAAAGGACTTCGCGGCCCTGCAGGCCGCGGTTCGTTCCGGCAAGGTCGTGGCCGAGCCCGCCATGGAACCAGTCTGATGGTGTTCGGATCTCTGTACTCCCCAGGGCTATCCGTCACCGTTCCACCCTTTGACCCCGGTCGATGAGCGTTCACCGTCCTCCCTCGAAGGATTCCCCTCCGCGCCGCAGTGAGGGGGAGCCCCGCTGGCCGATGGCTCTGGCCGTGTTGGTGGCAGGAGCCCTGCATGCCGTCCTTCCGACCGAGCTGAGGCAACTACCTCCCGAACTGTTGGGCGATTCGCGGTGGTGGTATCTGGTGGTGATCACCGTTCTTCTGGCCGCGCTGATGATCGGCGACCCCGGTCGTATCGATCGGCCGTCCCGGTGGCTACGGGTCCTGACCATCGCCCTGATCGCCTTGATCTCCGCCGACAATGCCGTCCAGGCCGGCAGATTGGTGGTCAGCATCCTCAGTACCAATCCATTCACCGAGGATGCCAACAAGCTGTTGATTGCCGGGGGGGCGATCTGGCTGGCCAACGTGATCGGTTTCAGCCTTTGGTACTGGGAGGTAGACCGAGGCGGCGCCGTAGCCCGGTCCCAGGGGACGACGACCAAACCGGCCTTCGTGTTTCCCGAGATGGTCAACCCCCAGTTCGTCGACAGCGACTGGTACCCGAGGTTCGTCGACTACTTCCATCTGTCCTTCACCACGGCCACCGCCTTCAGTCCCACCGACGTGTCGGCCATCAAGCCGTGGGCCAAGCTGATGATGATGCTCGAGGAAGCCATCTCCCTCCTCGTGGCCATATTGGTGGTCGCCCGCGCCGTCAACATCCTCAAATGAATGACCTTCGCCCTCGGGTCGGGTCCGGCCCCGCCGCATGGAGGACCGGAGGCGACCCTGCCTGTTCACCGCCGACTCCGAGGGAGTGGTGGGTTGACCGGCGATGAGGGCCCGCCGACCAGGATCAGCCAGTGGACTGCTTCGGCGCAAAGACTGGAGATGGATGATCCGGAACGGGTCACCCGGGTTGCCGATGAGATCCGTTCGGCCGCTGACCAGGATCACGCCCGTGGAGCACCGCGGGGCAAGGCCTACATCAGGCGGCTGCAGGCGCTGTCGGTCGACCACCCCGAGCTCGGGATCGCCGTGGCCCGAAAGCTCGGGTTGGAGCACATCGTCGAGGACCTTCTGAACGGGATCTCGGTGGAGGGAGTGCCGGGCATCGGGCCGGACGGGCGACCCCTGTCACCGTCCGCCCGCCACCGGACACGCCGTCGAGGTGGGTGGCTGCTCGCTCTGTCGGCACTCGTCCTCCTGGCCGAGGCGGTCGTGGCCGGCAGCGTGGCATCGGTCTGGCTGTATGCCTGGACGGCGGCGGGGCTTGGCCTCTTCTTCGTGGGGGGCTATCTGGTCATGCTCAAGGAATGAGTAGGACCCGGGCAACGGTGGGTGACCGGTCAGGTGATCTGGGTGCTCCGTGGGCGCCGCCGCCGCCGGCGGCGGCTGACCCACCGGGAATCAATACGATGGCGGCCACCAGCACCACGAGGCCTATCACCTCGGTTGTCCAACCGTGCCGCCTGCGTTCCCCCATCGGTCGTTATCCTCATCGCATCGCCGTAGAACCTCGGACACCCCAGTCTCGGCAACCGGGCAGATGATCTTTAGCGATCGAGAAGTCTCCGATGGTGGGGGTGCGCCGACCTCAGGCCGACGGCACTCGGGGCACCGGGTCCCCGTCACGGCCACCTACGGACCATGGTGGCGGATCCGTCTCGGCGCGGGGCAGAGTTGATGCCAGCGGTCCGAACCGATCGTCCGATCCGACCCAGTCCCGGTAGGCGGCGGTGATCTCATCGCGGTGCGGGCCACGAAGTTCCACCACATGAGCACCGGCTCGTCAAACGGGATTCCCCCGATCAACAAGGCACGGGTCGGCTCCATTGTGGAAAGCCGGCACTCGTCGCGCGCCGATCCCGAGGTAGGCGAAACGGCCGGGCTCGACCGTCTGGTCCGCCACCATCAGGGCACCGGAAAAGACGACGATCCCATATTCGTAGTCGTGGCGAAGCGGCACGGTCGTAGAGGGGCCCCGCAGATCCAGATCGAGTCCGAGGTGGTCAGTGTCACGACGAGCGGGAGACGTCGACCCGGCCAGAGCCCCTACGAGCACGGTGGCGACGGATGCGTCGAGGTCGATCTTGGGCAAGTCCGAGTGGTGATCGAAGGCGGCGTCTCCGTCCCGGGTCTCCTGAGGTTGGGCAATCCAGAGCTGGACACCGTGAAAATCTCCGGAGAACCGGCCCGTAGCTTCTTCGGAGTGGGCTATGCCGTGTCCCGCCGTCATCAGGTTGAGCTGCCCCGGACGGATGACCTGCTCGGAGCCAAGGCTGTCTCGGTGAACGGCCTCGCCGGAAAGGAGCCAGGTCGCCGTCTGCAGACCCATGTGGGGGTGTGGGGCGATATCCACGCCCCGGTCAGCGGTGACCGTAGTCGGGCCCAAGTGATCGACGAAGCACCACGCGCCCACTGTCCGTCTCCCCCGGCGGGGAGGGCCCGGCGCACCCGCACCGATCCGACCTGGGCCCGGCGGCTGGGGCCGATCTCGGCCGGGGCTGGTTCGGGCCGGGCCGAGCCACTTTCGGAGACGCCGTCATCGGCAGACACGGGGCCCGTCACCTGTTCTTCTTAGCGCGACGCCGGGGGCGGGTTGGGGCGGTCAGATCGGCCAACTCCGGTGCTTTCGGACGAAGAGATCGGCCGAGCCGGCCAGGTCGGCTTGAACCGGGCGCTGGCTCTCGAGCAGCTCATCGGCCCAGAGCATCTGCAGAGTGGCCCGCAACCGATCGCCGCGTCGCCGGCTACGGGCATCCTCGAAGGCCACATGAAGCACGTCATGGAGAGTCTCATCGTGGACAGGTGGGGGATCGAGGGAATCCCGTCGGGCCGCTAGCAGTTCGCCGAACTCTTCATACCAGCGATGGCTGGTCGCCGACGCATCGCGGAGAATGGCGCCGGCCACGGTGACCGACTCCAGCTCCGGTTGGCCCGGCGCGGGCAGAACCACGGGAAGCGACGACAGTGCGTAGGCGGCCAACCTGATCCTGTTGGAGCCGGTGGCAAGGTTGGACAGCGTCTCGACAGGCACCATTTTGGCGCCCCGCTCGGCCAGGTACTGGCGAAAGGCATCGTCGAGGCGAAGGTAGGCCCGGTGGGACGCCTTCAGGCCGGGGCTGGTGTCGATGGCGTGACCGGTTGTCGTCAGCCGGTCCACCGCGTCGGCCAGATAGCCCGAGTTGAAGACGAATGCGTCACACAGGGCGCGACCCAGAGCGGCCATGGCTCCCCGGGGCCAGAAAAGCAGACCGACCACGATGCTGACGGCGCAGCCGATGGCTACATCCTCGATCCGGGTAAGACCCACCTTCCAGCCGAGCGGATCGATGATGTTGAACAAGATGATCACGACCAGAGTGAACCCGGCCTGGCCGGCGGCGAAGGAGACCATCGACGGTGCCACACCGGAGAGGAGCACGGCCAGAGGGAGGAGGACCCACAGGAGAACAGTGTGATTGGCCACGCCGATCATGACGGCCGAACCCACCAGAAATCCGACCGCCGTTCCTCCTACCGCTCTCAACGCGGTGGCACCGGTACCGAGGGCATTGGATCGGAGGACCGACAACGTTCCCAGGACCACCCAGAACCCGTGCTCGACGTCGGTGGTCTCGACCACGGCCACGGCGATGGCCAGACCGACGGCCCCCCGCACCGAGTTGCGGAACCACACCGAGCGAAGGGAGAGGTGGGAGATGATCTTGCTCCAGATGGGACGGGGTGCATTGGCTCCGGCCGAGTCCCATTGGCGATCGGTCGTCGGCCGCGCTCCAGCCGACTCGAGGGCAGCATCGGCCACCATCTCGGTGGCAAAGCCCAGGGCCCGGGCGTGGAACGTCGGGTCCATCGAGGGGGCGATGCCATGTCCATCGGTGTCGTTCTCCGACCCGGTGGCACCCCCGTCATCGGCGCCGACGCCCTCGGCCCGGGCATCGATCAGAACGGACACCGCCGCGTCGAGCTCGGTGGCGATCAGTTTGTCGAGCTGTTGAGCCGATTCCTGGACGGCGCTGATCAGTTTCGGATCGTCGACGGGGTGGCCATCGCCGTCGCAGATGAGTGAAGCGCTCACCCGGAGGGTTTCGGCCACCATCCCGATCACCTTTCGAACCGCGGGCAGCTGGTCCGAAGATCTGTCCTGGCCACGCAGCGTCTCGCTTCCGGCCACCCACTCGATCCGACCGACCAGCTTGGCCAGCGCCACCGCGGTCGCCTCGGCGCCGGTCGGGGGGTAGGGCGTCCCCCGGAACCGTTGGCGGAGGTGCAGTAGCTCGGCATCCACCTTGGCCTGGGCCTCGGGACCGGCTCCGCCTTCGGACTGTGTCTCAGCCAACTGGCTGACGGCCAGCGCCGCCGCCGCCAGCCTCCGCCGGAGGTCATCGTGCCAGGGAACCGGCCAGATCAGCAGGCATGCCGGAATGCACAGCACGCCGGCAACGACCCACCCGACCAGGCGGGGTCCGACCGCCGCATTGGGCCCGGCCACGGCCACCGGAAGGACGAAGACCAGGAGAACAGCTGTCGAGGCGGTGGCCGCCGTGGGTGAGACGATGCCGGCGAAGAGGACCACGAACCCGACCACTCCCATCGCCGCCACAGCGGCGATCTTGTGGGTGGAAACGACCGTACCCAGCGAAATGAGAACAACCCCCATGACGAAAACGGCCAGATAGGAGAGGAGCCGCTTGCGGGGGCGTCCTTGGAACTCCACCAGCAAGAGGAGCGAGAACGCCCCGAATGCGGCGAACAGACTTACCTGCGGGTTGGGGAAGATGAGATGGGCCAGGCCGAAGGCAAGGGGCATGACCACCGCGGCCCGCACCGAGCGCTTGATGGCCAGAAACTGGGGGTCTTTTGATCTGATCCACCGGACAGCGGGCGTCGAGGGCAGGTGGTCGGTCGAAGCCGACGCAGCGGTGGTTTCGGTCATATCGCCAGTGCCCACCCTCTCAGCGCGGGCCGGCCCGGTAGCGGCACGTGGGCGAGGCTACTTTGATTGACCTACCGGTCTGGTCCAATCGGACGTGCGCCCATTCCCTTGCCGCCGCTGGCCCGCTTGGTCCACTAGAGCCCGTCTTGGATCCGGCCACCGTGTTCGGTCAGATAGGTACGAGCCTCGTCCATGCCGGCGACGTGGCCCTGGGCCACGAGATCCTGGTAGGCCCGGTTTCCCTGGGCCGCCTTTCCGACCATGATCTCCCGGTTGTAGCCAATCCGGGCGATGACCTCGTCGACGAATCCGGTCGCATCGGTCAGCCCGTAGGCGGCCAGGAGCAAGCGCAGTCTGCCGATCCGGTCCGGAGGATGCTCCCAGCCGAGCATCCTGGTCACCGCGGGGCCGTGGAGCGGGACCCACTGCCAGGCGACGAAGGCCACATCGGAAAGGGCCCGGCCGGGGCCGGCCAGATCCCAATCGATGATTCCCCCCAGGTCTCCGCCTCGCAGGACGACGTTGTAGGGGGCGAGATCGTGGTGACAGACCAGCTCGGACGGTCCGAGCGTTGCCGGTCCCGAGGGCCAGGGGACGACTCCTTCGGGCCGGAAGTCGCCCACCGCCTGGTGATACCGGGCGGTGGCCGCCCCGATCTGCTCGAGCAGATCATCGTCACGAATGGGTGTGGGCCAGGGGAGCGACCAGCCCACCGTGGCCCCCGGAATGTAGGACAGGATCTCACGGCCCTGGTCATCGACACCGAGGGGCTCCGGCGCCAGTTCGAACCCGCCATCACGCAAGTGGCGCAGGAGTGCGTGGATGGTCGGTGTCCACGGCCCGGCCGGTCGCCGCACAGTGTCGCCCACCCGCACCACGGCGTTGAGAGTGCCGCCGGTGAGGGGGATCTCGGCATCGGTCACCGTCGCTCCCCACCCAATGCCGCCTTGGGCCTGGTGCCATCGGCTGCGGTCCGTCCGGGCGGCCGAGCTCGGTTGGCCAAAGCGATGAGAACGGTCAGGACTCCACCAGGCGGGCCACCTCGACAACGTCCTGGGCCGAAAGGTCGGCCACGGTGGAGGAAGCATTCTCCTGGACCTGCTTCGGTGAGGTGGCCCCGGCGATGACAGAGGAGACTACGGGATGGCTGGCCAACCACGAGAGGGCCAAGCGCGTCAAGGTCCAACCCCGCTGATCGGCGAAGGGTCGCAGCCGGTCCAGTATGTCGAAGTTGTGCGGGGTGAGTACAGATTGGAACCGGCTGTCGTTGAGGCGACTTTGGGATGGCGGCTGCCCGTCGCGGGTGACCTTGCCGGTGAGCAGGCCGGAGGCCAGCGGAAAGAACGGAAGGACACCCAGTCCGAAGCGATTCGCCGCCGCGGTCACCTCCACTTCGATCTCCCTGCGCACCAGGCTCCACTGGTTCTGAATGGACACGAAGGGTTCCAGGTGAAGGGTGCTGCTGGTCCAATGAGCGTCAGCCACCATCCAGCCGGAGAAGTTTGAGCAGCCTATGTAGCGAACCTTTCCGGCACGGACCACGGCGTCGAGAGCGTGGAGCGTCTCGGCGATGGGGGTCAGCGGGTCGGGAACGTGCAGCTGGAGAAGGTCGATGTAGTCGGTGCGCAGTGCTCGGAGGCTGGCCTCCAGCGAGCGGATCAGCACGGAGCGAGATCCCCGTGCCTCGACGCCCTGAGCGCCGAACTTGGTGGCGATGACCGCCTGGTCCCGCCGGCCGTCGAGGGCGACGCCGAGGAACTCCTCAGACCGTCCTTCGCCGTAGGAGCGGGCTGTGTCGAACAAGGTGACGCCGGCGTCGAGGGCGGCACTGACCACCTCGGTGGTCTGACCTTGGTCGAGCCGGGCACCGAAATTGTTGCACCCCAGCCCGGCCAGTGAAACGGTGAGCCCCGATCGGCCGAGTCGTCTCGATTCCATCGTCCCTCCCGTGCCGGGCCACCTGACCGCGGCAGCCTATCTGTCCCATCCAGCGGTCAGGCAGAACAGCAGGTTGTTCAGGGAAGGGTCTCCCGGGCCTCCCCGTCCAACACGATGTGGGCGGCGGCCAGGTTGTCGTCCAGGTGGGCCAGTGACGACGTGCCGGGGATGAGAAGGACGGTGGGGGCCCGGTGCAGAAGCCAGGCCAGGGCAACCTGGGCGGGGGTGACGGCGAGGCGGCGGGCTGTCGCCTGTACGGCCGGTGCGGTCAGCACCGCCTTCTCGGGGTCGAACGCCGATCCCAACGGAAAGAACGGAACGAAGGGGACGCCATCGGCGCGGCAGGCTTCGAATACGTCCTGTCCGGTGGTATCGGCCAGGTTGTAGGCGTTCTGCACGCAGGCCACCTCGATCGACGAACGGGCGGCACGGTACTGCTCCAGATCGACGTTGCTCAGCCCGGTACCTCCGATCAGTCCTTCCTGGCGCAGGCTGTCCATGAGCTCGACCTGCTCGGCCAGAGGAACATCGGACTCCGGGTGGCGGCGCAGATTGACGACGGGCACCTGATCGATGTCGAGAGCGACCAGGTTGGCCTCGACTCCCGCCCGCAATTCCTCGGGACGCTGGGCCGGGAGCCAGTGACCGTGGTCATCTCGCCTTGCCCCCACTTTGGACACCAGGACCAGATCGTCGGGGTAGGGATGAAGCGCCTCGCGGATCAGCGCGTTGGCCACATCGGGCCCGTAGAACTGCGCGGTATCGATGTGGTTGACACCGGCGTCGACGGCGCGTCGAAGAACGGCCAGGGCGGCGTCTCGATCCTGCGGTGGCCCGAACACCCCGGGGCCGGGGAGTTGCATGGCCCCGAATCCCATGCGTCGTACGGCGCCGGCACCGAGCACAACGGTTTCGTTGGACATGGTTCCGGTCTACCCGGAAAGTGGATGTTTCGGTGTTGGCTCACCTGACGGACCCGCAGTACCGGCCGGTTACCATTCCGGCATGAACCTGGTCGGTCCCGATGCGGCCCGCCGTCTGGCCCTGGCCCTGGCCGCCGGGCGGGTCGGTCTGGGGGCGGTGGCCCTGGTGGCGCCCCGGGTCGTCGCCCAACCGTGGATCGGCGACCGAGCCAGTGATCCACTCTCTGCCCTGCTGGGCCGGGCCCTCGGTGGACGCGATCTTGCTCTGGGGCTTGGTGTCCTCATGGCGTCCCGTCACGATCAGCCCCTCCGGGGATGGGTCGAAGCCGGGGCTCTGGCCGATCTGGTTGATGCCACAGTGACGGTGGTCGCCTTCACACGACTCCCGCGGCGCGGCCGGTTGCTGGTGTTGGCGGCGGCCGGGGGCGCAGCACTGGTCGGAACGGCGACGGCGCGTTCTCTGTGAGCTGACCGGCTGCCGGCGGGGCCGGGGACTGCGAGCCGGCGGGCCACTGCCCCACGGGCCGATAGTTCCCTTACGGTAAGTCGGAATCGGAATCGGAATCGGAATCGGTGAGGAATGGGAACCATGAGGCTCGAAAGTGCAGTCATCGATGAGCTGAGGATCGACCCGGGGAGATCGGCCCGTCTGGATGACCGGAGCACGACGACAACGGCGGCGCTGGAAGGCGGACGGTCACGCCCCAAGCAATCGGCTGAAGAGGAGCTTCAGTTCTTCGTGCGGGAACTGGCATCCTCCCAGGAGCTTCTGTGGGCCGGCGGTACCAACGCCGTGTTGGTCGTTCTCCAGGCCATGGATGCGGCCGGCAAGGACGGCACCATCAAGCACGTCATGTCGGGGATCAACCCCCAGGGCTGCCGGGTGGTGGCCTTCAAACAGCCGTCCACCGAGGAGCTCGAGCACGACTTTCTGTGGCGGTACAGCAAGGAGCTGCCCGAGTGGGGGGTGATTGGCATCTTCAACCGTTCCTACTATGAGGAGGTCCTGGTGGTCCGGGTTCATCCGGAGCTGCTGGGTCGCACCCACGCCCTGACTACCGGGCCACCCCCGACCGATGTCTGGTCCCGCCGCTTCCAGGACATCAATGGATTCGAGCGCCACCTCGATGGCAGCGGAACTCGGATCGTGAAGATCTTCCTTCACGTGTCGAAGGAGGAGCAGAAGAAGAGGTTTCTCGACCGTCTGGACGATCAGGACAAGTACTGGAAGTTCTCCTCCTCGGACCTGGCCGAGCGCGCCTACTGGACCGAGTACCAGGCCGCCTACGAGGAGGCCCTCACCGCCACGTCGACACCGTGGGCTCCGTGGTACGTGGTGCCGGCCGACCACAAGTACCTGTCGCGTGCTCTGGTGGCGGGCATCCTGGTGGATGCCATGGACCGGATGGACCTGCGGGTCCCCATTGTCGGTGCGGCGGAGCGGTCCCAGCTGGACAAGGGACGAGCTGCTCTGTTGGCTGAGTAGTGCCCATCGGCTTGCTCGTTCCGGTCCGGGGTGTCCGGACGCCCATCCGGAACGGAGAGCGGCGGTCGGCCAGAGGGGCCGGCCATGAGGCCCGGTCAGCCGATGACCACCACGGAACGGAGCACCTCGCCCCGTTCCATGCGATGGAAGGCCTCCTCGACGTCCCCCAGCGCTATGGTTTCCGAGACGAACCGATCGAGATCCAGCCGGCCTTGAAGATAGAGGTCTACCAGCAGGGGAAAATCGCGCGAGGGCAGGCAGTCGCCGTACCAGCTGGGCCGCAATTGTCCGCCTCGCCCGAAGAAATCGATCATCGGTAGGTCGATGCGCATATCGGGAGTGGGCACACCCACTTGGACCAGGGTGCCGGCCAGGTCCCTGGCGTAGAAGGCCTGTTCCAACACCGTGGGGTTCCCGACCGCCTCGATGCACACATCGGCACCGTTTCCACCGGTCAACCCCTGCACGGCGGCCACCACCTCCTGACGCGAGGCATCGACCACATCGGTGGCTCCGAACTGTCGGGCCAACTCGAGCTTTCCGGGATCGAGATCGACGGCGATGATTGTCGAGGCACCGGCCAGCCGAGCCCCGGCGACAGCCGCACAACCCACCCCACCGCATCCGAAGACCGCCACCGAGTCCCCGGGACCGACCTCGCCGGTCAGCATGGTCGACCCAAGGCCGGCCATGACACCGCAGCCCAGCAGGCCGACCGCTTCGGGCCGGGCCGTCGGGTCGACCTTGGTGCATTGGCCTGCCGCCACCAGAGTCTTTTCGGCAAAGGCACCGATCCCCAGGGCGGCCGACAGTGGGGTTCCGTCAGTCAGGCTCATCTTCTGTTCGGCGTTGTGGGTGGCGAAGCAGTACCAGGGCCGGCCCCGCCGGCAGGATCGGCACTGGCCGCACACGGCCCGCCAATTGAGAATGACGAAATCACCGGGCTCCACCGACGTGACTCCGGATCCGACGACCTCAACAGTGCCAGCGGCTTCGTGACCGAGGAGAAACGGGAACTCATCGTTGATCCCGCCCTCCCGGTAATGGAGATCGGTGTGACAGACGCCGCAGGCCTGCACTTTGACCACCACTTCACCCGGGCCCGGATCGGGGACCACGACGGTGGTGAGGGAAACGGGTTCTCCCTTGGCCCTGGCCACCACACCACGTACCTCGGTCGCCATGGTCGCCTCCTGGTTCTCTGCTGTCGGTAACGGCGGTCGTCGAGTGGGATCTTAGGAGGAAGCGCCCATTCACTTCCGACCCGACCGGTGTTCCCCTGGTGTCTGGACAGCGGCGAAGTACAGGCGGCGCAGTGGTCCCTTGGGCCTGATCGATACCGCTTCAGGTTCATCTGTCTCGGCCATCCGGGGGCCGGTGGCCGGACCCGATGATGACGCCCGAAGGCTCCGGACCGGAGCCAACGGCCCAGCGGGCGACCGGGTGGGCATCGACTTGTGGCCTATCCTGTGTCAGAAGGCCTGCAGACGCGGGTCATGACCGACGACGGGTGGGGATGTCATGAAGAGGCGACCGAGTACCAAGTGGTTGGCTGTTATCGGCGTGGTAGGTGTCGTAGCCATAGGGACAACATTGGGTCTGGTGGACGCGGCCGGAGCATCATCGGGTACGCCGAAGGCCACGGCGGCGTCCAGCCCGGTGACCACCGTCAGCTTCACCTTCAGCGTGTCCGTCACCGGTCTGGCCCCATTGCCGGTGACGGTGACCGGCTCCGGTCAGGCTGACCTGGCCGATCATGCCGTGTCCCTGGCGGTGGATCTCCCGGCCACAGTGGCCAAGCTCATCCCGGGCGGATCAGCATCTCCGGAGACCGTCGATGTCGTGCTTTCCGGCAATACGGTCTACGCCGAAATTCCCAGCTTGGCCTCCACCATCGGTGAACCGTGGATATCGATCGGCCTGCCGGCCAAGGCGTCGTCGGCCCTCCCCGGTGCCTTCACCCAGGTGGCATCGGCTCTGGGCAATGTGAACTCGATGATCGGTCTGGCCCAGGCGCACCACGCCACGGTCACATCTTTGGGGAGCTCCGTCGAGGACGGCGTACAGACCACCGGCAACAAGGTCGTCGCCACGCTCTCGGGTAAGCGCGGAGCCCGCACCATTACGGCCGACGTCTGGGCCGACACCTCGGGTCGCCTGGTTAAGGGCACGGTCACGGCCTCGGGGGCAGGCAAGACGGGAAGCGTGGGCGTGACGGCCACAGTCGATCTGACCGGATATGGGGCACCGGTGACCGTCACCGTGCCGGCTTCGTCAGAGGTCAGTGCCATTCCGCTGTCCACCATCGAGATGTTCCTCGGAAACCACCGAGGCTCGCACGCCGGTCATGGGTTGGTCCGCAAGGCCATGCACTGGAGCGGGCACAGCTGGAGCGGGCACAGTTGGGGTGGAATCACCCCAGCCGCCTGACGGGACCGGCCGTCAGGCGTAGAGCCCGTTCTGCTGTACGGCCGCCTTGACCAGCGCATTTTGCTGTGAGGTTGTCAGTGGCTTCGATGCTGTGGCGGCCGACTTCGCCTTCACGTTGACGTCCATGGCCACGATGGCCACTCGGGAGCCGGCCTGCCAGGCGACCAGGTATTCAGGATCGTTGCTCGAGGTGGCGAAGGCAGACGATCCCAGTGCGGTGGGAAGGGTGAAGTCCGGGTCGGTCTTGACTTGCTTGCGGGCCGAGGCAAGAGCCGATGCAGCCGATGCGGCCGACGAGCAGTTCAACGTATCCGAGATCATGGCTGTGTCCCCGGTGGCGTCCTCGTAAACGACCTCGTCCGAATCCGAGCACCCTTTGGTCCCGGTGACCTTGCTCTTCGTGGCCGGGCGGAACGTCTTCGGGAACCCGACGCTCTTGGCGTACGAGGCACTCAAAACCGACGTCTTGGGTGTGAGCGACGGGCTCGGGTTACTCCCTCCTCCCGCCACCAGAAGGCCCACGACCACTCCGGCCACGACCACCCCACCGCCGATCACCGCGGCGACTTTGGGGCGTGTCCATGAGATTCTGTTCATGGACCTGACCCTAGGTGGACAAGATAAGAGCCCGGTAAGCCTGGTCAGGGCTGCCTTCGCCCCGACGAGGAGCACCCGGCTCGGTGCCTGCCTGCCTCCACCTCAGTCCGGTACCGAATGTCAGGCTGTCGGGTCCGGCTCAGGCCAAAGCCGGTCCGGGCCGGTCAGGTCCTCCCCGCCGACACCATTCACAGACGACTCACAGGCGACAAGAACCTGGCTCACATGCCGCCGGGATTGGATGCGTCATCGCCCCCCTGGGCGGGCAACGGCGCTCGTCCGGGATCGGGGCAGAGGACACGACCAACGGTGAGCGAGGCGTAGATGCGTTTGGGAACCAAAAAATGGTTCAAGAGGCGGCGGGCGGGAGTCGGGATCGTCGTGTTGGTCCTGGTAGCCGGCGCCATCGGCGCCGGTCTCACCGCGCTGTTCACCTCCAACAGCTCGAGTGCCACGCCGGCCATCACGACCACCACCAGCGTCCAGACGGTCTCCACCGGCACCATCACCAAGACGGTGTCATCCTCCGGAACAGTCGAACCGGCCCAAACCGCCGATCTCAATTTCGGATCCTCCGGTCGTGTGACCGCCGTCGACGTCACGGTGGGGCAGGCCGTCACCGACGGTCAGACGTTGGCCACCATCGATAGTTCGTCACTGGCCGCCTCCTTGGCCCAAGCCCAGGCAACCCTGGCCAACGATCAGGCCCAACTCGCCACTGACCAGGGCGATGACGCCTCGGCCGCCCAGATCGCCTCGGACCAGGCCCAGATCGCCTCGGCCCAAACGCAGGTCTCCAGCGCCCAAACCTCCCTCGACAACGCCTCATTGACCTCGACAATCGCCGGCACGGTGGCGGCCATCAACCTCACTGTCGGCCAACAGGTGTCGGGCACCGGCACATCGTCGTCTTCCTCCTCAACGGGAGCCGGATCGGCTACGTCAACGGGATCCGGCTCGTCGTCCTCGTTCGGGGCCAGCACCTCGGATGCCGCCGGCTCCTCCACCACTTCGTCGAGCTCGTCCTCCTCGTCGGCGCAGATCGAAGTGGTGTCCACCGGGTCCTACATCGTCAACGCCTCCGTCGACAGTTCAGACGTCAGTCAGGTCAAGGTGGGCGATCAAGCCACCCTGACCGGCACCGGGGCCACCGCCAATGTCTACGGCACGGTCGCCTCGGTCGGCTTGCTGGCCACCACCACCTCGGGCGTCTCGTCCTTTCCGGTGGTCATCGACGTGACCGGAACTCCGTCCGGCCTCTACGGAGGGGCGACCGCCACCGTGTCCATCATCACCGAGGAGCTCCAGGACGTGATCGTGGTACCGACCACGGCCATCCACTACAGCGGGGACAGTACGACGGTCCTTGTCGACACCAACGGGACCAAGGCCACCCGGCCCGTGACCATCGGCGTCGCTTCCGGAACTGATACCCAAGTGACCAGCGGTCTGACGGTGGGCGACAAGATCTACGTGACAGAGATCAGTTTCCGCGGCGGCTTGGGCAGCGGGGCACGTGCCGGCGCGTCCGGTCTCTTCGGTGGCGGTGGCGGCTTTGGCCGCGGTGGCGGCTTTTCCGGTGGCGGCGGCTTTTCCGGCGGTGGAGGGTTCTCCGGCGGTGGAGGTTTCGGAGGATGATGGGACCGACCTCCCCCAACGGAGAGCACAACGGCAACCTGGACGACACCGCCGAGGTCCGGCTGGAGACCACCGGTCAGCACCCCGTGGTGTCCTCGGCCGTCATCCAGGTGCGTGAGGTTCGGAAGACCTACAACAACGGTTCGCTCGAGGTGGAAGCACTGCGCGGCGTCTCGTTTGAAATCGCCGACGGTGAGTACGTCGCCGTCATGGGCCCGTCGGGTTCGGGGAAGTCGACGCTGATGCACATCCTCGGCTGTCTCGACGTACCCACGTCGGGCTCCTTTCATCTGGCCGGGGAGGACGTGAGCACCATGTCCGAGGAGGATCTGGCCCACGTCCGCAATCGCAGAATTGGTTTCGTCTTCCAACAATTCAATCTCCTGCCCTCCCTGAACGCATGGCGGAACGTGGAGCTGCCATTGGTCTACGCCGGACTGTCGCGACCCGAGCGCAAGGAGCGTGCGCTGATGGCGCTGGAGCGGGTCGGGCTCTCCTCCCGTGTCGAGCACCGACCCGGCGAGCTGTCCGGCGGCCAGCAGCAGCGGGTGGCGGTGGCCCGCGCTCTGGTCACCGATCCGGCCCTGATCCTGGCCGATGAACCCACGGGGAATTTGGACACCCGCTCGGCCGAGGACGTCCTCGGCTTGATCGAGGAGCTCCACCGCAGCGGGCGCACCATCGTCCTGATCACCCACGAGCAGGACGTGGCGGATACCGCCCAACGGACCATGCGGATCAGAGACGGGCAGATTCTCCGTGCCGAGCTCGCCGGCCGAGGAGCGCCGACGTCGTGAACGTGCTCGAAACCCTCCGCACCGGCCTCGAGGCCGTCATCTCCCACCGCCTGCGGTCCAGTCTCACCGTGCTCGGGATCATGATCGGCATCAGTGCCGTCATCCTCACCGTGGGTTTGGGCGAAGGAGCCCAGCAACAGGTCGGTGCCGAAATTTCGGCCTTGGGCTCCAATCTCCTCACCATCTCGCCCGGCAGCACCACCTCCAGCTCGGGGATCCGGGGCGGGTTCGGCTCCGCCTCCACCCTCACCGACTCGGATGCCACGGCGCTGTCCTCCAAGACGGTCGCCCCCGACATCGGAGCGGTGGCCCCCACCAGCACCGAATCGGAAAGCCTGGTCGCCGGGACCACCAACTGGACCACCTCGGTAGTGGGCACCGATCCTTCGTGGCTCACCGTGAGAGGACGCTCGATCACCGAAGGTCGGTTCATTGCCGGCCATGACGTGAATACGCGTGCCGACGTGGTGGTGTTGGGTTCGACCACCGCTGAAGAGCTGTTCAGTGCTCGCGATCCGGTGGGTCAGACGGTGACCATCAACGGGGTACCCATGCAGGTGATCGGGGTGCTCAATACCGTCGGGTCCACCGGGTCGTCATCCTCCACCTCGGACCAGGACGACCAGGCCATCGTGCCCATCACCACCGCCTCGATCCAGCTCTTCGGGGGTACCAGTCGCAATTCGGTGAGTGACATCCTGATCCAATCGACCTCGTCGTCCACTCTTTCCGCCGCCTACCAGGAGGCCGATGCTGAACTGCTCAGCCTCCATGCCATCACCGACGCCGCCGACGCCGATTTCACCATCGAGTCGCAGCAGTCGCTCCTCAGTACAGCCACATCGGTGGACAAGACCCTCACCGTTCTGCTCGGGGGAGTGGCCGGCATCTCGCTGCTGGTCGGGGGGATAGGCGTCATGAACATCATGCTGGTTTCGGTGACCGAGCGGATCCGAGAGATCGGATTGCGCAAGGCCCTCGGGGCCACCCCCCGGGCCATCCGCCGTCAGTTCCTGGTCGAGGCGTCGGTTCTCGGCATGGTCGGTGGTGTCCTCGGCGCCGGTCTGGGTCTGATCGGAGCGGTCGTTCTGCCTCATTTTATTTCCGATCCGATCGCCATCTCACCGGTCGCCACTGTCGGAGCCATCGTCGTAGCCATCGCCATCGGGGTGGCCTTCGGGGTCTATCCGGCCAGCCGAGCGGCCCGACTGGCACCGATCGACGCATTGCGGACCGAATGAGGTCCAACCGTTTTGCCGTACCTCACATCAACTCCAGACAAGGAATGGGAATGACACACTCAGAGGCATCAGCGTCAGCCGGCATCAAGGACCGTCCTCGAGCTGCCTTCACGACCAGAGGTCGCCGAGCAGCAGCTCTGGCCGTACTGGGGACGGCCGCCCTGGTCCTGGCGGCTTGCGGCTCGTCGTCCTCGGCGTCGCCGACATCATCGACGGGCTCCCCGTCGTCGACGGGCCGAGGGTCGGGTGGCGACCGAGCTGGTTCCGGCGCCAGTGGCGGACAACGCCAGTTTCCCGGGGCCGATGGATCCATCGCCGCCATTACCGGGTCCTCGCTCGAGGTGCAGGGCGACGCCGGTCAGACGACGGTCACCTATACGGCGAGTACCACCTTCGACCAGACGGTAACGGCGTCGGCCTCCAGCGTCACGGTGGGCTCGTGCATCTCGGCGTTCGGCAAACCGACCTCGTCGTCGTCCAGCAGGAGCGCCGCCTTCGGCGGCCCGGTCACGGCCACGACCGTCTCGATCACCCAACCGACCGCGGGTAGCTGCTCGACTGGGTTCGGGGGATTCAGGGGTGGCGGGGGAGGAGCCAATGGCGCCGCCCCGGGCCGCTTCGGCCCGGGAGGTACGGGAGGTACGGGAGGTACGGGAGGCACCGGTAACCGGCCTCCCAGCGGGAACAGGTTCCCCGGGGCCGGGTCCTTTGGCGCCGCCTCGGGGGCTGTTGCCGCCGTCAGCGGTTCGTCGGTAACCGTCACCGAGACCAACCCGGAGACCAAAAAGACCAGCAGCGTTATTGTCACTCTGACCTCGTCGACGACGTACACCCAAAGACAGACGGCGTCGGCTTCTGATCTGGCCGTAGGCAAGTGTGCGGCGGCGAGGGGAAGTGCCGACACCACCGGTGCCATCACCGCCCAGTCCATCACCATCTCGACGCCCGGCCCCAACGGCTGTACCAGTGGATTCGGTGGGTTCCGAGGTGGCGGGGCGGGCGGTGCCGGGTCGGGAACCCCGCCCGGTGCTTGATCAGGCCGATGAGCCGGGGCTGACCGCCGGGTCGGATGGCCTGCCGGGCCGCCCTCCGATCGGCACCGAGGCGGCTCAGAGCGCCGGCCGGGTCAGCCGGTTCTCCCCCTTTCGGGTCGTCATCGTGCTCGTTCTGGTGGTAGCGGCCGCAGTGGCCTGGCAGCTGACCCGCAGCTCGTCGCCGGCCTACCGTACGGCAGCCGTCGGAGTGGGAACGGCGGTCCAAACGCTCGATTCGGTGGCCACCATCTCCCCGGTCAATCAGGCCGATCTCAATTTCAACGCCTCCGGAACGGTCAGCACCGTGGACGTCGCGGTGGGCCAACAGGTCACCGCCGGGCAGACCCTGGCCTCTTTGGACGTCACCTCGCTCCAGACCGGTGTGACCTCGGCCCAGGCCGGCCTGGCCTCAGCTCAGGCCACTCTGGCCCGCGACGAGGCCAGTCAGAGTGCGAGCTCGTCGAGCTCGTCGAGCTCGTCGACCACCACGTCGGGAGCCGGGGCGTCGACGACACCGGCGTCCGGCCAGTCATCGGACGCGGCGGTGCGCTCGTCGGGCTCGACCACTACAACGACAACGGCGCCTCCTCGTTCGGGCCAGCCCCAACCCGGTCAGTCGATCAGCGCCTTGCAACGGAACCTGGTGACGGACCAGCACCAGGAGGACCGTGACGCGTCGCAGGCCACTGCCGCCCTGGCCCAGGCCACGACCGTTTGTGCCAGCAACACCTCCCCTCAGCCGGGGAGCTCGAGTTCGACGGCGTCCGGCTCCCCGGGTTCGACCACCACGACCACCACAGCAGTAGGAGCAACCAGCTGTGCCGACGCCCTGCATCAGGCATCGGCGGCCCAGTCGGCCGTCTCGGCCGACATCGCCAAGGTGGAGAAAGACGAGAGCGCCCTTACCGCCGCCCTCGAGTCCTCCTCGGGCTCGGGTGCGATCTCAGGCACCGGATCCGGTCACCCGGGCTCGGCCGGGGCCACGGGGGGAACGACCGTCGCCACCGGCACCGCCGCTACCACCGCCACCACCGCCGCGACCGCATCGGCCACCTCGGGCGGGAGTGGGTCCTCGGGTTCGCCCGAGAGGACCGGGTCAACCGGTACCAGTACCGGGTCGGCCGCCAAAGTTGTCACGTCGGAGCAGTTGGCCGTGGACCAAGCGGCCATCGACCTGGCGCAGGCCAATCTCACCGATGCCGAGCAGGCCCTCGACGACGTGAACCTGGTCAGCACCATCGGCGGCACGGTGGCTTCGGTGTCGATCGCCCCGGCCGACACGGTGACCGCCGGGGGAAGCTCAGCCAACCCCGCCATCGTGGTCATCGGGTCAGGGTCGTCCTACGACGTGACCACCGACGTGGCCGTGGCTGATGTCGGCCAGATCGCTTTGGGGCAACAGACCCTGGTCACGCCGGATGCCACCAGTTCGGTGGTCAAGGGCAGCGTCTCGGCTGTCGGCGCCGTGGCCAACACCGGCACCAGTGCCACCTACCCGGTTACCATCGCCATCGATGCGCCTGAACTCGGCGGGCTGTCCGGATCGCAGGCCAACGTATCGATCATCGTGAAGAAATCGGTGAATGTGACGACCGTTCCCACCTCAGCGGTGCATGCCGTCGGGACCTTCCACTACGTCACCGTCATCGACAAGAGCACGCCCAAGACGGTCCGCGTGAATCTCGGTACGGTAGGTGACACCTTGACCCAAGTGACCTCGGGAGTGTCCAAAGGTGAGCTCGTTTCGTTGGCCGACCTGGCCGAGCCGGTACCGTCCTCGTCCACCACGACGGGCCGTTTTGGTGGTGCCCTCGGCGGTGCCGGCGGTGCCGGCGGTTTCGGCGGTGCCGGCGGTTTCGGTGGCGGATCCTTCACCGGCGCAAGCCGATTCAGCGGATTCGGCGGGTGAAGGGGGCGAATGTACCTCGGTCGTCGCCGCTTCGGTGCTGACGGTGCCGGACCGGACCGGTCGGTGGTCACCGAGATGATCCGGCGCATGGCGGGATACGACGGGAGGGGTCGTCCTCCGGGTTGGATCCCGCTCGGGATCGGGCTCAGCCTGTCGATGACGGTGGCAGTGGTGCTGGTGCTGCAGCCCCTCCCTACCGCGGCCGCATCCGTGGGCCCTCCCTCGGCCGCCCCGGTGGCCAGCCTCGACGGGACCTACGCGGTGATCGACGCCGCCGGGGGAGTCATCACTTACGGACAGGCCGACTACCAGGGGGACATGCTCTCGACCACTCTGCACGCCCCTGTGGTGGGCGCTGTCGCTGACCAGGACGGCGGGTACTGGATGGACGCCTCGGACGGAGGAGTGTTCGCTTTCGGCGCCGCTGCTTTCTACGGCTCGATGGGAGGGAGGACCCTCAACCGGCCGGTGGTGTCGATGGCCGCCACTCCCGACGGACGGGGCTACTGGCTAGTGGCGGCCGACGGCGGCATCTTCGCTTTCGGCGACGCCCGCTTCTACGGTTCGATGGGAGGCACCGCCCTCAACCGGCCGGTGGTGTCGATGGCGGCCACCCCGACGGACGGGGCTACTGGCTGGTGGCGGCCGACGGCGGGATCTTCGCTTTCGGCGACGCCCGCTTCTACGGTTCGATGGGAGGCACCGCCCTCAACCGGCCGGTGGTGTCGATGGCGGCCACCCCCGACGGACGGGGCTACTGGCTGGTGGCGGCCGACGGCGGCATCTTCGCTTTCGGTTCGGCCCCGTTCCATGGTTCGATGGCCGACCGGCCCCTGTCCTCCCCGGTGGCGGCCATGGCCGCTAGCCCCGACGGTGGCGGCTACTGGATGGTCGGGCGGGACGATTCGGTCTACGCCTTCGGCGACGCGACCTACAGCGGGGGAGCCAGCTCACCGCTGCACCCACCGCTCTATCCGGCGTCGGTCTCATCCACCATTCCTCCGGCGGTGGCCATCGTGGCCAGCCCGGTCGGTCCGCAGGTCGCTCACGGGGGTGGTGTGCGGGTGGCCTTCCTCGGCGACTCGGTCGGCTGGTACGAGGGCTACTACACCTCGGATTCGGGTGCGGGCTACCGAACGGAGAACGCCGCCGTTCCCGGTTGTGGCGCCACCGACGGCGCCGACATGCAGATGTGGATGAGGCCCGGCACACCCGAGCCCAGCCTGCCGGCCTGCACCGCGTGGGAAGCGCAGATGGAGTGGGCCATCCGGCGCTACCACCCCGATGCGGTGGTCATCCAGCTCGGGTACTGGGAGGAGCAGACCCGTCTGTGGGGCGGGCGCTACGTCAACCTGAGTGACCCCGCCTACGCGGCCTCCATCCAGGCCAATCTCGACCGAGCGGTATCGATCGCCCACGCCGGCGGGGCCGGTGTGATCCTCAACACCTCTCCCTACTTCGGCGACGGCACCCCCAACGGAATGGTGAACGACTTCAACGCCCTGGTAACGGCAGTGGCCGCCCAGAACCCCTCCTTCGTGACCGTCCTGAACGTGAACCACCTGCTGTCGCCCCAGGGGATCTACACCCCGGATGTGGGCGGACTTCCGGTACGGGCCGCCGACGGGATCCATCTGACCATGGCCGGGGTCCGGGATGTCATCGATCCGGTCCTCAACCCGATGGCTCTGGCTCTGGGATCGGTTGTCTATCAGAGCGGCACCTGACCCCGATCCCGGTCCCCGGTGGGTCCGCCCCCGCCGGTCGGGGCTGGGTCCGCCCGGGTTACGAGAAGTGGGTGCTAGGCCGTGGCTGTGGCTGTCCGTCGATGGTGAGGTCGACCTTCTCGTTGTAGAAGGCCACCAGCCCGGCTATCGGCAGCAATTGCCGTGTGGGGAAGTCGTAGGCCCAGGCGATGTCCGGCACGGACTGACCTTCGAGGGCCAGAGACCAGTAGCCCGTGGTGGTCCCCTTGTAGGGACAGGAGGTGACGGTGTCGCTGGGGAGCAGACGATCGAAGCCCACCTCGGTACGGTTGAAGTAGTAGCGGGTCGGTAGTCCGGTCTCGAACACCATGACCGTGGAGGATGATCGGGCCAACTCCACCCCGTCGACTGCGACCTCCACCGTGCGAGTGGAGCGGAGGGCGTCGACCCGGGCGTAAGGGTTGCGGGGATGGACGAACACCTCTTCGTCCTCCTCGAACCAACTGTCGAGTGCTCCCCAGTCGATGTGGACGGTGCCGGCGATACCTTCGACCGGTGAATGGGTGTAGAGGTGAGCGGCGCCCGGTTGATAACCGCGTTTCCCCTGTATCCCGTGCCGGGCCGCTGTCCCCACAGCAGGTGCTGTTGGTGCTGCTCGTCCACCAGCATGTCGCCGGCGACGTCGGCTATCGGAACGTAGTACTGGGGATAGTAGGGCCACTCCCATACGTACAGGGCTGATGTGGTGTCCACCACCACCCGACCGTCCAGAAAGGCGCGGATACGTCGGGGAACCGGTTCGACGTGCTTCACGGGTGCGATGGCCTGCGGATAGTCCGGCAAAGCTTTGTCCTCCGGCTCCGACGGTTGAGGGTGAGGGTGAGGGTGCATGGTCATCGTAGGCACGTTCGCTGCGTGACCATCCGTTCTCACTCCGTGATCACCCCTTCGGCCCGCCACCGGGTGGACCAGTGCAGAAGCACCGGTCAGGTAGGGTGGGGTCATCATCGGAGGTCCACTCCCGGGAAGTGCTGGGGAAGGGGCCTGTCGGTGGCGCATCTCACGATCGACCAGCATCGTGCAGCAGGGGTCGGTCTCCCAGGTGTTCCGTACCTGGATCATCTCTCTGGGCTGGTCCTTCACCGCATCGTGCTGCAGGGACTGACAGAGAGAAGGCTTCATGCTCCAAGCACCGGGCACGGCGGCCCCCGCGTTCGACCAGGCGACCACCGGTCCCCAGGACTTCGCTGAGTTGTCCCGCCGGGTCCGTGAAGCCGGACTCATGACCCGTCGCAGCGGGTACTACACCATCAAGATCGCGGCCACAGTGGGAGCGCTCGGCGTTCTGGTCGCCCTGGTCATCCTGGTCGGCAACAGCTGGTGGAACTTGCTGGTGGCGGTGGGACTGGCCTTCGTGCTGGCCCAACTGGGTTTCATCGGCCACGATGCCGGTCACCGCCAGGTCAGCCAGGACCGCCAGAGGAACGACTTGATCGGACTGTTCCTGACCAACCTGCTGACGGGTGTGAGTTTCGGTTGGTGGTTGACCAAACACAGTCGGCATCACGCCCACACCAACCAACCCGGCAGTGATCCCGATCTCGCTCCCGGTGCCCTGGTCTATACCCGGGCGCAGATGTCCGAGCGACGTGGCCTGGGCCGATGGCTGGGTCATGTCCAGGTCGCCTACCTGGTGCCTCTCCTGTTTCTGGAGGCGCACAATCTGCACCTGTCCAGCGTGATCGCGGTCGGGCGTCGTCGCGACCGGGCGGCCTGGGCCGAGGGCGGGCTTCTCCTGGCCCACGGCCTCCTCTTCTTCGTGGCTCCGTTTCTGGTGCTGTCGCCCCTCCGTGCCGTCGTCTTCATCCTGGTCAGCCAGTCCCTGTTCGGCTTCTACCTGGGAGCGACCTTTATCACCAACCACGTGGGCATGCCCACGCCGGAGAGGACAGCCGGACTCGGATTCCTCCACCGGCAGGTGCTGACCTCCCGCAACCTGCGCGGGCCCCTGTTCACCACCTTCTTGTTCGGCGGCCTCGACACCCAGATCGAACATCACCTGTTTCCCACCATGCCCCGGGCCAATCTGCGCCGGGCCCGCACCCTGGTCCGTGCCTTCTGTGATGAGCGGGTGATCGCCTATGCCGAGGAGACTCCGTGGCGCGCCTACCGCAACGTGGTCCACCATCTCCTGATGACCGGGACTCGCTGACCGCCTCCGCCGAAGGCGACGGGCCGAAAATGGTTGGGGGGGCCGCACCGGATCCCTGACCTCGGTGCTGACCGGGGGGATGGTAGGGTGGCCGTGCTTGGCATCAGCCAGTGTGGCCCGTTCGAGTTAGCGACCGAGTCAGCCTTTCGCACTCGAACGGAGTTTTCCCATCCCTAATTTCCTCGATCTCGGAGTCGACGCGGGCGTCGTCGGCCGTCTGCAGGCCCTGGGCATCACCGAACCGCTGCCCGTCCAGGCCGCCACCATTCCCGATGCCCTGGTCGGCAAGGACATCTACGGCCAGGCCCCCACCGGTTCAGGCAAGACCCTCGCTTTTGGTCTCCCACTGCTGGCGTCGTCGTCAGGGGCGGCGCCCGGTCGCCCCCGGGCCCTCGTCCTGGTGCCCACCCGCGAGCTCGCCGATCAGGTGTGCGGTGTCCTGTCCTCGTTGCTGGGCTCCCGCTCGCACCGGGTGACGGCCGTGTTCGGCGGCACCAGCTACACCCCCCAGCGTCGCGCCCTGCAACGAGGCGTCGATATCGTCGTGGCCTGCCCGGGCCGTCTGGAGGACCTGATAGCCCGAGGGGAACTCACCCTCGGCGACGTGAAGACCGTGGTGCTGGACGAGGCCGACCGGATGGTGGACATGGGCTTCGTCAAGCCGGTCTACCGTCTGATCGAACAGACGGCGTCCAACCGCCAGCTTCTGATGTTCTCGGCCACCGACGGCTCGGCCGTCGAAGCCATCAGTCGCCGATACCAGAACCAACCGACCCGGTATCAGATCGACGCCGAGCCCAATGGCTCCTCCGAGGTCACCCACCTCTTTTGGCGCACACCCCGCCCCGAACGGGTGAAGGTCACCGCCCAGTTGATCGCCCAGCACGGTCGGGCCTTCGTTTTCTGTCGGACCAAGCAGTCCGCCGACCGGGTGGCCCGTCAGCTTCGGGCGGCCGGGGTGGAGGCCACACCTATCCACGGCAACCGGAGTCAGCCGCAACGGGCGCGGGCCCTGGCAGCCTTCGCCAGCAGCCGGACCCGGGCCCTGGTGGGCACCGACGTGGTGGCTCGCGGGATCCACATCGACGACGTTCCCTGCGTGGTGCACTTCGATCCGGCCGGTGATGCCGAGACCTATGTCCACCGGTCGGGACGGACCGGGCGTGTCGGCAATACCGGCACGGTGGTGTCGTTGGTCCCCGACGAGGCCCGGGATGACGTCCGGGCTCTGCAGCGGGTGCTGGGTTTTCCCCGTACCCTCACCGTCCCCTTTCAGGACGGCCATGCGTCGCCGGTCAACCGGCGGGACACTCCACCGGCGCCCCCCACCAAAAAGCGGGAAAACACACCGACGCCCAAGGGGAGCAAGCGGGAGGGTCCGCCGTCATCCCCAGGGTTAACCCGCCGACGACCGGGGCCCGGTCGCCAGACCGGCACGGTCAAGTTCTTCGACGCACGGCGGGGCTACGGATTCCTGTCGCGATCGGATGGGGACGACGTCTTCGTGCACCAGTCGGGGGTCAGTGGCAGCGCCCAGGGTCGCAAGAGTCTGACCACAGGCGAGCAGGTCTCATTCGAACTGGCTACCGGTCGGCGCGGCGAAGAAGCCCGCGACGTGGTCATCGCCGGCCGTAGGGCCACGTGACCGCCGGCGTCGTCTCAGCCACCAAGAGCCCAGTTCCACCCGAAGCATCCTCCGAACCGCCGACGCCACCGAAATGGCACGAGCGGGTTCTGACCCTGGTCATCGTCATCGCACCGATGGTCGGCCTGATCTGGGCGGCCGATCGTTTCTGGCACCACGGTATCGGCTGGTTCGATCTGGTCCTCGGGGCCGTCCTCTACCTGATCACCGGGTTCGGACTATCCCTCGGATTCCACCGTCTCTTCACCCATAGGAGCTTCCGGGCTCGGCGCTGGCTCCGCATCTCACTGGCTGTGGCCGGGTCGATGGCCGTGGAAGGATCCTTGATCAGCTGGGTCTCCCACCACCGACGCCATCATGTCTATGCCGATCGAGCCGGCGATCCCCACTCACCCCACACCACTGCCACCGGCCCCTTCCGTCGCCTGCGCGGTCTGGGCCATGCCCACGTGGGGTGGCTGTTCTCGGGAGCGCAATCGGATCCCACCCACTGGAGCCGCGACCTGCTGGCTGATCCTGATGTCTCCACCATTTCGCGACTGACTCCTCTGTGGATGGCGCTCTCGTTTGTGATTCCCTTTGGCATCGGGTGGGCGGTAACCCGTTCGCTGACCGGAGCCCTGCTGGCCCTGTTGTGGGCAGGAGCGGTGCGCATCGCCCTCCTCCACCATGTGACCTGGAGTGTCAACTCACTCGGTCACATGTTTGGAAACCACCCCTACCGGTCATCCGACCGCAGCGGCAACATCCGGCTGCTGGCCCTGGTCAGTTTCGGTGACTCCTGGCACAATTCTCACCATGCCTTTCCGGTCTGCGCCCGTCACGGCTGTGACCGTCATCAGATCGATCCGTCGGCGTCCCTGCTGCGCGCTTTCGAGCGCCTGGGATGGGCGTCGGATGTGCGTTGGCCGAAGCCCGAGCAACTGGTACGAAGGCTGGCACCGTGACCGTCGTCCAGCCCGGTTCACCCAGCACCCTCCGCTTCCGGGACATCCGTTGACCCGGTCACGGACGACTTCGGGCAAACGGCAGCGCGAGCAGCAACAGCGGGAGAAGGCCCAGGCCAAGGTGGAGCGGAAAGCGGCCCGACAGGCCTCCGAACCCGAAGGCCTGACCCAGCCGGTCGAGTCGACCGAGCTCGAGCTCATGGAGGAGATGGCCGTGCTCCACCGCTCGATCGAAGCCGGCGACATGTCCTACCAAGAGTTCGAGGAAAAACGCGAGCACATCCGCCAGCAGCTCGAGCACCTCGATTCGCCCGAGTGACGACAGCACCGTCGCTCCCATCGCTACAAAGGGGACAGCATGCCTAGGCGTCAGCCCGACAAAGGACAGGACAGCCGTTCCCCGCGACCGGAGCGGTCCAAGCCTGAACGGCGGATGCCCGTGCGCCAGATCGAGGAGGAGGCCCTCCAACTCAGACAGTCGGGGGAGTCCTACTCGGCCATCGCCCGTCGGCTCGAACTGCGACGGGCCACCGATGCCCACAGTGCCTTCATTCGAGCGGTGCGCTCCCGTGACGGCGAGGAACAGCTGCGACTGGTGGCCGACGAGAACGTCCGGATCGACCAACTCGAGGTACGTATCCGCCAACGCGACGCGGCCCACCCCGACAAGGTGGAACGTCGTCTGCTGGCCGCCGCCAGTCTCCGGTCGGCTCTCCCTTAGCCTCCGCCGCCGTCGGTCGGCGGATCAGCGTCCGGCGTAGGTGAACTCGGCCGCGGTGGACGGCGCCGAGTAACCCGAGCCGTCCATCACACTGGCCAACGTCTCTACCCGGATAGGGACGGTTGTTCCCGGTTTGCCCGGAGGAGCGACGGCGTTGATGAGGGTCGGGTCGCCGCCGTCATCCGTGCCCGGCGGGTTGGAGAAGGTGGCGGCCATTTTCGAGCCGAACCGGACGCCGACTATGAATCCGAGGTCGGTGCCGTGCAGGGTGACGGCCGTTCCACCACTGACCGGTCCGCTTCGGGGGCGTACTGACGTGAGGGTGGGGTCGCCCGGAGCGAAGTAGGTGAAGGTGTCGATGGCCGGGTCGGCGTCGGAGCAGGCTGTTGCCGTGCAGACCAGCACATCGTCCACGCCGGCCAGGGCCGGCGGGGTGACGAATCGCAGTGTTGACCCGTGCACAGTGAAGACCGAGGTGGTGGCCAGCGAGGGGCCGGCCGACGTCTGGTCCACGATGAGCACGCTGGTGGCCGCGGCGAACTGGGTGCCGGTGACGGTGAGAGTCGTGCCACCGGAGGTGGGTCCGGCTGAGCGCTGGGTCCCTCCTCTCATTCCGGTAACCGTGGCCTTGGGGGCGTAGACGACCTGGGCGGCGTCGCTGGGCGCCGTCGAAGAGGCCAGGTCACCGATGTTGGGGCTGGCCAGGGTCTGCACGGTGACGGCCACGGCCAGGGGCAGGGGGGCGCCGGGCGGGGCGGTGGGAGCGGCCAGGGTGAGCTGGTCGGGGGTGATCGACAGCAGGTCGGTGTCGGATGACGAGGCGTTGGTCCAGGCCCCGAGGTCGGTCCACAGGTAGCCGAGGAGGTCGAACCCCGAACCGTTCACCGTGACGGTGGTATGGCCGAGGGCGTTGATGTACTGCTGTCCGTCGGCACCGGTCTTGGCCGTCACCGAAGTGATCACCGGCGCGGGCAGGTAGTCGTACTCGGTGGCCACCGCCGTCGTCTCACAACCGCACCCGGCGGGGGCCGGAAAACCCCCGTAGGCATTGACGGTGTACGCCCCCTGATAAGGGGGAAGGATGGGAGCGGTCGTACTCGACCCACCCGGGTCGACCACCACCACCTCGACCTGGCAGATGTCGGTGGTCGGATCGGTGACGGTGGCACAGCGGGTGGCCGGCGACTGGGCCGGAGCGGTGGCTGCCATCTCGTCGTCGGAGATGACCCGGAAGGTCGGCGCCGGCACCGAGCCGAAGGTGACCCGGCTGGCTCCGGTGAAGCCCGAGCCGTGGATGGTCACCGTGCCTCCTGCCTTGGGACCGCCGGTCGGTCCCACCGACAACACCACCGGCACGGTGGTCGTTCCCGACGTGGCCACGTAACGGAGCAGGCTCTGGGGGCCCGGTTGGCTGTGCGACCCGCCGGTCAGGGTGACCACCACCTGGTAGTCGCCGGCTCCGCTGCCCCCGCTGCCGTGCGGAGCCAGGCGCGATCCTGACGGCACCTGGACGGTCAGTGTGTGGGCGTTGACCACCTGTACCGGGTCCTTCGGGCCCGTACCCGCCGGTAGCAGGACTCCGCCGACGGCAACCGACGCCACCAGCGGCCCCCGGGCGTTGGCGAACCCGGATCCGTGCACCGTCACCACCGGGGCCGAACGCCCTTTGCCACCGACCAGGGGAACGGTGTTCGGGTCGAGCCCGCTGACGGTGGGAGGATCGGCTGTCACCGTTGAACAAAGCGCCGCAGCCAACCCCGCCGCGCCTCCCGGACCGGTCCACCGGGGCGTTCCCAGTCCGGTGGCCATGTCGTAACCCACCGTGGCCGGGTAGATCCCGGTGGTGGCCGCAACGATGCTGTTGGTTCCCGTGGTGATGTCATTGAACGAGGCGGCATAGGTCGTCGGGTTGCTGGCCACGGCGTAGAGCAGGGGGACGGCAAAACCGAGCCGGTTGCCCGTCGGCTGTCCGGCCCGACAGGCCATGGTGGACTCGGTGTCGATCAACATGGCCGCCCACAGCGGCGCCGCCGAGGAGGTCCCCCCGTCGGCCGTCCACTGACCGTTGTAGTAGACGGTAATGGCACCGGCTTCCGGATCGGCCGCCGCGCTGACGTCGGGCACCTCCCGACAGGTGCCCGCTTGCCGGGCGCAGAATCGCGCCGTGGGGTGAGCCTCGGCGGCGGCGATCACCGTCGGATCGGCGAATCCGGGCACACCACCGTCGACCTGCCAGCCCGGCGCTTCCCAGGTCTGGGAGATACCGCCGCCACCACCGCCGCCTCCCGACGGGCCGTCATTCCAGACCGATTCGGTGGGGGCCGAACCCGAGGACACCGAGGTACCGCCCACACCCAGCACGAAGGGCTGACTGGCCGGATCATCGACGGACAAGGACGGTGCCACCGCCCGGTTGCCTTCCGTCCCGCAGTCGCTGGATCCGTCGTCGCCAGCCGCCGCCACCACGGTCTGGCCCTGAGCGGCGGCCTGCTCGAACAGAACGTTCTCGATGGCCTGGACGCCCGGCTCGTCCGACTGCATGGCTGCTTCGCACAATCCGGCACTGGTGGTGACCACCGAGGCCGTATCGTCGGCGATGATCCGGCTGAACTCGTCGAGGGATCCGGCCGTGGTGTTGGGTGCTTCGTAGACGTCGATCTGAGCGCCTGGGGCCAGCGCCGATACGTTCTCGACGTCGAGGGCGGCCTCGCCCACTCCTGTCCCCGCCGCCTGACCGCCGTCCACGGGGATGACATGAAGGCGATCGGACATGGCGGCCGACTCGGCGGCACCGAAGTAGCAGGTGTCGAAGGCGGCCACATCGGTGGGGGCGAACGGCTCGAGCTCGTAGACGGCGATGGTCTGGCCGTCCCCGTCCGCCCCCGACTGGTAGAGGCCGTCGGCTCCGTAGAGGGAGGCGATGGCGTCATCGGTGAAGACGCCTCCGTTGCTGTCGTCGGCTTGGGCGGCGGCACAGGCATGGGGGGCCAGCGGGTCTGAGCCGGCGCTCACCGCCGAGCTCCCGGACCCGGTCGGGTCGACCTCCACCGATGGCGTGACCAGCGATACCGGTTGCCTTACCGTCAGATCATCCAGTCCGACCACGGTGGTCACCGAGCCGGCCAACGGGCGCGGTAATTCGGCGGGGGTCGAAGCCCGGCGCCCCAAGGTGCCGTCGGCCAGTCGTACCTTGGACAAACGGGTATGGAAGAAGCGCTCGAGCTGGCCGGCGGTGCCGGTCACCGGTTGGAGCAGGCCGTCGGCCGCGGCCGGAGCCGCCGTCAGGCCGGCCGCCCGGGCCAGACGGCGCAGATCGACGGCGGCCGCCGGACTCCCGCCGAACCGCGGGGCGAACCCGCCCCGGGTCAGGCGCCCGCCACCCGCTCCGCCCCGCACCGATACCTGGTCGGCCCAGGCGTGTAAGTCGGCCAGGTGGCGGGGTTGAAGCACGACGTCCACGGTCAGCCGCTGGGCCGGGTCGACCGATCCCTCCGACACGGCCCCGGTCGGCATGGCGGCTGACGGGCTGACGGGAACCAGCTGTGAGGCGGCTACCTTGGCCGTGACCGCAGCCACGGCCACCGACGTCGGCTGCGTGGCCGTCACCCCGACCAGGACGAGGACCAGAAACAGGACGCACAGGACTGCGGCCCCGGTCCGCCACCAATTCCTCACGTCACCCACGACCGGTCCCCATGCGACTTCCCCCCGTCAGTCACCACTAGCCCCCGTCAGCCGGGAACAAGCCTAAGCCAACGAATTGTCCATGTCACGTCGGGTTTCGGCTTGGATAGCCACGCATTGTGGCCAGACGACCACCGAAGCGTGGTGATCAACGGGGCCGGTGGTGATCAACGGGGTCAGTGGTGGACACCGAAGGGGACGTCTTCTAGGCTTCTACGCCGGTGGGCAGGGGATCGGCGCCCTCCTCGGGGGGAAGGTAGGACAGTGATCGACAGGATCCGACACGCGCCGGGATCATGGCTGAGCAACAGGTTTGGTTGGTCGGGGCGGGCCGTCGGGGCGCGGGTGGCCCTGGGGCTCACTCTGGTGGCGGCCGCCACTGTGGCCACCGTCCCACTGGCCACCTCGGCCGGTGCCTCCGGTCCCACCATCACGGCGGTGACCTTCAGCGGTAGTCCCGCCGCCCCCTCCATCACCTACTGGGGATCGGGCTTCGGCACCCAGTCCGACCTGGGGGCGGCGTCACCGGCCGCCTGTGGCTACAGCGGTTCGGACTACGGGACCAACCTCGAGTTCTTCGCCAACGGCTGGGGCGGCGGGGACGGCTCGGGCGGGGGCGGCGACTGCATCGGGCTGATCATCTCGTCGTACTCCGACAGTCAGATCACCTTCACCCTGGGGTCGGGATACATCCTGGCCGGCTACACGCAGCTCGTCAACGGGGACACCTACTCGGCGGACACGCTGGGGGCCTCCTTCAGCGGGACCGTCCATTACCCGTCCACGCCGACCGACAACGGCCCCTTTGCCTATGTCACCGACGCCAGCGCCGGCACGGTCAATGTCGTGGACAGCTCCACCCAGACCACCGTGGGTAGCCCCATCACCGTGGGGACCAATCCCGAGAGCGTGGTGGTCACGCCGGACGGGGCCGACGTCTTCGTGGCCAACAGTGGCTCCGGAACGGTGTCGGAGATCGCCACCGCCACTAACACGGTGGCCGCCACCATCACCCTGTCCGGGGTGACCCACCTGGCCCTGGCCCCGGGCGGCGCCACCCTGTACGCCATCGCCGGCGGCAAGCTCTACCCGATCGATCTGGCCACCGACTCGGTCGGCGCCTCCATCGCCGGAGTGACGGGTGGGGGGAACCTGGCCATCACCCCGGACGGGACCAAGGCTTTCGTGGCCACCGGCAATACGGTGGTTCCGGTGGATCTGGTCCATGGGACAGCCGGCACTGCCATTGTCACCAATCTCTTCACCGGCCCCTTCCAGCTCGAGATGTCCCCGTCCGGCACCACCGTCTATGTCGAAGGGTTCGGGACGCCCCCTTACGAAACCGTCATCCCCATCTCGGTGGCCACCGACACCACCGGTTCGCCCCTTTACGCCTGTCACTATGACTCGGGCGGGCAGTTCGCCCTCTCGCCGGACGGATCGACCTTGTGGGTGGCCTGCAACGGGTCCGGCTCCATCGAGGAGATCAACGCCAACACCTCGACCTACGAGGGCACCTTCAGTCTGGGTGAGGGCGCCTCCGACGACACCGCCGGCATCACCGTGGCCCCCGACGGCGGCACCGTCTACACCGTCGACACCACGGCCCAGAACGTGGTTCCCTTCGATGTCACCAGCCTGGTGGCCGACGTTCCCATCGCCACCAGTACGTCGAGCGGTTCGGACACCCTGGCTCTCACCCCGGACCTGGGCCCAGCGGCGGCCCTGTCCGCCACCACCACGGGTATGACCACTGCGTTCGACGCCACGGCCTCGGTGCCCGACACGTCGCCCATCGTCTCCTACAGCTGGAACTTCGGTGACTCCGACACCGATGTGACCACGGCGGCCAGCGTCAGCCATACCTACGCCGCCAACGGGAATTACACCGCTTCGGTGACCGAGACCGATGCGGCCGGAGCATCGACCACCGAGGACTACACCGGTCAGACGGCCAGCCTCGACGGCAGTGCGGCCGCCGAGGCGTCGGCCTCGGTGGAGATCGCCACCAGCGACTGTGACGATGAAACCGCCTGTGACGCCGAAGTGGTCAGCCCGGCGACGCCCACTTCGCCGCAGCAGACGGTAACGGTGGACGAGGGAGCTCCGGGTTCCCCCTCCCAGGCGTTGTCGGTGACCTCGGGTCCCGGCGATCTGGAGTGCAAGGGAAACCACTTCATGGCTATGGACGGGGTGACCTCCTACGACTCGACCTACACGCCGACCGCCGACGTCACGGTGACCGATCTCATCGCTGGCGTGAGCTCCGTTCGGGGCATCCAGATCTGTTTCGAGGGACCCACCCCACCGCCTACCTATCTCAAGAAGTGCAAGAGGGTGCCGGTGGCTCCATGTCAGACGCTGGCCGTGGTGGCCGGCGGAGTTCAGGCGACCATCTTGGTGCCGGCCGGTGACCCCCGATTCCGGATCGACGGCGTGGAGGACCTGACCGAGGTGCCCACATCGGTCTCGTCCAAAGGGGTGATCGGCAAGACCATCACCATCAAGGGAAGCGAGCTGCTGGGTCCCCAGGGCACCAGTGAGCCCTCGGTGGCCTTCACCTCGGTGGGCGGGTCGACCGTCGCCGACAAGAACGCCACGTACAGCTCAACCAAGATCGTGGTGCATGTACCCCCGGGTGCCGCCACCGGTCCGATCTCGGTGGCCTGGCCGGACGAGACGGTGGTGAGTGACGGGTCGGTCAAGATCACCGGAGCGGGTTAGCGGAGCTGCCTCAGCCCTCGGGGGCTCAGTCGGTCTCCACCAGTGCCTCGGGAATGGCGCCGTCCATGTCGCCGGAGGAGATGGTGGGGAGATCGGCGATGCCTTCCATCAGATGGCGTTCCCAGGCCTCACGCATCCGGGTGAGCAACGGCGAGTCACTCTCGATCCGCGACAACTCGACGTCGAAGGAATCGTGGATGTAGATGCCGAGGTCGTAGGGAGGTCCGACCGACAGGTTGGCCCGGGCCGTGCTCATCATGGAGCCGAGAGCGATCTTGGTGGCCGTTATCAGGTCCACCTGGGCGCCGATGGCCAGCTCCAGCATGAATTTGCCGTACTTGCTCTCGCCGATCTGGAGGAACGGCCGCTCCTCCGAGGCCCGGATGTAGTTCCCTTCCGGATAGACCAGCATGATGTCGGAGCGCTCCGACCCCACCTGACCGCCGATGATGAACGTGGCCGTGCCGTCCGCTCCCACGGTGGCCAGTGCCTCGTGGTGTTCCGAGGACACCTGGCGGCTCATACGCCCGAGGTAGAGGGCGGCTTCGAACAGATGGTCCACCGACGCCAGACTTTCGCCCGCCCCGTCCAGGTCGCGTTGGATACGATCGAGGACTTCCTGGGTGGTGGCCAGGCTGCCGGCCGACTCGATGATGAACGTCCTGTCCGGCGTGGGTTGCACCACATGCAGCTTGCGGTAGGTGCCGATGTCGTCCACGCCGGCGTTGGTCCTGGTATCGGCCAGAAACACCAGACCCTCGTGGTGTCGCATGGCCAGGCAGTAGGTCACTGTCCCCTCCTGGAGAGCGGGGAAGCCGGGTCCCCGTGTGGCCCACGGTACCCGGTCACCGCCGACCGATCCGGTCCGGTCAGCGGAAGGCCACCGCCGCCACCACAAAGGCGGCATAGCCGGCGACGATGACAGCCCCCTCCGTTCGGGTCAGACCCCGGCTGACGTAAGCCATGGCCAGACAGAGGATGGTCAGGCCGGCGTACCAGGAGGCGACCAGCACGCCACTCCCCCCGGTGGCACCGAGGCCCAGGAAGATGCCGGGTAGGAGCAGCCCGATCAGCACGTTGAGCATGTTGCTGTTCATCGCTTCGCTGAGGGTGGCGGCGCCCCGACCGCGGACGGCCAGATAGACCGCCCCCACGGCGTTGGGGAGACTGGTGACGGCGGCCAGGATCACGCCCCCGACCACCAGGCTGGAGAGCCCGAAGCGCCGTCCCAACGTTTCCGCCGATCGTTCCATCACGATGCTGGCCGCCACGACCACGGCCAAGCTGCCCAGGGCGACCGTGGCGTCGAGGCGCCCCCCGGCCATCGGGTGGACGCCCAGGGCGATCTCCTCCTCCTCTTCGGCGATGGCGCCCCGCAACCATTCGACCTGGCCCGGCTTCAGCCCCAGGCGCACGAGGCCCTCGGGCGACAGGGCCGAGACCACGACGTAGGGCACCACGACCACCAGGACCAGCACCAGCCCGACGCCGGCTCCCCACCGGGCCACCATGACCACCAGCGTGACCAGGGCCACCCACACAGCGACCGTCCCTTCCAGCACCACGACCCGGCGGTGGAGGGCGATCCTCCGGGCCACCAGGGCACCCAGCCCCAGGAGGGCGGCCAGGTTGAACACGTTGGAGCCCAGCACCACACCCGAGCTGATGGTGCTCTGACCGTGGGCCGCCGCGCTTATGGCCGAGGTGATCTCGGGCGAGTCGGCCGCCAGGGCCACCACCAATCCCAGCATGGCCTCCGACAGATGCAGCCGGTTGGACAACCGCTCCAACCGCGATACGAGCAGGAAGCTGGCCCCGAGGGCCACCAGAACCGCCAGCGGAAACGCCACACCGGCCGCTCCGGGGGAATCCATCATGGCTGCGTCCACCTTCGGCCGGGCATCAACCGACGGGGCACCCGGCGTTCGACGATGGATGCGTTCTCGACGGGAAGAGAGCGGAGGTGGTCGGGCATGGCGGTCCTTCAGGATGGACGGAACCTGCCGACCCGACTTCCCGGCGCACCAGTGGTGACGCTAGTCCGGTCAGACCGTGCGGGGTGAGGCCACGAAGACCGGAATGATCCGCTCGGTCTTCTGCTGGTACTCGGCATAGGGGGGATAGGCGGCCACCGCCCTCTGCCACCAGGTGTCCCGCTCGACACCCTCCACCTCCCGGACCTCGACATCAACCGGGTCGGGCCCGTCCTGAATGGTCACCGAGGTCGGGTCGGCCCTGAGGTTGTGATACCAGACCGGATGGGTGGGGGCACCACCCATGGAGGCCACCAGCGCGTAACTCCCGTGATGCTCGACCCGCATGAGCGGGGTCTTGCGCACCTTGTGGGACCGGTTGCCCCGGGTGGTCACGATGATCACCGGGAGTCCGGTGTCGAGCAACGTGTTGGCCCTCTCGCCGCCGGAGCTCTCGTACTCCTCCACTTGCTGGCGCACCCAGTCGGAGGGGCTGGGCTCGTACTCGCCGGCGATGGGCATGCACCGATCCTATGAGTTCACCGGCCACCGTGTTGCTGTCCGATCGGGACCCTGTGGAAGACTGCCCCGATGTCCCGCATCGTCATGGTCCATGGCGCCGGCAACGACCTGTGGGGGCCGGCATCGATCAAGGCAAAGTGGTTCCCGGCCCTGGCCGACGGCCTGGCCTGGCACGGCTTGGGCATAGACCCGTCCGACGTCAGCGTGGCCTTCTATGGGGATGTGTTCCGCCCCGATCCGGAGGACGGGTATCGATCGCCGGTCGACGAAGCCACCACCATGGCCACGGTCAGACGGGTGGTAGCGGACGTCGATCCCACTGTCGACCTCGACGAGTTGGTCAAGACGTTGGTGGAGCACCACTTCGATCGACTGCTGGCCCAGGTGGCGGCCTACATACAGAATCCGGCGGTGCGAACGGCGGCCAGGGGACGGGTGGAGGCTGCGGTAGCTGCCGACACCCGGGTGGTGGTGGCCCATTCGCTCGGCACCATCGTGGCCTACGAGGCGCTGTGTGCCCACCCCGAGTGGGGTGTCACCGATTTCGTGACCATCGGTTGCCCGTTGGCGGCCAAGGTCGTCCATCCGTGGCTCCAACCCTGTCCGTCGGAGGGGAAGGGAGCATGGCCCGGATCGGTACAGCGGTGGACCAATGTGGCCGATGCCGTTGATCCGGCGGCCACCAACTCCCTGAACGGCCAGTTCGACGGTCCGGTGACCGAGTACACCGTGGACAACGGGCACCGGGTCCACGATCCTGAGCCCTACCTCAACAACCGGTGGACCGGACAGGCCGTGGCCCGGGGTCTGAGTTGAACCCTCCAGCCTGTGGTTCTACTTCTTCCGCCGCAGACTGATCGTCTTGCGCACCAGGTCGCGGGCCGACGACGCCGGTCGTGACGGTGACCGGCGGGATGACGGCCGTGACGATTCCCACCGGGGATCGTCGAACAGATCGACCCGCTGGGTGTCGGAGAAGATTCCCGAAGAATCGGTCCACGACTGCGGTTGCCAGGAACCCGAGCGCTGTCTCACCATGCGGCGATTTTAAGGACTCGACCGGCCCGATGGGGGGACCCGGCCGGGCCGGGTATCCACGGTCACCCGGCCGGCCACCCCGGTTCGACCGATCTCTTCGCCCAGAGGTTCGACCCGGGAGTGGGGACCGTGGTCCCCGTGACGGTGACCGAGCGAGCCCGCTACCTCGGTGGCCCTGCCCGGGTGGTCCTCAGCGGGTGGGCGACAGGGCCGGTGACACCGGTTGCGAGGCGAAGATGTTGAGCCCCATGTGTTCGGACAGGTACCGGCTGGTGGCCTGGCCCCGCACACTGTTCCCCGCCTCGTCGAGAGGCGGGGAGAAGACGGCCAGACCCCCCTTTCCGGGAGCGATGGTCACCATTCCCCCGCTCACCCCGCTCTTTCCGGGCAGGCCCACGTCGTAGAGCCAATTGCCCGTGTGTTCGTAGAGGCCGGCGGTGGACATGACGGCCAGTGTCCGCTTGGCCACACCGGGGCTCACCACCCGGGCTCCGGTCATCGGGTTGGTGCCTCCGTCGGCCAACGTTGCTCCCATGACGGCCAGGTCCTCCACCGTCACCAGCAGCGAGCACTGCCGGGTATAGAGGTCGACGGTGGTCACCGGGTCGGTGAACAGCCGTCCGTAGCCGTAGAGCAGATGGGCCACACCCCGGTTACGCAGATTCGACTCCGACTCGGATTCGTAGACGTCGCGGTCCAGGGTCAGGGAGCGTCCGGCGAAGACGGACAGGCCATCGTGGATGAATTCCCACTGCTCTTGGCTGGTGCGGCCCGGGGCCAAGCTGGTGGTGGCCATGGCTCCGGCATTGACCATCGGGTTCATGGTGCGGCTCTCATTGAGTTCCATGGCCATGATCGAATCGAAGGGGAGCCCGGTGGCATTGACGCCCAGCAGGTCTCGGGCCCGCTGATGCCCGACCACCTCGGCGATGAGTGCGAAGACGAAGGGTTTGGTCACCGACTGGAGCGAGAAACCGACCTGGCCCGCTCCCACCGTGAAGCGCAGACCGGACATGCCGGCCACGCAGATGCCGAAGAGATCGGGATCGGCGCCGGCCAGGGCCGGGATGTAGTCGGCCACCGCCCCGTCCTCGAGGCCCCGGAAACGCTCGTAGGCCTCGGTCACCAGGGCGGTGATTTCGGTCGCCGACGGCAGCACGCCGGTGGACACCGCCGCCACCGCTCGGCTGTCGTCGGTAGGGGCGTCGGTAGGGGCGTCGGTAGGGGCGTCGCTCATGTGGGTCCTGTCTCTTCTGGTTCGGTTCCGGCCGCAGGGGGTGATGCGGCCACCGTTCTCCGGTCCCGCCAGGTCATCGGCGGTCCGCCCCGCAAGAGGCTAGACACAGAGAGTGGGCATTGCCGGTTACCACTCTCGTGCGGAGCCTTCTCCGGAATGAAAGCATGGGCGTGGTTTCATAGGCACCGGACGCCACCACAGGAGCGATATGTCTGAGGATCAGCCCGAGATAAACGCAGATGTGCCACCGAGCGGTACCGGATGTGTCGAGTGCCTGGCCGCCGACGGGTGGTGGTTCCATCTGCGTCGGTGCGCCTCGTGCGGGCACATCGGGTGCTGCGACTCGTCGCCCAGCCAGCACGCCAGCGCCCACGCCAGCATCAGCGGACACGCCATGATCCGGAGCTTCGAGCCGGGGGAGGACTGGTTCTGGAGCTATGCCACCCAGGAGTTCTACGACGGACCGGAACTGGCTCCGCCCGAATACCATCCATCCAGCCAGCCCACGCCCGGTCCGGCCGGACGGGTGCCCGCCGACTGGCAGGTCCACCTGCATTGAGTGCATCGCCCCAGGCTGATGGTCTGGCCAACGCCCGTCGCTTCCTGCTGAGCTACTCCACCAATCACCTGGACGACGTGGTCCATCTCCTGTCCCCCCACGTGACCTACACGGTCCCCGGCCGCATGGCCATCTCCGGGGTGTTCCACGGCCCCGAGGAGGTCAGAGAACATCTGAGCCGGTTGCTCGAGTTCTCCCTGTCCACCTTCGACGTACTGAAGTGGGTCGACTGGCTGGTGGGGGAGTCCCATGTGGCCGCCCTGCAGTACGCCCAGATCCAGGCCCACGGATCCATCTACCGCGGCCACCAGCTGTTTGTGGTCGAAGTCGACGGCCACGACCAACTGGCCGACATCAGGGTCTTCTTCGAGGACCAGGAGGCCGCCCAGCGTTTCTTCACGCCCTGAGGGCAGTGGTGCGCTCGTCCGCCCGCAGTGGGCCGGGCTGCCGTCACCGTGGCGGGGGGTCAGGCGGACGGGACCGGCGCGCCTGGCGTCGACATGTGCAGCGGATGGCCATCATCGGAGGCCATCCGGGCCAGGTGGAATTTACGTCCGTACACGGTGACCAGGGCCAGGACGGCTGAGCCGAGAAGCAGTCCGCCGGCGATGTTGAGGGACAGGGTGAGCCCATGGCCGAAAGCGCCGTAGGCGGCGGACACCACTTCGTTCACGATGTGGGTGATGGCGTGGTTCTTGGCCGTGGCCTGCTTGGCCTCGCCCTGATAGGCACCGGTGGTCACCGCCGAGACCACCAGTGACTGGTAGGCCTTGGGGATCCCGATGGCGGTGAGCTTGCGCACCAGGTTGACGGTGAGTTGGCCGTTGACGATCGAACCGAGCACAGCCACACCAACCACGGCCCCGAGCTCGCGGAAGGTGTTGGTGGCCGACGAGGCCATCCCCGAGTGTTCGGCCGGCACCGAGCCCAGGGAGGCCGAGGTCACCGGGACCATAGCCATGCCCACCCCCACACCGGCGATGAACATGGTCCATCCGATCTGACCCACCCCGGCGGTGGGGGAGATCCTCATGTTGGTCAGGAGGATCCCTCCCCCGGCCAGCAGACAGCCGGTGGCCATGGGGATACGGGGCCCCCACGCCGCCACCCACCGGCCCGTGGCCAGTGAGGCGCCCACCATGCCGACGGCCAGAGGGATGAAATTGAGGGCCAGGCCCAGCGGCGACTTCTGGCCCACCACCTGGAGGTAGAGGGCCACCATGAAGAAGATGGAGAAGGTGCCGAAGTAGGCGGTGAAGGCGATGATGTTGGCCCCGGTGAAGGTCGGTATCCGGAAGTAGCGGACGTTGAGGATCGGGTTTTTGGCTCGCAACTCGGCGAACACGAAAGCGAGAGCCATCAGGAGTGACACCCCGAACAGGCCGAGGATCCATCCCGTCCGGTAGCCGTGAGATTCACCCAGGATGATGGCGAAGGTTCCCGAACCGAGGGCCAGGGCGCCGAGTAGGAACCCGGGGAAGTCGAAGCGGGCCTTGACCGGGTCGGAGCTCTCGGGGAGCACGATGACGGCGCTGACCAGGGCCAGCAGGCCGAAGAAGACGTTGAACCAGAAGATGGCCCGCCACGACCACCCGTAGACCAGCAGGCCGCCGATGAGGGGGCCGAGAGCCAGCCCGAGGCTGGACACGGCGGCCCACGCACCCAGTGACCGGGCCCGGGCCGCCCGGTCCGGGTAGAGGTGGCGGATCATCGACAGGGTGCCGGGCTCCGAGGCGGCCGCCCCCACCCCCATGACCACCCGTCCGGCGATGAGGATGTCGGTGTCGGGGGCCACGGCGGCGATGATCGAGCCGGCGATGAACACGGCCACGCCGGCCAGCATGACCTTCTTGCGGCCGAGCAGGTCGCCGATGGTGCCGAAGCTGAGCATGAGGCCGGCGAAGGTCAGGGCGTAGCCGTTGACCACCCACTGCAGCTGACTGACCGAGGCGTGCAGGTCGCTCTGTACGTTGGCCAGCACCACCGTGACGATGGTGTTGTCCAGAAAGGTGAGGAACAGGACGAACAGCAGTGTGGCCAGAGCCAGAGACGTGGTGCGGCCTCCGGGCCCGACCGCGCCGGCACCGGTCGTGGCTGTGGCGGGGGGGACGGCGGCCATGGCGTCAGTCCACTACAACCTGACGCCCGAGCGTCGGATCTACCGTCCCGCCCATCGACATCCGACCACCGTGCCCATGGCCCGGAGAAATCAGCCCGCCGGAGGATAGAGCGGGGTCAGGGTGGCGAATCCGATCTCGAAGGCCCCGAGGTCGTCGGTGTAGGTGGTGGCGGTGGACGTGCAGTCGACAGTGAGGGTCTTGCTGGCGTCCCCGGACGAGGCCATCACCGTGGTGACCTGGCCGCGCACGCTGCTGGGCGCACAGGTGGGGATGTTGAGATTGCCCTGCAGAGGCTTGTTGCCGTAGGAGTGGTCGATCAGGACGGCCCGATGGGCTGTCACCCACCGCTCGACGAACGGTACGCCTTCGGAGAAGTCAGGGGTCGCCCCGTTGTCGATGCCCTGGCTGGCGGCCAGGGCCGGCACCCCCAGGGTCACCGCCTCCCGGGCCGCGCCGACGGTTCCGGACTCGGCGGCCAGAGGACCGATGTTCTGGCCGAAGTTGATCCCCGAAACCACCAGGTCGGGTCGGAACGACAGCCCATGGCGGGCGACGGCCCAGATCACCGTATCGGCCGGGTAGCCGTGCACGGCGGTGGCCGGATAGCCGCTGGCCGTCTGGGAGGCCGATGTGACCAGGGTCCCGGCGCTGGCCGGCGTGGTCTTCCCGCCCGTCCCGCTCTGGTTGGTGAGAGGTGCCACCACCGTGACGGTGGTGTGGGGAAGGGTCCGGAGACCCTGCACCACGGCGTTGATGCCCGGGGCCCCCACCCCATCGTCATTGGTGACCATGATCGACAGGGTGCTGTCGGCGCTCGGCGCAGTGCCGGTCGTGGTGGTGTCCGACGACGGGGACGAACTGCAGGCCGCCAAGGCCAACGGGCCCGCTAGGAGCAGCAGAACCAGAGAGCGGCCCCGTGGTCGTGTGGACATCCTGACTACCTCTTCGCTGGTGGTCGCGTTCGCTGGTGGTCGCCATGGCTGGTGGTCGCCCTGGCTGGTGGTCGCCGGCACCGGTGGATGCCGTGAGGCCCTGTCATGGTGGCACATGGGCGCCGACCGATAGGTGGACAGCGTCTACGGTGTGGCCCATCGTGGATCGTCCAGCGGGCACCCAGGCAGGCCGGTTCCAGCGCCGCCGGGCCGGGCTCCATCCCGGCGCCAGGCGGCTGTCCGCCACCGACGGCACCCTTGGCCCACCCCGGGGCGGGCGGCGTCCGGTGCTCCTGCCTCTGGTTGTCAGTGCTTTGATGGTGGGTCTCCTGGCCGGTTGTTCCGATACCCCGTCAACCGGCTCCACCACCACCTCCTCCTCACCCTCGTCGTCAACTTCCCCGGCTGCTCAATCGGTGGCTGCCTGGCGACCGCCGGTGTGCCACCGACCCGTGGCCGCCCCGGTGCCGGCCACGCCGGTACCGGGAGTGCCGTCGGACTGGACCATCACCTCATTCGACGGCACGCAGATCCGGGCCCACTGGTTCCCCGTGGCCGGTGCCACCGCCGCCCATCCTGCCCCCACCGTGCTGATGGGCCCGGGCTGGGGCGCGTCGGGAGATACCGACCAGACGGGATCCGGCCAAGCCCTGCTGGGGGGCATCGACATCAGTGCCCTCCACGGCGCCGGCTACAACGTCTTGACCTGGGACCCCCGTGGATTCGGCCATTCGACCGGACTGGCCGAGGTGGACAGCCCCGCATTCGAAGCCAAGGACGTCTCCCGTCTGATCGACTGGGTGGCCACCCGCCCCGGTGTCGAACTCGACGCACCCGGCGATCCCCGGATGGGGATGGTGGGTGGTTCCTACGGCGGCGGCATCCAATGGGTGACGGCCGCCGAAGACTGCCGGATCGACGCCCTCGTGCCCATCATCTCGTGGCACTCGCTGGGCACCAGCCTCCTGAAGACCGGCATCTACAAGGCCGGGTGGGGGAACCTCCTGCTGGCTGCGGCCGCCTCCGACCACCTCGACCCGCACATCCGGGCGGCCGCCGCCCTGGGCAACGCCACCGGCACCACCACTCCGGCCAACGTGGCCTGGTTCATAGCCCGCGGTCCGGGCGACCTGGTCAAGGACATCCATGTCCCCACGCTCATCGTCCAGGGGACGGTGGACACCCTGTTCACCCTGGACGAAGGCATCACCAACTACGAGCAGGTGAAAAAGGACGGGGTCCCGGTGTCGATGGTGTGGTTCTGCGGCGGCCACGGCGTCTGTCTCACCAACCAGGGGAACCCGTTGGTGGTTCAGGACGCATCCATCGTCTGGCTCAACCGGTGGGTCAAGCGCCATCCCACGGTGGACACCGGACCGCCGGTCGACATGATCGATCAGAACGGTGTGCGCTACGCCGCCGACACCTACCCGCTGCCCACCATCACGCCCCTCAGCGCCACCGGAAGCGGGACGCTGCCCCTGGTGGCCACCGGGGGTTCCGGTCCGGTGATCCTGGCCCCCTCCGACCCGGCCCGGGCCAGCCCCCTGGGCTCGGTGGTGCCCGGCATCCTGCCCGCTCGGGCCACCACTGCCGTCAATGTACGGGTCGCGGGCGCCACCCGCACCTCTCTGGTGGTCGGTGCCCCGGCCCTTTCCCTGACCTACCGGGGAACGGCCCCGCCCGGCGTCCGGCCCACCCGCATCTTCGCCCAGTTGGTCGATGACTCCACCGGCTTGGTGGTCGGCAACCAGGTCACGCCGGTGGCCGTGGTGCTGGATGGACAGGACCACACCACCGTCGTCTCGCTCGAATCGGTGTGCCAGTCGGTGGCCCCCGGCCAGACACTGACCCTCCAACTGGTGGCCACCACCGTGGCCTACGCCACCCCCCGGTTGGGAGGGTCGATCGACTTCAGCCACCTCGCCGTTCGCCTTCCGGTGGTGGCGCCGTCGGCTGTCACCGTCACCTCCCAGTCGTAGCACCCGAGGGCGGTGGGCGGAGCGCCCCGCCGACCGGTCAGGGCGACGGGAGGAGACCCCGGACGTAGGCCGCCTGGCCCACGTGCTGCAGATCGTCGGCCACCACGCTCATGAAGCGGACGCTCATGGTGACCGGAGGGTCCCAGCGGTCATCCACCACCCGATCCAGTGCGGGCTCATCCAGCGAGCCCAGGAACTCGATGGTGGCCCGATGGACGTCCTCGAAATAGCCGAGCAGGGTGTTGGCGTCCACGGTCACCCGGGCCACGTCATCGGGACCGTGGCCGAATCCGGTGTCGGCCGGATCGAAGGGCAGTCGGTAGCGGTCGGCCCACCCGGCCTCCGTCCACACCTGTCGGCCACCGCGCAAGGCGGCGACATGGTCGTCCTGGATGCGGGTCAGGTGCCAGACCAGCCAGGCGATGGAGTTGGACTCGTCCGCGGGACGGTAGGCCAGCTGGTCGGACGAGAGACCGGTGACGGCGGGGTACACCGCATCTCGGATCCTTTCGAAGGCGTCCACCAGCACGTCGATGGTGGACATGCTCAGCTCTCGTCGACCTCGTGGAGGGCGCCGTAGCCCCCGGTGATGGCGGCCATGATGATGGCCTCGAAGTCTTTGTCGGTGAGGACGCGGGGCGTACCCAGCGACGAGGCCCGCCAGTAGAGCTCGGACAGCCACTCCAGAAGCTCGAGTCGCTCGACGGCCTCGTCCATGGTCGAGCCGTAGGCCACCGATCCGTGGTTCTCCATGAGGGCCGCGTTGCGCCCTTTGAGAGCGGTGATCACGTTCTGAGCCAGCTCGGGCGAGCCGAAGGTGGCATAGCGGGCCGTCCGGGGGGCACCACCCAGGCTCAGGCAGCTGTAGTGGAGGGCCGGTAGCTCTTGGCACGTGCAGGCCACGGCCGTGGAGGCCATGGCGTGGGCGTGGGTGACGGCCAGGGCGTTGGTGGCGGCGTAGATCCCGGTGTGCAGCGGCACTTCGGAGGTGGGGGCGAGCCTGCCGTCCACCACCTTGCCGGTGAGGTCGATGACCGTGATCATGTCCGCCGTCAACTTGCCCAGGTTGGCCCCGGTGGGGGTGACAGCCACCAGGTCGCCGTTACGGGCCGAGATGTTGCCGGCCGTGCCGATGACCAGGCCCTCCTCGGACAAGTGTCGGGCGGCACTGGCCACGGCCTCTCGTTCATCGGCCAGGAGCAGATCGCTCATACGTGGTTCCTCTCTGGGACGGCGGGCCCGGCGGTGGGCTCGGAGGTCGGAGGAACAATAGGTCGTGGCCTACCTGTCCGTACATCCGGCCCGGCCCGCCCATTCGGCCCGGCCCGTACATCCGGCCGCGGGGGATCACCGTCCGGCCGGGGGCCGTCCCGACGAGGTGGGATCAGGGCCGCTCAAACCGTGGGTCCGGCCAGGGCGCCCTCCAGACGGCCGAGGAGGTGGCGGACCCCCGCCGGACCGGGCACGGTCAGGTCGGCACTGGTGGCGAGGTCGGGGGGCGACTCAGCCGACAAGACGGCTACGGCGAAGGTCCGGACGGCCGGGTCGGTGGCGGCCAGGTGGTGGAGAGCGGTGAAGCCGGCCAGGTCCACGGAGTCGTCGCCGGCGAACAGCACCCAGTCGAGCGATGCGGCTAACTGGCCCACGGTGGTTCCTTTGTCCACGGCGATGGGCATGGACACCTCGACGGCGAAGCGTCCGGGGTGGGCCCGGAGACCGGTCTGTCGGGCCAGGGCCGCCCCCAACTGCTCGACCTGGGGGCCCACGTCGGGGTGAGCGCGGTAGTGGACGGTGAAGGACAGCCCCTTGTCCTCGATGTCGGCTCCGGCCGGCAGGAGGTGGGTCGCCATCCCCAGGGCCTCCCGCAGCGTCGCCGTCCACCCCTGGGCCGCCTCCACCACCTGCACCTGACCGGCTTCATAGCGTTCGATACCGCTCAGCCCGATGAGCACCACCTGCGGGGTGACATCACCGAGCACGCTGCGCAGGAAGGAGACCGGCCGGCTGGAGATGATGGCCACGGTCGTCGTGGTGGCGGTGAGGGAGAGCAGCAGTTCCCGGATGCCGGACAGCGGTCGGGCCTCGGACGGCGTGGGCACGATGTCGGCGATGGTGCCGTCGAAGTCGAGGAGCACCCCCCGTCGTCGGGCCCGGACGGCGGAGTCGACCAGGTCGTCCTCGGTCACCGCCATAGCCGGCCCTCCTCGAGGATCAACGGGCTGGGCCAGGGGCAGATCAGCACCAGGCACCCGGGCCCGACAGGCAGTCCAAGAGGGCGTCCACCACCGGCACCTGGCCCCGCACCAGCTTCTGCCGGGCCGCATCGGTGTCGACCCACTCGACCCGGTCCATCTCCGGCACATCGATCAGGCGTCCCGATCCGCGGGGCCATTCCAGGGCGAATGTGTTGCTGTGGCTACCGGTGGGATCGAAGTCGGCCGCCGCCGCCCATACGGCGACCACCTTGCCGTTGGGTTGGCGGAACTGCCCGAGAGGGCGGTAGTCGGCGGAAGGCGGGGGAGATCCGATCTCCTCCTCGAACTCCCGGAGGGCGGCGTCGAAGGGCGGTTCTTCCGGACCGTACTCACCCTTCGGTATCGACCAGGCCCGTTCGTCCTGGCCGGCCCAGAACGGGCCCCCCATATGGCCGATCAGAACCTCGGTTGCCACTCCCCGCGGCCGGTAGAGCAACAAGCCGGCGCTGCGGGTGACCACAGCCGTCACGGTAGTGGAGCTGCGGTCCCACGCTGGGCACGGGATCACCCATAGGTCGAATCCCAGCTGGAAAGCTGGAGCCATGGCGTCGGAGAGCGAGCGTTCGGAGCTCCCCGGCGTCGAGCGGCTACTGGCCCTCACCGATGGGGTGGTGGCTATCGCTCTCACTCTTCTGGTGCTCCAGCTCCGCGTGCCCCGGGCGATCCCGAGCCATTCGGCCTCCTCCTTGGCCAGCCAGCTGGCCAAGGAGGGCCCCTCGTTCACCTCCTACCTCATCTCCTTTTTCGTCATCGCCCAGTTCTGGCTGGCCCACCATCGGACCTTTCGCCGCATTGCCGGCCATGTCGAGGGTTTGGCCTGGCTGAACTTCGGCTTCCTGCTCACCATTTCCATCCTGCCCTTCTCCAGCGACCTGCTCGGTTCCTACCAGGGCAACCCGCTGGCCGTGGACATCTTCGCCTTCAATCTGCTGCTGGCCAGCCTGTCGACCCAGGCCGTGGCCATCTACGGGCGCCGCAAGCGGATGTTGGTGGCCTCGGTGCCCCTCTCCGAGTTGCGGGACGGACAGATCCGTGCGGTGGGAGCGATGGCGGTGGCCGCCTTGTCGATGGCATTGGCCTGGGTAAGCACGGAAGCGGCGCAGCTGGTGTGGCTGCTCTTCCTGGCTGTTCCGTTTTTGGCCCGCCACCAGACGAAGGTGGGGGCGCTCACCTGAGCGACCGGGGCGGGGACGGTGCACCTTGGGATTCCGGCCCGGGCCATCAGTCGAGGGGCGCTTCCCGGAGCCCGCCCGACTCCACCTCGTAGACGAAGCCCCGGATGACCTTGTGGGGAACGAAGGGATTGGCCCTGATCCGGGCGGCCGTCTGCTTGACGTCGTCTTCCGCTTTGGGGAAGGCTTCGAGGGCGAAGCTGGGGCGGATGCCGGTGTCGTCGAGGATCTGGCTCTTGATCGAGTCGTCGTCGAACGTCTCCATGCCGCAGTCGGTGTGGTGGATCAGGATGATCTCCTCGGTCCCGAGCAACCGTTGGGAGATGACCAGACTGCGGAGGGCGTCATCGCTGGCTACGCCGCCGGCGTTGCGGATGACGTGAGCGTACCCCTCGTGCAGACCGAGGACCTTGGCCGGATCCAGTCGGGCGTCCATGCAGGCCAGAACAGCCACCTTCTTGGCCCGGGGGCAGCGGCAGGTCACCCTGGTCGAACCCGTCGACGTAGTTCCGGTTGTTGGCGATCAATTCGGCGGTTGAGCCCATGGGTTACTCCTTTGTTCGGGTTGGGGTGTCAGCTGGGGAGCACCGTCAACTGGCTTGGTAGTAGCGGGCGGCATCGCCCTGGAGCGAGACACTGGGCGAACCGTCGAGCCCGATCGGGATGTCACCCGCCGTGGTCACCCGTTGAACCTGTCGGTGTTCTGTCCCGTAGTCGTAGATGGCGTAGTGCTGGGTCGACCGGTTGTCCCACACGGCGACGTCGCCGCGGTTCCAGTGCCAGCGCACGGTGTTCTCGGGACGGGTGACGTACGACTGCAGCGTACGGAGGATGTCGACCGATTCGGTGGTCGAATGGCCCACCACCCGCTGGGCGAACCCGCCCAGTAAGAGGGCAGGCTCGCCGGTTTCGGAGTGGACCCGGACGACGGGATGCTCCGTCTCGAACACCGTGGAGACGAACGTGCTTAGGTGCTCCACCTGCTCCGGTCGCATGCGGCCGGCGGCGGCGGCGACGTCCACCCGACCGTAGTCCTGTCCGTTGGTATGGACGCAGCGGAGCTGCTCGGCCATGGCCCGGATGCTCGGGCGCAGGTCCTTGTAGGCGGCGACCGTGTTGGCCCAAAGGGTGTCACCGCCGATCTCCGGGATGACCATGGCCCGCAGAACGGAAAAGGTGGGTGGCCGCTCGACGAACGTCACGTCGGTATGCCAGTGGTTGGCCGCCGCCCCGGCCCGCGAGTCGAGGTCGAACAAGGCGACGTCACTGCCGTTGGCGGGCAGCGTGGGGTGGGCCCGGGTCACCGGCCCGAGGCGGCCGGCGAAGGCCAGCTGCTCATCGGGCCCGAGGTGCTGGCCCGGAAAGAGGGCGACTCGGTGTCCGACGATGGCCGCTCTGATCTGCCTGAGGTCCTCGTCGGAAAGCGGGGAGGCCAGATCGACCCCCTCGATGACCGCTCCGATCCGGGGCGTGAGGCGACGAACGGTGAGCGAGTCGACCGCCGGTCGGGTGGTTACGGTCCCGGGGCGTGGTGTCATGGGCGAACTCCTGGCGGACACACCTGGTCCTGAAAGTTGATTATATCCATAGAATTTAGGGGAAACCGATCGGGAATTGGTGGCGTGAACGGCTTCGCGCGGATGGCCCGCACGACCGACAGGATGGCTCCGGTAGCCACGGGGTCCCACCGACCCACGATGTTGGGCCCGTCGGCTACCGTCCGGGCCCTGTACTGTGCGGCGTGTGCATTGGGCCTGTCGGGCCTAGCCAAAGGTGGCGGCCCCTGAGGCCGGCGGACGACTGAGGACGGGGGTGGCGATGGTCCGGGCCCGGGCGGTGGCCGCCGTGTTCCGTGCGGCATTCCAGAACCCCGCTCTGCGCCGGGCTGGCTTCGCCTACGCCCTGTTCGGGGCGGCGGAGTTCGGCCTCTGGATTACCCTGCTCGTCTTCGCCTACGGCCACGGCGGTTCCACCGCCAGCATGGTGATGGTGTTGGTACAGCTGATCCCCTGCGTGGTGTTCGCGCCCTTCTTCGGGGCGGTGGCCGACCGCTACCCGCCGGCCCGTGTCCTGCGGGTCGGCTACGCCCTGCAGATGACGTCGATGGCGGCGGTGGCCGTAATCATCGGTGTGGGCGCACCGGCCGTGGTGGTCTTCCTTCTGGCTCCCGTCGCCTCCCTCGCACTTACCGTCACACGACCTCCTCAGGCCGCCCTTCTGCCCGGTATCGTGCGCACGCCCGAGGAGCTCACCGCCGCCAATGTGATCAGCGGTTGGACGGACGGGGCCGCCAGCCTGGTCGGCCCGGCCGTGGCCGGCGTCCTTCTGGCCTGGCGCGGTGCCGGTCTGGCCGTCGCCGCCATGGCCGCCATGGGCGCGGGCTCCCTGCTGCTCATGGTGGGCGTCCGCGGACCGAGCGGCTCTCTCTCTTCCGACGGGCCTCCCGACCGGGTGGAGGCCGAGGGGGGGGAGGAACGGCCGGGAACCGATCCGCCCCCGGCCCGCATCGGTGCCTTTGCCTCCATCCGTGCGGCCGCCCGGGCCAACGCCGCGGTGGCCACCGCCCACCCCCAGATCAGAGTGCTCCTTACCCTGCACACCTTCTATTTCGTGCTGATCGGATCGCTCGATCTGCTCTGCGTGGTCCTGGCCGAGCGCTTCTTGTCCACCGGTCCGGGCGGGGCCGGCTTTCTCAATGCGGCGCTCGGTGCCGGTGCTCTCCTGGCCGGGTTCGTCACCGCCTTTCTGGTCGGGCGCCGTCATCTTGCCCATACCCTGACCATCTCGTTGGCCGTGGCGGTGACCGCTCTGGCCGTCATCGACGCCGTCCCCCGGGTCACCCCTGTCTTCCTGCTCATCGGTACGGTGGGTTTGGCTGGGGCCGTTTTCGATGTCACCAGTCGAACCCTCTTGCAGCGTTCGGCCCCCTCCGACGCCATCGCCGGATCGTTCTCCATCCTCGAAGCGCTCATGGACCTGGGACTGGCCCTCGGGGCCATCCTGGTGCGGGTGGCGCTGGCCGTGGGAGGTATTCGCGCCGCCCTCATCGCTCCCGCGGTCGTCACTCTGGTGCTGATGGCCGCACTGTGGTCGCGGTTGAAGAAGATCGATTCGACAGCCACCGTGCCCCAGGTCGAGATCAAGCTGCTGCGCTCGATTCCCCTGTTTGCCGCCCTGCCGGCACCTTCCATTGAGGGCATCGCCCGGGAGCTCGACCGGTTGGCCGTCTCCCAGGGAACGGTCGTGATCACCGAGGGTGATCGGGGCGACTGCTACTACGCCGTGGCCGACGGCCAGCTGATCGTTTCCCGCCAGGGTCGGACCCTCCAGACGGTGGCGCGGGGTGACGGCTTCGGGGAGATCGCCCTCATCCAGGACGTACCCCGGGCGGCGTCGGTCACCGCTGTGACCGACGCCCTTCTCTACGTGCTGGACAAGGAGCCCTTCGTCCAGACGGTCACCGGGCATGCACCGACGGCGTCGAGAGCCGGATCGATCATCGCCGGCCACCTCGAGACCGACGCCACGCCGCCGTCCGAGGGCGAAAACAGACCCGACCCCGCCGACTGAGCAGCCGGGTCAGCCCGGACCTGTCATGCGGGTCAGGTCACGCCGGTCCTCCGGTCGCCTCCACCGGTCGCCGATGCAACCAGGCGAGGAGGTCCGCCGGGGCCAGGTCATGGGCCCGTCGGTAGTAGCGCCGTTGCTCCATCCCGTCGAGAACCTCGGTGCCGGCACCCGAGGTACCGCGTCGAAAGAAGGCGGCCGGGTCCTTCAGGACGCCCGCCGGGGCGGCGCTCGCCACCGCACTGGCCCGCATGCTCTCGAACGACGCCGCTTTGACCAACCCCGGCCAGGTCTCCTCGGAGATCTCGATGCCCAGGTGACGGGCCAGACGTCGCATCTGGCCTTCCAGGTCGGCGCGGAGATCGTCGTAGTGGATGAGCACCAGGTTGGTTTCGGCCCGCTGGGACCAGGCCCCGGACAGGTGGGCCATCACCCCGGGCAGAGAATCGAGGGAGGTCCGCGGGTCGGGATCGGCGGCGATCCATGTCCGGAGCCAGTCCTGCAGGGACGGTGGCTCAGCTGTCGGTGGTGGCGGACGGTCCAGGTCGAGCCACCGACGCAGGTGATCCCGGTCGAGGTTGGCGCTCTGGTAGTACAGCGACACGGCCATGTCGAGGGGGTGGCGCCCGGTGACGATGTAGGTCACCCGTGGGTCGGCGGGCAGGCCGTCGAGAGGGGTATGGCTCTTGATGAACCGGCGATGGCGCTGGGCCGCCAGTTGGGCCCAGACATCGGCCCGGGGCCTGATCAGCCAGTCGAGCCACGGGGAGAGACTGCTCAGCGCGTCGGGGAGATCCGGTGTCTGGAATATGAGCAAGGCGCAGATCATCTGGACCCAGGTGGTGCCACTCTTGGAGCGGGTGCTGATGACGAGGTCGCCCTCCCTGAACGGGAAGCCTGTCCACCGGGCACTGTCCTCGTCCGGGGACGTGTAGCGAATCGGGTCGCCGGGCACCGGTGGAGGTTAGGTCAGGGCTCGTCCCCCACTTAGGGGGGTGGAGGTCCAGATCCCGGGCCGATGTGCCGATGGGAGGTGGTGGGTCGGCGCGGGGATACGGATGTGACGTGGCGCGGCTGGGTACACGCCGACCGCTCCTCTGACCGATCGGTCACCTCGACCCGGCTGGCCGGGTCGGCCCAGCCCCGCAACCGTCTGTTCCCCAAGACCCGGTCGTGGCTCTCGCTCAACGCCCCCCTCGAGCTCCTGAGCCCTCTCTCGGTCGTCCGGTTCCTGTTCGCCCTGGCCACGGTGATCTGGCCCGTCCTGGTGTGGGCCCAGCGTCCCCGACCGGCCGCCGTCGGGGTCTGTGCCCTGACCTCGGTCATCTGGATCGCCCTCCTGACCGTGCGGGCCGTGGATCGGGGGGTCAGCCGGTGGCTGGCCCTCTACTGGACGGTCGCCGTCGCCGTACTGGTGTGGTCGGGCCACGGGTGGTCCAGCGTGGCCCCGGTCCTCTTCCTGGTGCCCATGTTCATCTTCCTCGGATTGTTCTTCTCCACCCGGGCCGTCGTGGTCCAGCTGGCCGCGGCGGCGGTGGCCCTGTCGATGGCCCTGGCCCCATCGGCCGGCCCGGGGCAGGCCGTGGTCGAATCCGTGGTGGGCGTCCTCGCCCTCAGCTTCGCCCCGTTGGCCACTGTGTTCCTGCGACGGGCGGCATCGAGTCACGGATCGGTCGACCCCGACACCGGTCTTCCCAATGGTTTCGGATTGACCCGAATGGTGGCCCAGCACCCCGACCGACCGCACCTGGTGGTGGCCGTCGTTCTGGCCGGCATCAGCACCGCCCGTGAGGCTCTGGGCTATCCGGTGGGCACGGAGTTGGTGCGTCGGGTGGTCGAGAACCTGGGTCAGATCCTGCCCTCCGACGCCGTCATCGGCCGGGTCGAGGGCGACGAGCTCATCGTCATCGTCCCGGTCGAAGAGGAGGACGGTCCGACCGGGGGATCCGACGGCGACGGCGGTGCCGTGGCCCCCGCCGGTCGGGCCGAGCGGGTGGCCGACTCACTGGTGAAGGCCGTCAACGCCGGGCATTACCTGGTGGGTGACATCGAAGTGTCACTCCGGGCCCATATCGGTCTGGTGGGGGAACCCGACGTCGGCGGCGACCTGGCCGAGCTCATCCGGCGGGCCTCCTTGAGTGCCCGACGGGCTGCCAGCCGGGGGCTCACCTTGTCGGCCTGGGACGGCGATCAGGAAGCCATGACGGCCGACGACCTCGGCCTACTGGCCGATCTGGGCACGGCTCTCGAGGGGGGCGGGTTGGCGCTGGCCTATCAGCCCCAGATCGCCCCGTCGTCCGGGCAGGTCCGGGCCGTCGAGGCTCTGCTGCGGTGGGAGATCCCCGGCCGGGGCCCTATCTCGCCAGCCGTCTTCATCCCGCTGGCCGAGCGCACCGGTCTGGTCGACAGGCTGACCCGGTGGGTGGTGGCCGAGGCTCTCGACGCCCAGGGCCGGTGGCGGGCCGGGGGCTGGGACGTACCCGTGTCGGTCAATGTTTCGGCCAAGAACCTGGCCGACCCCGACCTTCCCTACTGGATCCTCGATCAGCTGGCCGTCCGCCGGCTCCCACCGTCCTGTCTGACCGTCGAGGTGACCGAGACAGCGGTTACCGACATCGGCCAGGCCCGACAGGTACTGGGTCCCCTGCATGCCCAGGGCGTGCGGATCTCGATCGACGACTTCGGGACCGGTTTCACCTCGCTGGCCGCCTTGCCCCGCCTGCCCCTCGACGAGCTCAAGGTCGACCAGAGCTTCGTCCTGGCCTCGGCCACCTCGTCGGCCGACGACGCCATCGTCTGTGCCATCGGCGAGCTGGCCCACCGGCTGGGACTGGAGGTGGTGGCCGAGGGCGTGGAGACAGAGGCCACCGGCTCCCGCCTCGGCCGGCTGGGATTCGACCTGCTGCAGGGATATCACTACGCCCGTCCGATGGATGAGCGCAGTCTCCTGGTCTACCTGGGCGACCCGCCGCTCCGCCACGAGCACCAGGACCGGCGCCAGAAGAAGGCCCCCGTCATCGGGTAGATCCCTGAGACGGGCAGGAGTGAGCTTCCCGGGCCGACCCCGGACCCAAAGGACAAGGGAGCTGCCAGACTGAGTCGGTGAAGGTCCATCTGGTCGACGGTACCTATGAGCTGTTCCGTCATTACTTCGGACAACCGCCCCGCCCGGCCGACGACGGGGAGGAGATCGGTGCCGCCCGCGGGGTGGTCCTCACCGTGGCCGGCATGCTGGCCGACGGGGCCACCCACATCGGTGTGGCCACCGACCACGTCGTCGAGTCCTTCCGCAACGACCTGTGGCCCGGATACAAGACGGGCGAGGGGATCGAACCGGCGTTGCGGTCCCAGTTCCCCATCGTGGAATGGGCCCTCGTCGCCCTCGGCGTCGTCGTGTGGCCGATGGTCGAGCTCGAAGCCGATGACGCCCTGGCCTCCGCCGCCTCGGTGGCGGCGGCCGACCCGCAGGTCGACCAGGTCATCGTGTGCACTCCCGACAAGGACCTGGCCCAGTGCGTGGTGGCCACCCGGGTGGTCCAGCTGGACCGGCGCCAGGGCACGATGTGCGACGAAGCCGGTGTGTGGGAGAAGTTCGGGGTGGCGCCCCGGTCCATTCCCGACTGGCTGGGCCTGGTCGGGGACTCGGCCGACGGCTTCCCCGGACTGGCCGGGTGGGGACGGCGGTCGGCATCGGCGGTGCTGGCCCACTACGGCAGCATCGACGACATACCCGACGACATCGAACAGTGGGATCCGACGGTGCGCCAGGCGGTAAGGGGTTCGGTCAAGCTGGCCGCCCGACTGGCCGGTGAGCGGGAGACGGCTGAGCTGTTCCGCCATCTGGCCACCCTGCGGATCGACCCTTCGGTGTTGGACGGTGTCGATCGGCTGCGCTGGCGGGGACCCACCGCCGACTTCGAAGGCGTGTGCCGTCGGTTCCGAGACCCCGGGCTGGCCCAGCGGGTGGCCGCCCTGGTTCCGCCGGCCTGAAGTCGGGTCAGAGAGCGCCGAACACGTGGCGCAGCTCGGTGGGCACCGGGGTGTCGAGCTGGCCGTAGGTGCACGAGGCCGGTGCTCGGTCCGGCCGCCAGCGCCGGAGTGAGGTGGCGTGACGGAAGCGATCGACCTGGAGGTGGTCGTAGGCCACCTCGGCCACCAACTCGGGTCGGACGGCCTCCCAGCTGAGATCCTTGCCCCCGGTCCACCGGCTCTGGCCTCCCGGCACCCGGCCCCCGGGTCCACCCTCGGTGTGCCACGGGTGCGTCGACAGGCCGTCTTGGCGATAGGGCTCGAGGGTGTCGACCAGCTCCTTACGGCGGGCCACGCTGAATCCGGAAGCCACCCCCACGTGGTGGAGCACGCCGGCGTCGTCGAACAAACCGAGGAGCAGCGATCCCACCCCGTCGCCCGCCTTGTGCCAGCGGAATCCTCCGACGACGCAGTCGGCGGTGCGCTCGTGCTTGACCTTGATCATGGCCCGCTTGTCGGACTGGTAGGTGAGGTCCGCCGCTTTGACCACCACCCCGTCGAGCCCGGCCCCCTCGAATCTCGAGAACCAGTCGCGAGCCACCTCGACCTGATCGGTGACCGGGGTGAGATGGATGGGTGGCTCGGCCTTGGCCAGTGCCTTCTCCATGCGTTGCCGGCGCTGGTGGTAGGGCCGGCTGCGCAGATCGGCGTCCCCCAGGGCCAACAGGTCGAAGGCCACGAAGGCGGACGGAGTCGACTGGGCCAAAAGGGCCACCCGCGAGGCGGCCGGGTGGATCCGCTGGGAGAGGGCATCGAAGTCGAGGCCGGTGGGTCCGACGATGACGATCTCCCCGTCCAGGACGCAGCGGGCGGGCAGGTTGGCCTGCAGGGCCTCCACCAACTCGGGGAAGTAGACGGTCAGTGGCTTCTCGTTGCGGCTGCCCAGCACCACATCGTGGCCGTCGCGGAACACGATGCAGCGGAACCCGTCCCACTTCGGCTCGTAGTGGAGGCCCTCGCCCTCGGGCAGATCGCGGGCCAACTTGGCCAGCATGGGGGCGACCGGCGGGACCACGGGCAGCGTCACCGGGTCATCGTACCCACGGCGGACCGCAGCGCAGGAAGAGACTGCTCAGGCCGCGTGCCCGGACGTCCAGTCCAAGAAGTCGTCCATCGGGAGCGCGTTCATGACCCGATCCACCGGGACCCCCACACGGGCCGCCTGCTCGCAACCGTGCCGTTGCCATTCCAGCTGACCGGGGGCATGGGCGTCGGTGTCCACCACCACCACGCAGCCGGCCGACAGGGCCAGGCCGAGGAGGGGCTCGGGCGGGTCGAGCCGCTCGGGCCTCGAGTTGATCTCGACCGCGGTGCCGGTGGCGGCACAGGCGTCGAACACGGCCCCGGCGTCGAAGGTCGAGGGTGGGCGGCCCCGTCCGACCAGAAGCCGACCGGTGCAGTGTCCGAGGATGTCGGTGTGGGGGTTGGTAATGGCGGCCAGCATGCGCGCCGTCATGGCCGCCGAGTCCATGCGCAGTTTCGAATGCACGCTGGCCACCACCACATCCAGCTGACCCAGCAGATCCTCCTCCTGGTCGAGCCGGCCGTCTTCCAGGATGTCGACTTCGATCCCGGTCAGGATGCGGAAGGGGGCCAGCTCATCGTTGAGTCGAGCGACTACGGCCAGTTGCTGCCTCAGGCGCTCGGGATCGAGCCCGTGGGCCACGGTCAGTCGGGGGCTGTGGTCGGTGAGCGCCCAGTAGCTGTGTCCAAGCTCCCGCGCCGCCCGGGCCATCTCGGGGATGGGGCTTCCTCCGTCCGACCAGTCCGAGTGGCTGTGACAATCGCCCTGGAGCCGATCCAACAAGGCCTGTCCGTCGGCGCTGAGAGCGGGCGTCTCCACCGCTTCGAGCTTGGCCAGGTAGGTCGGGGTCCCGCCGTCCACCGCTTCGGTGATGACCTGGGCGCTGGTCTTCCCCACACCGGGGATCTTCTGCAGACGGGCCGACCCCATCGCCGCCAGTTCGGTGCCCGGAAGGGCGTCTATGGCCAGAGCGGCGTTGCGGAAGGCCCGCACCTTGTACGACTCGGCCCCCTCCCGCTCGAGCAGATAGGCGATCCGGCGCAGAGCGGCCGTCGGTTCCAACTGTCCTAATCCTTTTTGGCTCGACTGGGGGCCACCCGGGGCGGCTCGTCGGGTTGCTTCGGATACTCGGGCGGCCAGGGCGCGTCGTGCCGCCCGGCGGCCCGGTCGGCATCGGCCATGTCCAGCAGGGGCTGGAGCGACTGCGGCTGCTGGGTCATGGCCGCCCACGGATCGCCCTGCTCCCGCACCCGGGTCGGAACGGTGCGGATGGTCAGCTGGTCGGGATCGACGGTGTCGATCTCGTCCCAGGCCAGAGGTGTGGATACCTGGCCACCGATCCGGGGTCGGGCGAACCAGGCCCCGAAGACAGTCTTGTGCGGAGCGTTCTGATTGAAGTCGACGAAGATCCGCTCGCCCCGCTCCTCCTTCCACCAATTGGCGGTGATCAACTCCGGATGGCGGCGTTCGAGCTCGCGGGCCAGTGCCACTGCCGCCGAGCGAACGTCGTAACTGTCCCAGCGGGGTTCGAGTCGCACGTAGATGTGGATGCCACGGTTGCCGGTGGTCTTGGGATAGCCGGCCATCCCGATCTCCTCCAGCAGGGTCCGCACGCACCGTGCCGCCGCCCGCACCTGGTCGAAGGTCGTCCCCGGCTGCGGATCGAGGTCGATGCGGAGCTCATCGGCGTGGTCGGGGTCGGCGGCCCGGTAGGGCCACAGGTGGAGACCGATGCAGCCCAGGTTGACGGCCCACAGCACGTGGGCGATGTCGGCCACCACCAGGGCCCGCGAGGTGGTGCCGTTGGGCGTACTCACCACCGTCGTCTCCAGCCAGTCCGGGGCGCCGGCCGGTACCCGCTTTTGGAAGAAGGATTTCCCCCCGGCCCCGCCGGGGAAGCGCTGGAGCAGGGCGGGTCGATCCGTGGCCGAGTTGGCCAGGGCGTCAGCGACCTCGAGGTAGTAGGAGACGAGGTCGGACTTGGTGGCCCCCAACTCCGGGAAGTACACCTTGTCGGGGCTCGAGATGTCGATGGTCCGATCGCCGACGTCGACGACCCGGACGTCCTTGGTGGCCACCGCCCCACGATATCGGTCCGGGTCGGCGGCCGGCCGGTACACTGCGGCACGCCCAGCCGGCCGGTCGGAGGAGCCCGCCGGTCGGAGGCCGTGAACATCCCCACCCCGGACCGGGTCGGCTGTGTCTGTCGAGGCCGGGCCGGCGACCGGGGAGGAGACGAGGTGAGATGACGTCACGACTGGCCACCGACACCGAAGTCGACACCTGGCGCGACGAAGGCTGGGTCCTTCTCGACGGCATCGTGGGGAGCGAGGAGATCGAGGGTGCCCTCGCCGATCTGCACGCCACCTTTCCCACCAACCAGGAGTACCGCCGCGATCCCGAAGGGGAGACGGAGCGGCGCCTGGGCCATCCCGTCAAACGTCCCGAAGTCTTCGTGTGGCCCGACGACGGTCCCGGCTTCCGTCCCGACCAGCAGCGGTGGTCCGACATATTTCCGTTCCGGGGGGCGGGGGTGCTCAACCGGCTGTCTGTCCACCCGTCGATCGTCGATTTCGCCGAACGGGCTCTGGGTGACACCGACATCCGGCTCTATCAGATCCACCTCACGGCCAAGTACGAGGGGGTCACCAACTACGAGCAGCCCATGCACACCGATCGGAACCATTCGTGGTTACCGGCCGTCGGGGCGCCGCCGTGGTGGAACCTCGAGGGATTCCTCTATCTCTCCGACGTCACGGCCGAGGACAACCCGACCCGGATGGTCTCCACCCGCCACTCGACCTCGGTCTCTCCCGAGACGCCGGTGCTCATGCCCAACAAGGCGCCCGACATCTACGCCGTCGAGCAACAGGCCGTCGGCGTGCGCGGCTCCTACCTGGCCTACCGCTCCGACACCTTCCACCGGGGGGCACCGTTCGCTACGCCCGGCACAGCCCGATTTCTGATGGCGCTGGCCTTCCGGCGGGCCGGCCACGACTGGATCGGTTACGACCAGGCCCAGTCCCGCTCGACCGGACGGGAGTGGACTCGTTTTGCCGAGCGGTGCACGCCCCGTGAGCTCGAGCTGTTCGGGTTCCCGCCCCCGGGCCATCCGATCTGGACGGAGGCTCTCCTGGAGGAGACGGCTCTCCGTTATCCGAAGCTGGACCTGTCCCCGTGGAGGGAAGAGCTGGTCTCCTGACCACCGGTCATCCCGGTCATCGGGACCGCCCGCCCGTCGTGACCGAGGCCAGGCGAGGGCGACGGACTAGCCTCCCGATGGGCTGCTACCGACCGATCGGACGGAGCTACCGACCAACAGAAGGAGGAGCAATGTCCATTTTCCAGCGGGCACACGACATTGTGCAGGCCAAGGCCAACAAGGCACTCGACGCCGCCGAAAAGCCCGACGAGATGCTCGACCTCTCCTACGAACAGATGCTGGAGCAGATCACCCAGGTGCGTCGGGCTCTGGTGGACATCGCCGCCTCGCGCAAGCAGATCGAATTGCAGGAACAGCAGCTCCAACACACGGTCGACCACCTGCAGGACCAGGCCAAGGCGGCCCTGTCCCAAGGCAAAGAGGATCTGGCCAAGGAGGCGCTGACCCGTAAAGCCACCGCCCAGGCCCAGATCGACGGCATGGAGCCTCAACACCAGCAGCTAACCGATCAGGAACAGAAGCTCGAAGTCACCCTGACCGCCCTGCAGAAACGGGTCAACGATTTCCGCTCCCAGAAGGAGGTGCTGAAGGCCCAGTACACGGCAGCCAAGGCGGTCAGCTCCGTCGACGAGAGCACGGCCGGAATATCCAAGACGTTCAGCGACTCGGGGGCGACCCTCCAGCGTGCCCAGGACAAGATCGCCAACATGCAGGCTCACGCCGGCGCCATGGACGAACTGCTCGAGTCCGGCGTGCTCGAGGATGTGGGCGGCGAAGGCACCGACGACATCCAAAAGGAGCTCGATCAGGTGGGGACGGCCGACCAGGTAGACCAGGAGCTGGCCGCCATGAAGGCCGAGCTCGGGTCGGGTGGCTCGACCCCTCCCGCCGCCCTACCCAGCTGAGGGCGGCCCACCGCCCCACCCTTCGTCGATTCGATTGCATAATAGAACTCTGTACGGGTAGCGTGGCCGGCATGACCGACACGGTGGGGGCGAGCAGCGGAAGTGACGGCCCCTTACCCGGGGCCCGACCCTCGGCCGACGGTGGCCGCACCTTCGTGGACTCGGCCGGCCTGGTAGTCGATGAGGCCAGCGGTCAACGGGTGGTGGCCCATATCGACGTAGGACCATCCCATCACACCCCGTGGGGAATCGTGCACGGCGGGGTCTACGCCACCGCCGTCGAGACGGCGGCCAGCATCGGTGCCTGCCTGGCTGTGGAGGACCGGGAGTTGGTGGCCGTCGGGCTGACCAACACCACCCACTTCCTCCGGTCGATAACCGCCGGCCGGGTGGACGTGGAGGCTGCTCCCCTCAACCAGGGGAGGTCCCAACAGCTGTGGCGGGTGGATATCACCGACGGATCGGAGCGGCTCATCGCCCACGGGGAGGTCCGGCTGCAGAATGTCGCCCCGCCGGCTCGGTAGCTCTCTTCGGTGAGCACTAGTCTTCGCCCGTGTCGCGGGCCTGGGGTCGGGGGTGGTGGACGAAGGTCGTCCTGGTGTCCGTCCTGGTGTGCACAATCGGCGGTTTGGCCGGGCGGACGACGGCCGCGGCCTCGCCACCCTCGCCCTCGCCGGCCAGCGGTGACACCGGATCCCCGATTGGGGTGCCACCGGGAGCCGACACGGGAGGGCCGGCTGCTCTGGTTGATCCCGAGGTCGGCACCGGGGTGGGTCCGGTGGCCCCCGGAAACGTGAGCGAGTACCCCGGCGCCTCCACCCCGTTGGGCATGGTTCAGTTCAGTCCCGACACCTCACCCGATCGCCAGGTCACCACCGGTTCGGGCTACGACTACGCCGACTCCCAGATTTCCGGGTTCAGCCTGACCCACCTGTCGGGTCCGGGGTGCGCCATCTACGGGGACGTCCCCATCCTGCCCGAGGACGGTGGTCCACCCCCTGCGCCTGACAGTGCCCTCCAGTCTTTCTCGCACAGCAGCGAGCATGCCTCGGCCGGCAACTACGCCGTGCGGGTCGGACCGCCGGCCGGCCCGACGGTCGGGGTCCGCCTCACGGCCACCACGCGGACCGCACTGGGTCAGTTCATCTACCCGTCTTCGCCGTCGCCTTCCTCGGGGGCCGGCGATGCCCTGTTGTTCAAGGTCAGTGATTCGGCCAACGGCTCGACCAGCTCCGAGGTGCGGGTGGTGGGTGACGACGAGCTCTCCGGCTCGGTGACCAGCGGCGATTTTTGTGGGATCCCCGGTAACTACACCCTCTACTTCGTGGCCCGGTTCTCGACCCCCTTTGTGGCCAGTGGTACCTGGCAGGGCGGCGCGCCGGGTACCACGGCCAGCTGTTCGGGCACGGCCACCGTGAGCTGCGGCGCCTGGGTCAGCTTCCGTCATCCGGGACAGACCGCCGGCCAAACCGTGGTGGCCAAGGTGGGCGTCTCCTATGTGTCGGCCGCCGGGGCGGCCGGCAATCTGGCCACTGAGGATCCGGGCTGGGATTTCCAGAAGGCGGCCCAGGCGGCCACGGCCCGGTGGAACGGACTCCTCGGCCGGGTCGGGGTCCGGGGGGGCACGACCGGGCAACGGCGCACTTTCTACACCGCCCTCTACCACTCCCTGCTCTTTCCGTCCGTGTTCAGCGACGACGACGGTGGCTACGTGGGATTCGACCATCGTGTCCACACCCTGGGGAAGGGTGACGTGCAGTACGCCAACTTCTCGGAGTGCGACATGTACCGGTCCCAGGTGTCCCTTCTGGCCATGTTGCTACCCGGTCCGACGTCGCAGATGGTCCAGTCGCTGCTGCGGGATGGATCACAGACCAAAGGGGGATTCCTGCCCCGATGGGCCATCGCCGACAACGACGCCTCCCAGTGGGACGGCGACTCGGCCGATCCCATCATCGCCGATGCCTATGCTTTCGGCGCCCGCCACTTCAATGTGAAGGAGGCGTTGGCGGCCATGGTCCATGGAGCCACCGTGCCCGAGAGCGGTCTGATCGTGGAACGGCAGAACCTGGTGCAGTACCAGGCCAACGGATGGGTGCCGCAACTCAGCTACGACGCCACCTCGTACCCCTATACCGACGGAGGTTCCGAAACTCTGGAGTACGCAGTGGACGACTTCTCCATCGCCCAGCTGGCCAAGGCCGCAGGTGACAAAGAGGCGGCATCCACCTTCGCCCACCGCGGTCAGAACTGGCAGAACCTGTTCGATCCGGCCACCGGTTATCTGGCCGCCCGTCAGGCCGACGGCAGCTTCCCGCCCGGTCCGGCCTTCCAGCCGGCCAGTCCGGCCGACCAGGCCCAGGGCGTCGCCCAGCAGGGGTTCGAGGAGGGCAATGCCATCCAGTACACCTGGGCCGTGCCCCAGAACCTGGCCGGTCTCATCGGGCTCATGGGCGGCAACCGGGCGGCGTCGGCCAAACTGGACACCTTCTTCTCCCAACTCAACGCCACTCGTTTCGCGCCGTACGAATGGGCCGGCAACGAACCGGGGGAGTGGGTCCCCTTCGACTACGACTACACCGGCCAACCGTGGGCCACCCAGTCGCTGGTGCGCCGCATCATGACCCAGCTCTACGCCTTGACCCCGGCCGGCGAACCGGGCGAGGACGACCTCGGTGCCCTGTCCTCCTGGTACGTGTGGAGCGCGTTGGGTCTCTACCCCGAGACCCCCGGAGCGGCTGACCTGGTCATGGCCAGCCCGCTGTTCCCCGAGGTGCGGGTGGTGGAGGGCAACGGTCACGTGCTCACCGTCACCGCCGACCATGCACCGGACCCCTACATCCACAGCGCCCGCCTGGCCGTGGGGACGACGGCTGCTACCAACCGGGACAAGCCCTGGCTTCCGGCCACGGCCCTGACCGAGGGAGCCGACCTGGCCGTGGACCTCGGGACGGTTCCCGACAAGCACTGGGGGACCCAGCCGTCGGCCGCCCCGCCGTCGTTCGGCGGGGGAGCAGCGCCGGCCGTGGGCTTCACCCTGCCGGGTGGGGCGGTCTCCGTGGACCCGCACGCATCGACGTCCTTGACCTTGGGCGTGCAAGAGGAATGGCACCGGACAGCGGCCACCCCGGTGGTGTGGCGTGTCGCCTCCTCCCCGGGGGCCGCCGACGTCTCGCTGACCCCCTCGTCGGGCCAGATCGAGGTGACCGGGGGTCGGGCCACCGTCTCGGTGCAGGTGGGGGCGGGCAACCCCGGAACCTATCCGGTCACCTTCCGGCTTCAGCAGGGATCCACCGTCCTGCCCACCGTGACCGTCGACGTCGACGTTGCCGCCTGATCATGTCGTCACCCATCCTCAACCTGTCCCGACCCGACCCGTGGCGGAACAGTGCGCACCCCGGCGCCCGTGGCGCCCGGGTAAAAAGGGTGAGCGGACGGAGGATCGCCGTCGGCCTCACCGTGACGATGACCATCATGCTGGCCATGCTCACTGTGACGATTGTGACGACGACGGTCGGGACCCTCTGGCCGGCCGCGGCTGCCACTCCGGGGTCGTCGCCCACCGACACCAGGCCGGTGAATCTGTCCACCCCGGTCAACCTGTCCAACGGCACGCCCCACCCGTCGGCTGTGGTCCTGGTGGGCGACGCCCGCTTCGAGGTCCTCAGCCCGACGCTCATCCGTCTGGAGTACTCACCGTCCCGGAACTTCGAGAACAGTCCCACCGTCAACGCCATGGACCGCCGTCTTCCCGTCCCCCGCTACACCGTCACCCGGTCGAACGGATGGGTCTCTCTCCGAACCGACCGGGCCCTGTTGCGCTACAAGATCGGGTCCGGTCCCTTTACCGCCGCCAACACTTCCCTCCAGTTGTCGGTGGACGGCCACCCGACCACGGTGAATCCCACCTGGGAATGGGAATGCACCTTCGGTCAGGTCTGTCAGGCCGGTGCCGCCTCCCTGGGTGGAGGGGCCAGTCTGGGCCAGCAATTCAACGGGTACCAGAGCACGGCGGGCTATGCCGGCGACTTCCTGACCAGTGGGGCCAGCGTCACCTGGCACGTCCTGGGGGCGACGGCCGGTCCGGCCCAACTGGCCATCCGCTACACCAACCTCCCGTCACCCCCGGTCACCCCCGAAACCAGCCAGTTCGAACTGGAGGTGGACGGTCAGATGAGTCAGCTGCTGTCGGCCATACCCACTACCGCCGCCGAACCGTGGGCGACGCTGACCGCCGCCGCCACTCTGGTGGCCGGCACCAATACCGTGCGGCTGATCAGCATGACGCCGGACAGCTTCGATCTGGGTGTCGACAGCCTGTCCATCGGGCCGGCCGGCGCCGCCCTGCCAGCACTGCCGCAGACCGGCCCCCTGGGTGGATGGATCCGTGGTTTCGACACCGACACCTACAACGAGAACCCCACCTGTGGGCCCGGCCAGTCGGGGGCCACCTGCCAGGCCGGCATCGAACCGCTCAACACCGACGGCCTGCTCGACACCGCCGGATGGCGCCTGGTGGATGACACCGACACGGCGCTGTGGGCCGGCAACGGATGGGTCAAACCGCGGCCGACCGGCGGGGACATCGAGGACGGCTACCTGTTCGCCTACGGCCACAACTACACCGGGGCACTCCACACGCTGGCCCAACTCACCGGTCCGGCCCCGCTACCCGTCCGCAATGTCTTCGGCGTGTGGTACTCCGACTACACCCCCTACTCGAGCAAGACCATCGAACAGACGCTTTTCCCGGCCTTTGCCGCCAATGACGTTCCCCTCAACGCCCTGTCCCTCGACACCGATTGGAAGGCGCCCAACGACTGGAACGGATGGGAGTGGAACACCCAGCTCTTCCCCGACCCCACTTCTTTTTTGCAGGGGGCCAAACAGCGGGGCATCGACGTCACCCTGAACATCCACTCCAGCATCGACGACAACGATCCGAAGCTGCCCGAGGCCCAGCGCATAGCCGGTCACCGTCTCGCCTCCTCGACCTGTACGGCCGGTCCCTGCAAGGTGTGGGATTGGAGCTCGGCGTCGCAAGCCGAGTCCAACTTCACCCTGCAGCAGAGTTTCCAGAAGCAGGGCGTCAGTTTCTGGTGGCTGGACTGGTGCTGCGACGATTCCATCGTGTCGATGGCGGGCGTCACCCCCGACGCCTGGATCGACCATCTCTACGCCCAGGACATGAACAACCTGGGTCAACGGGGGTTCGTCCTGGCCCGCATCGGAGGCTCCAACGCCGATCCCGAGGAGGTCTACCCGGCCGGGCCGTGGTCGGATCACACCTCGACCGTCGCCTTCACCGGTGACGCCTGGGGAACCTGGAACACACTGGCCGCCGAGGCGGCCCTGCCCCCGGCCGAGGCATCCGTGGGTGAGCCCTACGTGAGCAGCGATATCGGTAGTTACCTCGGGCCGCCGCCCACCCAGTCCGGGGCCGATCCCCCCGACCTGTACGACCGTTGGGTCCAGCTCGGGACCTTCCAACCAATCCTCCGTCTCCATTCCAACAATGAGGACCGGCTGCCCTGGCAGTACCCCCAGCCGGTGCAGGCCATCACCGAGTCGTTCCTGCGCCTGCGGGAGGCCTTGCTCCCCTACACCTACACGTTGGCTGCCGAGTCCCACCGGTCCGGACTGCCCATGACCCGCCCCCTCTACCTCGACTACCCCGACCAACCCTCGGCCTACCTCCATCCCACCGAGTACCTCTACGGACCCGACATGCTGGTGGCCCCGGTCACCAGCCCGGGCACGGTGGTGGCTTCGACGGTGTGGTTCCCCCCGGGGCGCTGGATCGACTTCTTTACCGGGGCCACCTTTACCGGTCCGTCGTCGGCCACGTTGGACGAGCCTCTCGGCCGGATGCCGGTTTTCGTGCGCGCCGGAGGCATCATCGCCGAGCAGCCTTCCACCGCCGGAGCAGAACACCCTGCGTCGGGCTCGCTCACCGTCACCGCCTACGCCGGAGCCAGTGGATCGTTCAATCTTTACGACGACGCCGGCACCGGCCTCGGCTACACCAAGGGTCAGAGTACGGACACCCTCGTCACCACCTCGACGTCTGCTCCGTCCGGCGGCACACCCTCCGCCCGCGTCACCATCGCTGCCACCCGCGGCCACTTTCCGGGGGAGTCGGCCGACGTCACCTATCGGGTGACGCTGGCCGACCTGACCCGTCCGACCTCGGTGACTCTCAACGGACGGCGACTGCCGGCGACGACGGGCAGTCGGGGCGGATCGTCCTGGTCCTACGATGCGACATCGGACACCGTGTCGGTGATCACCGGGTCGGACAGCCGGGGGAGCACCCAGACGGTGGTGGCCCGCGGGACCACCACCGTGGCCCGAGCGGAACCTCCTGTCGGCACCTGACTCAGCTGGTGGTGGGACACGTGAGCCCGAAACCGCTCAGGACAGGCATGGGCACTACCGGGGCCCCCGATCCGGGGCATCCCACCTCGGCGCTCCCGAACCCGATCACGCTCCACGTTCCACCCGACAGGTAGACGATGCCGTAGCCGGGTTGGACATTGACCTGGCTGTTGGAGACCGGGCCGATCCGGAAGAGCACGTAATTGGGGTCCACTGAAGAGAGCTGCGATCCGGTGATGGCCCATGTCCCTGCCGCGGGACCGTGGGCCGCCTCGTAGGCGTTGATGGCGGCGGTGGCTGCGGCCGGAACGCCGGCGCCCGACGGGGCGGTGGTGGTCGAGGAAGCCCCCGTCGTGGTGGTGGTCGAGGAGGTGGTGCACACCTTCTTTCCGGCGCTCACGGCGGCCAGCAGCTTGGCTCGGGTAGCAGCCCCGTAGACACCGTCAACGCTGAGCCCGTCGGCTGATTGGAACAATCGAACGGCCGAGGTGGTGGCGGGACCGCTCACCCCGTCCACCGACCCGTGGTAGCAGCCCACGGCCAGCAGCGCCACCTGCAGGCTCTTGACGGCAGCCGCGGACAGTCCGCTGCTGGTGGTCGACGTCGCCCCGGCCGCCGTGGTGGTGGTCGAGTTGGTCGAACTGTTCGAGCACCCAGCCGCCATGGCCGCCGCCGCCACCACGATGGCCGCTACCACCGCCCACGGTGGCGACGATGGTGTCCGACGCCGGTTGTTGTGCTCCGCATCCGCTGGCCACATGTTCACGCCCATGCCTTTCTCCCTGTGCTGACTCGCTCTGTTCTGATCTCGGTCTGCTGACTTGGTCTGCTGACTCGGTTTGCTGGGTCTGCTGTCGTGTGCCGGTCCTCGCCTACCAGTTGTCCCCGCCCCGCCCAGCTCGTCCGCCCGATCACCCCGACTGTGGGCGTTGGCCGGTCGGGATTGGCCACGGACCCTATCCCACCCCTGGCCGCTCTTCGAGGATCCTGTCTGTTGTCACCAGCGGCAATCCGGATCCTGCCGGTTGTCGGAGCCGAGACGTTGGGCCCACCATGGCCACGTCGATCTCTTCTCGAGCGGGAGTGGGTCTGCCCCCGAATGGTGGGCCGCTCAGCCCACCGGTGAGCGCGGGCCGTCGGCCGTTGCCGGGACGGCTGCGGGAGGCGACCCGTCGCTCCGGCCCGACTTCAGTCGCTGGAGGACGAGCTCGTACACCAGAAGCAGGGCGCCGATGATCAGGAAGCTGAGCCACGACACGCTGACGATGAGAAGCAGCACGGCGGCCAGCACCGCTCCTCCCAATTGGAGCGCATCGGCGTGGGCCGACGCCCACGCCAGCAGGTGTTCACGCCGCTCGCCGCTGAGAGCGGCCACGATCATCCGCCAACCTCGAACGAAGAAGGAGCGGAAGGCCACCGCCCAGCGGTAGGGGCCGCTCAGCAAGGTCACCACCAGGATGGCCACGGTAATCCCGAGGATCCATGCGGTGAGCACGAAGAATCCATTGAGGACGTCATTGAGCACGATCTGGGCCACTTGTGGGTTGTGGGCGCTGTTGGCCAAAGTGCCTTGCTCGTGGATCACCACCCGTCGGACCACGATCATCAGCAGGGTCGTACCCACCAGTAGCTGGAGGAGGGTTCTGCGTCGCGCCACCGAGAGCCACAGGGTCAGGGCGATAAGGAGGACAGTGACGATGGGAAGAAGGATGGTCAGCCGGTCGAAGGCTTTGACCCCGCGTTGGACGGTAGCCAGATTTTTGGAGCGAACCAGAGTGATCTGACCGAAGTTGGAGGGCAGTTTGACCCCCAGGGCCTTGGACAGCTTGTTGACGGCGGCCTGCGGCACCTCGGCGGATGTGATGGTGGGCAGCTTGACATTCTTGCCGGTCAGGTTGGAGGCCAGTCCGGACACCTGTCCCAAGGCGTTGTTGATCACCGGGACGGTGTTGAGGACGATGTAACCGCCCGACGTGGACAGGCTCTGCGTCTTGTGGCCGCGCAGGACGGCCACCAACACCTCGTGGGTGGAGGTGAGGGTGTCGATCCAGACCTTTTGAAAGCGCTCCGATCCCAGTACCTTGGCCAGCTCGGCGGACACATAGCCCTCGGCGGCGTTGACGATGGGTACGGCGGCGAAGCTGACCCTCGACGGCAGGGCATCCTTTACTCGGAGTTTTAAATGGAGCTGGGTGAAGAGCTGGTTGGTGGCGCGGGTGGCCACCGCCGCGTCCACCTCGGGATGTTGGAACACCGGACCCACCGTGCCCACAAAGGTGTCGGTATTGAGCACGGTGCGGTGCGTCCACACGACGGTGGTCGAGAGCACGACCAGCAGACAGGAGAGCGCCACCAGAATGGCCACCACCGACCGTCGGAAGCGTCTCTTTTTCGGTTTCTCCGACCCTTTGACCTCGTCCAACTCGTGGTGGAGCGTGTCGAGCTCGGCCTGCATGCGGGCCAGCTCCTCTGCAGTCGCTTGGGGTTGTACGTCACCGGCGCCGGGTCCTGTTGGCGAACCGGGAGAGTCTTCGGGGCCATCGCTCACAGAGTTCGACGCTACACGGCAGGGTCCCACTGGTCATCGATCCCGGGCCAGAACCGAAGGCGGAAACCGTGCTCACCACCGTCGACCGCACCACACGTCGGCTCGAAAACTCAGCCGCCCGATCGAATTGGGACGTGCAGGACCGGGGTGTACCGGGAGCCTGTGGGTGAGGGCACCGAGGTCACCAGATCGAAGTGGGTGACGTGGAAGGTGGTCGACAGGGGGATAGAGGCGAGCCCCGCCTTCGGGGAGGTTGTCGGACGGCGCCGTCGAGATCGGCCCAGCGTGAGGTGGCCCATGAACGGCAGGTGGTCGCGGGGAGGAACACGAACGGGAAGAGTGGCCGACCGCACCGCCTGGGCCAACCGGTCCAGACCGGTCACCGGGAGGTGCAGCACGCCGGTGTCGCCCAGCCAGGCCGTGGTTGGCCCCACCCGGCACTGGATGGGGCCGTCCACCCGCCCCGCCACGGTCTCCAGGGCGGCACCGAGCCGGGGGACGGCCTGTTCCTCGACATCACCCAGGAATTGCAGGGTGACGTGCCAGTGGGCGGGATCGACCAGTCGGACATCGGGTCCCGGTGGGAGGGCCAGACCTTTGATGAGCCGCCGAGTGGCGTGGTCGGGCCACACGGCCACGAACATCCGCATACCCCCCAGTGTGGTGCGCCCCCGTCCCGCCGGTGGTGCTTGCCCGGTGGGATGGGTTCGAATACGATACGACCTGGATCGTAATTATCGGGGTGGGGCATGCTCGCCCCGCCTGCCGCTCGAAGTAGCAGGACCACCCGACAGATGACCGCCCCAGGGAAGGAGCACCATGCCCGATCTAGACCGCAAGTGGTGGACGTTGATCGCCGTGTGCACGGCGACGTTCATGCTCCTGTTGGACATCACCGTGGTCAATGTGGCCCTACCCGACATCCAGCGGTCGCTGCATTCGACCTTCAGTGATCTGCAATGGGTGGTCGACGCCTATTCCCTCACCCTGGCCGCCTTCCTCCTGACGGCCGGGGTGGTCGGCGACATGTTCGGCCGGCGTGAGGTGTTTGCCGTCGGCCTCGGAGTCTTCTCGGCTTCATCACTGGTCTGTGGGTTGTCGACCACTTCCTTGATGCTCAATCTGGCCCGGGCGGCCCAGGGAGTGGGTGGCGCCATCATGTTGGCCACCTCCCTGGCCCTCATTGCCAACGCCTTCTCCGGCCGTGAGAGAGGAACTGCCTTCGGGATCTACGGCGCCGTCATCGGAGGGGCGGTGGCCATCGGTCCGTTGGTGGGTGGGGCCATCACCAGTTCCATCGGGTGGCGATGGATCTTCTTCGTCAACGTGCCCATCGGCGTGCTGGCCGTCATCGTCACGCTCGCCCGTATCCAGGAGTCGAGGGATCCCAACACCAGGCGCGTTGACTGGATCGGCTTCATTTCGTTTTCCGGCGCCCTGTTCATGCTGGTCTTCGCCCTGGTTCGCGGCAACGATGACGGATGGGGAAGTACCCTGATCGTCGGACTTCTGGTCGGAGCGGTGCTGCTTCTGGTTGTGTTCCTGGTGGCCGAGTGGCGCCAAGCCGATCCCATGCTGGACCTGACGCTGTTCAAACGGCCGGCCATGGTCGGTGTGTCCCTGACCGCCTTCACCATCTCCGCATCCATTTTCGCCATGTTCCTGTACCTGACCCTCTACATCCAAGACGATCTGGGCTTCGGACCACTGGCTGCCGGTGTGCGTTTCTTGCCCATCACCATGCTGGCTTTCATCGTGGCTCCTTTCGCCGGCAAGCTGACCGTGCGGGTCCATTCCCGCTATCTGCTGGGCACCGGAATGTTCCTGATCGCCGCCGGGTGCCTCCTGATGGCCACCACCCATGCCTCCTCCGGATGGACCGTTCTCCTACCGGGCTTCGTGGTGGCCGGGGTCGGGATCGGGACGGTGAACCCGGTGTTGGCCTCCTCGGCCATCTCGGTGGTTCCCCCGCAGCGCAGTGGGATGGCCTCGGGAGCCAACAACACCTTTCGCCAGGTCGGCATCGCCACCGGCATCGCCGGACTGGGAACGGTGTTCCAGTCCCAGATCGAGAGCCGGACGCTGAGCGCGCTGCACAGCTCGCCGGCCGGGCAGGAAGTGGTGGCCCATGGTGGCGCGGCTCTCCAGGGCGCTCTGGCCGGGGGAGGGGTGCGCGAGGTATTGCCACTGATACCGTCGGCTTCGGCCCGCACCGCACTTCTCGACGCCTACCGCGTCGGATTCTCCGCCACCCTCAACCATCTGATGGTCATCGGTGCCGTCATCGCCCTCGTAGGCTCGATCGCCTCCTTCGTTCTGGTGCGCCAACGCGACTTCGTACCCAGCATGGGACCGCCTCCCGCCTCCGACCCCGCTTCCGAAGTGGCGCCCACCGCCGAACCGGCGGCTGCACCCCGATGACGGTCACCGATCAGCCGGCTGCCCTCCGCCCGGTGCCCGAGGTGCGGAGAAAGCCGGGCCGGCCCCGCGACCAGAAGGTGAGCTCGGCCATCACCGCCGCTGCCCTACGTCAGCTGGCTGAGCTGGGATACGCCAACGTGTCGATGGAGAGCGTCGCCACCGAGGCCGGTGTGGCCCGGGCGACCATCTACCGGCGCTACCGCGACAAGGCGGATCTGATCACCGCCGCCATTGCCACCAACAGCTCGACGCACCTGGCGCCCGGTGCCGAGGCCGACCCCCGCGCGGAACTCGTCGACTACCTGAACGAGTTCGACGCCCGATTCGCCGAGAGCTGCCTCGAGGTGGTGGGGACCCTTATCGGGTCGCGCGACGATCGGGGGGCCATGGCCCTGCATCGGGAACGTGTTGTCGCTCCCCGCCTGGGCTACATCCGAAAGTTGCTGGAACAGGCCCGCCGGGAGGGACTGCTGCATCCCGACGCCGACGTGGATCTGGCCATCCAGATGCTGACCGGTTCGGTCTTCGCCCGTCGGATAGCGGGGATGCCATCGCCGCCGGGATGGGCGGTCCTGGCGGTGGACACCATTTTTGCCGGCATGGGGCACGGGGATGGCCGGACCGTGACCGGCTCTCCGTCAGCTCACTGACAGCGTTCACAGAGGCCGAGCACGTCGACCCGGTGACTGTGGGGCTGGAACCCTTGGGCTTCGGCCAGAATGTCGAGTTGACGGGCGATAGTCCGCTCGAACGATGCCGTCGGGGTGATGTCGCTGACATTGCCGCAGTGGGTGCACAGCAGGTGGTGGTGATGTTCGGTGAGGTCCTCGGCCAGCTCGAACCGGGCGTACTCGTCGTTGGCCGCCACCCGACGGATGACGCCCGCCGTCTGCAGGTCGACCAGGTGACGGTAGGCCGAACTCCGGGGTAGATCGGGGAGGCGATCGGCGATGTCACCGATGCTCACCGGTCCGCCGGCCGCCAACACGTCGACCAGGGCCCGCCGGCCGTCGGTGTAGCGCAGGTCGACCCGGCGGAGGCGTTCCTCCACCAGGCCGTGCAATTCCTCGGTCATGTGGTCAGTGGACGTCACGGCCCGGCCTGCTCCCTCGTGCCTCTCCGGCCCTCTCACTGTACCCGTCGGTCTCGCCCACGAGAACGAGACTGAGTCTCAGTCTCATGGTACTGTGCGGCGGTGGCTCGAGGATCGGTGATGGGTCGAGGACAGCGGACTCGAGGACACAAGACTCGAGGACAGAAGGGCGACCGCCTGGCCCAACGACTCCGGCATGGCGGAGCGGCTGCCGTAGCCGTCGTGTTGGCGGTGACCATCGGGACGACGGCGTGCGCCAGCGGTACTCCAGCATCAACGCCCGGCATCATCAACGCCGTGGGGGCGGAAAACCAGTACGCCAACGTCCTGGCCCAGATCGGCGGGCGTTACGTCCACGTTTCGTCGATTCTGGACAATCCCAATACCGATCCCCACACGTTCGAATCGAGCCCGGGAGTGGCCAGTGAGGTGAGCGACGCTCGATTGGTTGTACAGAACGGCGTCGGGTACGACGACTTCATGACCAAGATCGAGGCGGCGTCCCCCAACCCCGGCCGCAAGGTCATCGTCGTCCAGGACCTCCTGGGCCTGCCCGACGACACCCCCAATCCCCACCTCTGGTACAAGCCGACGGCCATGCCGGCGGCGGCCCGGGCCATGGCCCGCGATCTGACCAATCTCGACCCGACCCACGCCTCGTATTTCGCCGCCAACCTGGCCTCTTTCGACGCCTCCCTCACCCCGTGGCTCGACGCCATCGCCGCATTCAGGGCCCATCACCGGGGCGTGGCCGTGGCCACCACCGAACCGGTGGCTGACTACCTCTTGGAGGCGATGGGCATCGACAACCTCACACCCTTCCAATTCCAGGCCGACATCATGAACGGTGTCGATCCGGCGCCACAGGACATCACCCTCGAGAACGGGTTCTTCACCAAGCACCAGGTGAAAGTGTTCTGCTACAACCAACAGGTGGTCGATGCCCTCACCGCCTCGATCCGCGACCGCGCCATCAGCACCGGTGTTCCCGTGGTCGGCGTGTACGAGACCATGCCCACACCCGGCTACGACTACCAATCGTGGATGTTGGCCGAGGTCGCGGCTATCGAAAAAGCGGTGACCGGCCGGGTCTCCACGGAGCGGCTGTGAGCGACGCCCCGCCACCGGGTCGGAACACCGAGGTTCTGGGTGTCGAGGGGATCAGTGTGTCGCTGGGTGGACGACAGATCCTCCAGGACGTGAGTTTTTCCGTCCATCAAGGACAGTTCACCGGCATGATCGGCTCCAACGGTGCCGGAAAGACGACGCTCCTGCGCACAATCATCGGCTTGCAGCGACCGAGTGCGGGACGGATCGTGCTGCTCGGTGACGAGCGGGCGCGGCATGACCGGACCGTTGGCTATGTCCCCCAGAAGGTTCTGTTCGATCCGGACATGCCTCTGCGGACCAGGGATCTGGTGGCGCTCGGACTCGATGGACACCGCTTGGGGATTCCTCTCCGTTGGAAGAGGCGGACGGAGGTGGTCGACGAGATGCTCCACGCCGTGGGGGCCGACCACTTCGCCGGATCCCGGGTCGGATTGCTCTCCGGTGGTGAGCAGCAGAGGGCGCTGATCGCCCACGCACTGATCAGTCGGCCACCCCTGCTGCTCCTGGACGAGCCCCTGGCCAACCTCGACCTGCACAGCACTCAGGAGATCGTCGAGCTGCTCGGGCGGATTGCCAGCGAACAGAACGTGGCCGTTCTCCTCACCGCCCACGAGATGAATCCCCTCCTCCCCGTCATGGATCAGATCGTGTACCTGGCCGATGGTCGGGCGGCGAGCGGATCGGTCGAGGAGGTGATCCGTCCGGATGTCCTGAGCCGACTGTACGGACACCACGTCGACGTGGTGCACGTCCACGACAGGGTGCTGGTCATTGCCGGCCACGGGACCGGCGACGACGCCGCACCGCCGGTCGACCTCACCATCGAGAGTGATTGAGGGACCGTGCACCGGCTACTGACCTGGGTCTTCGAGCCGGGGTTCTTCTCCAGTCAACCGGTGCACATCGCCCTGGTGGTCGGGGCCTGCGCCGCCGTGGTTTCGGCCGTGGTCGGGGTGTTCACCGTCATGCGCGGCCAGTCTTTCGCCGGCCACGCCCTTACCGACGTGTCGGCGGCGGGGGGTTCCGGAGCCGTGCTGGTCGGTGTGAGTCCGCTCCTCGGGTTCGTGGGGTTCGGCGTGGTGGGGGCGGGAGTCATGGACATGATCGGCGTCCAGCGGGTCCGCGGACGTGACCTGGCCACCGGGATCGTCCTCGGTGCCTCGATCGGTCTGGCCGCCCTGTTCCTCTACTTGGACACGACCTCAGGCGCGGCCAACGGCGCCACCCAGCAGATCCTCTTCGGGTCCATCTTCACCCTCGGGGCCGACACCGTCCCTGCCGTTGTCGTATTCGGTGTGGTCTCTCTCGGGATCATGGCCATGATCTTCCGACCGCTTCTGTTGACCTCGGTCGATAGCGAACTGGCGTCGGTGCGGGGGGTTCCGACGCGCCTGGTGGGGCTGCTCTTCATGATGGCCCTGGCCGTGTCGGTGGGCTTGTCGTCTCTGGCCATCGGGGCCATCTTGTCGACGGCCCTGCTGGTGGGCCCGGCGGCCACCTCTCTCCGGCTCACCACCCGCATCGGATGGACGGTGTGCATCGCCTGTGTCATCGGGGTAGGTACCACCTGGTCGGGCGTGCTGTTGGCCTACGACAGCTACGACTGGGGGAGAAGTCATCAGGCCATTCCGGTCAGTTTCATGGTCGTGGCCCTCAACCTCCTTCTCTACGGGATTTCCGGTCTCGCTGCGGCCCGGTCGCGGCGAAAGGACCGGAACCTGTCACCGCCCGAGGTCAACCCGTCGGCCGCGGCCGACTCCCACCGATGCGCCATCTGAACACCGTGCCCGGTCCGGCCGGAGGTCGATGATGTTCTCCGGGTTCATGACCAACGCCTGGGTGGTGGGAACCATCGTGGCGGTCATCGCCGGGGTGGTCGGGTTCTTCGTCGTCCTGCGGGGAGCGGCATTTCCGGCCCACGCCATTCCCAACGGGGCCTTTGCCGGGGCGGCCGGCGCCAGCCTGATCGGGGTCAACATCCTCGTCGGTCTGGGCGTATTCGCCGTCCTCACCGCCCTCGGTATCGGCTCGCTGGGCCGGAGGGCGCGCAGTGATGTCTCCACCGCCCTGGTGCTGGTGATGATGCTGGCTTTCGGCGCCCTGTTTCTGAGCCGGACCACCGAGTACGAGCCGGAGATCTATTCGCTCCTGTTCGGCGAGATCCTGGGTGTGAGCACCACCGAACTGCTTCCCGTGGCCGGGCTGGGCGTCCTCAGCGTCGCCTCCGTGGTCGTCCTCTATCGACCGCTCATGGTGTCGTCGACCATCCCCGAGATCGGTGAGACCCGAGGCATCAGTGCCTTCCGCATGGAGCTCGCCTTTCTTTTGGTGCTGGCCGTGGCCACCACCATGACCGTGCCCGTCGTCGGGGCCCTGCTCATCTTCAGTCTGATGATCGGTCCGCCGGCCGCCGCCCGCTCCTTCACCGACAGGCCGCTGATCGCCCTGGTCATCTCGGTGGTCGTGGCCCTGGCCACAGTGTGGAGCGCCATCGCCCTCTCGTATCTGTCGAACTGGCCGGTCGGGTTCTTCGTCGGAGCCCTGGCCGCCCTCTCGTACGCCACCGGTCGGGTGTGGCGGGTACTGGCCGGCTGAACCTCGACCGCCGGCGTGGCCGTCGGCTCAGTGCGACCAGAGGGAGGTGGCTTCCCGGAAGGCCGCCGCACAGGGAGGGCCGTCGGCCACCAGCATCTCCGGCGCCGCGTCGGCGGCTCGGGGAACGGCGACCATGGCCGCCGACCGTGTTCCGTAGTCATCGGTGTGCACGCAACAGGCCAGAGTGGCGGTGCGACGGATCACTTCGCCCACGGCCACCGACTCACTGTCGGCCCCGGGTGGGAGAGTGTGATCGGCCAGGACCTGGCGGAGGGCGACGGGTAGCGAAGCACCGGCCGATTGAGCGGTAGCCAGGTGCGACCGGACCCGGTCGACCTTGACGGACGGCTGGTCCAGAGCCACGTTCTCCAGGACATGGAGGCCCGGAGCCAGCTGATGGACCACGGGAGCGCGGTCGGCGGCCACCTCGACATAGAACAGGGACTGTCGGTCACCGGCCAGAAGCCAGGCCGGGTTGTACTGACCGGGCTCGACAGTCCGGCACAGGGAAGCCACCCCCTCAGCGGCACTGGTGGCCGCGGCCACCATGAGCGGTAGTTCCCCCCGCGACCGCTTGGTCGTATCGCGTCCACCCGGCGAGGGTCGATTGGTCAAGCCGGCCACGACACCGTTCTCGTTGGTGGCCAGCCAGGTTCCCCCGGCCAGGTAGTCGCGTCCGCCGAGGATCCTGGGCGCCGCGTCCCTCAGAACACCGATCGAGCAGGCCGGGCGGTCGAGTCGTTCGTCGCGATTGGCCGCCACCACCAGGGGATTTTCCGCCTCGGGCTGCCAGGCGAAGACCAGGAGGCACATGTCGGCCAGGGTACCGGGCCAGCGCCGGACCTCATGAGGGGGCGAGGGCGGCAGGGTGCCGCCCTTCTTCCACCGTCTCCGCTGTTCGAGGGGAACGAGAGCGGCCATGCCGGCGCTTGAACCACGGCGACAAGAACCGGCGCCGGTGGGCCGAGGGGCGGCCGGGGGAAGGGGGTGGTCGGACGCTCGCTTCCCCCGGATCCGGCCGTCATGACAACGGCTCGTCGAGGTCACCAAGGGAGCGGATGAGCTCCTGATTGGCCGAATAGTCGACCGGGCAGGCGATGACCGACACGGTCGGCTCGGCCAGGGCGGCCCGCAGAGTGGGGAGCAGCTCATAGGCGGCAGTGATCCGGTAGCCCCGCGCTCCGAAGCTCTCGGCGTAGGCCACGAAGTCGGGATTGCCGAAGGCGGTATCGACCTCATGACCCAGCTCGAGCTCCATCTTCCAGCTGATCAGTCCGTAGGCATCGTCGACCCAGATCACGATGACCATGGCCACCTTCTGGCGCAGGGCCGTTTCGATCTCCTGGGAGTTCATGAGGAAGGCACCGTCGCCGGTGGCCACCACCACGTTGACCTCGGGCCGGGCCAACTTGGCACCGATCGCCCCCGGCACCGTCCACGCCATGGTCGACAGCCCGTTGGAGATCAGGCAGGTATTGGGCGCGTAGGTGGGGTAGAGACGGGCCATCCACATCTTGAGGGCCCCGGTGTCGACCAGGACGATGTCGTCCCGCCCCAGTGCCGCCCGGGTGTCGGCGACGATTCGGGCCGGAGCCAGGGGGAAGCGATCGTCCCGTCGTCCACGCTCCATCTCCTCGGCCAGCAGCCGTCGGATCTGTTGGTCCTGACCGGAGGGGGCAAACGTGCGCTCGCTGGCAGCCGACAGCTCATCGAGGCTTTTGGCGATGTCTCCTTGCAGCCCCACGGCGACGTTGTAGTGGCGGTCGACCTCGGCCGGAAAGCGATGAACGTGGATGATGCGCTTGTCGCCCCCGGGGTTGATGCGGACGGGATCGAATTCCTGCAGCTCGTAGCCGACGGTGATGATCACATCGGCCAGGTCGAAGCCGAAGTTGACGTAGTCGTGGCGCATGAATCCCACCGCTCCGAGGGCCTGCGGATGGTCGTCGGGGAAGACCCCCTTGCCGTGGAACGTGGTGGCCACCGGAACGCCCAACCTCTCGGCGAAGCGGCGAAGGCTGTCGCCGGCCCGGGCCCGGGTGGCGCCGTGCCCGGCCAGGACGATCGGGTTGACCGCCTCCCGCAGGATCGACACCGCCCGCTCGATCTGTTCGGCGGAGGGTTCGTCGGGTCGGGGAATGTTGATGGGGAGAGGCTCGGAGTGGTCCGGATAAGGCGCCACCTCCACGTCTTCGGGGACGGCCAGGTAGACGGCTCCGGGCCGCTCGGTCTGAGCCAGTTTGAAGGCCTTCCGGACCATTTCGGGCACGGCACCCGGGGTGGCCATCAGCGCCGACCACTTGGTAACGGGGCCGAACATCGAAACGAGGTCGACGCCCTGGTGGGACTCCTTGAAACTGCGGTCCATCCCCACCTGGGCAGAAAGTGCGATCAACGGCGTCGAGTTGGTGGTGGCGTCGGCTGTGCCCAGGAGGAGGTTGATGGCTCCCGGGCCGAGGGTGGCCGAGCACACGCCGGCCCGCCCGGTGAGGCGTCCGTACGTCTCGGCCATAAATGATGCGCCCTGTTCGTGACGCACCAGCACGTAGTCGATGGGCGAGCGGGACAGAGCCTCGACGAAGTGGATGTTCTCCTCGCCGGGGATCCCGAAGACGTGGGTGACGCCCTCGTTCTCCAGGCACCGGACCAAGAGGTCGGCGGTGCGTGCCGGTGTATCGGGCATGGGCCAACTGTAGGAGGTCGCACCCCGGCCGTGTCCGGTCGGTGGCTCGCTACCGGACAGCCTCAGGTACGCAGCACCGAACCCGGTCGCCGACCATCCCCCGGGGCCACCGGGCGCCCATCCACCCGGATGGGAATGCCGTTGACGAGGGCGTGGGTCATGCCTTCGGGCCGGTCGGCGGTCAGTCGCTCGCCGCCGGCGGGGAAGTCGACCAATCGCCGGATCGGTCCCGGAGCCACCGTTTCGGGATCGAACACCACCAGGTCGGCCGCCTTCCCGACGTCGATCGAGCCCCGGTTCTCGAGTGCGTAAACCTGGGCCGGCTCAGCGGTCAACTTGTGCACGGCGTGCTCGAGCGTCATGACCTGGCGCTCCCGGACCCAGGTGCCCAGGAGGTCGGTGGCGAAGCAGGCGTCGCACAGCTGGCTCACGTGGGCGCCGGAGTCGGCCAGGCCCAGCAGCACATCGTCCCTGGGCAGCAACCAGGCGACGGCCTCCTGGTTGTCGTTGGCCAGTACCGACCAGAAGCGGGTGGTCAGGTCGTCGGCCAGGGAGAGGTCCAGCAGCACGTCGAGCGGAGTCACGCCCCACTGGTCGGCCACTTCGACGACCCGACGGCCCTCGAGGTCCGGTCGGGTGGACGACTCCGCCACCGACAGGGAGGCGGTGTTGAACAGGCTGAAGGCACCGGACGTCAGCTGGTGCTGGGTGGCTTCCCTCCACGCCGGATCGCGGTAGGCGGCCATCCGGTCGGCGGCGGGCGCATCCATGAGGGCGGCGAAGTTGGGGAAGGTGTTGAGGGAGAAGGGCTCGGACAGGTTCATCTGGAACACCAGCGGTCGGCATGACACCTGAGGCCATACGTCGACCCCCGAAGCCCGGGCTTCGGCGTGTTCGCTCATCACACCCCGGTGGTAGTCCGTGCCGGCGAAGGTGAGCAGTGCGGTCCACGTGAACGGCCGGCCTATGTGGCGTTGCAACTCGAACATCCGGCTGTTGGACAACACGCCGCCGGGCAGGAGAGCGGCCACGCCCCGGTGGCGCCGGCGCAGCGGCTCGAGGAGGGCGGCCAACTCGTCGAAGTCGGCGACCCGCGACGGAACCGGTCGACCGTGGTCCCCGTTGTGGGTGGGTGACCAGCTGGTGGCGAAGCCCATGGCTCCCACGGCGAGGGCGTCATCCACCATCCCGACCATGGCGGCCAGTTCGTCCTCGGTGGCGGCCCGTTCATAGGCCTCGGGTCCCATGGCGAAGAGCCGCACGGCGGTGTGGCCGATGTAGCAGCCGTAGTTGAGGGTCACCCCACGGCGCTCGACGGCGGCGAGGTACTGGGGGAAGGTCTCGAACTCCCGCCAGGGAACTCCCGCCATCAGGGTGTCGAAGCTCATGTCTTCGACGTGTTGCAAGGTGCGGACCAGCAACTCGACATCATCCGGTCGGATCGGGGCGATGGAGAAGCCGCAATTGCCGGCCACCACGGTCGTCACCCCGTGGAAGGACGAAGGGGTGAGATCAGGGTCCCAGAAGACCTGGGCGTCGTAGTGGGTGTGGATGTCGATGAAGCCGGGGGCGACCACCTGGCCGGACGCATCCAATTCGGTCGAGCCGGTCAGTCCCTGGCCGACGGCGACGATGGTGCCGCCGGTGACAGCCACATCGGCCCTGCGGCCGGGTGTGTCGTGGCCGTCCACCACGGTGCCGCCCCGTATGACGATGTCTCCGTCCATCACGCCTCTTCGGCTCTGGTTTGCGACACCCCTTCGGCCGGACGATCGGGTGCCGTCGACGTGGAGGATTGTCCTGTAATCGGCCCCGATTGGCAAGCGCGCGGGCCGAAACGGCCTCAGGCATCCCCGGTAGGCTGCGCTGGTCGATCGAGCGCGGAGGTGATCCTCCTGCCACCTGGTCGGGCGGGGACTTCCTGGCCGTGCCGACGGGGGAGTCCGCTTAGCGGCTAAGGGGTCCGGCACGAGGCCGTCCGAGCGGCGGGCGAGGCCGTCCGAGCGGCGGGACAGGCGTCCGAGCGGCGGGACATCAGGTCAGTGAGGGGACCCCCGCTACGCTCCCGGTGATGTTGACCGGTCCCGCCCCTGTCGTCGTGGGCGGGGACGCTTCGGAGTCATGAGCGTTGTTCTGTTCGTGGTCGGGGTCATCGTGGCCCTGCTCACCGCGGCCAGCGTCCTGTTCACCATCGTGCTGCCCCGCGAGCCGCGGGGATTCGAGCGGTCGATACTGCTTGTCAACCGGAGCGTGCGGCTGGCCTTTCTGATGCTGGCCCGGCTGGCCCGGACCTTCGAGGGCAAGGACGCCCTGTTGGCCCCCACCGCACCGGTGGTCCTCATCGGACAGTTGATGTTCTGGGCCGCCGGATTCATCCTCGGCTTCGGCCTCATGCTGTACGCCACCACCCACCAACTGGGTTCGGCCCTGGCCCAGGCGGCGGGGGCCGTCTTCACGGTGGGCACGATCGACGTGAGCGGGCCGCCCAACTCGGCGGTGGACATCGTGGCCGGCGCCACCTGGGTCGTCATCGTGGCTCTCCAGATCGCCTATCTGCCCGCCCTCTACGGCGCCTTCAACCGACGTGAAGCGCTGGTCTCCATGCTCGAGAGCCGGGCCGGCCTCCCGGCGTGGGGTCCCGAGGTGCTGGCCCGCCAGCAGCTGGTGGGCATCACCGACACCCTGCCCGCCTTCTACGCCTCCTGGGAGGCGTGGGCTGCGGACCTGGCCGAAAGCCACACCACCTACCCGGTAATGCTGCTGTTCCGGTCGCCCGAGCCGTGGTTCTCGTGGCTGATCGGCCTGTTGGCTGTCATGGACGGGGCCGCCATGCACCTGGCCCTGGCTCCCACCACGGCCTCATCGCAGGCCCGCCTGTGCCTGCGGATGGGATTCACCGCCCTCAACCGCATCGCCAAGGTGCTCCGCTGGGAGGTCGACCCCGATCCCGATCCCCAGGGTCCCATTGCCCTGACCTTCGAGGAGTTCGACCAGGCAGTGAGCATGCTCAGCGACATCGGCTTCCCCATGGAGAGGAGCGCGGAGGAGGCCTGGGTCGATTTTGTGGGGTGGCGGGTGAACTATGAATCGGTGGCCTACCGGTTGGCCGACCGTCTGACCGCCCCCCCGGCCCCCTGGTCGGGGACCCGCCGCCACCTCCGGTCCGGTCCGGTGGCCCCTCGACGCCCCCCTCAACGTTCGGCCAGCGCCTTGGCCGCCCGCCGACCCACGGTGATAGTGGCGCCGACCGAGCACCGGCGGGGAGGCTCCTCCTGACCTGAGCCAGGCCGTGCGCTTCGTACGCCCCGGAGCTCGGAGGGTATTACCATGAGGGCAACCGAAGGGAGACTCGATGAGTGACCGTCGACAGCTCAAGCAGCAGACCCGTTCTCTGCTCATCGGTTTGGGGACGAGCGCCGACGAGGTTGCCCGGTCACTCGCCTCGGCCGGCGTCAACGGCGTCCCCAAAAACAACCGGAGCTGTGCCGTGGCCCTCTACCTGAACGTGCTGATGGGCGCCGACATGCGGGTGGGATCGATCAAGGTGGGTCACTGCTCCCTGTTCATCGAGATGGCCTCGGCCTCCGGGACCCGCCCGGCCGGGCGCCTGCAGGTGCAACTGCCCAAGCCGGTACGGCAATTCGTGGCCGCATTCGACGCCCACACCTATCCGGCCGTCACCCGCCCGACCAGTGGCGGTCTTCCCGTGACTTCTGAGTGCCACCCGGCCGGAGCGATTAGCCCTTAGCCCTCCGTCCTTAGCCCTGCGTCTGATCGACCTCGGCCCGCGGTCCGGTCCGCCGATCACCGCGGCCGCCGGAAGACGAGGCATGACGGGGCAGGCGGCGAGCCGCTGTGCAAGACTTCCGCACCGTGTCCAGACCGGTGGCGCGGCCGGGGGTGTTCGATCGTCAACTCGAGCGGCTGACCCGTCGCCGCTGGCCCCTCGCTGTTTCAGTCGTCTACGTCATCCTCGGCCTGGTCTACGTGTTCCGGTGGGGCTCGTTCGGTCAGCACGTCCCGTCCCTGTGGATCTCTCCCCAGGATCTCTGGATCACCTACTTCGCCGCCAGCCAGTTGGCCCACGGACATGTCGGTTCGGTGTACCAGGCCAACGGGAGCTTCGTCGAGTTCCCCGGGATCCTGGTGGCGTTGGCCCCGCTCGGTGCGCTGAGCAGTTCCTTCCACACCGCCGTGCTCCAGGTCGTAGGCGGCCAGAGCGTCCCGGCCAGTGGCATATCGCTGCGCTCTCCCAACATTCCATTCCTCAACGCCCAGGAGATCCACTCGGCGGCGACGACCTACGTGACCCATCCTCAGTGGGTCACCCTGGTCGATCCGTACATACTGATTCTGTCGTGTATTGCGCTCTTCGCCTGTGACGCCCTGGCCGAACGGCTCGGCGTTTCGCCACCCCGCAGGGTGGTTCTGTGCCTGGTTGAAGCGGTTCTGCTGTGGAACGTAACTGTGTGGTGGGGCCACCCCGAAGATGCCGTGGCCGTGGCCATGGCCGTCTATGCGCTCATCTTTGTGTTGGATCGCCGGTTCGTGGGTGCCGGCTGGCTCTTCGGCGCGGCCGTAGCCTTCCAGCCTCTCGTCTTGTTGATGCTCCCCGTGCTGGTGGCGGTGGTCGGGCGGAACAAAGCGGTCGGCATGATCGTGCGTTCGCTTCTCCCCGCCACCGTGCTCCTGGCCGGACCGGTCATTGCCAACTTCCGGGTCACGGTCCATGCCCTGCTGGACCAACCGAGCTCCCCGGTCCTGAACCGACGGACGCCCTGGACAGCGCTATCACCCGGATTGGGTGGTCACGGAGCGTCGTTGACCGTGGCCGCCGGACCAATCCGGCTTGTGGGCCTTGCCCTCGCTGTCGGACTGGGTGTCCTGGTGGCCCGACGGTGGCGCGAACGACCCGAGCTGGTGGCCTGGGCGTGCGTCCTGGCCCTGGCCCTGCGCTCCTATACGGAAGCGGTGATGACCGACTACTACGCCTGGGCGGCATTGGCCGTAGGTCTGGTGGTGGCCGGCCGGGCCAGCAAATTCCGGTTCCCGATCGCCGTGGCCCTGGCCATCGCCACCACCATCGTCGCCCAGTGGCATCTCGCCTGGTTGCCGTGGTGGCTGTTGCAGATTGCCGGACTCACCGGACTGCTGGTCGTCTCCTCGCAGCCCAAGCCACGCGTGGTGCAACGGCAGGCGGGAGGGTCGAACACCGCCCGACCGGTCCTTCCGGCGACAAAGGGGCCGAAGAAGGGCACCGGGGGCCGGGGGGGTTCTGGTGCTCGCCCTCCTGCTGGTGCCGGCGGCGGCAAGAGCCGTGGCCGGACACAGACGGCTCCGCCGACATCGACCCGCACGGAGACGGCGAAGAAGGGCTCCAAGCCCAAGGGCGGTCAAACCCCGAAGCCAAAGCGCTCGTCGAGCGGTCGGGCGAACCCGCCGGCACCGTCAAAAGGGGGGCCCAGCGGACGGTCGAAGGGAAAGCCTCAGTCCGGATGAAAGGCGCCCCCGGCACAACTGCACACCTCTGATGGCGAGATCAGAGATGCACCGCACCGCGGGCCGGTCGGACCTCAGCCCGTCGTCGAGGGTGCCGCCGGTGGCGTTGTCACCAGGCCGAGCTGTCGGCAGGCGGCAAAAATGCTTCCGGCCACGGCAGTGATGGCGGCCGTGTTGTGAGCCGTCACAGCCGAGGCGAGCTGCCGACCCTCCGTTCGAAGATGGGCATTTTCAGCCATGCCGGCATAGCGCGCCAAGGGGGCGAACTCGGTGAACTGCCCCGGATTGTCATGCCAGGCCCGTGCGTAGTTGCACGGCGTCGCATTGAGCGTTTCTCGAACGGTGGTGGTGGTGTTGGCGGTGGTGGCCGTCGAGCACCCGCCGAGCACGGCGAGGACCACCACCGCGCCCAATCCGATTTGCCGCCGCATCCGCAAAAGGTACTCCCGTGAACCGTCGGCTTCCGTGACTATCGCCCTCGATCGGCGAGCTGGGGGGTCCGATCGGCATGATCGGTGGGTCGACCGGTCTGCGGTTGTCTCGCCGATGGCGTTCGTTCGGTGGGGGAGTGGTGTACTCGTCCGGGGTAGGCCAGGCCTCCGAACAGGGCCAACTGGCCGGCCAGGATGAGAAAGAGCGACCATTTGGCCTGGACGGCGATATGCAACCACCAGGTCAGCCACACCGCCAGTGCGCATACGGATCCGAGTCGCCACCACGGCAGCCGCGCGGCGCTGATGGGCACCAGGGCCAGGGTCGGGGCCAGAAAGTAGGGGAACAACTCGGGCTCGAAGACCCGGAGGGCGAACAGCATGGCCACCGTCCAGACCACCAGGGCGGCTCCCTGCCGGCGGCTCTCGGGCAGGAAGCGGGCCAGCACTATGGCCGCCGGGATGGCGGCCAGGGCGACGGCCAGGCGAATGAAGGCCGCCACTCCCGGGTCGAGGTTCCAGGTCGGACTGATGTAGCCGAAGACGTCATAGACCCTCTGGTGGAGCAGCTGCCCCACGGTCACGCTCGGATCGGCGATCACGGGGACGACCAGGAAGGCCAGCGGCACGGCGATGATGGGGCCGAGGGCGGTGAGCCACTGTCGCCGCCTGAGGAAGATGAAGGCGATCGGTATGGCCAAAAAGGCGAAGGGCTGGAAGGCGAGAGCAACCCCCAGCCACCACCCGGTGGCACGCGGCCGTTCCTCGAAGGCGGCGGCGATCCCGTAGAGCATCGCCCCGAGGGAAATCAGGTCCTCCGGATGACCGCTCAGGGGGATCGGAGGCAGCGTGATGGCCAACACACCGAGAACGGTGAGACGACGACGGATGTCGGTCACACCCATCCCGGTCAGCCAGCGGTCACAGGCACAGATGGGGAGGGCCATGCCACCCATGAACAAGGGTCCCGCCACCCAATAGGCCGCCGGGTACAGGACGGCACTCGGGTAGGGAAACGAGAGGCCGTAGGCCAGCCGGGCGATGGGTGCGGTGATCACCTGCAGCGCAGGCGCCGTTTCGAGCGTCCGGTCGAGCACGTAGATGTGCCCGTAGCCACCGGCAAACGTCATATAGGCCGCGTCGGCCCAGTTCTGCCAGAAGTCACCGAACGTGGCCACTCCGAACCACTCGCCGAACCCTCGCCAGATGGTGGAATCGAGCATCGAGAATGCGATGGCACCGACGACAGCCAGGAGCGACACCCCGAGGGCCAACTTCCGGCGACCGAATGCCTCGGCTACGGCCTCGAAGGGCCCCCGCCAGCTCCCTCTTCGACGGGCGCAGGCCACGATGGCGAAGGCCAGGGCGGCCAGGATGCACAGCCAGAAGAGGACCCATTCGAAGTCGACACCTCCACTGGAGACCGGCACCCCCCCGGCGGGAAGAGACGCGTACTGCTGATGGGCCACAGACACGGTGTTGAGGAGGTTGACGTCTGCATGCAAATGGGAGCTGATCTGGAACAGAACGGCCACGTTGCCTCGGACAAAGGCCCCGACGACAGCGCCCTTGACGGCGGAATTCGGCCGGAACACGCAGGAACCCGAGACCGAGTCGGGAATCCCGGGGATGGGGGTGGGCGAGCCGGTAGGGGCTCCGCCAGCCGACGAGCACAGATCGGACGCGTCTCCGAGTGGGCTCTGAAGGTGGACCTTGGTCAGGGACGTGGACGACACGAGGGTGATCAGCAGGCTGTAACCGCCGGTCACCGAGTTCCATCGTGCCGCGGCGACGTTGGTGTTGGCCGTGCTAGCGCCCAGACGGCTGGAGTTCCGTCGCAGCGAGTTGACGTACGACTGGCTGTCGGCGGCAGGAAAGGCCTGCCAGTCGACCCCGGGGTTGGCCGTCATGAATCCCACCAACAGTGGATCGCCGGCAGCCACTGCGCCGCAGTCGGGCGGGCAGTGCGGTATCCGCTGCGTGGAAGCGGTCGAAGCCGTCGCGGCCGCGGCTGGAGAAGAAGTCGCGGTCAGGACCATCAACGGGAGGACCATCCCTGCCACGAACACCACGGCGACGAGCTGGGCGATCGGTCGGAGGAGCACAGGTCGACGGGCACCCGGTACTCCGGGTGCCCCGTTTGTGCCGGAGATCGCCGTCATCCGCCTCACGCTATCGCCGCTTCGTCGTCAAACCGGAGGCATCTCCTGACTGGGACGCATGAAGCAGAGGGTTCGGAGCCGGACCGAGGCGATATCCCGTCCAGATACCGGCGTCGGGGAGGCCGGTCTCTGGCCACTGGCGCTCGCACCCATGTCTCCCGTCCCACTGCGGGGACCGACCTGCCCCAGTGCATAACGCTTTCAGTCGCTGGCGTCCTCGAGCTGTAGGTCCCCAGTCGTCGACCGATTGAGGTGGCGGGTGCCCTGTTATCGACGGTGCGTCGATCCCATCGGCAGCCGACACATGCAGAGTGACTCTGAATATTTTTGGAGATTCGCGAGGGGGGGTAGGCAGCGCGAAGCAAGGCCGCTCTATGGGCCATGCTGGACTTTTTGGCGGCCAGACTGCCAAGTGCCTAAAACGAACGTTTGGAAATCATCAAATTTTAGGATGCAATCGGCAGTCGCGTGTGTTTAACTGCCTCTACTGTCGCGGCGGGGATGCTTTTTTAGCCCCATCGATGGAGGACCATCAGGTCCGTTTGGAGTCGTGCGGTATTCCGCACTGTGGATGGGGGTTTCAATTGTCATCGAACGAGCTGTTCTCCGATGAATCCGGCACGCCTGAACCACGGCGTGCCGCAGACGCGGTCAGGCATCCGTCCCGCCGCAAGCTCGGCGTCAAGGGCACGGGCCGACTCATCTTCGGGCTCATCCTCCTGATCGGGACCTTCGCCGGCCTCACCACCGAGGCCGTGCTCACCGCTTCCCCGGCCGGCGCCGTGACCCCCACCTATTCCTGCACCACTCCGGCTTCCGGGGGCACATCGGCCACCTTCTACACCGGTGTCACCAACACCCAGACTGTGGTGTGCCAAGGCGTGAGCGGGGTGACCGGTACAACCGCCTACCCGGCTTCGATCACCGTCAACACGGGCGCCCTCCCCACCGGCGCCACCCAGGGCACCTCTACCTCCTCCAGCCCGGCCTGTACCACCTCGACCTCTGGGTCGGGGACCACCGAGGCCTACATCCTCACTTGCGGCATCACCGACGACCCGACCCCCTCCCAGGTCGCCGCAGGACCCGGCACCGGTGGTACATATCCGGTCAGCTACACGGCCAACCCAGGGACCGACGGCGGGACAGCCGCCAATTCGGGGACTCTGACCATCACAGTGTCCAATACCACCCAGGCCTGCATCGATCCCGCTTCGGGCGGCACGGCGCAGAAGTTCGTCACCGGGTATGCCAATACCTACATGGTCGAGTGCGAGAACGAGACCCACGTCTCCGGCCAGACCCAGTACCCGAGTTCGATCGCCATCGCGTCGGGGACAGGCTTCGCCGATGCCCCTGTCACGTTTTCTACGTCGACCTCCAGTTCGCCGGCATGTACCACCACGACCTCGGGGTCGGGCACCACTGAGGAGTACATCCTCGAGTGCCCACTCACCTTCACTCCCACCACAACCGACGCGGGAACGCCCACAGCCTTCACCTTCACCCCCACCACCAACGGCGTGGCCGGGGCGACGTCGGGTGCACTGACCATCACGCCCGGCAACGAGACCATGACCTGCACCGCCCCCGCCTCGGGAGGTACCGCCACCACCTTCAACTCGTCGAACGGTGGCACCAACAACTCGTACTCGGTGGCCTGCTACGGCGAGGACAACTTCACGGGATTGGCGGGCACCGTTCCGACTCCCTATCCCACCTCGATCGTCCCCAACACCCCGGCTACCCTGCCCACCGACCTGGTTTCGGCCACGTCGACGTCCAGTACCCCGGCCTGTACCAAATCGACTTCGGGATCAGGCACCACTGAGGAGTACATCCTCACCTGTCCGCAGACCGAGGACGCCGTACCGGCCGACAACGGCAGCTACACGTCCACCTACGCGTCGAGCGACTCCCACAACACCGCCACAGCCACCTCCGGTGCCTGGAATCTGACGGTGACCGGACCGAGTGACGTCTGCACGTCCCCGGCATCGGGCGGGACCGCCACCACCTTCAAGGCGGGCATCGCCAACACCTTCTCTGTGACCTGTTACGGCACCGGGTTCGCCACGGCCAGCGCCGGCAACTACCCCTCCGCCATCACCGTCAACACCGGCTCGTTGCCGGCCGATGCCACCTTCCAGTCCGTCGGGGGGAGCCCGGCCTGCACCACGTCGACCTCCGGTACGGGCAATGCCGAGGAGTACATCGACACCTGCACCATCACCGAGACACCGACGGCAACCGACGTAGGAAACTACCCGGTAACCTTCACCGCCGCCCCCGGAGCCAACGGCGGTAACACGGTGAACACCGGTACCTGGAACCTCACGGTGGCCGCCATCACCCCGACCTGCATCGACCCGGCCACAGGCGGGACGGCCTCCACCTTCTACGAGAATGTGGCCAACAGCTATACGGTCGAATGCGAAGCTCAGAGTGGTGTGTCAGGGACGGCGGCCTACCCGAACTCGATCGCCATCAACACCGGCTCGCTGCCGGCCGACGGCAACCCGACCCTGGCGACATCGACCTCGAGCACCCCGGCCTGCACCCATGGCACGTCCGGTTCGGGTACCACCGAGGAGTACATACTGGAGTGCGCCCTGGCCGACACCCCGACCTCGTCGGATGGCGGCTCCTACCCGATTACCTTCACGGCCACGGGACCCGGTGGAGCCGGTACGGCCACCTCGGGAACCCTCACCGTCACCATCACCCCGCCGACCACCACCTGCACGGCACCGGCCGCGGCCGGAACTTCCACCTCCTGGGTGGACGGAACGGCGGAGAGCTACTCGGTCGCCTGCTACAGCAGTGGGTTTGCCACAGCTAGTCCCGGCAACTACCCGGCGTCGATCACCCTCAACTCGGGCACGCTGCCGTCGGCTGCCACCGAGGCCACCTCGACGTCCAGCTCCCCCGCCTGTACCCAGTCCACCTCGGGCTCGGGTGTGACCGAGGAGTACATCCTCACCTGTCCGGTGGCCGAGAACCCGACCTACAGCCAGAACGGGACCTACCAGCACCACCTTCCTCGCCACGGCCGGGGTCAACGGTGCCCCTAACGCCACGTCGGGCACCTGGACACTGACCATCTCGCAACCAGCTCCGAGCTGGGCGACCGATGGCTCGACCGACGGCAACTACTTCTCGGCCATCAAGGGCGTGCCCTTCTGCTATGACCTTGAAGTCAGCGCCGGCCAGGTCGGTCCGACTGGCACCAACCCCGGATCCACCGGCTCCCTGCCCTTGACCAGCCTCACCGCCGGCACCACGCCGGCCGGTATCGCCAACTACTCGATCCAGAACGTCAACCTGGCAGCCGGCACCGCTCAAATCTGCGGCACCAACAACAACAATGCAGCCAGCGCCCCGGTGACCATGGCCCCGGTGGCCACCAACTCCGGCGGGACCTCTACCGACAGCATCGCCACGTGGTCGCAGAACGAGTGCACCTGGACGTCTAGCGGCGCCACTGTGTCCATGTTCGACACCAACCAGGACCTCGAGCAGGCCGGTTCGCAGTCGGCCTTCGGCCAGCCTCTCACCAACGGGGTGACGGCCGGGACGACCAAGAACGAACCGACCTGTACCGGCGGCGTGGGTGTCTCTGCCGACGGTGGCCTGGGCACGGCCTGGACCATGAACACGGCCAACCCGCTACCGACGCCGACCGATTCCAATCCGTCAGCGGCCCTGGGCGATCTGCCCTCGTCCAACCTCGACCTCACCAGTGCCAGCGGCGGTGCACAGGGCGGCTGCTTCGGATCGGTCAACATCTTGGCCTCGACCAGTACCTCGGCCTTCGGGACATCGACGGCGTCGATGGCCCTGCCCAGCACCTGGGTCAACGGTGGGGACTGCTCATACAGCGGTCTCGGTTCTAACTCGGCCGGAGGGAACACGGACAAGGCCGGAGGGACCAATGGCAATCTTGCCGCCACCGGTGACGCCAACTGTCCGCCGAATCAGGCCGACGTCAACGCCGGCCTGGTGAGCTGCACCATCGTTCTCTCCTCCGGCAACGACGAGAACGGATCGACCAACTACTCGTCACTGGAGCTCTTCTACAGCGGCCAGCCGGTTCCCCAGACGCCGACCGCCACCCTGTCGTCCTCAAGTACCCAGACCGGGGGCACGGTCAATGTCACCGGGGGGACCAACTGGTGGGGCGCCAACTCCGGAGCGCCGAACGCCGGCCCTTACGGTGACTTCCAGAACGACTCCTCCAACTTCTACCCGGTCAGTGCACCCCAGGTCCTGATCGGAACCAGCCGGGCTACGGCGGTGCCCGTCAACAACTCGACGGTGACCATTCCAGCCGACGCTTACGCTTGCACCGGGGCCGAGAGCACCACAGTCGCCCCCAACCCCTGCACCCTGACGCCGGGCAAGCCGACCGGTAGCTTCCAGGTTCCTTCGAGCCTCGACCCGGGCCAGTACAACGTCTACATCGACGAGTCCAACACCACCCCGCTGCCCGGCAACGGCCCCAACGACAGCTACCAGACGGCCCGGGGCACCAACCTGGGCACCGTCGAGGCTGTGGCCACGCTCGACGTCCAGGGCTTCCTGGTGGTCAAGACTTCCACCACGGCCTACCTGGACGGCGGCTACTCCAAGGCCGGTGACACGATCAACTACAGCTATCAGGTCACCAACACCGGACCCAACACTGAGACCAACGTCCAGATCAACGACAACAAGATCCCGACAGCTCAGATCAGCTGTCCGAGCAGTTCTCTCGCCTCCGGTGCGTCGGAGACCTGCACCGGGACCTACACGGTGACCCAGGCTGATGTCGACGCCGGCTCGGTGACCAACACGGCCACCGCCAGCGGGTTGAACACCTCCGGAAACCCGACCGATTCGGCCCCGTCCTCGGTCACTGTGGAAGCCAGCGACGCGACGTCCTCGCTCAGTCTGGTCAAGTCGACCAGCTCCACGGGCTACGGCGCCGCCGGCAATACGATTGCCTACAGCTACCTGGTCACCAACACCGGCACCACCACCGAATCCAGCATTTCGGTGTCGGACAACCTGATCGCCGGTGTGAGCTGCCCGCCGGGCTCCCTCGCCCCCGGGGCATCGGAGACCTGCACCGGTAGCTACACGGTGACCCAGGCCGACGTGGACAACGGATCGGTGACCAACACGGCCACCGCTTCGGGGGAGAACGCGTCCAATGTGACGTCGACCTCCAACGCGTCGACGGTCACCGTCCTGGCCTCCAACGCCACCTCATCCATCAGCGTGACCAAGTCGGCAGCGCCGGCCACGCCCGCCTACGGTGCGGCCGGAAACGTCATCGACTACAACTACGTGGTCACCAACACCGGCACGACCACCCTGTCCAACTGGGGCGTTTCCGACAATCTCATCGCCAACGTGAGCTGTCCGAACGGTTCCCTCGCCCCCGGGGTGTCGGAGACCTGCACCGGTAGTTACACGGTGACCCAGGCCGACGTGGACAGCGGATCGGTGACCAACACGGCCACCGCTTCGGCCACCAACCCGTCGAGCGCCACGGTGACCTCGTCGCCTTCGAGCGTCACGGTCGATGCGTCCAACGCCACCTCCACCCTGAGCCTGGTCAAGTCGACCAGCTCCGCCGGCTACGGTGCCCCAGGCAACGTCATCAACTACAGCTACCTGGTGACCAACACCGGCACGACCACCGAGTCCAACATTGCGGTGTCGGACAACCTGATCGCCAGCGTCAGCTGCCCGTCGGGCTCCCTCGCCCCCGGGGCCTCGGTGACCTGCACCGGTAGCTACACGGTGACCCAGGCCGACGTGGACAACGGATCGGTGACCAACACCGCTTCGGCCACCGGCACCAACCCGTCGAGCGCCACCGAGACGTCCAACTCGTCCTCGGTCACGGTCGACGCCTCCACCGCCGTCTCCTCGCTGAGCCTGACCAAGTCGGTGTCACCGACCACACCGACTTACGGTGCCGCCGGTAATGTCATCGACTACAGCTACGTGGTGACCAACACCGGAACGACCACCGAGTCCAGCATTGCGGTGTCGGACAGCCTGATCGCCAGTGTCAGCTGCCCGCCGGGCTCTCTCGCCCCCGGGGCGTCGGAGACCTGCACCGGTAGCTACACCGCCACCCAGGCCGATGTGGATGCCGGCTCGGTGACCAACTCGGCCACCGCCAGCGGAACGGCCATCAACGGGACCGTACCTGTCACCTCCAACTCGTCCTCGGTGACCGTTCCGGCCTCCTCGACATCCTCGATGAGCCTGGTCAAGTCGACCACTTCGAGCGGCTACGGCGCCGCCGGTAACGTCATCAACTACAGCTACGTGGTGACCAACACCGGCACGACCACCCTTTCCAACGTGGCCGTCTCTGACAACCTGATCGCCAGCGTCAGCTGCCCGTCGGGCTCCCTCGCCCCCGGGGCGTCGGAGACCTGCACCGGGAGTTACACGGTGACCCAGGCCGACGTGGACGCCGGATCGGTGACCAACACGGCCACCGCCAGTGCCACCAACCCGGCCAGCAACCCGGTGAGCTCCGCATCGTCCACCGTCACGGTCGATGCCTCCGACACGTTCTCTTCGCTGAGCCTGGTCAAGTCGACCTCTTCGAGCGGCTACGGAGCTGCTGGTGACACCCTCGACTACAGCTACGTGGTGAAGAACACGGGCACGACGACCCTCTCGGGCATCAGCGTCACCGACAGCCTCATCCCTGACGTGAACTGCCCGCCGGGCGACCTCACGCCGGGATCATCGGAGACCTGCACCGGTAGCTACACGGTGACCCAGGCCGACGTGGACAACGGGTCGGTGACCAACACGGCCACCGCCAGTGGCAACAACCCGGACAGCGTGATGGAGACATCCAACACGTCCTCGGTCACGGTCGATGCCTCCACCGCCACCTCTTCGCTGAGCCTCAGCAAGTCGACCACCTCCAGCGGCTACGGAGCTGCTGGTGACACCATCGACTACAGCTACCTGGTGACCAACACAGGCACGACCACTCTGTCCAACGTGGCCGTCTCCGACAACCTGATCGCCACCGTCAGCTGCCCGCCGGGCTCCCTGGCCCCCGGGGCGTCGGAGACCTGCACCGGTAGTTACACGGCGACCCAGGCCGACGTGGACGCCGGTTCGGTGACCAACACGGCCACCGCCAGTGCCACCAACCCGTCCAACACGACGGAGACCTCCGGATCGGCCACGGTCACGGTCGACGCCTCCAACGCCACCTCGTCGCTGAGCCTCAGCAAGGCGACCACCTCCAGCGGCTACGGCGCCGCCGGAGATGTCATCGACTACAGCTACCTGGTGACCAACACGGGCACGACCACCCTCTCGGGTGTGGGCGTCACCGACAACCTGATCGCCAACGTGAGCTGCCCGCCGGGCTCCCTTGCCCCCGGGGCATCGGAGACCTGCACCGGTAGCTACACGGTGACCCAGGCTGATGTGGACCATGGTTCGGTGACCAATACGGCCAGCGCCAGTGCCACCGATCCCCAGAGCAACAGCGTCACCTCCGGATCGTCCTCGCTCACGGTCGAGGCCAGTGGAGCCGCCTCCAGCTTGTCCATCACCAAGTCGACCAACTCGACCGGGTACGGAGCGGCCGGTGACGTCATCGACTACAGCTACCTGGTGACCAACACCGGCACGACCACCCTCACGGGTGTGGGCGTCTCCGACAACCTGATCGCCGGGGTGAGCTGCCTGCAGCCCACACTGGCCCCCGGTGCCTCGGAGACCTGCACCGGCAGCTACACGGTGACCCAGGCCGACGTGGACGCCGGTTCGGTGACCAACACGGCCACCGCATCGGCCACCAACCCGCAGGATGCCACCGTCACCTCGGGGGCCTCCTCGGTAACGGTGGACGCCTCCAATGCCACCTCGTACCTGGGGCTGGTCAAGGCGACAAACTCGTCGGGCTACGGCAAGGCCGGCGACACCATCCACTACACCTACACGGTGACCAACACGGGAACGACGACGATCTCGGGTGTGGGCATATCGGACAACGTGGTGCCCGGTTCGGACATCACCTGCCCGAGTGGCTCGCTCGCCCCTGGGGCCTCGGAGACCTGCACGGCCACCTACACGGTGACCCAGGCCAACGTGGACGCCGGCTCGGTGACCAACACTGCCACCGCCCACGGCACGGCCATCCACGGGAGTGTCTCGGTCACCTCCAACTCGTCATCGGTGACGGTGGAGGCCTCATCGGCCACCTCCACCCTGAGTTTGGTCAAGTCGACCAGCGCCGCCTACTTCACCGGCGCCGGACAGGTCCTGACCTACAGCTACAAGGTGACCAACACCGGCACGACCACCCTCTCGAGCGTGGCCGTCTCCGACAACCTGATCGCCAGCGTGAGCTGCCCGTCGGGTTCACTCGCCCCTGGGGCGTCGAAGACCTGCACCGGCAGCTACACCACCACGCAGGCGGACGTCGACAACGGGACGATCACCAACACGGCCACGGCGACGGCCAAGGCGCCTCCGAGCAACACGACGGTGACGTCGAACTCCTCGTCCGTGACGCTCAGCTATGCCGGGGTCCACATCACCACGACCTCGCCGCTGCCGCCGGCCACCATCGGACACGCCTACAGCTACACGATGGCCGCATCCGGCGGAGTGGCGCCCTACAAGTGGGCCGCAGTGTCGGGCCTGCCCAAGGGCCTCAAGCTGTCGGCCAAGGGTGTACTGTCCGGCACCCCGTCGGCCAAGAAGGTCGTGCCCGGTACCTACACGCTCACCATCTCGGTGACCGACAGTGCCAAGCCCAAGCACAAGCAAGTGGGCTTCTTCTCCCTGACGGTCAATAGCTAGGAATCAGAACGGAAGGGGCCGGGGTCACGGAGCGCAAGGGAGCGCTCCGTGGCCTCGGCTTTCTTTTGGCGGAGGCGCTCCAGATTGTGGAGGCAGCCCAACCTGTGAGGGGCCGATGACCACGCAGTGGTTCCCCGCCCGTGTGCGTGCCGCTCTCATGGTTATGGCTTGCGCCGTGGCTGTGGCCGCCTGTTCGTCCTCGGGATCAACGGCCGTCAACACGACGGCGGCCCCCAGCACGTCGGTCGTGGCCCCCAGCAAACCAATCACCTTCGACCCGGCGGAGAACGCACGATCCGAGGTGGCCTTCACCGCCTGTGCCCCCAAGGCCGGTGCCTGGGTGGTCACAGGCACCGTGACCAACTCGGGATCCGCCACCAAGACCTTCCAGCTGGTGGTCGACTTCGCCTCCGTGCCCGGATCCACCGTCGTCAGCTCCACCCTCGTCACGGTCCCGGATGTGGAGAAGCACGCCACGGTGCACTGGTCGGCCCGCGGGGCGAGGGGTGCGTCGCACGTCACCTGTCTGCTCCGTCAGGCCCAGGCCTCATAGTCGCCGGCTGGGCAGGCGCCGGCTGGACCCATCAGGGCCTCATTCGAGGCCGGGCCGGGCCGGGTTCGCTGATGGAGCGCTGGCCCAAATTGACCGACTCCCGCCGGTACGATCCCTGGATGCACAGGGGAGCCGGGTGCCGAGTCCGCAGTGAACGTGTCCACCTGATGTCAGACGGCGGGACCCATGGACAGCAGTGAGGCGGCGCCATGGCCTGCCGCGGATCCGGTGTGATCGACGCGCCTCACCAGAGTGGCCACGGCCCAGGCGACGGCGACGGCGACGGCGGCGGTGACGGCCACGGCGCAGGCGACGACCAGCCGGAGACCCGACAGAAGAAGGGCATGCGCCGCTATTGGCCGGTAGCCCGCTATGTGATCGGCGTCGCCGTTCTCGTCCTAGCCGTCTGGGTCCTGAGCGCCCACACGGACGAACTCTCCGGTCTTTCCACCGCGCTCGACAATCTGAACTGGTGGTGGATCCCGATGGCGGTAGTGGCCGAAGCCCTCTCGTTTGTGTGCTTCGCCGGTATGGAACAGAAGCTGCTGACCAGCGGCGGCGTCGTGCCCCCGTGGTTCCCGCTGCTCCGGATGACCTTTGCTTCGCAGGCCATTACCAATTCGCTTCCCGCCGGCAGCGCCGTATCTGCCGTATACGGGTTCCGATGGTTCCGACGTTTCGGGGCAGAGGACACGGTGGCCGTGTGGGCCATGGTGGGAACCTTCATCGGTTCGATGGTCGCCCTGTCTATCGTGGCCGCCGCCGGACTCGGCCTCGCCACCGGTGAGGGTGCCTCACTCGATCTGATACCCGTAATCGTCGGCGTCCTCTTCATCACCGTGGCCATCGGCGCCCTCTTCGTCTATGAGCGCCCCCTCTTTGTGGTTCTGACCTGGGGTATGAGGGCCTCACGTTCGGTCTTCCGCCGCCCCCGCGGTGACTCTGCAGCCCATGTCGACCGGATCGTGGCCCGGATCATGTCCGTCCAGTTGGGCTGGCGACAGGTCATCGTCATTGTGCTGTGGGGCCTGGGCAGCTGGATCTTCGACTGCGTGGTCTTCGCCGTCATGTTTCTGGCCATCGGCACGACCATCCCCTGGAATGGCCTCCTTCTGGCCTACGGCGCCGGCCAGCTGGCCGCCGCCCTCCCCATCACCCCCGGCGGATTGGGTGCTGTGGAAGGGTCCATCACCATCGCCCTGGTGGCCTTCGGCGGTGCTCACGCCACTACCGTCGATGCTGTGCTTCTCTACCGTCTGGTCAGTTTCTGGCTGGTTCTGGTGGTTGGTTGGCTCTTGTGGGGTGAGTTGGCCCTCGAAGTTCGACGCGGACGATGGCCACGGCATGCTCTCGAATCTCCGGTCGAAGCAACCTCGGGCCGGCCGTCCGAGCCGGTTGCCACACTGACGGCGGATCGGTCATCGGGGTCGGGCTCGTGAACGACCCGGTCCGCACCCGTGATCGAGTGTCCCTGGTGGTGCGTGTGGTCGCCGGATGTGTCGTGCTGGCCTCTCTCGGCGCCGGCTGCACCTCGGCGCGCGCTGACCTGGGGACCTCTGACAGCTCGTGCTATCTGTCGCTGCCGGCAGCCACCAAGGCCGTCGGACCCCACAGTCGACTGACCGGGGTCCATCTCTTCACCCTGGACAGTCTTCGTAAGAAAGCGCCAAAGCTCTACGCCCAGATTGCTCCTCACCGTGGCACGACCCAACGGGTCTGCGTCCTGGCCTTCTCTGGTCGATTCACCCAGGATTCAGTGTCCATGCCGCACGGTCGTTCGGAGGGGCCGGTGGCCGTGGTTGTCCTTTCCAATCCTTCCAACCATCTTCTGGGGACCGTCATACTGAGCCAAGCCCCCCTGCGCTTTGCCCATTCACACATCTGATTCCGAGGCCGCTGATGGCTGGCCCCGGTCCGTGTCTCTCCTGACCCCGGCGCCCAGTTGCCGTCACCCGGTTGGCCATTCCATCCGGAACCCCCACACCTGCCTCTGGGCTCTCCTCGGAGAATGGTCGGCCCTTCGCCTCCGTTTATCGGCTGCAGACGGTACAACTACCCATTTTCGAAATTAGACAACAGCCGACGGGCCCCGGGCCGACGGGCAGGTCCAGTCGGTCCGCTGGGGGATGATCGCGGCGGAGCCCGCCGTCTACCCGACCTCAGTCGACAGTCAGTCCGCGCCTCCAAGACGACGGACTGCCCGGTCTCGTCATCGGGCGAAGGCCGTCGACGTACCCCGAGGAGTGCCGATGGCGACGACATCGACTAGAACTGACAGCAGCGGGGGCGCCGGCATGCAGGTGAAGACAGCCGAAACACACGGAGGTCACGTCATGGGATTGATGGACAAGGTCAAGGCCCAGGCCACGGTTCTGGCTGACAAGGCACAGACCGGTTTGCAGCAGGGTCAGACCAAAATTCAAGAGATGCAAACGGGGAAACAGGTCGACCATCTGCTTCGGGAGCTCGGGGCCTATGTTTTCCTGAGCGAGCGGGATCGCACGCAACCCGACAGCGAGACCAAGGTGGCCGGAATCATGACTCAGCTGGATGCCCTCGAGGCCTCCGGCAACCCGGTGACGGTCACACCCGAGGGAGGAGTGGCGCCGGCCGGCGGCTCCATACCGCCAACGGGAGCTCCGGCGCCCGGCCCCGTTCCTCAGCCAGGCACAACCATGCCGGAAGGTGGAGGGTCCATTCCCACCGCAGGGGACAACCTTCCAAGCTGAACCAGGGCAGCGCACCTCAGGCCACCGCCGATGTACCGGTCGGTGTCACCATTCGACGGTCGCACGGCGGTCAGGTGGTACCGGTCTGCTGGGTGGTGACGACGGCGCCTGCAGGCAGCTGGAACAGCGATGCCGCCGGTGTGGATGTGTAGTTGGTGATCTCGAAACTGGTTGAGTCACCCGCCACCTGCACGTAGCCGAGGACATTTTGCGGGGTAGTGCAGATGGTGCTGGTTCCGGTTACTCCGGGCGCCACGAAGTCGACGCACTGAAGATTGAACCCGTTGACCGTCATGGTCGAGGTCGTGACGCGATCGCCGGCGAAGCCGGCAGCCAGCGAGAAGTCCTTCAGGAAGGTGACCCAGTGGGCCGGGGTGTAGAGGCCGATGATCTCGCTCTGCTGCTGAGCACTGGTGGTGCCGAGTTTCTGGCAGGTCCAGTTCGAACTTCCCCCGGCCGACGGCGGTGTGCATGAATAGCTTCCCGTTGAATTGACGATGAGATTGACGCTCGGACTCGAAGCGCCACTCGGCGTGTCGGAGAACGAGACATCCCCGGGAGGCTGCACGGCGTAGACGATGGTGGCCGGCGAGCTGCCGGTGGTCTTGTAGGTGACGGCGAAGGCGGAGGGTGCGCCGTTTTGGACCTTGCTGGTGAAGGCATCGATGGTGGACTTGTTGCCCTCCACATCGTGGACCGCCTTTTTGGCATCGTTGATGGCGGTGCAGCCTCCGAGGGCCACGGCGCCCACCACGGCCACAATCAGGCCGAGGCCGAGGAGCCGCACCCGGCCACTGGCCTCTCGCTCGGGGCTGTTGGTATCTGTCATTGTTCCGCCTCCCGGTTGGCAGCCCGCCCCCTCCAGCGGCAATGCCTGTCCGGGGCGAGGATAGGCCGTTGGGCGGGGCAGAACGCGGCATTTCCGGTTCCTTGCCCTCCCCAGGACAAGGGGATCACAGGCCCTGGACGAATCTCACACGGCCGGTATGCCCCCATGCGGGCCGCCCCACCGGTCATGCCACGCCCCCTGTTTCGCTATTCAGGTGCCCGACAACTTCGACACGACCGGACCGAGGGCCTCCCAATCGTCGGCCTCGATCGACCAATAGGAGATCCCGTACTCCTGACGACGCCACTCGAGCTCCTCGGCCATCTCGTCGAGGGTGCCGAGGAGGGCCAGGGGAACGTGCAGGGCATCCTCGGCGGCTATGCCAAAATGAGGTGCCATGGCTTCGGCCACGCCCGACGCGTCCTCGGTGATCATGACGAAGCCGATCAGGGCGTTGAGCTCCAATTCATCGAATCTGTCGCCGGCCGCCTCCTTGACCCAGGCCACCTTCTGACGGGTCCGGTCGGGTGAGGCGTCGGGGGCCGTTTCCGGCCCGCCGGTACCCTCTCGCAGGTTGACGTTGATGCTCACTATGTCGGCGTGGCGACCGGCAAAGGAGAGCACCCGTTGGCCCCCTCCACCGATGATGAGGGGTGGTCCTGGTCGTTGAACCGGCCGGGGCAGGAGGGTGAGATCACTGACCTGGTAGTACTGGCCGGCGAACGAGAAGGGTCCGTCGGTGCGCAAGAGACCCTGCAGCACGTGGACGGCCTCTTCAAACCGTTCGACCCGGACCCGCGGTGTGTCGTAGGTGATGCCGGCCTGCTCGTAGTCGGTCCGCATCCAGCCGGCGCCCAGGCTGAGCTCGAACCTCCCGTCGCTCAGCACGTCGAGAGTGGCCGCTTCCGTGGCCAAGACCACCGGGTGGCGGTAATCGTTTCCGAACACCAGGGATCCCACCCGGAGTGAGGTGGTGGCCGCCGCCACCGCGGCCAGGGCCGGAACCGGGGCCAACTGGTCACCGAAGTGGTCCGGCATGAGCAGGCTCGAATAGCCCAGATCCTCCACCCGGCGGGCCTGCTCGGCCCACGAGCGGGCTGACCCGGCGGGGGAGGTGCTGAGCTGCGCGGCGAAGCGGAACTTTCGGTCATGGGCCATGGACTCATCCTGCCTCATACCTGCCCTCAGCGCACGGTCCCGGTCGGGTCGAGGCCACCGTCACGGTGCCAGGTTCTCCACCTGGGTACGCTCATCTTCGTGCGCATCGGAGTACTGACCGGTGGTGGGGACTGCCCGGGCCTCAACGCGGTGATCCGGGCGGTCGTCCGAAGAGGAATCGAGGAGCACGCCGATGAGTTCGTAGGGTTCCGCGACGGATGGCGTGGGCCTCTCGAAGGCGCCACCATGCCGCTCGACACAGCCGCCGTACGCGGCATCCTGCCCCAGGGGGGCACCATTCTGGGATCGAGCCGCACCAATCCCTACGCCATCGAGGATGGCCCCCGGCGGGTTCTCGACACGGTGGGTGAGCTCGGCGTGGAAGCGCTGGTGGTCATCGGCGGCGAGGACACGCTGGGTGTGGCCACCCGGCTCGCCTCAGCGGGACTTCCGGTCATGGGAGTGCCCAAGACCATCGACAACGATCTGGGGGCCACCGACTACACCTTCGGTTTCGATACGGCCGTCATGATCGCCACCGAGGCCATCGACCGGCTCCACACCACTGCCGAGAGCCACCACCGGGTGTTGATCGTAGAGGTAATGGGTCGGCATGCCGGATGGATCGCCCTGCACGCCGGTATCGCCGGTGGTGCCAACGTGATCCTCATCCCCGAACGCCCCTTTGACATCGATGAGGTGTGTACCCTCATAGAGCACCGGTTCGCCAGCCACTACGCCCCCATCGTGGTGGTGGCCGAAGGAGCCGTCCCGGTGGAGGGAACGCTCCCGGACCGTGGCGGCCAGGTCGACGCGTTCGGTCATGTCCGACTGACCGGCATCGGCGCCATGCTGGAGACCGAGATCGCCCAGCGCACCGGGAAGGAGGCCCGTGCCACCGTGCTCGGGCACGTACAACGGGGGGGCAGCCCCACGGCCTTCGACCGGGTGCTGGCTACCCGGCTGGGCCTCCACGCCATCGATGCGTTGCATGACGGGGCCACCGACCAGATGGTGGCGTTGCACGGCACGGCCATCGATCGGGTCCCCCTGTCCGAGGCGCTGGGATCGCTCAAGCGGGTTCCGTCCGAGCGTTTTGCCGAAGCTGCGGTCTTCTTCGGCTGATTTCCCCTCGTGCTTTTCCCTCGTTCTTTCCCGTCGTTGGCCGAAGCTCGCCCAGGGGAGAAGGCCTCGCCACCGGGACAGCATGGAGGGTCGCCGACTCTAGGATGTCGGTGATGAGCCCGATAGTCGACGGCCCTTCGGTACAAGAAGTGGTGGCCCTCTTGAACAGGTCGGGCGCGGCCGAAGAGCCCAACGAGGAGATTTCCGGGCTTACGATCCTCCTCCACGGACTGCAGTGCGCCGCCATCCTCCGCCGCCGGAACCCCTGGGATCCAGAACTGCAGCTGGCCGGGCTGCTCCACGATCTGGGTCATCTGCTGGCACCGGGTCACGAGGAACTGCACGGTCGCGCCGCCGCCGACTATGTCCGTCCCGTCTTCGGCGAAAGGGTGGCCGCCCTCATCGACGGTCATGTGCCAGCCAAGCGTTACCTGGTGACCACCGACCCCGCCTATCGGTCCGGGCTGTCGGTAGGCAGCCGACGCACCCTGGAGATCCAGGGGGGACCCATGACCCCCGACGAGGTGGCCGCCTTCCGTAGGTCGCCCCATCTCGACCAGATCCTCGAGTTACGTAGGGCCGATGACGGGGCCAAGGACCCTGCCACCACCGTCCCGACGCTCGACACCTGGCTGTCCGTTCTGGACGCGGCCGCCCGGTGATGGACGTTGACCCGGTTCCTGACGCCAGTTCATGGCGGCGGTAGGGACGAGCAGGTTAACGGCCAGTCGGCCGGCACCGCCTAACTCAAGGCACCCAGTTCACCCCCTGTGAACTGGGTTTTAACTCGAGATTGGCCCGGTTGGGAGATTGCCACCGGAGGCGGACCGCCAGGATTCACATCGGCCGGGGGAAGAGAGCGAGGGGGTTTGCTGTTGGCTCGTTAGAATCAGGCCACCGGGGGGAATGGAGTTGGGATGATCGACAGAGCCCACGCACATGAGCGACCGCCCGGTACGGCAGCGCCCACCTTTGACAGTGGGCCTGACCTTCGGTGTTGGCCGCCCCTGGGACGCTGATGGTCTACATCCTGGCGACGGCCAGCGCCCTGGCCAACGCACTGACCAGCATCCTCCAGCGGATGGGTGTGGAGGATGCCCCTGACGACTCCACACTCCGCCTCAGCCTCCTGACCCATGCGCTCAAGCGCGGTGTCTGGCTCATCGGCTTCGTGTTCATGGTGGGCTCGTTCCTGGCCCAAGCGGTCGCCCTTCATCTCGGCGATCTCAGCCAGGTCCAGCCCATCCTCACCACCGAGCTCCTTTTCCTCATCATCATTCTGGCCACCTGGTTCCGATTCCGGATCGGGCTGCGCGAATGGCTGGGCTGTCTGGCCGCAGCCGGCGGTCTGGCCGGTTTTCTGGTCTTCGCCCAACCCACCGGTGGCGATCTGGTGCCCTCGGCCCGCGGTTGGATCGTGGCCGGCCTGGTGTGCGGGGGGGTGGTGCTGGTGGCCATCATCCTTGCGCTGCGCGGACCGCGCTGGTGGCGAGCGGCCATGTTCGGAACGGCAGGGGCCGTCGGCTTCGCCTTCACCGCCGCCCTCATCAAGACGGTCGGGAACATCGTGGCCACCGACTGGGTGCAGATGTTCTTCCACTGGCAGACCTACGGCCTGGCCGTGTGCGGCGTGGGGTCGGTCTTTCTGGCTCAGAACGCCTTCCACGCCGGTCCCATCGCCGCCTCCCAGACCGCACTGGTCCTGGTCGACCCCCTCGCCAGTCTGGCCATCGGTATCGGACTGTTCGGTGACAACCTGAGGACTTCCGGCGCCTTCGGCCCGCTGGAGGCGCTCTCGCTGCTGGTCATGTTCGTAGGCGCTGCCTCGATCGCCCATTCGCCCCTCATCTCCGGGATGAAGGGGGATGACGACCGCTATGCCGAAATGCTCTCGTTGCGGTCACGATCCAAGCGACTGGTGGAAGCGGTCCAGGATCAGGTGTCGGCGGAGGTGCTCGAACAGCTGCCTCCCGACGTGATCGAACACCTTCCGGCCGATGTGCTCGAACACCATCGCGCCGAAATGCTCGAGCACCATCAGGCCGAAATGCTCGAGCACCATCAGGCCGAGTAACGCCGGCGGTGGCCATCAGCGCCGGGGAGCGACGAACCCGGCCGCACCCTCACAATGGCGACGGTCGATTGATGAAGCGCTCGGCTGTCGGCGAATAGAACCAGCGTCCGCCGGCCCTGGTTCCTCCGTCCACCGGAATGTTGTGCCCGGTCACATAGGACGAGAGGTCGGAAGCGAGAAAGAGCGCCACCCGGGCCTGGTCCTCCGGCCATCCCAACCGACCGACCGGTGCCCAGGACGGCCACAGCCGGTCGTCGTTGCCCGGACCGGCCAGATAGTCGACCTGGGGAGTCTGGGTCAGGTCGGGCCCCATTCCGTTGACCCGGACGCCGGACCGGCCGACGGATACGGCCAGACTGGTGGTGAAGTGGGCCGCCGCTGCCTTCATGGCTGCGTAGACCGGCTCGGCTGGAAAACCCCTCATACCCTCCACCGAGTGCACGTTGACGATGGATCCGTGGCCCTGCCCGGTCATGGCACCGAGGAAGGCCCGGGTGACGGCCAGGATGTGAAAGAGATTGATGTCGTACATCGACTTCCACGACTCGGGTCCGGATTTCTGGAACGGGACCAGCGGGCGGTAGTCCCCGACGTTGTTGACCAGTACATCGACCCGTCCATGTTTTCCGAGCACATCGTCGGCGAAGCTCTCCACCTGGTCGACTGCCGTGACGTCGACCACGTGAGCCCGCACCGTCCCACCGGCTCCCTCGATGGCCAGGCGGGTGGCTTCGGCCCGGTCGGCATCTATTTCGGCGATCTCGACCACGGCACCGTGGGCGGCGAACAGAGTGGCGATGGCGGCCCCGATACCGTCGCCACCACCGGTCACCACCGACACCCGGCCGTCGAGCAGCCGGTCCCAGTCACTGATAGGGGCCACGTCGGTTCTTCTCTGCGCCGTCATAGCGGCTCCTCCCTACCTGGCCCAGCGCCACGCCAGGTCCGTGGCCAACGCCGGTGCCGTCCCATGCCGTTACCTCCAAGGCCGTGGGCACGGGAGGTGGACAGAGGGTAGTGGCAAGTCGACCGGGGCTGACACTCGGTGCGCTCCTAGACTCGGGCGAACCAGTTCGGAGAAGGAGGAGCCGTGACAGGTATCTGTGAAGGAAGGGTGGTCGTGATCACCGGGGCGGGCCGGGGCATCGGCCGCCAGCACGCCATCGAATTCGCCGGGCAGGGGGCCAAGGTGGTGGTCAACGACGTGGGGGCCGAGGTGGACGGCACCGGATCGTCGGATGGGCCCGCCGGCGAGGTGGTCGAAGAGGTCCGGGCGGCTGGGGGCCAGGCGGTGGCCAACGGCGATGACGTCGCCGATTGGGATGGGGCCGGGCGCCTCATAGCCACAGCCCTCGATGCCTTCGGCGGTCTCGACGTGCTGGTCAACAACGCCGGCATCCTGCGAGACCGGATGCTGGTCAACATGACCGAGGCGGAATGGGACGCGGTCATCCGGGTCCATCTCAAAGGTACGTTCGCACCGACCCGGTGGGCCGTCGACCACTGGCGGAACCGGGTGAAGGCGGGCGAGACCAACGATGCCAGGATCATCAACACGACCTCACCTTCGGGTATTTACGGCAATGTCGGACAGACCAACTACGGAGCGGCCAAAGCCGGCATCGCCTCGATGACGGTCATCGATGCCATGGAGCTCGGCCGTTACGGCATCACCGTCAACGCCGTCGCCCCGGCCGCCTTGACCCGGATGACCGAAAACCTGGGCTTCGGCCAGTCCGACTCCGAGCGCGAGCCGGACGCGTTCGATCCCAACGACCCGGCCAACATCTCCCCGCTGGTCGTCTGGTTGGGGAGCGCAGCGTCTGCCGGCATCACCGGGCGGGTCTTCAACGTGCACGGTGGCCATATCAGTGTGGCGGAAGGATGGGTGGCCGGACCGGGAGTGGACAAGAAGGACCGGTGGGGGAGCGCTGAGTTGGGCGATGTGATTCCGGGTCTGGTGGCGGAGGCCGCACCCAACGCTGACATGTTGGGCCGGAGGTCGGTGTGAAGGAAGACCCGGAAGGGGCGGGGTTCGACCCGGAGCGGCTCGAACGTCTGACCGCCCACTTCTGGGACCGCTATGTGGAACCGGGCAAGATCGTCGGCTGCCAGATCGCCATCAGCCGGGGGGGCAAGCTGGCCTACTGGCGTTCGCTGGGGATGGACGACCGGGAGCGTGGTCGGTCGGTGGAGGACGACACCATCTGGCGCATCTATTCGATGACCAAGCCGATTACCTCGGTGGCTCTGATGCAGCTGTACGAGAGGGGTCTGTTCCAATTAGAGGATCCCATCTACCGGTACATTCCGGCCTGGCGACATCTCACGGTGGGTGATCTGCAGCCGGACGGATCCCTGACCACCGTCGAACTGAAGCAGCCGGTGTCAGTACGCCACGCACTGACCCACATGACCGGACTTCCGGGGAGCGTGGTGCCCGGCCATCCCGCTGACACTCGGTTCAACGAGGAGGTGCACGCCGCCCGTCACGGGATGACGCTGGCCAAGATGTGCGAGCTCCTCGCTGATTTCCCACTCAAGTTCCAGCCGGGCACCCGCTGGAATTACGGCGTTTCGACCGATGTCTGCGCCCGACTGGTCGAAATCCTCTCCGGTGAGCGATTCGACACCTACTTGCAGCGCAACCTCTTCGAACCGCTGTCCATGTCCGACACGGGGTTTTCGGTACCGGAGGAGGCAGCGGCCCGGTTGGCTGCCGGTTACCGCTACCGGGCCCATCGTGCGCCCGAGCTCATGGACGACCCAACCCGCAGTTCCTATCTGCGGCCACGCTCATACCTCTCGGGTGCCGGCGGACTGGTGGCGACGACCGGCGACTACCTCCGCTTCGCCCAGATGCTTCTCGGGGGCGGCGAGCTCCATGGCCGGCGGGTCATCGGCCGCAAGACGCTCGAGCTGATGACCGCCAACCACCTCCCCGGCCATAGCGACCTGGCTCAGATGGCCACCGGCGGGTTCGGCGAAGCCGAGTTCGACGGATTCGGGTTCGGCCTCGGATTCGCCGTGGGCCGGGGCCCGGCCGCCACCGGTATGGCCGGGTCCCCCGGTGAGTACTCCTGGGGCGGCGCCGCCTCCACCGCCTTCTGGGTGGATCCGGTCGAGGACCTGACGGTCGTGTTCATGACCCAACTGTTCCCGTCCTCGTCGTACCCGTTCCGTGCCCAGTTGAGGGCCCTCGTCTACCAGGCTCTGACCGACTGAGCGGGGGTCCTGTCAGGCCGTCGCCCGCTCATGGCCGACGACGGTGAACCGCCGCCTGTAGGCGTCCGGCGACACATCGAGCCGTCTGCGGAACACCCGTCGCAAGGTCTCTGCCGTCCCCAGCCCGCAGCGGGCGGCGATCACGTCGAGCGTGTCGTCGGTCGTCTCCAGTTGCCGCCGCGCTTCTTCCATCCGCACCCGTTCCACGAACCGGCCCGGCGTCTCGCCCACCTGATCGGTGAAGACACGGGTGAAGTGGCGCACGCTCATGGCCGCCGCCTCGGCCAGGGTAGGCACCCGGTGGTCTCCTTCCGGGTCGGCTTCCACCCGGGATTGGACATCGCGTACGGACGAGCGTCCGGCCCGGGGTACCCATACCGGCGAGGCGAACTGGGTCTGTCCCCCCGGGCGGTGCAGGAACATCACCAGCCACCGGGCCACCTCCTGGGCCACCTCGACTCCGAGGTCGTCCTCGACCAGAGCCAGCGTCAAGTCGATGCCGGCGGTTACGCCGGCGCTGGTCCAGTACCGGCCGTCCCGGATATAGATCGGATCGGGATCGACCTGAAGGGCGGGGAACTCGGCGGCCAGCCGCTTGGCGCTGGCCCAGTGGGTGGTCACCCGCCTCCCGTCGAGCAGACCGGCCTCGGCCGCCAGGAATGCTCCGGTGCACACGGTGGCCACCCGTCGACAGCGGGGAGCGACCGCTTCGATCCAGGCCAGAAGGCGTTGGTCCCCCCGCGCTCCCTTGGCCCCATCACCCCCGGGCATGACCAGGGTGTCGATACGCGTGGCTGGGTCGGGTAGGCGGACCGTGTCCAGGCCGACGCCGCTGCCGCACCGGACGATCCCCCCGCCGGTAGAGGCCAGCGTCACCTCATACCCACCGGATTGGCCCCGCGCCGTAAGTGACTGGGTGGCTCCGGCCAACACCTCGAGCGGGCCCAGGGCGTCGAGCGACTGCATGCCGGGGAAGGCGACGATGACTACGTTGCGTTGTCTCATGACTCCACAGTGAACGCGACCCGGCTTGGCGTCAATGACACACCTCCCACTGATTCGGCCATGAGCTTCAGAGACGGAGGTGCGGGTGCCGCTTACCGGCTCACGTCAAGTGGACTCCCGTGCTCCGGAGCGGGTGCCGGTGGCGAACAGCACCGGTGCCTCGAACGCGGCCCGGCGGGCGGCCCGGCGGAGGGTGGCCAGCACCGCCGATCCGACCAGCAGAATGCAGACGAAGTTGGTGATGGCCCGTCCGGTGTCCCACCCGAGCGAGGTGGTGGCGTCGAAGATGAGATAGCGGTGGACGTTGACCGCCAGCGATCCGTGGGGCAGGTAGGCGATGGTGCTGTGGGGATCGACGGTGAAGGGCCAAAAGGAAAGATTGAGCATGAAGCCGAAGAGGTAGCCGGACAGGGCGCCGTAGAAGGCCAGCATGAGAACCTCTCGGCGTCCGGTGGCCGGAGGGAGCAGTCCGGCGAAGAGCCCCACCCAGGCGCAGCCGAACATCTGGTACGGCATCCAGGGTCCCACCCCGCCGGTGAGGAGGGCCGAGGCGAACAGGGTGGTACAGCCGAGCGCGAACCCGAATCCGGGACCGAAGACCCGTCCGGCCAACACCAGAAGGAAGAAAACCATCTCGATGCCGGCGGTTCCGGCCCCCAACGGGCGGAGGGCCGCCCCGATGGCGGACAGGACGCCCAGCATGGCGATGGCCTTGGCATCGATTCCGCCGCTGGCCAGGTCGGCGAACACCACGGCCACCACCAGAACCAGAAGGATGCCGAAGAGCAGCGGCGCCATGGCCCCATCACCGAAGGCCCCCGGTGCCACCACGAAAGGCCAGAGGAAGGCCACGCATCCGATGAACGAGGCCATCAGAATGACCATGCGCGACCGCACGCTGACGCGGATGGCCGCCATCCTGGCCATCAGCCGGCCCGCCTCAGCGCGTCTTCCACTTGTTGCACGGTGAGGATCTCGAGCGGGGCCAGGATCTTGGCCACCTGCGGGGCGAACGAGGGCGACGCCACCATCACATCGGGAGCCGGGCCGTCGGCCACGATCTCGCCGGCCGCCATCACCACCACCCGGTCAGCCACGGCGGCCACGAATTCGACGTCGTGGGTGGAGACCACCACCGATCGGCCCTCGCCGGCCAGGCGATCGATGATCCCGACCAGGGCGTGCTTGGCGCTGTAGTCCAGCCCCCGGGTGGGCTCGTCGAGGAGCACGATGGCGGGGGAGGCGGTGAGCTGGACGGCCAGGACCAGCGAGAGCCGCTGCCCTTCGGAGAGGTCACGCGGATGCATGTCGGCGGAGATGCCCGGGCTCAACCGATCGAGCAGATCTTGGGCCCGGAGCAGTGACATACCGCTCGACTCGCGGTCGGCCTGTTCACACTCTTCGGCCACGGTGTCCAGATAGAGCAGATCAGCCGGTGTCTGGGGTACGAGGCCGATGATGGCCCGCGCCCTTTGCGCCGACAGCGACTTGGGATCGGCTCCGTCGATGTCGACCATCCCGCTCTGCCGGGGCCCCGACCCCTGGATGGCCCAGAGCCACGAGGACTTTCCCGAGCCGTTGCGGCCCATCAAGGCGGTCACCTCACCTCCCCTCAGCTCGACATCGACTCCCCGGACGGCGGTGACGGCGCCGTAGCGGACCGTGATGTTGCGTGACCGCATGACGGTCCCGGTAATACGACCAGCAGCCGGCGGACGCCTGGCCGGTATCGGCCCACCGCTGACCTGCTGACGCAGAGCTGGAGCGAGACGGCGGGCGTCGCGTACCGAAAGAGGGAGCGGGTCCCAACCGGCCAGCCGGCCGAGCTGCACGACCGGTGGTGCCACCTGGGTGGAGCGGAGCATGGATGCCGGTGGTCCGACCGACACCGAGCCATCGGCCATGACCTCGATGATCCGGTCGGCGTACTGAACCACCCGTTCCAGCCGGTGCTCGGCCAGCAGAACGGTCACGCCCAAGTCGTGGACCAGACGGGTGATGGAGGCCAGCACTTCCTCGGCGGCGTGGGGATCGAGGGCCGAGGTGGGTTCGTCCAGCACCAGTACACGCGGGTGGGCGGTCAACACCGCTCCGATGGCCACCCGCTGCTGCTGTCCTCCCGACAGCTGGAACAGAGGCCGGTCACGGAGCTCCGCGATACCCAGCAGGTCGAGTGTCTCCTCCACCCGTTTGCGCATGACCGAGGCCGGAACGGCCAGTTGCTCCATGCCGTAGGCCAGCTCCTCCTCGACGGTGTCGGTGACGAACCCGGAGAGGGGATCCTGACCGACCACCCCGACCACGTCGGCCAGTTCCCGGGGGGGGTGTGTCCTCGTCTCGCGGCCGTCGACCAGCACCCGTCCGGCCAGTGTCCCCCCGGTGAAGTGGGGGACCAGACCGTTGACGGCGCCCAGGAGAGTGGACTTGCCCACCCCGGTCCGTCCCACCACCAGCGCCAGTTCACCCTCGTCGACGGTCATGCACACGTCGCACAGGACCGGGCGGGAGGCGTCGGCGTAGGTGACCGAAACGTGGTCGAACTCGATCATGCCGGAATCCCGACCGGAGGATCGGATGGGGCAGCGGCGTCCCGACCGGTCCGCTCCGTGGTCCGGGATGGGTATCCCTCGGTCGGGGCGCGGGTCCTACGGACGGGTGGGGGAGCCACCACCGCCGCCAGTGCCGCCACCAGCACCGCGGCGGCCGGGACGGCCGGCAGTGCCGGCCAGGTGAGCGGACCGACCGACGGGTTGAGGACGGTGGCGCCGTGACCGGCCCCGACCACGAACACCAGGGCGGGGACCAAGCCAGAGGCCACCACCAACCATTCGGGCAACTTCCACGGATCCGGCCGGTACTGGGTCCTCCCCACGCGGCGGCTACCGCACACCAAGCCGGCACAGCACAGGACCGACCCGCCGAGCAGGGCCGGCAGTCCGACCGCCCCCGGCGTGGCGCTGTCGAGGAGCCCGTAAGCGCCCACACACAGTCCCCCCATTCCCCCCAGCATCAACAGCCCGGTCACCCGTCGCGCCCAGCGGGGGGAGGTGCCGGTCCGGCCGTAGCCCCGCGAGTCCATGGCTGCCGCCAACCGCAGGGAACGTTCGAGGGCGTCCCCCATGACGGGAATGGCTACGGTGCGCAGCGCGTGCAGCCCACCCGACGATCCACCGCGGAGCTTTCTGGCCCGACGGACCCTCTGCACGCTGTCGACCAGTTGGGGTGCCACGGTGAGCGAAACCACCACGGCCACGCCGAGCTCGTAGAGGGCTCCGGGAAGGACCCGAAGGGCCCGTTTGGGATTGGCCAGCGCGTTGGCGGCCCCCAGGCAGCACAGGAGACATCCCAGTTGGAGGCCGCCGTACAGGGCCTGCACGGTTCCTTCCAAGGTGACCGGACCCCCGATCTGTACGCCCGCCGTCCACGATGGAAGTGGAATGTGGGGCAGGCTGAACAGAACGTGCGCGTCGGCGGTGTCGACGTCTCCGCCGAACACCGACCGGAACACCACGCGGATGGCGATGACGCTGAGCGCCAGGAACAGGTAGTACTTGAAGGCCCGGGCCCATGGCGCGTCGCTGCGGCGATTGGCCACCACCACCCCCAACACCCCCAGTATCAGCAACAGGAGGAGCGGATCGGTGGTCCTGCCGGCCGCCACGGCCAGGCCGACGGCCCAAATCCACCAGGCGACGGGATGGAGCGTCCGCGGCACCCGTCGGGCACCGGTCAGGCCCCAACGGTGGGAGCGGGCCGCCACCGTCAGCCCACCCGCCGCCGGCGGACGGCGATGAAACCGGCCACCCCGGCTAGAGCGGCAACAGCTATGCCGCCGAAGATCAGGCCGAAGGGCGAGCCAGCCGGTTGTCGGGCCAGGGCCGGCGCGACACTGACGATCTTGACAGGGCCCGGCCGCCCGGTGGTCTTGGTGCCGGCCGACTCCGTCGGAGGGGTCCGCCCACCCGAGCGGGCAGAGGATGTCGCACCGGCCGGCCGCGGGGAGGTGGCGGTGCGATGGGAAGCGCCGGGCGGGGAGGCCGGGGGCATTGTCGTTGCCGGTGCCGCCGCGCTGGCCGGTCCGGGAGGGGAAGTCGCCGGGGCGGGGGAGGCCGACCCGCTGTCGGTGCCTCCCGTGGGCCCCGCCGCCGACGACGGTTGGGTCGTCGTGGGGATTGGAGCCGGGGCGGGGGAAGCCACCGCCCGTTGTGTAGCGCTGCGGACCACCTCCGGTGTCGGACCAGGCGGCTGACCGGTACCCGATTGCCCGCCGAAGATCCAATAGTCGACACTGCCCGGCTGCGGCTCGAGGCCCACGGCCCCCGAGGTGCTGTAGGTCCAACGGTCCTGGCCGCTGTCGGCATACCAGAACGACCAGTAGGCATCGGCCGGGGGGGTGGTCTGACAGCTGTCGTCGGGGGGATCGCCGTCGATCTGGCAGACGAAGGCCAGCCCGTAGGAGGCCACGCCCACAGGATCAAACCCGGCCGTCTGGAGGGCATAGGCGGCGTTGGCGGGAACCGGGGCGAGATCACACACGGCATCGACCGTGTTATTCCAAGGCGATCCGTTGACGGCCACGATGACCCCGGACGAACAGTCGACCGGATCGGCACCGGCGGGCTGGGTGGGGGTCACCAACGGTGCCGGTATCCAGCCGACGAGGGAGCCGACTATGACCAGAGCCAGCACTAGTACCGCGGGGCGTCCCCCCGGAGCCGAGCTCATGACCACGGCGTCACCCGACCGACCCTCGAATCAGGCCGGCCGGGCCAGGCCGGCGACCATACCAACCACCGGTTGGTTGAGCGACGTGCCGCCCGTCGACCCCTGGAAGCCGGCGTCACCGAAGCTGAAGACACCACCGTCAGCGGCCACCAGCCAGTAACCCAGGCCGTCCGGCGTAGCCGCCATGCCCACCACCGGCTTATTGAGCACGGTGCCGCCCGTCGATCCGTAGTAGCGAGCGTCACCGAAGCTGAAGACGCCACCGTCAGCGGCCACCAGCCAGTAACCCAGGCCGTCGGGGGTGGCCGCCATGCCCACCACCGGCTTATTGAGCACGGTGCCGCCCGTCGATCCGTAGTAGCGGGCGTCACCGAAGCTGAAGATGCCTCCGTCGGCCGCCACCAGCCAGTAGCCCCTGCCGTCCGGCGTAGCCGCCATGCCCACCACCGGCTTATTGAGCACGGTGCCACCCGTCGATCCGTAGTAGCGGGCGTCACCGAAGGCGAAGACGCCCCCGTCAGCGGCCACCAGCCAGTAACCCAGGCCGTCGGGGGTGGCCGCCATGCCCACCACCGGCTTGTTGAGCACGGTGCCACCCGTCGATCCGTGGAAGACGGCGTCACCGAAGCTGAAGATGCCTCCGTCGGAAGCCACCTCCCAATAACCTCCTCCGTCCGGTGTGGTGGCCATTCCCACCACCGGCCGGTTGAGGACGGTCCCGCCCATCGACCCGTAGTAGCGGGCGTCACCGAAGGTGAAGATGCCGCCGTCGGCGGCCACCTCCCAGTAGGAACGGCCCGAAGGACCGAAAGGAAAGCTCAGACCGGCCAGAGCCGGGACCGCCTGGTAGGTGGCCAGGAGATCGGCCGGCGCCGGGGTGGGCGGGAAGAAGAACCCACCGGAGCCGGGCCCCGAGGTCAACTGGAACGAGAGCAGGACCGACACCGGATTGGCTTGACCGTGGACGAAGGCCGAGCTGGCGGGGGAGACACCCAGGGCGATGAGTGACTGGATGACCAGGGCGGTCGAGTCGGGGTCGGTCGACTGCGGGTCGGCCGCCGTATTGGGATACTGCGACCATCCTCCGTCGGGATCCTGGGCGGCCGTCTGGAAGGCAAGTGCGCCGGAACGGGCCGCAGGGTCGAGTGCCCCTTGCGCCACCAGCCCTTCGGCGGCCAGGGCCGTCGAGTTGGTGTCGGGCCCGGCGAAGTCGACCGGTAGCCCGTTGCAGGCATTGAGCGCTACGTCGGGCAGCGGCCACCCTCCGTCGGGGCACTGTTGGGCCAGGAGCCAACTGACCGCCGTACCCGTCTGAGACGGATTGTGCACCCCGGCGGCGGCCAGGGCGGCCAGGGCCAGGCCCTGTTCATAGGTGCCGGTGTCGTAGTTGTTGAGCTGGGTCTCGGTCCCGAACAAGCCGGCATCGGGCCCGCTGGTCTGCTCGGTAGCCAGTAGACGAGCAACCAGATCGGTGCCGCCGAAGCTCTGTGGATCTTCGCCCATGGCCTCGGTGTCGAGGATGAGCAGAGCCAGTTGGGCCGGACCGTCCGCTCCCTCCTGGGTGACGTACTGGTCGACGTGGCCCGACAGGTACGAGAGGGCCGACCGGGCCAGAGGCAGGTCGGTGTCGGCCGCCGACAGGGCCAGCACGCTCTGGGCGGTGGCCGACAGATCCGGCTCGGTCGAGCCCGGGGCGGTGGGGATGAACGCCTGTGGTTTGAATTGTCCGACCAGCCATTGGGCCGCCGACCGGGCTGCGACCGGCTGGGGCAGGACCGGCCGGGGCGCCGCTGATGCCGCGGTCTTCGGCGTGGTGGCGCCGGCCCGTGGGCCGGGGTCCACAGCGATGAGGGCCACGCCCATAATGGAGGTGACGGTGAAGACCAGGGCGGCGGACGCCAGTCGACGGGTACGGATCATGATCTCTCGCTTTCCGGTCCAGACCCGGAAGCGTCACGCCACAGCGCGGAACCTCCGAGCCCCGGTCCGTGTGTCTCGACAGTCGGAGCTCACCCATCGCTCTGGAATCCCGGCTCACGACGACTCCTTTCGGACTCGCCGCCTACGGTTGCGGACCAGCGCCGGCATTCGACCGGCTTCCCCAGAGCGGTGGCGTTGTATGTCTTGGTGCCCGTTCAAGGTAGCACGGCCGTTCGGAGGCCACTTCGGGCTGGCCAACCGGCCGGCTACCTGAGTCGGGGTTGACCAGGAGGGGGCCGGGGTCGACACTGAGGTGGACCTACCGGGGCCTGCCCGGGCATGCCCGGGGCCTGCCCGGGGCCGCCGGGGCCGACCCCGGGCCGACATGGAGCCGACAAGGAGCCGATGAGATGGGATCGTGGAGCAGGGCTGAGATCGAGGATGCCTTCGCCGACTATCAGCGCAAGGCCGCTGAGGCCGGAAGGTCCGGCAATTGGAAGGAGTGGGCGGACCAGTTCACCGAGGACGCCACGTATATCGAGCACCATTTCGGCACCTTCGAGGGCCGCCCAGCCATCTTGGCCTGGATCAGTTCGTGCATGGCCGACTACCCCGGGCGGGACATGCCCGAGTTCCCCATCGAGTGGTACATCATCGACGAGGAGCGTGGTTGGGTGGTCTGCCAGGTGTGGAACCGGATGCGGGATCCGGGCGACGGGTCGGTGCACCAGGAGTACAACTTCACCCTCCTCAAGTACGCCGGCGACGGAAAATGGTCCTACGAGGAGGACATCTACAACCCGCTGCGGTTCGGGGCCATGGTGTCGGGGTGGGAAAAGGCAAAGAAAGCGGCGGGATTGTAGGCACAGCCTTAAGTTGCCAGCCTGGCCACGTACTCGGTTGCCTCCGCCGGGTCCTTTATCCCCCTTCGGCCCTGCCGAGGTCCTCGATTAATTCCCGGTAGTAGTCAATGGCGTCTTGAAGAGTGGAGAGAAGCGGATACTCACGGGGGGCTTGCCCAGGTCCGATCCCGGCCATTTCTTCCACAAACGAGACGAGCTCCATCATCTGGAGGGAATCCAAGTGACCCTCTTCGAGCAGGTCACCCGTCAAACTGGAGTCAGCGGGAAGCTCAAATTCCTCGCAGATTCTCTTCTGGACTTCCGAGTCCTGCAGTCTCGATTCACTCACGAGAGTCAGCGCCTTCGTCTGCCCAGCGCTCTCCCACGGGGAGATAGGGCTTCATAGTCGTCGCGGTAAAGGGCCAACATTGCTCGATCCCAGTACCGGCCATTGTAGAAGGTGTGGTTCTTGAGCATTCCCTCTTCCTTGAGCAACCACCCGAGCGACGATTCGAACTGCGCCAGGTTGTATTCCGGGACTTCGAAGTAGACTTTCCTCAGGCTGTAGCAACCAAATAGGTGGCCGACAAATAGGTCCGTTGCTTCGATGCCCAGTCCGGTCCCGGTGGCTTCGGGGACCATGCCTACCGCCACGAACGTATAGCCATGATTCAAATCGGCGTTGTAGGCAATAGCCGATCCGATCAGCCCGCCTTGCAGGGTATCTGTCACCAGGAATTGAGTTAGGACTCCTGCCCAAAGCGTCTGTTCAAACTGATCCCGTCGAGGGACCGATCCCGCAAAGCGCCAACGCCAGCCGATCTCCTCGTCGATGGCCAATCGGTAGAGGAACTCAACTCCATCGGCAGCGAGGGGGACCAACTTCACCGAGCGACCCTCCCGAGGTATCGGGCCGACTTGGGAAACGCTCGGGGGTTCATGACCAGTTTCGGATCCCTCGTGATCAGGTGACATGCACGACCCCCCATCTTTCAGCAAGACGGTCTTGTGCAACCGAGAACATTCCTACGCACCGGTACACGAAATGGAGTTGATCGTTGATGACCGGGCCACCGGGACCATTGTCGCCTTCGAAGGCCAGCCGCGTACCAGCGATCCCGAGCTTTCGGACCCTTCGACTATCAGTCGGGCCTCTCTGAACTTCGGTCTTTGTCAAGGGTACCGTCCCTTCGCCAAAGAGCCGGTATGCCACACGTCCATTCGCACCCGAGAAGCATTCCTCGAGTGTAAAGCGAATGTCCACACCGTCTCTGGCCAGCAACCGCACCTGTGATTCGACGTCCTGGATTCCTCCGATCACCCCACCGGGTTCGATCACTCCAGGTATCCGTAACGGATCGTTGTCGCGAAAGTTGACGGCGAACAACGTGCGCACGGATTCTAAATCAGGACCATTGAGGGTCTGGTCCACGTACGTATGGATGAGCCTCTCAGGTGTGTTCATCGGTCATAGTGCCAGAGAGGTACATTCCTTTACATCCGCTTCTGGAGATTTTTCCCGACGTTGTCTTGGCAATGGTGCCGGGGTCGATCAGACGGACGTCTGCGGCGGTAACCTCGGCGACCGCCCACACGACCTTCTTCAAATTCACGGATCAAACTGATGCGGGAGGTCGAGTCCGTTTCAGCTATAACCACGACCCGTTCCCTCCCTTTGTCCTCGATCGAGAAAGCAGCTACCTGCCCCCTCCAAATCCCCGGTATCGCGGAGACCGCTTGTTCAATATCGGTGGGAAAAATATTGCGACCGGCAACGATGATGAGGTCTTTGGACCGACCGCAAACCACCAGATCTTCGTTGACCATGTATCCGAGGTCTCCCGTACCGAGCCAACTTCCCTGAGGTAGCTGCGGACAGCCGACGTAACCCGATGTGAGGGAGCTACCCCGGATCTCGATCTCTCCAATTTCGCGATCTGAACACCCGTCACTGCCTTGGGCGACGACTCGGACTTCCATGCCGTCAACGGCGCCACCCAAGAATGTCAGTTCGTGAGCCTTCGAATCATCGGACGGAATCGCCATCCCTCTCTCCAGGGCAGCTTTGTCGACCCTGTCGAACTCCAAACCGGTTCCCGGCGTAGGAAACGTGACAGCAAGGGTCGCCTCAGCCAATCCGTAGACGGGAAAGGTGCATCGCTCGTCGATGCCATGGCGGACCCCCTCTCGGCTGAAGAGGCGGCATGTCTCGGGTAGGACCGGCTCTGCGCCATTCATTGCCAATCGCAGGGATGCGAGGTCTAGGGGTTCATCAGTGGCAAGCAGACGTGCCGCGATCTCATACGAAAATTGGGCCCGCCGGTAACGGTCGCATGGTACCGGGAGCACATCCTCATCCAGTTGGAGGGCTGAGAGGCAAAGAGGCTGGGGTCCATGATCACGAGGTTCGTTCCGTTGACCATCGGGGTCGCAAAGAGTCCGATGAGACCCATGTCATGGGATAGAGGCAGCCACGAGAGGACAACGTCGTCAGACGCGAGTCCGATCCGCGAAATTATTGCCGAGTGATTTGCGTTCATCCTTGAGAGCGGTACTTTGACACCCCGTGATTCGCTGGTCGTGCCACTTGTCATCTGAATCGTGGCCAGTACGTCGTCCGTGGGACAGCTCGAGCGATCGAAGGGTCGGCCCATTGACGTCTGCCACTGGTCCAGTGCTCCGACTTCTATCACTCGGTGCCTGTCGTGGTCTGAACCCGGCATGAGCTGGCTCAAGATGGGTCCATCCCCGATAACGAGCGACGGGCTCAGGGTCGCCATCATCGAGGCGAACCGACCGGCAGTCATAGCGGTCTTCCTGGCTCGGAGCGGTACGGGGGCGACCGAGACAGTGATCCCACACATCCAAGCAGCGATGATGGAAACGATGAGATTAAGAGAGGTTCGGCCTGCAATTATGACGAGGTCTTGCGGTTTCAGTCCGTTTTGTTGAAATCTGGCGCCGACCAGTTCGGCCCGACGCAGAACCTCGCTCCAGGAGATCACCTCGGCCCCATCTTCCCCGACGAGGGTCAACGTGCTCGAAGACTCGGCAATTTCTCCAGCCTGATCGTAGAAGTTCCTCATGCTTCGTGGCCCTGCCGGGGCACCTGGCCGCTCACCCACCGCACCTGGATGGCGACGGGTCGAGATCGACCTCCCCTTCCTGGTGAAGCCAGAACTGGTCCTAGTTCACATTCCGGGCAGGAACATCATCAGCCGGCGATTGGAACCTCAGACAGCCCATTCGTTCATGTGCTGAGCGTGACACAGGCTGGGACACCCGAGCCCTCGTTCAAGGGGGTCAGAGAATTGTTGGAGCCCTTCACGAAGATGAAGTCGCAGTAGGGATCATGGTCGATTCCGGTGACATTCATTCCGACATAGGTGCTGTCCGGCGAAACGAAGACGCTCGCCATGTTGAAATCGGCTCCGCCCAATGCACTACCGGTCGGCTCTCCGTTGCTACCCCGCGCATATTCGACAAACCCGGTCTTTCCAGCCCAGGCGCCCGGATCGGGGTTGTCGGACCACTCAAGCTCCATTCCCGAAATATGCGTACCGCTTCCGAAAACTTGGGTGTTGTAGAGAGCGGCCGGGTACACCTGATTGAAGTAGATGGCTCCTGCCTCGGTCGATGACGCATACGCCACCGCGGAAGGAGCAAGAGTACCCACGGCACCCACAGTCACCGCTGCCGCCGCCAATATCGGGGTCCTGCTCCTCCCAAACACCTTGCGAGTTGGATGGTCCACGCCCTGCCTCCCTCTGTCGGTGTTGTCGAAACGGCGGTCTTCGCTGCCGGCCCTCAGCCAATACCAAAACACGCCCGTCGCTCCGCGTCAAGCGTGTCCAAATATGTTTGCGTCAGCCCAGACCTCGATGGACGGTTGATAACTGCGGAGAGCGATCAACTCACTCCGCAAAGCGATCACACGACTCCGGAGAGCGCCCATGTCACTGCCCAGAGCGAACATCCAAAAGGGCCGCTGCTTGTTAACAACAGCACTCGTCGTTGGTTCCCGTGGAGAGAACCCCATCCGATGCTCTTTTTTTTCGACTCCGCGAACTGTTGACCGTGTCGACGTCTCGAACCGTTGACAACGATACCGGTGGCAGTGATACTCATACGTAGCGGGGGCACCAATCCGAAGCGTGGATGGATGCGCCGTCGCAACGAGAGTGGAGGATCTGAGTTGACGAAGAAATGCGAAAGCCTGATGAGGCAGCGTGTGAAGAAGTCGACAGCGATTGCCACCGCGGTAGCGACGGTAGCTTCGGTGGCTGCACTGGCACCGGAAACGCCGGCGTTCGCGACCGGGAGCGAAGGCGGATACATCTACGGTCCCCCTCCCAACTACTTCCTGCAGGCCACCTACGTGACTGACGTCTACGGCAGCGGAACGCACATTTCGGCGATGCAACTGGAGTGGGCTCCCATCGGGAGCTACTACAGCGGAAAATCCGGTTTCGTCGAGTACGCGCGGGGTAGCAACGGAGAGCCGACGGGTACGCGTTGGGCGGAGCTGATTTCAATATGGCTTCAACTTTCGGACTGGGCACCGGGGGGTCGAACCCCACCTATGAATCCATGAATGTCACCGGAATAGACCACGATCCCTACTGCGACTTCATTTTTATCAAAGGGTCGAACAACTCTCTGACTCCGATCAATGAGGGGTCGGGCATTCCGGCCTGCGTCACACTCAGCACGTGAGTTGAGTGCCGCCAGGCCCGCTGACCTGGCAGAAGGCCGCACGACGGGCTTCTGAGTCGTCCGGGATGGACGGCCAAGAGACGGCCCCCTGCTCGGGCCAGAAAGATCTGCCGGTGAACTCGGCGGCCGTGCCGATGGGCGCGGCCGCCGCCGCTCCTACCTCGTGAGGAAGTTCCCGTCGAGCAGGGCCTCTACTTCTCCCGGGGAAGGGACAACTGCTGGACGGTAGATCCCGGATGGTGATCACATTGCCATTCGGCGCCTACGGTGTGGCCGTGTGGGGTCATCGAGGCGACGAACGTCTGTCATGACCGACCCAGACGTTCACCAAGTCCAGCGGAGCATCCCGCTCGGAATTTCGGGGACGGTAGGCGTCGTCGGATGTATCTGCATTCTCGTCGGTGTTGCTCAGGCCGGGTCCCCCTTCGCGTCGAAGCTCCCAGATTCCTGGTACTTCGGGGCAACCAATGGGACGTCCGGCTCCGGCCAAGACGGCACGTTCTTGGCCATCATGCTCTTGTATCTGGGCGCCCTTCTCATGATCGGCTCCTGGTTCGAGATCGTTCGGACATTGCGTCGCAATCCGGAGACACCGGTCAGGACGGTCGTGGCCATAATCGTTGCATGGGCGGTACCGGTACTGGCAATGCCCCCACTCTTCAGTCGCGACGTCTACAGCTATGCAGCACAGGGTGAGATGGTTAGTCGGGGCCTCAACCCGTACGTCCACGGGCCGACGGTACTTGGACGGAATGCCTTTCTTCGGCTTGTGGACCCGATCTGGAAAAATGCCAGATCGCCCTATGGCCCTGCGTGGGAACGACTGGCGGGAGGGGTTGTCCAGCTTGCCCGTCACGACGTGATCGCCGCCATTGTCGGGTTTCGACTTGTTGCGCTCATCGGGATCGGATTGATTGCCTGGGGAGTACCCGTTCTCGCCAGATCAGTTGGGCGTGATCCCGCTCCAGCTCTGGCGCTCGCCGTTCTCAATCCGCTCGTCCTACTCGTGCTCCTTGGCGGCGCCCACAACGACGCCCTGATGCTCGGACTTCTCGTTGCCGGGTGTGCAGCAGCAAGACGGGATCATGTGCTGACCGGCTTGTTGCTGTGCGCGCTGGCCGCAGAGGTCAAGATCCCAGCACTCATCGGTGCTCTGTTCATTGGCTGGTGGTCGAGTGATGGAGCCGTCGGTTGGCGACAGCGCCTGCCGCGGGTCGTGGGTGCCGTCGTCCTCGTGGTGGCCCTGATGGTAATCGTCGGTTTGATTTCTGGATTGGGGTGGCACTGGCTCGACGGACTCACGAATCCCGGCGTGGTGGTGTCATGGGTAGACCCGGTCACCGCCTTGGGCCTGTCGCTGAGCCACCTCTCGGGGGCACTCGGCTTGGGCGCCCACTCGACCGCCTATGTCCAGTCGGCCCGGGCTGTGGGGCTTGCTCTGGCTGCCGTGGTCTCCGTTGGATTGTTCCTGCGCTCGAACCGAGTTGGCACGGTGCAGGCGCTGGGTTGGAGCCTCCTTGTCTTCGTGATCCTGGGTCCGGTCGTTTGGCCCTGGTACGAGACGTGGGGATTCGTTTTTCTGGCCGTGATCGCCGAGGCATGGACCCTGCGCCTTCTCCTCGGGCTTTCGGCCATCGCGTGTTTCGCCGACCTTCCACCCGTTCGCTATTACCAGACCACCGGCCCGGTCCTGGCCATCGTCTGCTGGACGCTTCTGGTCGGAGTGATCATCGCCTATGGCCTGATCCGACTGGTCCCCTCGCTCACTCGGACTTGGCCGACCGATGCCGACGGGTCCAGGGTCCGGGCGTTGTCGGAGTAGCGGCCTTATGAGTCAGCCGGAGGTGCGCGCCACCAGTTCTTCTCGGAAAGAGGTGGCCGAGACTGCATGATTGTCATGATCTTGACTACGGTTCGACCGTGGACGTGCGACGACTGGGGCGGACCGGACACCGCTCCTCGGTGGCTGTGCTCGGAGCCGCCGCGTTTTGGGACGCGGACCCCGACCAGACGGCTGCCGCCTTCGCCGACGCCCTGGCCGCCGGCGTCAATCATCTCGATGTGGCCCCGCAGTACGGCCGGGCCCAGGAGCTGCTCGGCCCCCTGATCCCCGCCGAGCGCCACCGCCTGTTCGTGGCCTGCAAGACGCTCAGGCACAGCGGCGACGGGGTGCGGGCCCAGCTCGACGAATCACTGACACTGCTCGGTTGCGATCATTTCGATCTCTATCAGCTCCATGCCGTCACCGACCTCCGGGAGCTGGATGCCCGGGCCGGTGCGGTCGAGGCCATCCTGGCCGCCCGCCAGGAGGGTTTGTGTCGCTGGGTGGGCATCACCGGGCACGAGATGACCGCTCCCGCCGCCCATCTCGAGGCGCTCCGCCGCTACGACCTGGACACGGTGATGTTTCCGGTGAACCCCCAGCTGTGGTCGGACCCCACCTACCGGAGGGATGCCGAGTCCCTGTTGGCCTACGCCGAGGACCACGACGTGGGGGTGATGGCCATCAAAGCCGCCGCCGCCCGACCGTGGGGCAACCAGAGCCGCGACGCCGGCACCTGGTACCAGCCCTACACCACACCGGCCGACGTGGAGCGTGGCATCGGCTTCGCCCTATCCACTCCCGGCGTGCACGCCTTCTGCACTCCGGGCGACACCGGTGTCCTCCGCACCGCTCTCGACGCCGCCGCCCGGTTCACCCCGATGAGCGACAGCCAACGACAAGAAGCCATAGCGGCGGTGGCCCACGAACCGAATATCTTCCCGATGCCCGCCGCCTGAATTGGGCGGCCGGTGGCGAGGGTGTCGGTGCTCACTCCAGGAGGGTGCGCCGCTCTTCCCCGGTGGCCCGCACTTGGTCGTGACCCGGTCCCCCTCCCGTCGGAGGTTCGCTGGTGCCGCTCCACCCGACCAGCGCGCCGAAGGTGGCTGCCACCGAGGTCTCCAGGGCGCTCAGGTCGTAGCCGCCTTCGAGAAACCATACGGTGCGGCCGGGAGCCGGGGCGTACCCGGCCACCGTCGGGGCCAGGCGGGCGAAGTCGCCGGCTGACAGCGAGAGATCGGCCAGGGGGTCGGCCCGGTGGGCGTCGAAACCGGCCGACACCAGAACCCATGTCGGCCCGAAGGCGGCCACGGCCGGGCTGACCAGCTCATCGAAGGCGCGTTCCAGGACGTCGCCGGTGGAGCCCGGCGGCAGCGGCACATTGAGGGTCGTTCCCCGGGCCGACGGTCCGCCGACGTCGCGGGCCCGACCGGTCCCCGGGTAGCAGGGCCACTGATGGGTCGAGACGTAGAGCACCCGGGGCTCGTCCCAGAACAGTGCCTCGGTCCCGTTTCCGTGGTGGACGTCCCAATCCACGACGAGCACCCGCTCGCCGGCATCGACCAGTTGGGCGGCGGCCACGGCCACGTTGTTGATCAGACAGAAGCCCATGGGGCGGTCGGCCAGGGCGTGGTGGCCGGGTGGTCGGGAGGCCACGAAGGCCACGCCGTCTCCGTTCCGGCGCAGCGCCTCCACAGCCACCAGACCGGCGCCGGCCGACAGTCGGGCCGCCTCCCATGATTCGGCCGTGGCGTAGGTGTCCGGGTCCAGACGGCCGCCCCCCTCGGCGCAGTGGCGACGCAGATCATCCAGGTAGTCCGACGTATGGACCCGGGTCAGTTCGGCGGTGTCCGCCAACCGGGTGGGCAGCACGACGAGGTCGCTGCCCAGGTCGAGCCGGTCTACCCCCCGCATGACGGCACGGACCCGGTCGGGCCGTTCCGGATGGGAACGGCTGGTGTGCGCGTCGGCTTCGACCGGTCCCACCACGATCAGCATCGCTTCCAGTGTGCCCCGAAAAGCAGACCCGGCGCCCCAACGACCGGACCCGACAACCGACCGGGCGAGCGGCCCGATGGGCCTGTGGGATGCGGTCCCCATCCGGAACCCGGTGACCAGGTACGCCTAGGGTGATGCGATGTCGATGCAGCCTCGGGGCGGCCGGGCATGATGGTGGCCACCGCCACCGGCGTGACAGCGCAGACCCTCACCACTCTCGCCCTCATCGCCCTGGCCGCCGTTCTGGCTCCGCTCCTGTCCGAGTTGACCGGCCGTCTGGCGGTGCCCGAGATCGTCATCCAGATCGGCTTCGGCATTCTGCTCGGCCCCTATGTGTTCGATCTGGCCCACGTGGGCAACGTGGTCACCGGTCTCTCGGACCTGGGCCTGACCTACCTCATCTTCCTGGCCGGCTACGAACTCGATCTGAACCGGATCCGGGGCAGGCCCCTGGAGTTGGCGGCCACCGGATGGGCGGTCTCCCTCGTCATCGGCATGGCCACGGCCTTCGCCCTGGTGTCGGCCGGGCTGGCCCGGGACACGGTGGTGGTGGGTCTGGCCCTCACCACGACGGCGCTCGGCACCCTGGTTCCCATCCTCAACGACGCCGGGGTCATGCCCACCCCGTTCGGCTCGTACATCTCGGCCATAGGCACCGTCGGGGAGTTCGGCCCCATTGTGGCGGTGGCCCTCCTCTTGACCAACAAGGAGCCGCTGATCACCTCGCTCCTCCTGATCCTGTTCGTGGCCGTGGCCGTGGTCACTGTGCTGGTGGCGGCTCGCGATCAACCGCCGGCTGTGGTCTCGCTGCTCAACCGGCACCTGGATTCGAGCGCCCAGTTGCCCGTCCGCATCTCTCTTCTGCTCATCGTCCTCCTGGTGCTGCTGGCCGAGGTGCTCGGTCTGGACGTGCTGCTCGGGGCGTTCGCCGCCGGCATCGTCATCCGCCTGTTCTCCGCCGGCGGCGAGGCCGTCACCATCAAAGCCAAGCTCGAAGCCATCGGCTTCGGCTTCCTCATCCCCATCTTCTTCGTGGTCAGCGGAATCGACTTCGACCTGCACGTATTCATCAACCACCCGCTCTCCCTGTGGCGGGTACCCGTTTTTCTGGCCCTCATGCTGGTGGCCCGGGGGGCACCTGTCTTCCTCCTCTACCGCGGGATCCTCAAACCGGTCGAGCGCATTCCCATGGCCTTCTTTTCCGCTACCGGACTGCCGCTCATCGTGGTCATCACCAGCATCGCCCTCGAGGAGAAGCGCATGCTCGAGGTCAACGCCGCCTCGCTGGTGGCGGCCGGAATGCTGTCGGTCATGCTGTTCCCCCTTCTCGGCCTCGGGCGGTTGCGCAAAGCCGGTCTGGCCGGTGCTTCCGAGAGCACCCCGGCCGAGAGCTAGCCGAGAGCTAGCGGAGGAGCCGGGCGGGAGCTGGGCCGGGAGCTGGAAGCACGGGGCTATCCGGTCGTTGTCTCGGCCGACCGGCCGGGCCTCAGGGTGTGGGGCGCTGGACGCTGAACCAGTCGCGTGCGTCCAGATAGGAGGCGAAGGCGGTGGCGATGGCATCGATGTCGCCGGCGCTCTTGGGCCGCTGGAGTTCGTACACATGGGGAAAATCCAGCCATCCGGTCACGTGCTCCCACAGACGCACGGCGTCGGCCCCGGACGGGGGATTGACCAGGACCGGGCCGAACAGGGCCTGTCCGTCGTCGAACACCAGCGTGGGCACCCCGAAACCCCCCTTGGCCAGCACGATCTCGTGCTCGGCCCGGATCTCGTCTCCGGTGGTCGGATCGTCGATGGCGGCCCGGACGATGCCCGGATCGAGGCCCATTTCAGCCAACAGCTCCTCGGCCACCTCCGGCCGGTGGGGCTTGCGTCCCTCGACGTGCAGGGCGTTTCCGGCCACCTGGTACCAGCGGTCGAGCAGGTCCATGTCGGTGCGGCGCAGATACGCCCCGATCCGCATCATCGACCACCCGTAGGACCAGTCCCGCTCCCACGGGTGCTTCTTTCCCTCGACCCGGTTGACCTCTTCGAGACTGAAGAAGCGCCAACGCACTGCGAGCCCGGTCTGGGCGCGCACTTCGCGGATCCACAGCGAGGTCTGGAAGGCATACGGGCACATGATGTCGAGGTGGAAGTCGACGGCGGTGGGCGGTGGGCTGGTCATGGTCGAGATCAGAAGTGACCGAGCACCGGATGGGGAACGTAGAGCTCCTCGAGGCGGGTCACCTCACCGGCGCTCAACTCGAGCTGTTCGGCCGCCAGGGCGTCCTCCAGATGACCCGGCTTTGTGGCACCGACGATCGGGGCCGTCACCCCCGGTCGTTGCAGGAGCCAGGCCAGCGCCACCTGGGCAGGGGAGACGCCGCGCTCCTTGGCCACCTCGGCCACCCGCTCGACCACGTCGAAGTCGGTGGGCTGACTGTAGAGATAGTCGGTGAAGTTGTCCGTATCGGACCGAACGGTGTGATGCTCCCCGGTGCGGCTGCGGTTGCCGGCCAGTACGCCGCGGGCCAGGGGGCTCCACGGGATGACCCCGATGCCCTCATCGATGCAGAGGGGGATCATCTCCCGCTCCTCTTCCCGGTAGATGAGGTTGTAGTGCGGTTGCATGGAGACGAAGCGGGTCCAATGGTGCCTGTCGGCCACGTGCTGGGCCTTGGCGAACTGCCAGGAGAACATGCTGCTGGCCCCGATGTAGCGGGCCTTGCCCGCCCGGACCACGTCATGGAGCGCCTCCATGGTCTCCTCGATCGGCGTGCGGGGATCCCACCGATGGATCTGGTAGAGGTCCACGTAGTCCATGTCCAGACGAGCCAGCGAAGCGTCGATGCCGGCCAGGATGTGCTTGCGGGAAAGCCCACCCCCGTTCTCGCCGGGAGTCATCGGCATGAACACCTTGGTGGCCACCACCACCTCGTCGCGGCTGAGGAACTTGGGGAGAAGACGGCCGGTGGCCACCTCACTGGCTCCGTGGGAGTAGGTGTCCGCCGTGTCGAAGAAGGTGATCCCTCCCTCGACGGCGGCCCGGATGATGGGCTCCGCCTGGGATTCGTCGAGGGCCCACGGCCTTTCGCTGTCGTTGCCGTAGCTCATCATTCCCAGACAGACCCGCGATACCCGCAGACCGGTCGCACCCAGATTGGCGTACCTCATGGCTACCTCCACTGCGTCCCCTGGACGGCTTCTCGAACCGACCTTAGGCGTCCGGTTCGACGGTCGCATCACCATCCCGGTGGCGGAGTCATGACACCATCAGGGGATGCCGCTGCTGGTGGTCCGACATGCGCACGCCGGTAGGAGGAGCGCCTACAGAGGTGACGACCGCCAGCGCCCTCTGTCCCCGAGAGGGCGGGCCTGGGCTGCGGCGTTGGTACCTCTGCTGACCCGGTTCGACCCCCACGCCATCATGAGCAGCCCCTTCGTGCGCTGTGTCCAGACGGTGGCTCCCACCGCCGAGGCCGCCGGCCTTTCCGTTGAACCGACGGACGCATTGGCCGAGGGACAGGGGGTCGAAGGCCTGTCCTTGCTGGAGCGACTAGCCGGCCGGTCTGTCATCCTCTGCACCCACGGGGACGTGGCCACCGCCATGCTCGGGCTGCTCTGGACTGATCCCAAGCGGTCCCCACCTCCGACCCTCAAACTGCAGAAGGGCGACGTCTGGGTCATCGAACCGGAAGGCTCGTCCCTGGTCATCGTGGACCACATCCGGCGCACCAAGACGGACTCGACCTCCGAGTAGGAGGCACCGGATAACGGGCCACGGGGGAATCAGAGGACCAGAGGCAAGAGCGCAGGGAGAGGGGGAGAAACCGGCCCGCCACTACGCTGTGGGGAAATGAGCGACCTGATCCGGTTCGATGCCGGTTCCGTCGGGGCCTTCCGGGTGGTCGATCGGTCCTTCGACGCCGCCACCCGGACCGTGTCACTGGGCTACGCCTTCGACAGCGGGCAGACCTTCACCGAGACGATCACATTCGAGACGCCCACCGACGGTGAGGGGGACAGCGACGGGCCCGGTCTGCAGAGGGCATTGCTCCACCTGCACATCGCCGCCGGTACCAGCTACTACAAGGCGGCCGCCCCCATCCGTATCGACCTCAGTGACGATCTGAGCCCCGCCGAGCTGGCCTTCCATCGACACCTCTACGACGAGGGCCTCCGCGAGTTCGCCGTGACCAACGGCCTGCCGGTTCCCCTTCCCCAGGATCTGCGGCCGCGCTCCCTCGTCGAACCGGACGGGCCGCACCGCTCCACCCGCCCCGGGGGCATTCTGGTTCCCATCGGGGGCGGGAAGGACTCGATGGTGCTCATCGAGTCCCTGGCCCCCCTCAAACCGCGTTTGTTCGCTGTCGATCCCCATCCACTGGTGGTCGACCTGGCCCGACAGACCGGACTCGACTTGGTGGTGGTGCGCCGCAAGCTGTCGCCTGAGTTGGCCCGCCTCAACGACGCCGGAGCCCTCAACGGACACGTGCCCATCACCGCCATCCTCTCGTTGATAGCGGTGGTCGGCAGCTTCCTCTACGGGTACGACACCATTGTGATGGCCGTCGAACGCTCGGCCAGCGAGGAGACCACGGTGGTCGACGGCATGCCGGTCAACCACCAGTACTCCAAGAGCCTGGATTTCGAGCGGGGTCTGGCTCGGCTGGTCTCCACATCCGTCGACCCCGACATCGTCTACGCCTCCGCCCTCCGTCCCTACTCGGAGTTGGCCATCGCCCGCGCCTTCGCCCGGCTCACCCGCTACCACTCCACTTTCTGCAGCTGCAACACCGTGTTCCGTCGATCGGATCCGGTGGGGGAGGGGTGGTGCGGGAACTGCCCCAAGTGTCGGTTCGTGGCCCTGGTGCTGGCCCCGTTCCTCGACCCGGCCGACGTCACCGCCATCATCGGGCGCGACCTGTTCGCCGATCCCCACCAGGTGGCCGGTTTCGCCGCTCTGATGAGTGACGACGACAAGCCCTTCGAATGCGTGGGGGAGCGACGCGAGTCGGCGGCCGCTCTCCGGATCCTCTCCTCGCTTCCGGCCTGGAAGGACGCCCCCGTGGTCGTCGCCCTGGCCGACCGGGCCCAGGCCCTGGTGTCCGATGACGATGTCAGTGAGCTTCTCACCCCCCGCACCGACCTGGCCTATCCGGTGGCGGCAGTGGCGGCCGCCGTGGAGCGCCTGTTGTCGGAGGCCGGGTGACCCTCGAGGAGCTCTGCCGCCGGCGGGTGGCCGTGTGGGGAATCGGCCACGAGGGCCTGGCCATGGTCCGACTGCTCGGCCAACGGGGGGTTCGGCCCATTCTCATCGACGACCAGCCGACCGCCGCCGACACCCGGCTCGGGAACGATCACCTCGGCGGGGTGGTCCATCCCTATCAGGTCGACTGGAGGGACATCGACGTCGTGGTGCGGGCCCCCGGCGTGAGTCGTTACCGTCCCGAGCTGAGCCGGGCCGTCGCTTCAGGAGTGTCGGTCACCACGGCCATGGCCGTCTGGTTGGAGGACTTCGTCGATGCCCCGGTGGTGGCCATCACCGGCACCAAGGGCAAATCCACCACGGCGGCCCTCACCGCATCCATACTCCGGGCCGGAGGACGAAACGTCGCCCTCATCGGCAACATCGGGGTGCCGGTGACCGACATGTACGACCGGGAACGGGCCGACGCCTACGTGGTCGAGGTGTCCTCCTACCAAGCCGCCGACGTGGCGGTGAGCCCGGAGGTGTGCGTCCTGACCAGCCTGGCCCCCGATCACCTGGACTGGCACGGTGGTGAAGAGGCCTACTACCGCGACAAGCTACGGCTCATCGAGGCCGGACCGGCCGGGGCCGTCGCTGTCAACGCGGCCAGCGCCGAAGCGGTGGCCCGCACCGACCACCATCCTCACCGGATCCTGTTCGGCCCGTCCGGTCGGGTCGTGGTAACCGAGGACGGCACGGTCACGATCGACGACGACGCGGTAGCCCATGCCTCCGACATGGCCGTCCCCGGCCGACACAACCTCTGGAACCTGTGTGGCGCCCTGGCCGGTGCCTGGCTGCTGGAGAAAGAGGTCCCGACCACCACCGCCATCGCCACCGCCGTGTCCGCATTCGGGGGCTTACCGTCCCGGTGCCACACCATCGGCCAGAAAGACGGGCTCACTTTCGTCGACGATGCTTTGGCCTCCAACCCTTTTGCCACCGAGGCCTCGTTGGCCGCTTTCCCCGACCGTCCGCTCACCCTTGTCCTCGGTGGGGCCGATCGGGGGGTGGACCCCACCGGGCTGCTGGCCGCCATCGTCGTCCGCCGACCGGAACTCCGGGTCGTGGTTCTGGCCCCTGACACCCAGGGGTGGTCGGACACCTTGGCCACCAGAGCCACCGCCTCGGGATCACCGCTGGTCGTCGAGCGTGCCACCGACATCGAACAGGCTGTCAAGATGGCCGCCGCCTCGACCCCCCCCGGCGGCGTGGTCCTCTTCTCACCGGCCGCTCCGACCGAGGTGGGCGAGGGCGGATACGCCGAACGCAGTCGGCGTTTCGCCGCCGCCGCCGGCGTTTCGCCGCCGCCGCCGGACCCGCAGGCGACCGATGAGGATTGACAGGGCACCGGTCGGACAGCCACGGTGGTCATGGCCCGATCCACCGCCGGTCCCCGTCGGTGAGTCCGGACACCCGTGGGGTTACGGGCGCGGATCTGGGCACGACGGGGCATTGACCTCGGAAAACGGAGGAGCACGGACGTGACCCAGATCACCATCATCGAACAGGAAGCCAAGACGGTCGAAGCCACCGTCGACCCGTCCCGGGGGACCTTCCTCATCGAGGTCGACCGTCTGCCCGACGTCCTCGGATGGACGCTCAAGGACTCGGGGTTGTGCCGCCAGGACACCTGCGTGCCCGTCCGTGACATGAGCGCCGTCAAGGTGGGCCAACAATTGGACCTGGTCGAGGTGGCCCGGGTGCTGGGCCGACCGGCCGTAGCCGACGTGGATGCCGGCGTGATGGCCGTGGCTCTTCCCGCCGAGCTCCGACGGCAGGCCCTGGACGACTTGCGGGCCCCGCCCTTCACCCTGCCTGATCTCGAGGGAGGCCGGCATTCACTGGAGGAATGGCGGGGTGTGAAGAAGCTGTTGGTCACCTTCTCCAGCTGGTGCGGATGCCGCTACGACCTCCCCGGCTGGCAGGCCCTTCACGACGAGCTGGCCGCGGCCGGGTTCACCGTCATCGCCGTGGCCATCGACACGGCGGCGGAAGATGTCGCACCCTGGGCCGAAGGCATCACCATGCCCCTGCTCTACGACCCCACCCACCTCCTGACCGAGCTGTATGCCATCTCCAACGTGCCCACGGTGGTGTGGATCGACGAGGACGATCACATCGTGCGCCCCAACGGCGCCGCCTTCGGCAGCGACCTGTTCGCCGACTTCACCGGGGTGAGCTCCGGGCCCCACCTCGACAGAGTCCGTCGCTGGGTTCTCGACGGCGAGGTGCCCCTGACCGATGACCAGGCCCGTGCGGCGGTGGGCGATCTGTCCGAGGATGAGGTGCTGGCCCGCTTGCATTTCCGGGTGGCGGCGGAGGCCCATCGGCGGGGCGACCTGGACACCACCCGCCGGCACGTGGCCACCGCGTCGGCCCTGGCTCCCGACGACCTGACCATCTGGCGGGCCGGCATGCCGCTGATCGGTGAGGATCCCTTCGGCCAGGGTTTCCTGGCCCGGTACGAGCAGTGGAAACAGAGGGGCATGCCCTACCACGGGCTGTCGCCGGTGGTGGCGTCCGAAACGGCGTCCTGACCGGCCCGCTGTCGGCGGCCGACGGCCGCCTTGGCCTACGTTTGGTCCGATGATCCGCTACCACGTCGGTGAAGACAGTGTCGCCCGCCTCACCCTGGACCGGCCCGAGGCCAAGAACGCCCTGACCGTAGACATGCGCGACGAGATCCTGGACCGGGTGCGCCAGGTGCGCCGCGACCGGGAGGTCCGTTGCCTCATGATCACCGGGGTGGGGGACTCCTTCTGTGCCGGCATGGACCTGCGCCAGTCGACGGTGGCGGGGTCCGGCGGCGCCGACTTCGATCCCCGGGCCACCAGTGAGGCCCTGCGCAACGGGGTGCAGGCCTTCATCCGGGAGCTCTGGGAGTTGGACAAGCCGACGGTGGCAGCCGTCAACGGAACGGCGGTGGGGCCCGGAGCCCACCTGGCCCTGGCCTGCGACTTCGTTTTGGTCTGCGACCAGACCCGCTTCGTCTGGTCCTTCGCCCGGTGGGGCCTGGTGGTCGACGCAGGCGGGGCCTATCTGCTACCCCGTCTGGTCGGGCTGCCGCGGGCCAAGGCCATGGTCATGCTGGGCGAAGGGGCGCGCGGTGCCGAGGCGGTGACCCTCGGGCTGGCCTACCAGTGCCTGCCCTCCGCCGAGGAGCTGGAGGGGGAGGCTGCGGAGCTGGCCGCCCGGTTGGCTGCCGGCCCGGTCCGGTCGCTCGGACTGTCCAAAGGTCTGCTCAACGCCACCTTCGAGAGTGCCCTGCCCGCCTCCCTCGATCGCGAGGCGCAGGCCCAGGCCATGGCGGCGGTGTCAGCCGAAATGGCCGAGGGCATGGCCGCCTTTGCCGAAAAGAGGAATCCGGACTTCCGCACGGTCCGGTGACGGAGCTCTCCCCAGGCGCCCGGGTGCGACGCACGGTATTCTTCACGTTATTCTTCAGCTGAAAAGCTGATTCTCAGGTGGCCCGTGGCAAGGCCCAAACGTAGGGGGCCGGACGTGGACGACACCAACAGGGATGACACACGCATGGACGATGAGAGCCTGGCCGCCGCATTCATGGACTCGGACTTCGCCGCCGAGCCCCAGATCCTGTACCGGGAGGCGCGATCCAGGGGTGCGGTGGTGCCCGGCGCTTTCGGGCCCCAGGTGGTCCGCCGGGAGGCCGTCGAATACGCCCTGACCCACCCCGAAGAGTTCTCCTCGGGCATGGACGCCGTCGACCTCGGTCAGTCGGTGCCCCTCATCCCCCTTCAGGTGGACCCACCCGAGCACCGCAAGTACCGGCGTCTTCTCGACCCGATCTTCGCCCCCCGCCGGATGAACGTCCTGGAGCCCGACATCACCCGGCTGGTCAACGAGCTCATCGACCGGTTCATCGACAGCGGATCGTGCGAGTTCGCCGCCGATTTCGCCATTCCCCTCCCCTCGTCGGTCTTCCTGCAGCTGGTGGGGCTGCCCCTGTCCGAGCTCGACTCCTTCCTGGCCATGAAGGACGGCATCCTGCGACCGACCGGCAACGACCTCGACGAGATCCAGGCCAGCCAGAAGCAGGCGGCCCGGAGGGTGGAGGAGTACTTCGCCGACGCCCTGAAGGACCGGCAGAGGAACCGTCAGGACGACCTGTTGAGCATGTTCCTCGATGCCGAGGTCGAGTCGGAACATCTGACGACGGAGGAGATCCTGGGGATCTGCTTCCTCTTCATTCTGGCCGGCCTGGATACGGTCACCGACTCCCTGGAGTGCTTCGTGGCCCGGTTGGCCCAACATCCCGACGAGAGATCTCAGATCGTCGAAGACCCGTCGATCATCCCGTCGGCGGTCGAGGAACTGCTGCGGTGGGAGACGCCGGTGACCACGGTGGCCCGGGTGGCCCGACGGGACATCGACCTGGGTGGCTGCCCCATCCACTCCGGCGAGAACGTCGGAGTGGTGATCGGTGCGGCCAACACCGACGAGGAGAGTGTTCCCGGCTTCGACCAGGTCGACCTCAACCGGAATCCCAACCGCCACCTGGCTTTCGGCGGGGGGGTGCATCGTTGCCTGGGGTCCCACCTGGCCCGCCTCGAACTGCGGATCGCCCTGCGCGAATGGCACCGCCGGATCCCCGACTACGCCATCGTCCCCGGCACCAAGCTGGCCTACCAGATGGGCCTCCGCCACATCGAGCAACTACCGCTCACCTTCGGCGCCGGGCAGTGAGACCCGCGCGCCGGCTCCGGCCGGGAAGGCCCGCGTCTGAACACGGGACGGACTGAGCGTGGATCTCACCCTCACCGACGACCAGGAACTGTTCCGCCAGACGACTCGCAAGTTCCTGGAGGACAGCGCTCCCTTGCCGGCCGTGCGTGCTCTGGCCGAGGAGGAGCCCCGCGGTTTCGACGCCGGGTGGTGGCAAAAGGGAGCCGAGCTGGGATGGGTGTCGATGCTGGTCTCCGAGGAGCACGGCGGGGGCAACGTCTCCGGTCGGGGGCTGAGTGATCTGACCCTGGTGGCCGAGGAGATGGGTCGGCTGGTCTCACCGGGCCCCCTGGTACCGACCAACGTCGTGGCCGGTGCCCTATCACGGACCGGGTCGCCGGCTCAGGCCAAGCAGTTCCTGGATGACCTGGTCAGCGGGGCGACCGTCGCCACCTGGTGCATCGGTGGATCACTACCGGGTATCGATTCCCCGGCCGGCGGTTCGGGTGGCCAGGTGAGGGCGCGGGCCCAAGGACCGGGCCTGGTCCTCGACGGGACCAGTCGACCGGTGGAGGCGGCCGCACAGGCCGATGTGATTCTGGTCACCGCGCCCTTGGATGACACGGTCGTGCAATGCATCCTTCCCGCCGACACCCCGGGGCTGACCACGGAGCCGGTTCGGAGCATCGATCTGGTGCGCCGGTTCGCCCGTGTCCGGTTCGAGGGGGTGGAGGTGGGCGCTGACGCCATGGTCGGGGAGCAGGCTTCGGCTCCTCATGCCGTTGAACGTCAGTTCGAGGACGCCGTGGTTCTCCAGTGCGCCGAAATGGTCGGCGCTGTCGACCGGGTGTTGGCCTTCACTATCGAGTACGCCTCCGATCGATACTCCTTCGGCCGGCCGTTGGCTTCCTATCAAGCCATCAAGCATCGGTTCGCCGACATGAAGATGTGGCTGGAGGCGTCCCACGCCACCGCCGTGGCCGCCGCTCAGTCCGTCGATGCCGGGGGGCCGGATGCCCCCGAGTTGGTCAGCGTGGCCAAGTCGTACATCGGGGACCACGGCCCCGCCATCCTCCAGGACTGCGTCCAGATCCACGGGGGCATCGGGGTGACCTGGGACCACGACCTCCACCTGTACCTCCGACGGGTGGTCGAGGACCGGGTCCAGTTCGGCACGCCCGGCGATCACCGCCACCGCATCGCCGACCTGATCGGGCTCTAGGAGTAACGATGGACACCCCCACATCGACCGAAGCATCGCCGACCGAGGACGTGGAGGAGTTCCGTCTGCGGGCCCGAGGATGGCTGGCCGACAACATGCCCCGACTGGCCGACGGGGAGACCAACTATCTGCTGGCCGCCGAGGACGAGATGGGCGAGAGGGCCCGCCGTCTCCAGGGTCTGCTCTTCGCCGGAGGCTTCGCCGGCCTCTGTTATCCGGTCGAGTACGGCGGCCGGGGGCTGACCCGTGCCCATCAGCAGGCCTTCACCCAGGAGTCACTGCCCTACCAGATGCCCACCACCTTCAACGTGCCCACTCTGTCGATCCTGACCCCGACCCTGCTCGACTTCGGGACGGAGGAGCAGAAGAGGCGCCACATCCCCGCGGTCCTACGGGGCGAGGAGCTGTGGGTCCAGTTCCTGTCAGAACCCAGCGGCGGTTCCGACCTGGCCGGCCTGGTCACCCGGGCCACCCGCGACGGTGACGTATTCGTCCTCAACGGATCGAAGATCTGGAGCTCGGGGGCCTTCCGGGCCGATTACGCCATGTGTCTGGCCCGCACCGACGGCAGCGTGCCCAAGCACCAGGGTCTGACCATGTTCATCGTCAAGATCCATCAGCCGGGCATCGAGGTCCAGAGGATTACCCAGGTCAACGGGATCGCCGAGTTCTGCCAGGAGTTCTTCGACGACGTGGCCGTACCCGTCACCGACGTGGTGGGCCAGGTCAACGACGGTTGGACCGTGGCCACCCGACTTCTTTTTCACGAACGCGATGCGGTCGGTGGCGGATCGCCCTATGTGAGCGGGAGCCCAGTGGGCGGGGCCGTCCAGGGGGGCGTGCGATCCGACTTGTCCGATCTGGCCCGCAGCACCGGACAGGCCGACGAGCCGGTGGTGCGCCAGCTGGTGGCCGAGGCCCGGGTCAACGATCGGGTGCAGCAACAGCTCACCGCCCGGATCACGACGGGCATCCGGACGGGGGCCTTCGCCTCCCCGGCCGGGGCCATCCCCCGCCTGTTCTCCTCCACCAACACCGAGCGTCATGTCGACATCGGGCTCGAGATCGCCGGTCCGGCCGCTGGGGCCTGGGACGCTGACGACCCCGCCGGGCGGTGGGCCGACCTCTATCTCATCCGCCAGAACGGAAGCCTCGGCGGCGGCAGCAACGAGATGGCCCGCAACATCATCAGCGAACGGGTGTTGGGCATGCCCAGGGAGTACGCCGCCGACCGGGACAAGCCCTTCGACCAGGTGCACCACAACCGGTCACCCGAGCGCCCCCGCTGACTTTTGGCGCGCCGACGGAGGCAGCTACGTCGGATGCTTCGTTAATTCGGATGCTTATGGCCGACCGGATAGGCGACCCCAGCCGGCGTCGGGTCAGGCGGCGTTGGGTGGTGGGGGTGGCCGTTGGTTGCGCTGGCGGTTGTGCTGTCCGCAGAGGATGCGTCCATTCTCCTGGGTGGTGAGGCCACCTTGGGCGTAGGGCACGATGTGATCGACCTCGAGGTCGTGGCGGGACCCGTCACAGTAGGGATGGGTGCACTCCCTGTCCCTTATCTCGATGGCCCGACGGGTGGCCCCCATGAACAGGCGTGACTTGGTCCCCACCTCCACCCGGCCCGGCGGGGTGAATACGGCCCGTTCCAAGATGGCCTCGTCCAGCCAGGGCACGAGGGAGCCCGGCGTGATGACGAGGGAGCGGGACAGCTCGCAGACCCGCCCGGCCAAGGTCGGGTAGTCGACCAGCACGGTGAAGAGGGGAACGGGACGCCGTCCCCCGGCCGGGGCCGTCTTCGAACGGGTGGCCATCTCCACCAGGGCGTCGGCCCGGCGCTGGCTGGGGGTGCGGGGAAGATCGGCCAGGGTGGGCTCCCCTCCCCGTTCGGCCTTGGCCTCGGCCCAGTCGGCCTCGAACAGTCCCTGCTCGATGCGGGTGAGCTCGTCGGCCACGATGGCTCCCGAGATGGGGTCGAGGTTCATCTTCCCGAGCCAGGTCCCCTGGAAGCTCTCGGCCAGGTAGACGTCCCTTCGGTTACGGCCCTCCTCGGCGCTGGCCTCGGTGCCGTCGGGGTCGGCCAGCTGCTCCCAGTAGGCCAGGGCCCGGGTGAAGGGAGCGAAGGGCAAGGTGCGGGCCTGGTCGAGGAGGAGAGCCTCGTCCCGACTGAGGGCCTCTTCGGTGGCCGGTGAGCGCACCGAGAGGACGGCGTCCAGGTGATGGGCGGTGATCTCCCCGGCGGCCCAGGCCCGAGCGAACAGGGGGAGGTCGACCAGACCCCGGCCCCGGCGCACCACCCTGCGGGCCTGGGCCCGGGGCAGCCGGCACTGGACCGACAGCCAGGCCGAAGCGGTCAGGGCCCCGTCGAGCGCCCACTGTCCTGAAGCCTCGAAGGAGGCACTGGCCGCCGTCACCACGGCTTCCAGCTGAGCCAGGTGGCGGTGCAGTTCCTTGAGGGAGGGGCCGTCGGCCAACAGGGCCGGATCGCCACCGGCCAGGTCATCGATGGCTTCGGTCAGGACGCTCAGATCCATGCCCAATTCCATCACCGGGGTGTGACAGTGGAGCGGTCGGGAGGACAGCCGCTCGGGGCCGGAACCCGGGCCGGTCCTGGGGCGCTCCGGGCGCTCCGGCGCTCCGGTGCTACGCCATGGTGGTCAGGCGGCGTCCAGCTTCATCATGCGGGTCAGGTTGCCACCCATGATCTTGGCCACGTCGTCGTGGGCCAGTCCGGACAGTTCGTCGACGAAGCTGAGCGGGTCGGCCAGGCCTTCCGGATGAGGGAAGTCGGAGCCGAACAGCACCCGGTCGGCACCGAGCAGCTCCACCAGTCCCATCGGATCCTCCTCGTGGAAGGGGTGCACGTAGATGTTGCGCTTGAACACGGCCACCGGGTCCTCGTCGAAGCTGTGGGGGGCCGTGCTGTAGGCCTGCTCCATGTCGCGCAGGAGGGGGCGGACCCAGTTGCTGCCGTTCTCGACCGGAGCGAACCGTATGTCGGGGAAGCGCGAGCACAGGCCGTGCCCGATGAGCGATGCCACCGTGTCGGTGATGGCCCGTCCGCCGTGCCCGATGATGGACACGAAACCCGACCCTCCCTTGAAGGGGGTCATCTCACTGGTGATGCCCTCCCATTCGTTGAGGTAGCGCTGGTAGCCGCTGTCGGAGGCGTGCATGCCCACCGGGATGCCCGCCTCGTCCACCATCCGCCAGAAGGGGTCGAACTCGGGCAGCGCCGGCGAGCGGGGTCCCATGAATCCGTAGACGGGAGCCGGTCTGATGAGCACGATCCGGGCCCCTCGGTCGAGGACCCACTCCAGCTCCTTGATGGCCTCCTCCACGATGCCCAGGTGGATGACCGGCGTGGGAAAGATGCGGTTCTCGTAGTTGAAGGTCCAGTGCTCGAGCATCCACTGATTGAGGGCGTGGACCACGGCGTGGGTGGCCGGCGGGTCGCCCCGCAGGCGCTCCTCCAACAGACTGGCCAACGTCGGCCACATGAGGGCGCGGTCGAGGCCGAGCTCGTCCATCAGTTTGAGCCGGGGCTCTGGTTCGCGGAAGGCGGGGAGGGCCTTGATGCCCTTGCCCAGGATCTCGCGGCGGGACTTTCCTTCGGGATTGCCGTTCTTGAAGTACTCCTCCTGGGCTCCGGGAGCGGCCACCACTTCGAAGGTTGGGTTGGGGATGTACTCGCTGATCTGGCCTTTGACCGCGATCTTCGTGCGCCCGTTCACCTCGACGTACTGGATGAGTCCGGCGTACTCGGGCGGTAGGAACTTGGTGAAGGCGTCCGTCGTCTCGTACAGGTGATTGTCGGCGTCGAATACCGGAAAGTCCAGCGAACGTGTGGCCACGGCCATGCTCCTTTTTGTCTCAACCCGCCCCTCTGGCTACAACGCTAACAGCCCGGGTAGCCGAGCGGAAATGGCGTTTGCGCTACCATCGCCCCGGTGCGAGTGACTGTCGATTGGGACCGCTGCGAGTCCAACGCCCAGTGCATGGCGGCCGCCCCCGAGGTCTTCCGGGTCGATGACGACGATGTCCTCCACGTGCTGCAGGAGGAACCGGGCGAGGAGTGGCGGGCCCAGGTGGAGGCGGCTGTCAGCGCATGTCCGATGATGGCCCTCGGCATCGCCGAGTGAGGCTGCCACCGAAATCTCGGTCGCCGGAGGGGCTCGATCACCGGAAGGTCACCGGAAGGTCTCCGGCACCGGCGGACTCGATCACCGGAGGCGGGCGACCGGATCCTCGGCCGTCGGGCTCCCGGGCGGGGTGGTAAGGATGAGGGCGTGACTGCAGACCCGTTGGTCGAGGAGGGCATCCCCTTCGGAACCCGGCTCGGCCAAGTGGCGGAGGCCGGGGGCGACGGGACGGCGGTGGTCTTCGTGGCCGAGGACGGCAGCGAGCGGCTGATTACCTGGAGAGAGCTCGAACGACGGGCCAATCAGATGGCCCACGTGTTGGCCGACCAGGGACTGGGGGTCGGCGATCGGCTGGCCGTGTGCCTCCGCAACTCACCCGAGCACCTGTTCACCTCTTTTGCCGGTTGGAAGGTGGGGGCCACGGTGGTGCCCATGCGCTGGGACATACCGGCCTGGGAGCGCGACCGTCTCCTCGAGGTTTTGAACCCGAAGGTGACGGTGGGGCCCGAGCAGCTGTCGCTGGTCCACGACAGCCGGAACGGCCCCGATGCCGCCCCCGCGGCGGTGACCGCTCCTCAGGCCTGGGGGGTGTGCAGCTCCGGGTCGACCGGCACCCCCAAGGTGATCGTGCAGAAGGGGCCGGCACTGTACATTCCCTCGACCAGCTTCACCTCGTCGGTGGTGGCGTCGTACGGGCCCATGGACAAACCCCAGATGGTGCTGTGTCCCGCCCCGCTCTACCACACCAACGGATTCACGGCCTTCCGCAATCTGTTGGGAGGCGACGCCATCGTCCTGATGGAGCGGTTCAACGCTGCCCTCGCCCTCGACCTCATCGAACGCCATCCCGTCACCGGTTTCATCGCCGCTACGCCCATGCTCCAGCGCATGGCTCAGGTGCCTGGTGTGGAGGACCGTGACCTGTCCGGCCTGAGCTGGGTCCAACAGGGTGCCTCCCCCCTGCCCCTGTGGCTGGGCCACTTCTGGATCGACAAGGTGGGAGCCGAGCACTTCTTCATGTCCTACGGCGCGTCCGAGATGATCGGCATCGTCGTGTGCCGGGGCGACGAATGGCTCGACCATCCCGGGACACTGGGCCGACCCATGGGCGAGACCGAGATGCGTGTGCTCGGACCGGACGGCGAGCGATTGGCCCCGGGCGAGATCGGCGGCATCTTCCTACGCCAGCCCACCGGCCCGTTGGCCGACTACGTGGGTCGTGACGTGAAGCCGATGGATTCGACTGTCGACGGCTTCAGCTCGGTCGGCGACCTCGGATGGGTCGACGAGGACGGCTATCTGTACATGGCCGACCGGCGGGTGGACATGATCGTGACCGGTGGGGTCAACGTCTTCCCGGCCGAGGTCGAGGCGGCGTTGAGCGAGCATCCGGGCATCGCCGACGTGGTCATCGTGGGGCTGGCCGATCCGGAGTGGGGACGGCGGGTGCACGCCATCGTGCAGGCCGGGGACCCGAATCTGGCTGGCGACGCCGTGATCAGCTTCGCCAAGGACCGTCTGGCCCCCTACAAAGTGCCCAAATCGGTGGAATTCGTAGCCTCCATTCCCCGCAGCGAAGCCATGAAGTTCAACCGGGCGGCATTGGTGGCCGAACGCCAGGGGCCGGGCATCGACGAACCGGCGGCGGATGGCGGACGATGAGATCCTCGCCGCTGGTCGGGAGGTATAGCGTGGCCGGGCTTTGCTGCGGATCGACGAACCGTGTTGTGGGACGAAGACCGCCGACCGCAGAGAACGGCCACCGGAAGAGGAGGGGTTGAGACATGCCCGACGGGAAGTACATCAGTTACGAGGAGTTGGACGAGGGAAAGATCGTCCGGATCCTGCTCAATCGACCGGAGACCCGCAACGCACAGAACCGTGGACTGCTGGTGGAGCTGGATGAGGCCTTCCATCGAGCTGAAGAGGACGACAATGTCCGTGTGGTCATCCTCGGCGGCGTCGGCCCCCTGTTCTCCTCGGGGCACGACATGGGGTCGAAGGAGGCCCGGGCCGAGCACGCGCCCGGTCCCGATCAGCACCACTCGGCCACCGTGAACGGGGCCACCCGGACGGGCGCCGAACAGAGGATGCTCCAGGAGTGGCACTACTACTTCACCAACACCCTGCGCTGGCGCAACCTGCGCAAGATCACCGTGGCCCAGGTGCAGGGAACCGTGTATGCCGCCGGACTCATGCTCATGTGGGCCTGCGACCTGATCGTGGCGGCCGACGATGTGCTCTTCGCTGACGTGGTCGGGACCCGTCTGGGTATGTGCGGGGTCGAGTACTTCGGGCACCCCTGGGAGTTCGGCCCCCGTCGGACCAAGGAGCTCATGCTGACCGGCGACGCCATCGACGTGCACGAGGCTCACCGGCTGGGCATGGTGTCCAAGGTGTTCCCCGCCGACGAGCTGTCCCAGCGGACGCTGGCCTACGCCCGGCGCATCGCCGAACTGCCCACCATGACGGCGCTGCTGATCAAGGAGTCGGTCAACCAGACGGTGGACAACATGGGCTTCTACAACTCGCTGCAGGCGTGCTTCACGCTTCACCAGCTCAACCACTCGCACTGGGCGGAGATCCACGAGAGCAAGTACCCGGTGGCCTTGGAGGAGGACGGCATCCCCAGCTGGCGTGATGCACCACCGGTGCGACTGGCTGTCGAGGACCAGGTGGAAGGGCCCGTCCCGGCGCGCTGAGCCGTCCGGTCGGGTCAGTTCTGTCGTGAGGCTCCGGACCACCTACCGTCAACCCGAAGCAGGGCGCTACCGGGCTCCCGGTGGCGCCTGGGACGTGCCCACCCTCGACACCTTGTTGTCGTCGCCACGACCGGCCGAGGCGCTGGCTGTGGTCGACGGGGATGTCGAGATCGACGCCGGGCAGCTCGAAGCGCTGGTGGGGGTGGTGGCTGGCGGGCTGCAGGCGGCTGGCGTGCGGCGCGGTGACGTGGTCACCTGGCAACTTCCGAATTGGTGGGAAGCGCTGGTCCTCTTCCGGGCCTGCTGGCGCTGCGGGGCGGTGGCCGCCCCCATCCATCACCAGGTCGGTCCGGCTGAGGTGGCCCGCGTGCTGGAGGATCTGGTCCCGACCGTGGCCCTGAGCGCGGCCACGCTGCCCCTGGCCGGCCTCATGGATGCCATCCGGGTGCGGGACGGCGATGGCCGTTTTGACGACCTGCTGACCGGGCGGCCGGTCCGCACCAGCGGCGCCCGGGGCTCGGACATGGCCGTGGTCCTGTTCACCTCGGGCTCGACCGGTGCGCCCAAAGCTGTGCTCCACACCCACCGGGGTCTGTCCTACAAGGCGCTGTCGATGACCCGTGCCCACGGCCTGAGCTCTGCCGACGTGGCCCTCATGCCCTCGCCCCTGGCCCACGTATCGGGCCTGTTGAACACCATTCTGGTACCCGGGACGGCGTCGATGACGGCGGTGATGATGGAGAAGTGGGATGCCGAGCGCGGTGTCGAGCTGGCCGGGAAGTACCGGGCCAGCTTCATGATCGGACCACCCACCTTGTTCATGGGGATGATGGACGTTCCTGACTTCCGCACCCGGGTGGCCCATCTGCGGGTGGTGTCGTGCGGGGCCATGGGGGTGACCCCCGAGTTCATCGACACGGCGCGGGAGGCCTTTGGGGCGATGGTCAAGCGCACCTACGGCTCGACCGAGGCCCCCACCGTGACCACCAGCACCTGGGAGGAGAGTGCGGCGCGCGGACGGGACACCGACGGCCACTCGGTGGGCGACGCCGTCGTATCGGTGGTGGAGCCGGGCACCGTGCGTCCGGTCCCTGCCGGCCAGCGCGGCGAGGTGCTGGTTCGTGGGCCCGAGCTGTTCGTGGGCTACGGCGAGGAGGATCAGACGTCGGCGGCTGTGCGCCGGGGGTGGTTCGCTACCGGCGACCTCGGGACCCTCGACGAAAGGGGTTGGTTGACCATCGTGGGGAGGCTCAAGGAGCTCATCATCCGCGGCGGTGAGAACATCGCCTCGGCCGAGGTCGAGCGCGTTCTCGAGCGTCATCCCGATGTGCGCCAGGCGGTGGTGGTCGGTTGCCCCGACCGGCGGCTGGGGGAGCGGGTGGCCGCATTCGTGGTGGGGAGCCAACGGGTGGACGTGGACGAGTGTCGCCGGTGGTTCGCCGCCGAGGGAGTGGCCCGGTTCAAGACGCCCGAGTTGGTGGTGCACGTCGACGAGATCCCCCTTCTGGGCGTGGGCAAACCCGACCGCCCCACCCTGCGGGCCCGGGCGGCGGAGCTGGCCGACGTCCCGCTGTCGTGAGCTGACGGGGACCGGGCGAAGTCAGTCACGGGACGGACCCGCACAGTCCCGCGGTGGCTCCCGATGGGGGAAGGTGGCGGTGCAGATGGCAGAATCACCCCCGCAGGGGTGACAGAAAGGGAATGTGGCGTGGGATCTGGAATCGTTTCGTGGGGTGTGTACCTGCCGTACTGGCGGCTCGACCGCCGTCGCATCGGCGAGGCTTTCGGCGCCGGCGGCGGGCGTGGCACCCGGGCCGTCGCCTCCTATGACGAGGACACCTCCTCCATGGGCGTGGAGGCCGGCCGGCGGGCTCTGGCCGTTCCCGATGTCCCCGAGCCGACCGCCCTCTACTTCTCCACCCCGGCCCCCGCCTACCTGGACAAGACGAATGCCACCACCGTCCATGCCGGACTCGGACTGGCTCCGAGCGCCGGGGCCTTCGACCTGTGCGGTTCGGTGCGGTCGGGCTGGGCCACCCTCCAGCTGGCCGCCCTGGCTGGAGCCCATGACCCGACCATGGCCGTACTTTCCGACCTGCGCACCGGGCTCCCCGGTAGTCAGGACGAAACCCAGGGGGGCGACGGGTCGGTGGCTTTCGTCTTCGCCCCCGCCGGCGGCGTGGCCGACCTGCTCGGCCGGGCTTCGGCCACCGACGAGTTCCTCGACCGGTGGCGGGTTCCCGGTGAATCGACCTCGCTCCTGTGGGAGGACCGTTTCGGCGAGGAGGTCTATGTTCCGCTGGCCCGTTCGGCCTTCGAAGGGGCCCTGGCCCGGGCCGGGCTGACCGCGGGTGACGTCGACCACCTGATCGTGGCCGGGCTGCACGCCCGGGCCGTGGCCTCGGTCAAGAAGGCGCTGGGCGTGGCCTCCGAGGCCCTGACGCCCGATTTCAGTGCGAAGGTCGGCAACCTGGGTGCCGCCCAGGGAGGCCTGGCCCTGGCCGACGTGCTCGAGCGGGCCACTCCCGGCCAGGTGATCGCCCTGGTCGAAGTGGCCGACGGGGCCGACGCCGTGGTCCTACGCACCACCGACGCCCTTCCGGCCGCCCAGGGGCGACGCCGGGAGGCGGGCCTGGCTCCGGTGGTGGACATGCTGGAGGACGGGCGCTCGGACCTGGCCTACCCGGTCTTCCTGTCGTGGCGGGGCATGGTCCACCGCGAGCCGCCGCGACGACCCGACCCCGAACGGCCCGACTCTCCGGCCATGCACCGGACCGAGGGCTGGAAGTTCGGGTTCAACGCCAGTCGGTGCCTGGTGTGCGGCTTCCGTCATCTGCCCCCCACCCGGGTGTGCCTGTCGTGCCAGGCGGTGGACAAGATGGAGGCCGAACGCATGGCTGACCTGCGGGGAACGGTGGCCACCTACACCATTGACCGGCTCGCTTTCAGCCTCTCTCCTCCTATGGTGGGAGCAGTGATCGATTTCGACGGCGGAGGCCGCTACCGGGGGGAGATGACCGACGTCGATCCCGACGCCGTGGCCGTCGGCACCCGGGTGGCCATGACCTTCCGCCGGCTCTACAGCGCCCAAGGTGTACACAATTACTTCTGGAAGGCTCGACCGCTGCCCGTGGGCACCCCCGCCGGGGACGGTGCCGACGGTCACGGAGAAGGAGAAGCATCGTCATGAGCAGCACCGGTATTCGCGATCGGGTGGCCATCGTGGGAATGGGGTGCACCCCCTTCGGCGAATTGTGGGACAAGGGCATCAACGACCTCCTGACCGACGCCGCCGTCGAGTGCGTGGGTTCGGCCGGCGTGGCCATCGATGCCATCGACGCCTTCTGGCTCGGCACCTTGGGGTCGGGCAATTCGGGCATCACCCTGTCCAAGCCCCTCAAGATCGATTACAAACCGGTCACCCGGGTCGAGAACTTCTGTGCCACCGGATCGGAGGCCTTCCGCAACGCCTGCTACGCCGTCGCCTCCGGGGCTTACGAGTTGGCCATGGCCATCGGGGTGGAGAAGCTCAAGGATTCCGGCTATTCGGGCCTGACCGGCATCCACCGGGTGGGGGACGGGACCAATCCACAACTCAGTTCCCCGGCCGCCTTCTCCTTCCTGGTCCCCGCCTACTGCCACAAGTACGGCGTGGATCCCGAGGAGATGGGCAACGTCCTGAACCGCATCGCCTGGAAGAACCACCGCAATGGGGCCGTCAACAAGCGGGCCCAGTACCAGAAGGAAGTGTCGCTGGAGAAGATCGCCGCCTCGCCCCGGGTGGCCGGCCAGCTCGGCGTGTTCGACTGCAGCGGGGTGAGTGACGGGGCAGCAGCCGCGCTCATATGCCGGGCGGAGGATGCCCATCGCTACACCGATTCACCCCTGTACGTGAAGGGCTTGAGCCTGGTGGCCGGCCCGGCGGCCGGGGCCATCGACCCCGACTACGACTACACCACCTTCGAGGAGGTCACCCGGTCGGCCGAGGACGCCTACGCCCAGGCCGGTGTGGACGATCCCCGGGCTGAGTTGGCCATGGCCGAGGTGCACGACTGCTTCACGCCCACCGAACTGGTTCTCATGGAGGACCTGGGCTTTGCTGACCGGGGCACGGCGTGGAAGGAAGTGATGGCGGGGACCTTCGACCGCGACGGCGAGCTCCCGGTCAACCCCGACGGCGGCCTCAAGAGCTTCGGCCACCCCATCGGGGCCACCGGGCTACGGATGCTGTTCGAGTGCTGGCTCCAACTCCGCCAACAGGCGCCCCCCGAGCGTCAGATCGCCACCGTCACCGAGGGCGGCCGCAAGCTCGGCCTCACCCACAACCTGGGCGGGGCGCCGGGGGAGTGCGTGAGCTTCGTGGGTGTGGTCGGCACCGAGCCGTCCGACTGAGATGGATCTCGGAGCCCACGGCGACCCGTGGGCGGAGGACGAGGACCAGACCGCCCTGCGCCAGCTGGCTCGGGAGGTGGCTGCCCGCGAGATCGGCCCCCGGGCCGCCCACGCCGACGAGACGGGGGAACTGCCGACCGAGGTCATCGCCGCTCTGGCCGCGGCCGATCTTTTCCGGGTGACCATCGGCGAGAAGTGGGGTGGTCTGGGCATGGGCGATGTGGAGGCGGCCATCGTACTGGAGGAGGTGGCTCGGCAGGACGTGTCGGCCGCCATCTGCTGCCAACTGGCCTACAACGGACCGCCTCGCGGTATCGAACACCTCGGGTCGGACGCCTTGAAGGACCGTTGGCTCCCGGCGGTGGCCGATGGTGAGGCCATCGTGTCCATCGGCATCACCGAACCCGACGCCGGGTCGGCGGTGCAGGGCATGCGGACCGCCCTGGTGCCCGACGGTTCGTCGTGGCGGCTCAATGGCTACAAGAACTATTCGACGCTGGGCCACGCCGCTTCCGGCGTACTGGTGTGGTGCCGGTGGCCGGGAGGCGAAGGAGCCCGGGGTATCGGTGCAGTGGTGGTACCGATGGACCGCGACGGGGTGGCGCTCACCGGGCGCCACAAAGGCATGGGCATCCACGCCGCCACCGAGTCGGAGATCGCCTTCGACGGTGTGCTGGTCGGTGAGGACGACGTGCTGGTGGCCGGCGATCCGTCGTCCAACGAGCCCTTCAAGCTCCTCCTCTCCCACCTCAACCACGAGCGGTGTGGCAACGCCGCCATGTGCGTGGGTGCCGCCCAGGGGGCACTCGAGCGGTCAGTCGGTTACATGCACGAACGGGTCATCGGGGGGCGGGCCATCGCCGAGCTGCAGGGCCTCCAGTGGAAGCTGGCCGACATGGCCGTGGCCCTGGAGGGCGCACGCCTCCTACTCGGCCGAGCGGTGAGGTTGGCCGGCCCCGGGGGAACGCCGCCGGCTCTGGAGACGGCATTGGCCAAGACGGCCGCCAACCTGGCCGCCAAGTACGTTTGCGACGAAGCCATCCAGATCCACGGTGGCTACGGCTACAGCCGCGAGTACCCGCTCGAGCGGGCCTACCGCGACATTCGCGGGCTGTGTATCGGGGCGGGTACCGTCGAGGCCCAGCGCAACTACATCGGCTCGAGCATCGTGGCCGGCCGGACCACCACCTCGCCCGGTTGGCTCCCCCCGGCCGGTTAACCGACCGTCACGCCGATCAGCACGCCGCCGCTCACGCCGCCGCTCAGCCGCCCGGTCGCCGCCCGGTCGCCGCCCGTCCGACCGGGGTAGTGTGAGCGCCGTGTCCGCGCTCGTTGCCGGCCGTGATGTCCTGGCCCCGACATGCGCTTCGGACACGGCCGAGCGGGATCGCCTGATGGACGCCGCCCTGCACGTCATGCGCCGCAACGGTTTTCAGGGAGCCAGCGTGCAGGACATCCTGGACCGTGCCGGCTTGTCCACCCGTGCCTTCTATCGACAGTTCCGCTCCAAGGACGACCTCCTTCTGGCCATGTTCCGTACCGCCTCCGATCCGGACGTGGCCCAGATAGGGCGCCGGGTGGCCGAGGCTCCGACCGCGCTCGGAGCCATGCTCACCTGGGTCGACGAGATGCTGTCCTTGGCCTTCGATCGCCGTCGCGTCCGACGATTGGTCATCTTCAACACGGTGGCCCGACAGGCAGACGGTTACGACGAGGAAGAGAGCTCGCTGCGAGCGCGTCTGATCTCGCCATTGCTCAACGCCCTGCGGCGAGGAGCGGCCGACGGGTCGTTCCCGGTGGTCGATCCGGGGCCGGACGCCGATATCTTGTTCGACCTGGTCTGGAGCGTGGCCCATCCACAACGCCGGGCCGGGTCGGCCGACCGGCCCACGGCCACCCGCACCGTGTTGCGCTTCTGCCTTCCGGCCCTGGGGGTCGAGGTCACACCAGGCTGAACGCCGACAAGCGGAGGACGGCGATCGGGGTCGTCGGGGTGAAAACGGCATTGTCGGTGCTTCGACGCCTGGTGTACCGTGAGGCGCCACGACGGGGAAGTGCGGTCGTGCTGTCAACCCGATCAGGAGAGCCCGTGCCAACCGACGCTGCGACACCCACTCAGCTGGTGGAGTTCCGGCGTGCCCTGGCCTCGTGGCTGGCCGACAACATCACCCCCGATGTGGTCGTTGCCGGACGCGAGGGATACGAGGACGAGGGGGCCCTCGAGGTGCTGCGTCGTTGGAACCGCGAGCTGGCCGATGCCGGGTGGGCGGCGGTGGCCTGGCCGGCCGAGTACGGCGGTCGGGACGCTTCGGTGGCCGAGCAGTTGGCCTACCACGAGGTGATGGCGGCGGTCGACGCACCCGGTCCGGTCAACGTGATCGGCGTGGCCAACATCGCACCGGCCATCCTCGATGCCGGCACCCAGGAGCAGAAGGACCGCTTCCTTGTTCCCATGCTGCGGGGAGACGAGATCTGGTGCCAGGGGATGTCGGAGCCCGACGCCGGATCGGACCTGGGTTCGCTGCGCACCTCCGCCGTGCTCGACGGCGATCAGTTCGTGATCAACGGTCAAAAGACCTGGAACAGCCTCGGCCAGCACGCCGACTGGTGTCAGCTCTATGTGCGCACCGACCCGACCGTTCGCAAGCACGCCGGTATCAGCTGCCTGCTGGTGGACATGGGGACGCCGGGCATCGAGGTCCGCCCGCTTCGTACCATGACCGGCGACAGCACCTTCTCCGAGCTGTTCTTCACCGACGTCCGCGTTCCGAAGAGCGCTCTTCTCGGGACGATCAACCAGGGATGGAAAGTGGCGATGACCACGCTCAGTTACGAACGGGCCGGTGTGGCCAAGTTCCATCTCAGCCTCAGCGCCCGTTTCACCGAGCTGGTGGAGGAAGCCCGGCGATCAGGCGTGACCGTCAGCGCCGTCGACCGTGACCACCTGGCCCAGCTATACAGCCGCATCGCCTGCCTGCGCTGGTCGACAACACGCGAGCTCGAGAACGTCGGTCGGGGCGGGCGTCCGTCCCCGAGCATGGGGAGCCTGGCCAAGCTCATGTGGGCGGATATCTCTCAGGAGATGGCCAGTCTGGCCCTGGCCCTGCTGGGACCGGCCGCTCTCCAGGGCAAGTGGTCGAAGAGCCTGGAGGCGTCACCGGGATCGTCGATCGCCGGGGGCACAAGCGAGATCAACCGGAATATCGTGGCCGAGCACGGACTGGGTCTGCCCCGGTGACTGTCGACCGGCCGATGGAAAGTGGGAGAGAGACGTGAGTTCACTGATCGACTATGAGGGGCGACGGGTGGTCGTCAGCGGCGGCGGCGGCGCCGGCATGGGGGCGGCCGTGGTCCGCCAGTTGGCTCCGCTCGGGGCCGAAATCCACGTCATCGACCTCAAGGAGCCCCCCGTCGACGTGGCCGGCTACCACAGCACCGACTTGCGGGATCCGGACGCCATCGCCGCCGCTGTCGACACCATCGGAGGTCGGATCGACGCCCTGTTCAATTGCGCCGGTCTCCCCGGGGGACGGTTCTCCGATCTCGATACCATGTTGGTCAATTTCGTGGGGCAGCGTCATCTGGCCGACCTGGTGGTCGAGCACATGCCACCGGGTGGGGCCATCGCCAACATCTCGTCGGGGGCGGGGGCGAGCTGGCAGGCCAACGTGGACAAGTGGAAGCCACTGGTCATCACCGAGGGCTTCGCCGCCGGCAAGGAGTGGCTGGAGACCCATCCCGACGAGATCGCCAGCGGTTACGCCCCCTCCAAGGAGGTCATCTGCGTGTGGACGGTATGGCGGTCCTTGGCCCTGGCCGAAAAGGGAATACGGATCAACTGCACCCTGCCCGGTCCGACCGACACCCCGATGATGCCCGACTTCGAAGAGCAGATGGGCAAGGAGTTCATGGACAACTATCCGATCCCGCTGGGACACCGCCAGACGCCCGACGAACAGGCGGCGCCGTTGGTCTTCCTCAACGCCCCGGCGGCATCGGCTATCACCGGCGAGGCCATCCTCACCGATGGCGGCACCATGGCCGCCCTGGCCGTGGGCACCCTCGACGTGTCGGCCTTCGGGTTCTGAGGCCGGTGGCTGCAGACCCGTCCGGAGGCCCGACCCCGGCCCCGTCCGGCTCAGCCGGGCGACCCGACCCCTTCGTGCTGACGGAGACCGGGGAGGGGCGCTTCTCGGCCACCAGCGTCGGCGATCCTGCCGCCTATCAGGTCGTCTACGGCGGACAGCTGCTGGCGCAGATGATCCTGGCCTCGGACCGGGTGGCCGCCGACAAGGTGGTGGCCTCCATCCACACCCTGTTCGCCCGTGGCGCCACACCCACCAAGCCCATCGAGATCGACGTGGATGTCATCCATGACGGTCGGACCATGGGGAGCCACTCGGTCACCGTCCACCAGGGTGACCGGGTCTGCGCCCAGGGTCTGGTGCTGCGCCGGGCCGACGGCCCCGATCTGATCCGGCACGAACCATCCCGGCCCGACGTCGAGGGACCGGAGGCGTCGCCGCCCGCCCCACAGGCCGGGCTGGCCGCTCCGGGGTGTGAGCTCCGGGTAGTCGGCGGGGTTGACACCGGCGACCCCGACGGCCCGGTAGGACCGGCCGAGCTCTTCGTCTGGATGCGGCTTCCCGACGGGCAGGACGATCCGGCGCTGGCCCAGGCCCTATTGGCCTACGGAACGGACGGCTTCCTGATCGGCACGGCCATGCGCCCCCATGCCGGCGTCGGCCAGTCCATGGCCCACGGCGCGATCGCCACCGGGGTGGTTTCCCATACCCTCACGTTCCATGAGCCTGTTCCCACCGGTACCTGGCTGCTCATGGCCCACGAGGGTGCATGGGCCGGTAGGGGAGCGGCCTACGGACGAGCCCAGGTCTTCACGGCGGAGGGTGCACTGGTGGCATCCTTCGTCCAAGAGAGCATGATCAGAGACGCCCGATGAGTTACCGGGCTGAAGAGGAGAAACCATGACCACGACCCTCGACCCCGCCGCCATCACCGGCGAGTCCCGGATGCTCATCGACGGCCAGCTGGTGGAGGCCGAGTCGGGCAAGCGCTTCCCCAACATCAATCCGGCTACCGAGGAGGTGCTGGGGGAGACGGCCGACGCCGGTCATGGAGACATGGACCGGGCTATCGCCGCGGCGCGGCGGGCCTTCGACACCACCACCTGGTCGACCGACGGAGAGCTCCGGAAGCGTTGCCTGTTCCAGTTGCAGGAGGCTCTGGAGAGCGAGGTGGAGCTGCTCCGGGCCGAGCTGGTGGCCGAGGTGGGGACACCGGTTCTCCTGACCTACGGGCCGCAGCTCGACGAGCCGCTGTCGGAAGGATTGACCTGGCCGGCCCGGTTCATCGACGAGTTCGCCTGGGAACGGGACCTTCCCGAAGGCAAGGCCTTCGGTATGCAGAGCTGGCGTCGGGTGTACAAGGAGGCGGTCGGGGTGGTGGCCGCCATAGTGCCGTGGAACTACCCCTTCGAGGTCACCATCAACAAGATCGGCCAGGCCCTGGCCGCCGGCAACACGGTCATCCTCAAGGCCGCTCCCGATACGCCGTGGAACGCCACCCGCATCGGCCGGTTGGTGGCCGAACGGACCGATTTCCCCGACGGCGTGTTCCAGGTGGTGGTCACCAGCGACAACGAAGTGGCCGAGGACCTGGTGACCGACGGCCGGGTCGACCTCATCTCCTTCACCGGATCGACGGCCGTGGGTCGCCGCATCATGGAGAAGGGCGCCCCGACCCTCAAGCGTCTCTTCCTCGAGCTGGGGGGCAAGTCAGCCGACATCGTGCTCGAGGACGCCGACCTCGAGGCCAAGCTCAGCTCGGCCTGGGCGGTGTGCGTCCACGGCGGACAGGGGTGCGTGATGCTGACCCGCATGCTGCTGCCGCGGTCCCGTTACGAGGAGGGGGTGGAGATGATGGCGGAGGGCTTCCGCAATGTTCCTTACGGAGATCCGACTGATCCTTCCAACTTCCAGGGACCTCAGATCAATGCCCGCCAGCGCGACAAGATCCTGGGCTATATCGAACAGGGTCAGAAGGAGGGCGCCCGGGTGGTGGTGGGCGGGGGACGCCCCTCCCAGCTCTCCAGGGGCTACTTCGTGGAGCCCACCCTGATGGCCGACGTGGACAACTCGATGACCATCGCCCAGGAGGAGATCTTCGGACCGGTGCTGGTGGCCATCCCCTTCGATGACGAGGAGGACGCCATCCGCATCGCCAACGACAGCCCTTATGGCCTGGGCTGCGGGGTGACTTCGGGGTCCGAGGAGCATGCCATCGCCGTGGCCCGTCGCATCCGGGCCGGTTCGGCCATGGTCAACGGAGGGCTCTGGTACGGGGCCGACGCGCCCTTCGGCGGATACAAAGCCAGCGGCATCGGCCGGCAGAACGGGGTCGAGGGCTTCGAGCAGTACACCGAGACCAAAACCATCGCCGGGCCGGTGCCGGGCTCGGGCGGGGGAGCTTTCGGTTAGCGCAGACGCCACTCGATCCGCTGGCCCGAGGTGAACTTGGACTGACCCTCGGCCAGCAGGGCCGGGTCGGTGCCCACGTGGGTGAAGAGGAAGGCCTGATCGAGGGCCTGGCGACGTGAGAGCTCCAACCCGGTCCACAGAGCCCGGACGGTGCCCCCGACGGCCAGGGCCGGCTGGTCGGCGATGGCCGTGGCCGCCCACGCCGTGCGCTCGGTGAGCTCGGCCATGGGGACCACTTCGGAGACGAAGCCGATCTGGTGGGCCCGGGCCGCCGACATCCGCTCGTGCGCCCCCAGCAGCGAAAGCCGGACCACCTCCTGGAAGGGCATCTTGTGCAGCAGGTTGATGGGTTCGAAGGCGGCCGGCATGCCGTAGGTGACGTGCGGATCGAAGAAGGTGGCGTGCTCGGCGGCGATGATGAAATCCACCTCGCCCAGTATGTAGAAGGCACCCCCGCAGGCCATGCCGTTGATGGCGGCGATGACCGGCTTCCACAGGTCGTTGGATTTGGGGCAGACGCTCTTGCCCGGGTCGTCGAAGTCCCACGGCGTGTTGTAACCGGGCAGCTTGCCTGGCGGGAGGTCGTCGAAATTGCCGACGTCGGCCCGGTCCAGTCCGGTGCAGAAGGCCTTTTCGCCGCTGCCGGTCACCACCACGCACCGGACGTCGTCGTTGGTCCGGAGCATGGCCCACAGGTCGCGCAGCTCCCGCTGCATGGTGGTGTCGAAGGCGTTGAGTGCCTCGGGGCGGTTGAGGGTCACCCAGGCCACGCCGTCTGATTCGTCGTACAGTAAGGACTCGAGCTCGGGCATGGCGGTCATGGTATCGGCCCTCGTCGATGGGAACGGCAGGGGAGGGGTGCGTTCCTGTCGTGCGTCCCGGTTGTCCGCCCCGCCTGCTTCGGTCGCCCCTCCCCCGCTGGCCCGCGCCCCGGAGGGGTGCCGGTGCGGTTCAGTCGCAGTGGTCGCTGGGCGGGGGCAGGTCGAGTGCCGGGTTGCGGTCGAAAAACCCGACCGGGGCCAGATGGAACCCGCAGTACTCCACGGGCATGACCGGCCAGTCCTCGGGACGGGGCGAGTGGGTCACGCCGAAGGTGTGCCAGGCCACGATGTCGGTACCCACCAGAGGTCGATCGGCACTGGTCCAACGGGGGAGCCCCTCGCCTCCGGGGTGCTGGTTGGGAAAGTCACCGGCGGCCCGCCGTTCGTCGGGGGCGTACGGGGTGACCCACAGATTGTGTCGGGCGAAACCGGCCCGCTGCCCGATGGACGACTCGGGCCGGGCGTGCAGAGTGGGTGTCGAGCCGGGGACCAGCTTGTAGGCCACCGCCCGCCCCAGTCCGTTGGTCGACTCCGGGTTCACGAAGCGCCAGTGCCGTCCGCTGGCCGGGTCCACGTCCCGTCGGGCCTCCAGCTCGGACTCGAGCCGAGTGGCCTGCTGACGGAACCCGTTGCCCCACGGATTGTCCTCCCCCGGCTCCAGTGTCTCGAAGCCGACCTCGTAGGCCTCGTTGAGCGCACCGTCGACGTTCATATCGAGACGGGCACAGAAGAGGTGTTGATGCAGAGGCGCAGCCAGGCCGGGAGCCACCTCCGTGGCGAACGGGGTTGGTTCGCCCGGCGCGATGGCCTGGGTCGACATGATGCCGGTGAGCTTGACCTCCAGCTGGATGGTGCCGTCCAGATAGAAATACCAGAAGAAGCCGTATTCGTAGTTGCCCACGGTGGAGATGGAGGAGACCACCAGCCGACGGGAACGACGGACTTCGGTGCGCCCCGTATTCATGTCGTTGTGCTTCCAGAGGATGCCGTAGTCCTCCTCGTGGATGCAGATGGCGTTGGCCACCACGTAGGGGTGGCCGTGTTCGCTGCACAGGATGGCGTCGAGGTAGGTGATCGACCCGAGACAGTCACAGCCCAGGGTGAGTGAGTTGGCCATCCGGCCGAGACCCCACTCGCCGACGTCGAAGGCGTTCTTCCACCCGTGCAGTGGACCGGGATCGCCGTAGGGGACGACCATCTCGCTTATCGATGCGCGGTACACGATGGGGCGGGTGCCATGGCCTTCGTCGTAGCCGATGGTGTGCAGAACGAGACCCTCGAGCGGGTCCATCGACGCCCGCAGGGACCATCCTTGCCAGGCCAGGTGGTTGCCCTCCACGGTGAAGCTGACCCCTTCGGGCTGCACGATGTCCAGCGGGCGGAGATCGGTCCGCCACGGTTGATTGTCTTCGGGCAGATAGCTTCCCCGATCTTCGGGTAGCGGGACGACACCGAGGTCGAGCACCTCGAGCACTTCACCGCGGGCGCCGTCCACGGTGGCCAGTACCCCTTCGATGGGTCGGGCATAGCCGTTGTCCGACGGCTCTTGGCGATAGAAGCAGACGCAACGGGAGATGCGCCGGCCCTCTTCGATGGCGTGGCCGAAGTTGCCGGTGGGCCACGGATCGATCTGCACCTTGTCGAAGTCGGTGATGCCCCGCCGGCGCATGGCTTCCTGCCAGGCCGGGTCGGCCCGCAGGGCGATGGTGGCCCGGTACGCGTCATCGAAGAGGAGGGCGGGACGGGCGCCCTCGCGCTCGGTCCAGCTCACGACCTCTCCGCCGGGCACCACCACCACCGCCTCGATGGCTCCGCTGTCGGGTCCGGGGACGAGGGTGACCCGGATCCGACGGGGGACCGGGTCACCGGGCGAGAAGGCTTCGACGATCGCCTTGCCCGGCTCCTCCACGGTGACCAGCGAGATGAGGGCATGGTCGGTGAGCCTCCCGGTGGCCCGCACCGCCGCCACCGCCGATTCAACCTCGTGGGACCGCAGCGGATCGAGGGGATGCGTAACCTCCTCCGCCGCCTGGTCGGGATTCACCTCCACCGTCACGGTCGACCTCCTCGGGTGCGGGGGTGGTCTGAGGGGGACCCCTCTTTCTCCGCCGGCCGGTCGAGCTGGCCGACCCTTCCCGCGCCACCGTCCGGGTTGATGATCGGTCCGGCCTCGGTACCGAGTTGTGGCATGTCCGTCCTCCCCCTCGTCCTGACGCTCACGAGACGCGATCCACCGGCCCGGGCAGCGCCGATGCCCGGCACAGTAGTCTCTGCGGCGATGACAGAACGTACCCCGACTCCGGTCCGCGGGGTGACGGGCCATGCCGAGGCGGGTCCCGAGAGACCGGCCTTGATCTTCGGGGACGCGGTACGCACCTACGGTGAGCTTGACCGCCGGGCCCGCCGTCTGGCCACCGTTTTGAAGGAACGGGGCGCCGGCCCGCTCCGACCGGTGGCCGCCGTCCTCCCCAACGGGATCGAAGCCTTCGAGGTGGCCGTGGCCGCCGCCATGATCAACGCTCCCTTTCTACCCGTCAATTGGCATCTCAAGGCCGATGAACTGGCCTACATCCTGGCTGATGCCGACGTGGCGGTGGCTGTCGGCGAGGCCGGTATCACCGAGGAGGCCCTGGCCAGTGCCCTCACCCACCATCCGGCCGGCTTCCTCCTGGTGGGTTCCGACTACGACAAGGAAATCGAGTCGGCCGCGCCATTGCCGGGAGCGGACAGCGGAGCCGGCCCCGAGCTGATGTTCTACACGTCAGGCACCACCGCCCGGCCCAAAGGGGTGGTTCACACCAGCCTGTCGGACAACAGTGGGCGGGTCCGCGGCATGGAGGGCCAAGTGGCTCTGTGGAGATGGACAGCGGACGACGTCTACGTGATGAGCGGGCCGGCCTACCACGCCTCCCACCTGGGCTGGGGGCTGTGCTCCCTGTACGTGGGGGCCACCACCATCATCACCTCGCAGTTCGAGGCCCGCTCTTTTCTCGACCAGGTGGCCGAGCACCGCGGTACCCGGTCCTTTATGGTGCCCGCCCACTTCATCCGCATCCTGGAGATCCCCGAAGCAGAGCGCGCCACGCTGGACGTCTCGTCCTTTGCTCTCATCGTCCATGCGGCCGCTCCCTGTCCGGTGGCCGTCAAGTACAAGATGATGGATGCGTTTCCCGACGCCGCCATCCATGAGCTCTACGGTGCCAGCGAGGGCGGTGCCACCAAGATCTCGCCCGAAGAGTGGCGGGCCCGGCCCGGAAGCGTGGGGAAGCCGTGGCCCGGGGTGGAGATCCGCATCGTCGACGAGGAAGGGAGCCCGGTTCCCACCGGCCAATCGGGCATCATCTACATCCGGCCACCCGGCCCCCAGAAGTTCAAGTACCGCAATGACGACGACGCCACCAGCCGCGCCTGGCGCGACGATGCCTTCACCGTGGGGGACATCGGGTTCCTGGACGCCGAGGGTTACCTCACCATCACCGATCGGGTTTCGGACATGGTGTTGTGGGGTGGGGTCAACATCGCTCCCCGCGAGATCGAAGAGGTTCTGTTCGAGCATCCCGCCGTTGTCGACTGCGCCGTCTTCGGGGTTCCCGATGAGCGGGACGGCGAGCACCTCAAGGCCATGGTGCAGGTGCGGACCGTGGTCACCACCGATGAGCTGGCCGCCCATGTCGAATCGCGGCTGGCTCGCTACAAGGTGCCCCGAGAGTGGCAATTGGTGGACGAGCTTCCCCGTGATGCCAATGGAAAGGTACGCAAGCGCCTCTTGCGCCAGGCCCACATGGCGGAGGAGAGGTAGATCGGTGGTGCTGCGTCCCGAGGTCGATCGTCACCGGTGCGTGGGCTCAGGCAATTGCCTGTTCTGGGCGTCTGCCACCTTCGATCTGGATGACGAGGGAATGGCTGTGGTCATCGATCCCCGCGGAGATGACGAGGACCGCATCCGTGTGGCCGTCGACGGTTGTCCGTCCAAAGCGCTGGCTCTGATCATGGAAGAGGAGGACCATGGCGATCGCCCTGTCCGATGAGCACGAAGCCCTGAGTCGGTCGGTGGGCGGATGGCTGAGCACCCACTGCCCCTCCCGTGTGCCCCGAGCCCTGCTCGACGCCGACACCGAAGAGCTCCAGCCGATCTGGAAGGCCATGGCCGCCGAAGGCTGGCTCGGTCTCCATCTGCCCGAGGAGGAGGGGGGACAGGGCTTCTCTCTCTTCGAGCTGGCCATCGTGGTCGAAGAGACGGGCCGGGTCATGGTGCCCGGGCCGTTTCTGCCCACGGTGGTCGCCTCCGCCCTGATCGCCGAGGCGTCACCGGGTTCGCCCCATCTGGCCGGCCTCATCGATGGCAGCACCCCGGCCGCCATCTCGCTCGGTAACCCCTGCCTCCAGGTGGTGGACGGGGGAGCGGGCCAGGAGATCACCGTGACCGGAACCCTCCGTCCGCTGCTCGAGCGCGGCGACGGCAACGATCGCTCTGGTACCGGCCCACCGAACCAGCGGGGAGGTGGTGTGGTGTCTCCTGGACCTGACGGCGTCGGATCAAAGCGCGGTGGTGACGGCGCTGGCCAGCCTGGATCCGACTCGGCGGGTGGGACAGATCGAGGTGGCCGCCGTCCCGGTTCCTGTCGACCGCCAAGTGGGTTCGCTGACCACCGAACGGGTGCGGCAGGTGGCGGTCACCCTCATGGCCGCCGAGCATGCCGGCGGGGCCCGGTGGTGCCTCGACACGGCCACCGACTACGCCAAGGTCCGGGTCCAGTTCGGACGACCCATCGGGCAGTTCCAGGCCATCAAGCACCGGTTGGCCGACATGGCCATCAGGATCGAACAGATGACCGCCGTGGCCTGGGATGCGGCCCTGGCGTTGGGAACGGGGGACGGTGAGGCCGCCGCCCTGGCCGCAGCCACCGCCGGTGCCCTGGCCCTGGACGGGTACGCCGACAGCGCCAAGGAGTGCATCCAGGTGCTCGGGGGCATCGGCTTCACCTGGGAGCACGACGCCCACCTCCATCTCAAGAGGGCCATGGCTGACCGCCAACTGATGGGAGAGCCCGATGCTTTCCGTCGTGCGGTGGCTCACGAGGCCGGGCGCGGGGCCCGGCGCGCCCTGGTGGCCGAGCTTCCCGACGAGGCCGAGGCCATGCGGGCCGAGCTGGCCCCGGTGGTGGCCTCGGTGGCTGTTCTCGAGGAGCCGCAACGACGCCGGGCCATCGTCGACGCCGGGCTGGTCATGCCCCACTGGCCGTCCCCCTGGGGCCGGGACGCCGGGGCGGTGGAACAGCTGGTCATCGAAGAGGAGCTGGCCGCGGCGGGCGTGGTCCGACCTCACATAGGTATCGGCGCCTGGGCACTGCCGCCGATCATCTCGCGGGGGACGCCGGAGCAACGGGAGCGCTGGGTGGATGCGACCTTGATGGGTGACCTCCACTGGTGCCAATTGTTCTCCGAGCCCGGCGCCGGCTCCGACCTGGCCAGTCTCACCACGCGAGCCGAGCCCACCGAGGGGGGCTGGCTACTCAACGGCCAGAAGGTGTGGACGTCGATGGCCAAGCAGGCCGACTGGGGCATCTGCCTGGCTCGCACCGACCCGGCGGCGCCCAAGCACCTGGGCATCACCTACTTCATCGTCGATATGAACACGCCCGGACTGGACATCCGGCCGCTGCGCGAGCTGACCGGCGCGGCCATGTTCAACGAGGTGTTCTTCGATGATGTGTTCGTCCCCGACGACTCGGTCATCGGGGACGTCAACGGCGGATGGGGACTGGCCCGGTTGACTCTGGCCAACGAGCGGGTGTCGATGTCGTCGGGAGCGACCTTCGGGATCGGCGTGGAGTCCCTGCTGCGACTGGCCCAGCGCCGCAGTGACGACATGACCCCCAGCCTCGAGGTCACCTTGGGAGGGCTGTTGGCCGAGGCCCAGTCGCTTCGGCTCATGACCCACCGTTCCACGTTGTCCGCCTTGGCCGGCACCGACCCCGGCCCCCAGGCCAGTCTGCGCAAGCTGCTGGGTGCTGAGCACGAACAGCGGGTACAGGAACTCGGTCTGGCCATGCTCGGACCCGAAGGAGCCACCCTGGACGGATCGGCCGGCCGGTGGGGACAGGGCATGCTGGCCACCCGCTGCCTCACCGTGGCCGGCGGGACCAGTGAGGTCCAGCGCAATGTGATCGCCGAGCGTCTGCTCGGTCTTCCCCGCGACCCCGAGCCCTCGCGCTGACCCGGTCGGCTACACCACGCCCCGGGCGGTCATTTCGTCGAATTCCGCCTCGGACAAGCCGACCAGATCGCACCACACGGCGCGGTTGTCGGCGCCCAGGCGAGGTGCCCCGCTGGGAACGGGCATCGGCTCACCGATGAACCGGGGAAAGGGCGCCTGTTGCCGGATGGTGCCCATCACCGGGTCCTCTACCGGAATGATGTCGCCGCGGGCCAACATGTGCGGGTCCTCGAAGATATCGGCGGCGCTGTAGGCCGTGCCCACCGGCACGTCGTGGGCAATGCAGGCTGACTCGACGGCCTCGGCCGTGAGTCCCCCCGTCCACTCGGCCACGATGCCGTTGATCTCGTCACCATGGACGGCCCGGCCGGCCAGTGCGGCGAAGCGGGGATCGGCCAGCAGGTCGGGACGGTCCATGGCCCGGCACAGTCGGGCGAAGTTGGCGTCCGATCCGGCCACGATGCACACATAGGCGCCGTCGGCGGTCGGATAGTTGTCAAGGGGGGCGGAATGGTCGAGGCGGTTGCCCTGACGGGAACGGACCATACCGAGCTGGTCGTAGCCGGCCAGTGTCCACTCCAGAACCCGTAAGACGGCCCCGTACAGCGGGGCATCGATGACCGCGCCGCGCCGGCGTTCTCGGTTGCCCCGTCCAGTGTCGCGACGGTACAGACCAGCCACTGCCGCCATGGCGGCGAACACCCCGGTCAGGTAGTCGGAGATGGTCACGCCCGGCCGGACCGGTGGCCGGTCGGGCTCGCCGGTCAGATGCAGCAGACCACCGTAGGCGATGCCCAGGCGGTCGAGGCCGGGTCGGCGCCAGTAGGGCCCGTCCTGGCCGAACACGCTGATCCGTACGTAGACGAGTGACGGATCGACGTCGTCGGGACCGATTCCCCATTCCTCCATGGTCCCCGGTCGGAAGTTCTCGCAGATCACGTCGGACTGGGCGGCCAGGCGGCGGAACAGATCCTGACCTTCCGGGGTCCGCAGATCGCAGGTGGCACTGGACCGGCCCCGCCCCTCGACGGCCCAGAAGAGGGAATAGCCGTGCGGCGCGTCCTCCTCGTCACCCACCGGGGCAAAGGGTCCGATGGTACGCATGAAGTCACCGCCACCGGGGAGCTCGACCTTGATCACCTCGGCGCCCAGCTCGCCCAGCAGCCCGGCGCAGAACGGCGCCGAAATGCGGGTCCCCACATCGAGTACCCGTAAGCCCGACAACGGCCGATCGCCGTCGGGTGGTCCGTTCCGCTCGGGACCGGTCGGGTCGGGGCTCAACCGACCGGCCGGTCCCCGCGGTCGCGATCGGCGAACACGTCCTTCATGGAGGCACGTCCCTTGCGCTCCTCGAGCGCCTGTCGGGCGGTGGCGGTGTTGTGCATCCAGTGATGGGCCATGAAGTGGTACTTCCAGGAGTCGGACTGGCCCATGAGCTCGGCTACGTGGTTGATCGAGTCCTTCATGACCTGGGCGGTCACCGGCGGCACCAGCGAGATCCGCTCGGCCAGGGCCCGGGTCCTCTCCTCCAGCTGGTCCCGGGGTACCACCTGGTTGACCAGACCCAGCCGCCACGCCTCCTGGGCATCGATCTTGTCACCCGTCCACAGGAACTCCTTGGCTTTTCGGATCCCGATCTCCCAGGGTTCGACCAGGAGCTCGACCCCCGCGCCGGTCATCCGCAACACGGGATTGGAGAACAGGGCATCGTCAGCGGCCACGATCAGGTCGCACATGCAGGCCAACATCAGGCCGGCGGCCACGCAGCTCCCCTGCACGGCGGCGATGGTCGGCTTGCGGAAGTCGTGGATGCGCTTGCAGCGGTCGAAATACATGATCTTCTCGTGGTACATCTTGCCTTCGGGGGTCTCCCGCATGAGCTGCCAGGCGTCGGGGTCGTCGTCGCTGAGCAGGGCGCGCAAGTCGTGTCCGGAGGAGAAGTGCTTGCCCGCGCCGGCCAGGATCACCACACGGACGTCATCGTCGGCATCGGCTTCGTCGAAGGCGGCGTCGATCTCGTCGATGAGGCGGGTGTCCTGGGCGTTGGCCACCTCGGGCCGATTCATGGTGATCGTGGCCACCGGAGCCTCCACCCGGTACACGATCGATTCGTAGCCCACGGGTGTCCTCCTCCTCGTTCTGGTGTGCCGGGTCGCTCAGTCCCGGGGGAGACCGAGCACCCGCTCGCCGACCAGGGTTCGCTGCACCTCGTTGGTACCGGCGAAGATCGACGACGCCTGATAGTAGAGCCACGAACGCTGCCACATGCCCCCACCGGGGTTGTCGGTGGCTCCCTGCCACAGGGGGGAGGCCGGTCCGAGCAGGGCCATGGCCGTCTCGTGCAGTCGTTTGGACATCTCGCTCCAATACAGCTTGAGGGCGCTACCCTCGGGCCCGGGTGGCTCGCCCTTCTCCAGGCGGGTGAGGGTCCGCCAGTTGAGCAGCTGGAACAATTTGACCTCGATATAGGCCTCGGCCACCCGCTGGCGCACATCCCAGGTGTCGAAACCGTCCGGCTGGCTGGCGGCCAGGGAGAGCAGGTCTCCCAGCAGCTGGTAATGAATGCCCAGCTGTCGGGGATTGACTCCTCGTTCGTGGGTCAGGGTGGAATTGGCCACCGTCCACCCCGCCCCCCGTTCGCCGATCTGTCGGTCGTCGGGGACGAAGACGCCGTCGAGGACCACTTCGTTGAACTCGGCGTCTCCGGTCATCTGAACCAGTGGATGCACCTCCACCCCCGGGCTGTGCATGTCCACGACCAGACAGGTGATGCCCTGCTGCCGTTTGGGGGCGTCGGGATCACTGCGGGCCAGGCACAATCCCCAGTCGGCGAACTGGGCGTAGGAGGTCCACACCTTGGTCCCCGTCAGCAGCCAACCCCCGTCGGTACGCTCGGCCCGGGTGGTGAGGGAGGCCAGGTCGCTGCCTGCCTCCGGCTCGGAGAACAGTTGGCACCAGAGTTCCTGTGCCCCGAGGATGGGCGGCAGCCACTCCTCGCACTGGGCCGGCGTACCATGGGCCAGGAGGGTCGGCGCCACCAGGTTGATGCCGATGCGCCCCACCAGTTCGGGGGCCCGGGCCCGGGCCATCTCCTCGGTGACCAGGAAGTGCTCGGTGGGTCCGAGGCCGCGTCCGCCCAGGTCTTGCGGCCAGGTGATGCCCACCCACCGGTCGGCGGCCAGCTTGGCCTGCCAGGCCCGACCGTGGGCCACCACCTCGGCCAGATCGGTGGACCGGGCCGGCGGCTCCGTTCCGTAGGCCCCGGGCAGATTGGTCACCAGCCAGTCGTGCAGTTCGGACTGCAACTGCTCTTGGGCGTCGGTCATCCGGAGGTCCATCGGGGAGTCAGCTTGGCACAGCTGCCCGCTGTCTCGGGACGAAGGGCCGACCTGTCCACGGCTCGGGCGGGGTGACCCTAAGCTTCGCCGCCGTGGACTTCGAGCTCTCGTCCGACCAACAGGAGCTGCGGGCGGCAGCCGTCGCCCTACTCGATGACCTTGCTTCCCCCGAACGGGTCCGGGAGTTCGTGGGGCCGGGCCTGCCCGTCTCGGAGGATCCGGGCCTCGGAGCCGAGGTCCAACCGGCCGCCGGATTCGACCGCGCCCTGTGGAGCGCCATGGCCGAACAGGGCTGGATGGCGGTGGAGCGACCGGCCGACGATGGTGGCCTGGGGCTGTCACTGGTCGAGGTGGCGGTGCTCTGCGAGGAACTGGGCCGCCGCGCCGCTCCGGTGCCGTATGCCGACACCGTTACCTGCCTCGATGCTCTCGGTCAGGCCACGGTGGAGCACCCCCTCAGCGACCAGGCCGCCCGGGATGTCGGACGGTGGGCCGGGCAGCTGGCCTCGGGCGAGAGCATCGGCTGCGTGGCCTGGCCGGCGGGGAGAGGGGTGGTGACAGCCCAGCCCGACGGTGACCGGTGGCGGCTCAGCGGGCGCCCGGAACCGACTCGTTACGCTCCGGTGGCCGATGTGGCCGTGGTGGTGGCCGACGGGTCCCTCTTTGCCCTCGGTCTCGACCACAGCCTGCGTCCCCGGGTGGAACCGGCCATGGACCGCACCCGGCCTCTTGGTTGGTTGCACCTCGACGACACTCCGGCTCACCGCATCGGGTCGGAGGAGGACGTCGAGCGCCTCACCAACCGGGTGGCCACAGCCACGGCGGCCGATGCCCTCGGAGCGTCGGCCCGGGCCCTCGAGATGAGCGTCGAGTACGCCAAGGTGCGCCGGCAGTTCGGACACCCGATCGGCAGCTTTCAGGCCGTGAAGCATCGACTGGCCGACGCCCTGGTCGACGTGGAGGGGATGCGGTCGAGCACCTATTACGCCGCCTGGTGCGTGGCCACCGGTGACGCCGAGGCCGCTCTGGCCGCGTCGATGGCCAAAGCCTGGTGCTCTGACGCTTCGGGTCGGGTGACCGGCACCGCCCTCCAGACCCACGGTGGTATCGGCTTCACGTGGGATCATGACCTTCACCTCTTCCTCAAGCGGGCGCAGCTGGACGCGGCCGGCTTTGGTGACGCCGCCTGGCACCGCGATCGGGTGGCCGGTCTGTTGGCTGTGCGCATGGCTGCCGGTGGGAGCCCTTTGTGAATGCGCCCGGCTGGCGTTTGATGGTGACCTCTGGCGGCACCGTTGTTGTCGGTGTGATCAGGTCTCTGCGTTGTGGGTCACGTGCGGATGAGCCGATGGGGCTCACCGGACCGTGATCGAAGGCCCACCCTTCGATGCCTGCTCAGCCGACCCGCCCTCGTTTAGGCTCCGTACCGTGACCATGAGTCGGTTGGAGGCGATCCGAGAGGTTTCCGATCTGGAAGAAGCGGCTCGGAGCCTTCGCGCCGAACTGCGCAAGATGGAGGCCAACTACCGTCGTACACGCTCAGCCCTGGAGAAGGAGGACAGCTGTCCGGACGTGTTTGCGGCCAGTGGCGGCGGAACCGCCCGCAAGCGCATAACCGATGCCCTGGAAGCCTTCGAACAGCAGCAGCACCGCACCCGGATCGCCATCGTGGCGGTGGCCTTGGCCGAAGGTATGAGCGTAAGCGGTATCGGACGCGCCTGGGGATTCTCGAGACAACTGGCATCTCGATACGCCAGAGAAGCCGCCCCCGTCGTTCCGGAGCGGGTCTCGACCCGGCCATGAGCGCCGTCGGCGTCGTGGTGCCGGAGCCGCCGGCCGTAGCCGCGGATCGGGTCGACTCCACCACCCGGTCATGAGCTGGATCGAACTCCTGTGACCGACGAGCAGGTCACCGGCCCACGGTCCGGTGGCGAGTGGGAGCGGTTTTCGCTAGCCGGCAAGGTGGCTCTCGTCACCGGCGGAAGCCGCGGGCTGGGCCGGTCGATGGTCCTCGGCTTGGCCCAGGCCGGGGCCGACGTGATCATCGCCAGCCGTAAGTTGGATGCCTGCCAGGTTGTGGCCGCACAGGTCGAGGCCATGGGTCGACGAGCCCTGGCTGTGGCGGCCAATGTCGGGAACTGGGAGGAGCTGGACCGTCTGGTGACCGTTGCCTATCAGCACTTCGGCCACGTCGATGTGCTGGTCAACAACGCCGGAATGTCTCTGCTCTACCAACGGCTCGAGGACGTCACCGAGGTCATGTGGGAGAAGGTGGTCGGCCTCAATCTCATGGGACCTTTCCGATTGACCGCCCTTATCGGTCCGCGCATGGTCGAGGACGGCGGAGGATCGATCATCAACGTTTCGTCCACCGGTTCGATCCGACCGGCGCCATTCATGCTCCCCTACGACGCCGCCAAGGCAGGTCTCAACGCTCTCACCGTGGGTTTCGCCCATGCCTACGGCCCGACGGTGCGGGTCAACTGCATTATGGCCGGGCCGTTCCTCACCGATGTCAGCCGGCACTGGGATCTCGAGGCTTTCGAAAAGGCGGTTCAGGCCCGTCACGCTCTCGGCCGCGGCGGAGCGCCCGACGAAATTGTGGGTGCCGCCCTCTACTTCGCGTCCGGCGCCTCGAGCTATACGACGGGCGCTGTACTCCGGGTCGACGGGGGGATTCCCTGAGCCGTATCCGGCCGGTGCCGGTTCGGTGTGCTCTATCCCTCGATCGGCGGCCCGGCTGCGGTTACCGAATCCGTATCCACCCCCGAACGCAGGACGGTACCCGGCGTGGCTCCGGTGAGGTCGCCGTGGCGCACGATCTCCGTGCCGTTGACCATGACATGCTCGATTCCGTCGGCCTCGGCATAGAGACGACTGGCTCCACCCGGTAGGTCGTCGCGGGTGTACTCGGAACGATGCCCCACTCGTTCGGGGTCGAGTACGACCAGGTCGGCAAAGAAGCCCTCAGCGATCCGTCCCCGATGACGCAGTCCGTAAAGCCGGGCCGGCACGTCGGTGAGCTGGTGGATGGCGTCCTCCCAACCGAGAAGGCCTCTCTTCCTCACGCCCTCGCCGAGCATGGAGGTCGAGTACACGGCCCCGCACATCATGTCGAGATGGGCACCGGCGTCCGAACCTCCGACCACTGCACGGGGGTCCTGCCACACCTTGGCCCGCAGCTCCCAATCGGCCTCCGATTCAGGAATGGGGGGTCGCAGGCCCGTCCGCAGTCTGTCGGCCAACACCACCTCGATGAGGGCATCGAAAGGATCGAGGCCCCGTTCAGCGGCAATGTCGCCGACCGTGCGACCGGCCAGGCCGGCATTGGCATCGCTGAAGGTCTCTTCAATGATCAGGATGCGCCAATTGGCCAGAGCGCCCAGAATCCCTGCCTCCTCGGAGTGGGCACCGGCATCGAGCGCACGGCGCACGGCGGGATCGGCCAGTCGTGCCATTCGCTCCGGAATCGGGAGGGCGAAAATCTGGCGCCAACCCGGGAGACCGTCAAGGACGGCGCCGTGTTCGAACGAAAGCCGGATCTTCACCGTGTGGGGCAAGGTGAGAGCCACCACGGTGGCCCCACTTTCAGCCGCCACGGTGGACGCCTGCAGCTGCCGCTCGCACCCCTCGGGGTTGAGGGCCGATACGCCCAGCACGTTCCAATTGGCCGGACGGTCGGCCAGCAGCGAGAGGGTAGCCATGAGCTCGACCTCGTCGTCGCTGAACCCGTTGATGCATCCGGGCAGGATCAGTTCAAGCGTCGTGCCCGGATGGGCCGCCAGTGAGCTGCACAGCGCCTCCAGTTCCGAGCGGCTGGCTGCGCGCGACGGTACGGGTTGACCGTCGCCGTCGTTATGGGTGTGGGCCTGTGATGTGGAAAAGCCGAGTGCCCCTTCCTCGAAACATGTCCGGGCCAGTGCCACCATGGCCGCCACCTGCTTGTCACTGGCCGTCCCTCCCACCGCGTCGTCGCCCATGACCGTTCGGCGGAGGGTGGAGTGGCCGACCAGAAATCCGGCATTCACCCCGATGGCACCGTCGAAGCGCCCGAGCCACTCGCCGAACGATCGCCACGACCAGTCGAGACGCTCGAGTGAGGTCAGCGGCATGCCCTCGACCCGGGCCATCATCCTGGCCAGATAGTCGGAGTGGTTTGGGCCGGTGGGGGCCAGCGAGAATCCGCAGTTTCCCCCGATAACGGTGGTTACTCCGTGGAGAGGAGAAGGTGACGCCGAGGGATCCCACGAGAGTTGGGCGTCGTAGTGGGTGTGCAGATCGACAAACCCCGGGGCCACCAGAAGCCCGTCGGCCTCGATCGTGCCCGACGCCGGCTCGTCGATAGTTCCGACGGCCACGATCCGCTGATTCACCACCCCGACGTCGGCTCGTCGTCCGGCTGAGCCGGTGCCGTCCACCACCGTCCCTCCGCGCACGAGCAGATCAAGCATCACTGCACCTTGGCCGGGCTGCCCAGGATCGCCTTGGGCCGGGTGAAGGCGAGCATGCCCTCGGTGCCGAGCTCAAGTCCGAAGCCCGACTGTTTCCATCCGCCGAAGGGGGCCCGGAAGTCCATGGCCCCGGGACCGTGGCTGTTGACGAAGATCGTTCCCGCCTGCAGGCGGCCGGCGACATCTGCGACCAGTGCTTCGTCGTCCGTCCAGATCGAGGCGCCCAGACCGAATGATGAGTCATTCCCACGGGCGACAGCGTCGTTGATGTCCGAATAGGCCAGTACCGGCAGAGCCGGCCCGAATTGTTCGTGGGTGACGATATCGGAGTGGTCGGGTGCTCCCTCGACGATGGCTGGCGAAACGAAGTAGCCCGCTGCCTCTGCGTCCTCCGGGCGCATCGATGCGGGACGATGGATCGTGGCCCCCAGGCCCGCAGCTTGGATGAGCATGGCCTCGATCCGCCGGAGGCCGGCCTCGTGGTGCACGGGGCCCATTGTCACACCCTCGGTCAGGCCGTCGCCCACTACCTCGCGGGATGCCCGTTCCACCAGAACCTCGATCAGCGCATCGTATTTGTCTTGTCGCACGTAGACCCGCTTGATGGCCGTGCACACCTGGCCGCTGGTGATGAAGGCAGCATCAAAGAGGCGGTCAGCCAGATCAGCGTCGATCTCGACATCGGGGGCCAGGATGGCCGGGTCGTTGCCCCCCAATTCGAGGACCAACGGGGTCAGAGCCAAGGAGGCCTGCGACATCACCGCCCTTCCTGTGTCCACTCCACCGGTCAGGGACACCATTCCCACACCAGCGTGGTTGACCAGGGCCTGGCCTAGCTCCGGGCCCGGTCCGTTGACCGCATTGAGCACCCCAGGCGGCAGCTCACGGGCGAGAGCGGACGTCAGGGCCAACACCGCCATGGGGCATGTAGGTGGTGTCTTGACCACCACCGAGTTCCCGACCAGCAGCGCCGGCAACGCTTTGTTGGCCAGAACCGACAGGGGCCAGTTGAAGGGGAGGATGGCGGCCACCACGCCGAGGGGTTCACGGACGACACGGTTGACTCGTTGCCCGTCACTCCATGTTCGCTCGGCCAGTGCGTCGTCGACCAAAGGGGCGAATGCCGCACCCATTCCCCCGATTGTCCCCGCGTCGAATTGCGATTCCCACAGAACCTTGCCGTGCTCTCGCGTCAGTAGAGCGGCCAGCTCCGTGGAGTCCACCAGCGCCGCCGCCGCTTGTGTTGCCCGACAAACCAGTGCGGCGCGTTCGGCTCGGGGGAGCGCGGCCCAGCCTGACTGGGCGTGGTTGGCCGACCGCACAGCTCGATCGACCTGGTCCACCGACGCCCGTGGGGCGTCGGCCACGACCTCGGCGGGTCGGGCCGGATTGAGTACGGGGTAGGTACCCTTCTCGCCCCGGACGACCTCACCGTCGATGATCAACCCGATGGCTGCGAGATCGCCGATGGTCGTGGCCACCTCTTCATTCCTTCCCGTCCCTCCGTGCTTCCCCCAGGGGATGCTACCCATCCAGGGTCCATTACGTCCGACCGTGGAAGTCCACTGTGCACTCTGGCCCGTCGCCGACCGGTCACCGGTGAGCGTCCGGAGACCCCGGGGGCTAGCGTGCCCAATCGATGGCTGATCAGGTTGCCGCCGAGGGGAGGCCGAAAGGCACGACGTTGCTACCCGATCCCGAACCGCGATCGATCCGGGTCCCGATCATTTCGGTGGATGACCATCTGATCGAGCCACCTGATTTGTTCGAGGGTCGCGTCCTGAGCCGGCTGGCGGATCGAGCCCCACGTATCGTCGAGGACGCCTCTGGTAACCAGTTCTGGCTCTTCGAGGATCGCCAGTACCCCAACATTGGCCTCAACGCGGTGATGGGACGGCCCAAGGATCAGTGGAGTATGGATCCCGCTCGTTTCGAAGATATGAGACCGGGCTGCTTCGATATCCACGCCCGGATTGCGGACATGGACATCAACGGCATCTGGGCTTCTCTCTGCTTCCCATCACTGGTCGCCGGCTTCTGTGGTTCGGTATTCATCCAATCAGATGATCCGGAGCTTGGACTGGCTTGTATGCGCGCTTGGAACGACTGGCACGCCGAGGTGTGGGCGGCGACGTATCCAGAACGGATCATCCCCCTCCAGCTCACGTGGCTTTGTGACGTGGCGCTGGCGGCCGACGAGGTGAGAGCGAACGCCGAACGCGGCTTCAAGGCGGTGAGCTTTCCCGAGTTCCCCGCTCAGCTCGGATTACCGTCAATCTTCACCGACCACTGGGATCCATTGTTTGCTGCCTGCCAGGAGACAGAGACCGTGGTATGTCTCCATACGGGTGCATCGGCCTGGGCGCCGCTTCCGTCGCCGTCGCCCCCATTTGAGCTCCTGCCGACTCTTTTTCCGGTCAACGCTGTCATCGCTGCCGGCGAATGGCTCTGGTCCGGGGTGCCGTTGCGGTTCCCCCACCTCTCGATTGCCATGTCGGAGGGAGGCATCGGTTGGGTCCCCATGCTCATCGACCGGGTGGACTATGTGTTGGACCATTCGGCTTCCGGGAACGAAAGCGAGTCCTGGCCGTCCAATCTGCGCCCCAGCGAGGTGCTCAAACGCAACTTCTGGTTTTGCACCATCGACGACCCGTCGCTGGTCGCTCTGCGCCATGTCATCGGTGTCGACCACATCATGGTGGAGAGTGACTATCCGCACGCCGATTCGACGTGGCCGGATACCCAGGCGGCGCTGGAAGCCACACTCGGAGGGATCGGGGAGGTGGAGCTTCGCATGATCGCCGCCGGCAACGCCGCCCGTCTGTTCCGCCATCCCCTTCCCGGCCGAGACGACTGGCGAGTCGCCTGAGCCCGTGGCGGCGACGAAGAGGGCGGGTTCTCGGTACCTATTTTGCGCAATTTGCCGAATTTACCGGCTTTACCCGATACTCCTTCTGCAACGATATCGGGTACAGCCGGTAAATATGCCGATTTCTTAAAAGGTATAACACCCCCGACGTCCCGACCTCCAGAGCCCGACCCCGACCTCCGGACCTCCGGACCTCCGGACCGGCTCAGAGAGGCCGGTCTCATCCCTCCAGCGTGGTGTCCTGTTGGATCTCCACGGTATTGCCGGCCGGATCGACCAACCAGATCTGGACCACCGTTCCCTGGGCTCCGCGTTCATAGGGGATGCCTTCCCGCTCGAGCTGGGCGATGGCCCCGTCCAGGTCACTGACGGCAAAACAGACGTGGGGGCCCGTCGGTTGGATGGGCCCGTCGCCCGTGGGCGCGTCGACCAGGTGGAGCTGGACATCGCCAGCCGAAAACCAGTGTCCCTCGACGCCGGGAATGTCGGGTCGGGCCTCGTCGGGCATGCTCAAGAGGCGGCGATAGAAGGCGACCGAGTCACCCAGGCTCCCCTCCACGTTGACGCTGTGGTGCAGCGTTCGGGTGACCTTCATCGACAAACTCGCTTGGCCTGCACTGCGCTTCGGAGAACAACCCCGGTCATGGCGGCCAGCCTTCGGGGATGACGACGCCCGACATGGTGCGGGGATCGACGGGCTGGTGGGTCTTGCCGGCCTGGTAGACGGCAAAACACAACTGAAGGGCCTTGATCCCTTCGCTGGCGGTCAACGCCGCCGGCGTGCCGTCGACCAGGGCGTCGACAAAGTTGATCGAAGCCCGCTTGAAACCGGTACCCCAGTCGGCGTCCACCGCCGGAAAGGCGGTAGTGGTCATCTCTCCCTGCTTGCCCTGATAAAGGACCACAGATGGGAGATCGAGCATCTCGCCCGTGCAGCGGGTCACCCACAGGTAACCCTCGTCCCCCTGGATCTCGAAGAACTCGTCGGCCCCGTAGTAGGCACTGCGCATCCACATTTGAGGGGCGTACATGATGTCCATGGTGCCGAGGAGATCGGGGTCCTCGTACTGGAAGATGGCGGCGCAGGGCTCGAAGAAGAAGTCGCGGCGGTGGACCATGGCCTGCACCGACACGATGTCCTGGTCGAACAGCCAAAGCGCCATGGCGTACTTGTGGATCACGTCGTCGAAAAGGTGCCCTCCCGGGCTGCTGTCGGTCAGGCGCCAGACGTAGCCGTCAGCCTCGAGGCCGGCCTGAAAGGCGGAGTCGGTCTGGCCCACCACGGTCTTCATACGCAGATGGGTGGGCCGGCCGATCGCTCCTTCGGCCAGCAGACGCTTGGCCTGCTCGAGTGGGGGATAGTGCCGGTAGCACTCACTGACCCGGAGGATGAGACCGGCGCCCTCGGCCGCCGCCGCCATGGCCCGGGCTTCGTCGATGGTGTTGGCCAACGGTTTCTGGCAGGAGACGTGTTTTCCGGCGGCCAGTGCGGCCAGTACGTGGTCGTGGTGCAGATTGGTCGGAGTCAGGATCTCGACGGCGTCGATGGACGGGTCGGCCAGCATGGCATCGAGATCGGTGTACACCGACCCTGCTCCCCAGGCCTCGGCCGCCGCCGCGGCGCGGCCCTCGAACGGGTCGCAGACAGCCGCCACCTCGCACCGCGGGTCTTCGATATAGCCGGCCACATTGAGCACGGCAATGTTGCCTGCTCCTACAATTCCGATCCGCACGCGGTCTGTCCCTGGCATGGCCGTCAGGTTAGCGACACGATGGCCGGTTCACGAGTCCACCCTCACGACGACCCCGGGTAGCCGCCACCGCCGTAGCGTCGGTCGAGCTCGTCATAGTCGACCGCCCACCCTTTACGTGGGAGGGCGTCGGTGAACTCGACGGTGCTTGGTTTCTTGTACGAGGCGATGTGGGCCCGGCAATGCTCGATGAGCTCGGACTCGGAGACGGCTGCTCCGGAATCGAGCACGACAACGGCCAGGACCCGTTGCGTCCAACGTCGGTCGGGAACGCCGATGATGGCCGCCTCCTTCACCGCCGGGTGGAGGACGAGGCATCCTTCGACCTCGGCCGGATAGATGTTCTCCGCCGCCGATTTAACGATGCGGGTCAGCGGGGCCACGAAGCTGAGCGAACCGTCGGGATGGCGACGACCGAGGTCGCCGGTGTGCCACCAGCCTCCTCGGAACTTTTCCGCGTTGAGCTCCGGTCGGTTGTGATAGCCATTGGTGACGATGGGTCCTCGGGCCACGATCTCACCGGTTTCGCCCTCGGGCACGTCGGCCCCGTCAGGGTCGACGATGCGGACCTCGGCCAGCGGCGAGGGTCGTCCGCTGGTGCCTTCGGATCCCACTCCGAAGGCGTTGAAAGTCAACATGCCGGTCACTTCGGTCTGTCCGTAACCGGCCGGATGGGTGCCCCACGGGCTGTCGTCCACCCGGATCATGGCGTTCCAAGCCGGACTCCCGCCGAAGGTGCGGAAGTGTGACAGATCGTAACGACCTCCTCGGTTGACCTCCATCACCTCCTCGGCGGTCGGACCCATGACGAAGCCGTAGTTGCAGCCCTCGGCTTCTATGACCCGGCACAGCTCCTCGGCGTCCACCCTGCGGGTGAGGACGTTGGTCCCTCCCATTTGGAAAGTGGCGAAGGTTGTCATAAGCGTGGCCATGTGGAACATGGGCCCGGAGTTCAAATACACCGACTCCTCGGTGATCCTCTGCACCATGGCCACCAGGATGGCCTGGGTGATGATGGCCCGGTGGGAGAGCAGTGCACCGTTGGGTGTGCCTCCGAAGGCGCCCGTATAGAGCTGAATGACCGGGTCGGTTGCCCCGACCGACGTGGTGTCATCCTCTTGTGACAGAGAGCTGTCGGCGGCCAGAAAGGCCTCATAGCCGTCCGCTGCCCCCGGGTCGTCGTGCACCAACCAACGGGCCTTCCCCGTCCAGCGAGAGCGTGCTGCAGCCACCGTGTCACCGATCTCCTCGTGCTGCCACACGACCACGGTGGGATCGGCGTCATCAAGCAGGGTGACCATCTCCGCCGCGCTGAGCCGCCAGTTGGCGGGAACCACCACTGCCCCGATTTTGGCGCAGGCCAACCACGATTCCACCAGTCGGTGACAGTTCTGGCCGAGCCACACCAACCGACCCCCGGGGCTCATGCCCGCGCCCACCAGCTGGCGGGCCAGACGGTCAGTTCGTGCGTTTAGCTCCGGGTAGGTGATGTTCGATGTGCCGCATACTAGGGCCCGTGTGCGCGGCCGGCTGCGGCTGTGCTCGGCCAGAACGTCGGGCAGCGTGAGCATGTGACCGGCCGTCACCGCGTCCGGAAAGGTGGTGCCCGGACCAGCGTCCGGGGACGTCATCGGCCCGCCCGGCTCACGAGGCCTCCGGCGAGTCGCCGGTGGAGGCGGGGGCCTCCGCCAGCTGGGCGCCGAGTTTGTCCTTCACCACCTTGCCGGTGGCGTTGCGGGGAAGAGCTTCCACAAAGTGCCACTGGCGCGGCACCTTGTACTGAGCCAATTCCTCGAGTGTGTGGGCTCGCAGGTCGTCGCCGGTGGCCTGCTGGCCGGGTCGGAGAACGACGAAGGCGACCACGTCCTCTCCCAGTACCGGATGGGGCACCCCGATGACTGCCACCTCGTGTACGGCCGGATGTGACTCAATGGCGTGCTCGACGTCGGTGGGATGGATGTTGTTTCCGCCACGGATGATGACATCCTTGCTCCTCCCTACGATGTAGAGATAGCCGTCGGCGTCGACTTTTCCCAGGTCACCAGTGATCAGCCAGCCGTCCACCCAGGTGCGGGCAGTGGCGTCGGGATCCCCGTAGTACTCGCGTGGTCGACCGGGGATGCGCATCCGCACCTCGCCCACCTGGCCGGCCGGCACGTCGTCCCCGTGGCTGTCGACGCAGTGGATCTCCGCCGGGGGAGCCGGCTTGCCGACCGATCCGGGTCGCTTGACCGCCTCGCCCGGCGGCATGATGCAATAGACGGAGCCGGCCTCGGTCATGCCGTAGTTGTTGGACACGAGTGCGGTGGGCATGCGCTCTTGCAGCCGCTCCAGAACAAAGGGGGCCAGAGGGGCACTGCCTACCGAGCAGAGGGTGACGGAGCTCAGATCCGCCTTGTCGAAGCGGGGGTTCTCGAGCAGCAGAGTGGCCATGGCCGGCACGAGGAAGACGGCCGAGGGCCGTTCCGATTCGACGGTGTCGAACCACTGGTCAGCTCCGAACCGGGGCTGGAAGAGAACGCGCATCCCCAGCTTCATCGGCGTGTACACGAAGGAGATGCCGGCAAAGGTATAGGGCGGGCTGGCGTGCATCCACGCTTGTCCGCTCCATGTCGGCTTGGCGAACGGGACCAGTGACGAGTTGTCGTGGCGGACGGCCACGCCCTTGGGATGGCCCGTGGTCCCCGACGTATAGAGGATGTCGGCGAGATCCTCGGGCTGACGAGGAACCTGGAGGTAGGAGGCATCAGCGTCCAGCGCCTCCGACCAGGGGACAGCGCCCGGCGGATTGCCCACCGCGCCTCGCTCGTCGCCCTCGGCGCCCCGGGCCCCGGGCCCCGGGGGTACGGCTATGACCAGACGGGGGCGTCCCTCGGGATAGCGCTCGACCAGCGATGCTTCGGTTACGGCCGCGGCCGCGCCCGAGTGGTCGATCATCCGGGCCACTTCGGGCCGGGTCAACTGGGGGTTGAAGGGAACGGCCACCGCTCCCGCCCGGTGAATGGCGGCGTAGGTCACCACCCAGCGCAGGGCGTTGGCCGGATCGAGGTGGATGGCCACCCGGTCACCGGGAGACAGGCCGGAGGCCAGAAAGCCCCGAGCCAGCCGGCTGGCCTGGGCGTCCCACTCGGCGAAAGTGAGTGACCCCACACCCACCACCTGATAGCCCACTTCGTCACCGAAGGCGAGAGCCACGGCGTGCAGCTGTTCTGGAAGTAGCTGGGCCACCGTGGTCTCCTACCCGACGGTCCGAGCTACTTCTTGTGGCCGAGCAGAGGGTGGGCTGGCATCCCCACCGGCTGGAGATGCTGTCCCAGCACCTCGTGGAAGTGCTCGGCCACCTGGGTCGGCGTCCAGCCACCCTCCTGCCACATGGTGGCCACCTGACGCGGCGTCTGAAAGATGGTGTAGCCGAAACCTGTACGCCCGAACACCTGGCCGTTGACATCAGCGGCGGCGTCAGAGGCCAGGAAGGCGACCAGTGGGGCGTTGAGGGCGGGGTCCTGATCGGGAGCGGGCGCTTCGTCGTCGCCCAGACCCATGGTCATGCGGGTGGCGCCGGCCGGAGCCATGGCGTTGACGGTAATGCCGTAACGGCCCAGTTCCACGGCCCAGACGAACGTCATGCCCATGATGGCGGCCTTGGCCGCACCGTAATTGGACTGGCCGAAGTTTCCCCGAAGACCGGCCGACGAGGTGATGTTGACGATCCGTCCGTAACCGGCCTCTTTCATCAGAGGTGCGGCGTGTCGAGCGGTGTTGAACGTCCCCTTCTGATGAACGGCCACCACGGCGTCATAGTCGGCCTCGTCCATCTTCACCAAGGTCCGGTCGCGGACGATTCCCGCGTTGTTGACCAGGATGTCGATCTTTCCAAAGGCGTCGACGGCGGTGTCGATGATGCGGCCGGCGGCCTCGAAGTCATCAACAGGATCGCGGCTGGTCACAGCCTTGCCCCCCTGCGTGGTGATCTCCTTGACCACCTGGTCGGCGGGATCCTCGTCGGTGCCCTCACCACTTAGCGCCACCCCGATGTCGTTGACCACCACCGATGCGCCCTCAGAGGCCAGGCAAAGGGCGATGTCGCGTCCAATGCCGCGCCCCGCACCTGTGACGACCGCTACTCGTCCTTCCAGCAAACTCATCGGGCCACTCTATGCGAACCGTGGGGAATGGCCAGTAGGCCGACGGCTTCATTCAAACCACTTTGGCAACCTGTTCTCCCGCGCCTCGGGAAGTCGGCGGTAACATCCTGTTGGTTGCCGGGGCGGTGCCCGGCCTATGGCCAGGAGGTCGCCTGCGTATGTCCCTGTCCGCCCACAGCGGCGTGGTTGCCGTTGTCATTCGCCTGCCCGGGGCCCTGTGCCCGACTGATGCCGTTCCCGACCGTGGGGTGGATTGATGAGCGGCGGCCCAGGGGCACCCGCGGGCAGGGTGCGAGCGCGAGTCGAGGAACTCGGGCTTCGTCTCCACGGTCCACACCCTCCCCATGACCCGCTCGACGCGGTGGTGGTGCATGGCGGGGTGGCCCGGACATCGGGGCAGCTCCCGAGGATCGACGGCCAGTTGACCTGCGTCGGCACCCTCGGCCGGAACGTGACGGTAGAAGAAGGTGCCGCCGCCGCCGGTGTCTGTGCCCTCAATGCCCTGGCCGTGCTCGAATCCGAACTGGGTACCCTCGACCGGGTGATCCGGTTGCTTTCGCTGACCGGCTTCGTGGCCTCGGCCCCTGATTTTCACCGGCAGCCCGATGTCGTCGACGGAGCCAGCGCAGTACTCTTCGACATCTTCGGCCCGGCCGGACGTCATACCCGGTCGGCCATCGGTGTGGCCGCACTGCCCCGGGGTGGAGCGGTGGAGATCGAGCTGACAGCCGCCATCCTGGACTGAAGTTCGGAAATCGGGGCCGCACTCGACCGCCGGGGTCAGGTTTCCGATCGGTGGCGGGCACCGACCGCAGGACCCGCAACCCGACGGCTCGGCCCGGATTGGTGTGCGCCGAATAGGTCAACTCAACAGCGAGAACTGAGGAGAAACAAATGGACGACACAGAGATCAAGGCGGCCCTCATCGAACTGGGTGCAGCCACTCTCGGTGAGTCCGGAGCTCGTGGCATGCCGTCGCGGATCCGCCCGGTCTGGTCCGGAGCCGTGCTGGCCGCTCCGGCCTTTCCCGTTTCGTGCACTCCGGGGGACAACCTGGCTGTCCACGTGGCGGTGGCCCGGGCTCCCGAGGGATCGGCGCTCGTGGTCGACGTGGGCGATGTGGCCGGGCGCGGCTACTGGGGCGAGGTGTTAACCACCGGGGCGCAATCCAGAGGATTGGCCGGCCTGGTGATCGATGGTGGTGTCCGCGACGTCGCCGCTCTGCAAAGGCTTGCTTTTCCGGTCTTTTCGGCCACGGTGTCCCTTCCTGGGGCCACCAAGGTGTCCAGGGGGACAGCGGGATTGCCGGCCACGGTGGCCGGCGTGCCCGTGGCGGTCGGCGATTGGGTGGTCGGTGACGTCGACGGTGTCGTAGTGGTGCCCGCCGAGGGCATCAGCGAGGTCATTGCGGCCGGACGCAAGCGGGAAACGGCCGAGGTCGGCTACTTCGAGGCCCTGCGCCAGGGTTCGACAACGGTCGAACTCCTGCATCTGGACGCCACCCTCATCCGAGGCGACAGCTCGTCCTGACCCGGTCGGCTGCGGCGGACACCGAGCGATTCGGGGAGGGCTCCCTCGTACCGGCGCCAATGGCGCCCCGGCCCGAAAGACCAGGGACCGCATGCCGCCGAGACCCGGGGCGCCGGCCCGGCCTCAGTGAGTTGTGTAGTTGATGGGTCCGGAACCTTTGACCCCGATGGCGAAGCAGAAGCAGTGGATGGAGGCATTGTCACTGATGGGCCGGAGGCTGTGGACCTCATCGGGCGGAATATGGACGAGATCACCTTGGGCGATCTGGCGATCTTCCCCGGATATGGTCATGATCCCTCGGCCGCGCAGAACGTAATAGAACTCGTGGGTGGGATGGGAGTGGGGATCTACATAGCCGCCACCCTCGACCACGAACTCATTGACAAGCTCGAGGAATCCACCGTCGGTCTGCTCCTTCAGTTCCCGCGACTTGACCATCCACCACACCGGTACCGTCCCGTTGTGCTCGACGACGGGAGCGACGTCCTCGATGTTGCGCACATCCATCACCATGTGGCCTCCTCTGTCCTCGGTCATGCTGTGGACGGGCTGCAGCTCTGCCCGATCCCAACCGACCCGATGTTAGGTTGAATCGTCACACTAGATCCTCACGGGAGCGCACGACATGGCCGAAATCGCCCGTCAGATCACACCAGTCTGCTTGAGCGCAGACGCCTGGGCACCGTTCGGATGGTTGCCGGTACCGGACACCGACCCCCACGATGGCGAAGCCCGTCTGGACTTTGCCTGGCACGATGTTCACGCCAACCTCATAGGTCACCGGCGCGACGAGGTGCCCGCAGTGCCGGGTGGGCTTCGTTGTGACACGCTCTTCCGCCACGTCACGCACACCCAGGTGGTCATGCCCCTGGATGTTCCCGCTGTTGTCGTGGTGGCTCCACCGGCCACCGAGATGACTGAAGCGGCCGATGTCGAGCAGGTCCGCGCCTTCACCCTTCCGATACTGGCGCCCATCGTCCTGCACCGGGGTACGTGGCACTGGGGCCCCTATCCGGTGGGCGCCGAGTCGGTGGAGCTCTTCAACGTCCAGGGGCTCCGGTACCGGGAGGACAACACCAGCGTCGATCTCGATGGGCTCGGCGCCCCCCTCGACATCCTGATGGACTGATCCCGACGCGCCGGCCGGCACCGGGCAGGGATCCGGGGACAGACGCAGGCAGACATTGGCACGCTGTACTCGGCCCTCCTAGCCTCCCCCGCATGGGTGGCACCTCCGACCAAAGCCGGCGACCGAGAAGGCGGGCGCCTGTCGTCCGGTCGGCGCTGCCATGACCGAGGTGGGCGCTTCGCTCAGGGACGCCGTCGAACGCCACGTCCGAGCCGGCGACGCCGTCCACGTCATGTTGGGACACAGTCGATGGACGGCGACCGCACGGGAGATGGCCCGTCAGCACTGGGGGAACGACGCCGGATTCACCCTGATCATGACCAGCCTGGGTGCCCTCGGGGCTCTCTTCTTCCGGGGGGGGATGCTGGCCAAGGTCATTACCGCCTACTCGGGCAACAGTTTCCCGTCCTACGCCCCGAATCCCGTCTTCAAGGCGGCCTACGAATCGGGGGAGGTGGCCCTCGAGCACTGGTCCATCCTGACCATGGCCCAGCGTCTGGAGGCGGCGGCCCGGGGCCTCCCTGCCGCCGTGACCGGCTCCATCGCCGGATCGGACCTGGCGGCCAACGCCGCCTTCGCCAGCGTGGATTCCCCCTTCGGCCCGGTCGGACTTCTGGCTCCGCTGGTTCCGGACGTGACCCTGTTGCATGCCGCGGTGGCCGACCGCCGCGGCAATCTGGCCATGAGCGAGCCCCTGCTCGAAGGGGTGTGGGGGGCGTGGGCCGCCCGTAGGGGCGTGGTGGCCACGGTGGAGCGGATCGTGGACGATCTGGAGGGGCTCGGTCACCGGGTCCGGATTCCGGCCCACCGGGTCCTGGCCGTGGTCGAGGCTCCGTTTGGGGCGCACCCCGGCGGTTGTTACGCGCCGGACCTACCGGCCGACTCCTATGGCGAGGACATCCCCTTCTGGATCGCCGCCGCCGCCGCTGCCCGGGGTGATTTCGACGGCTGGGCCCGGGAGAACCTGCTGGACCCGCCCGATCAGGCCGCCTACCTGCAGCGGCTCGGACGCGACCGTCTGGAGGATCTGCGGCGGCTGTCCGATCCCCAGTCGTGGCGTCGGGATGCGGAGGCCAACCCGATCCCCGAGGACGAACCGGTGAGCGACTGGGAGGTGGCCGCCGCCCTGGGGGCCCGCGAGGTTGTGTCCATGATCACCGAGCATGGCGCCGACGGCGTCTTGGCCGGTGCCGGTGTGGCCAACCTGGCCGCCTGGGTGGCGGTGGCCCGGGCCCGAGGCGCCGGCCGCCCGGTGTGTCTCACCGCCGAGCTGGGCCTGTGGGACTACACCCCGACGCCGGCCGATCCCTATATCTTCAACCACCGGGTGTTTCCGGGGACGACGCTGTTGGCCGACGCCTCGACGGTGCTCGGCATGGTGGTGGGTGGTCCCGGCACGACGACCATCGGCTGCCTGGGTGCGGCCGAGGTCGACCAGCACGGGAACATCAACTCGACCCAGTTGGGGGACGGCCGCTTTCTGGTCGGGTCGGGAGGTGCCAATGACGTGGCCAGTCGGGCGGCGGCCTGCGTGGTGATCACCCTGGGCCGCCCGGCCAGGCTGCCCGGTACGGTGGCCTTCGTCACAGCACCCGGCGAACGGGTGACCCGGGTTGTCACTGATCGCGGCGTGCTGCGCAAACTCGACGGTCGGATGCGGGTGGCCGCCGTCCCGGCCGGGAAGGGGTCGTTGGACGAGCGTGTGCGAGCCATGGTGGAGTCGTGCGGATGGGAGGCCGAGGTGGCCCGAGAGGTGGTCGAGCTCGACCCGGTGACCCCCGCCGAGGCCCGGGAACTCAGGGAATTCGACCGTCGGCGACAGTTCCTGCGGTGAACCGCCGATCCGCCGGGGCTGAAATTCTGGCCCGTCGCTCGATCCATGATCCTGCCTCGGGGCCTGACCGGGATGGGGCCGGGGCCTGACCCGTACCGACCGAGGTGAGGCGTCAGGGCTGGTCGATCCATGTCAGCTACGGTTGACATCAGTGACATTCGTGTCATAGAAACAGGCCCGACGATCGGCGGGGTCATCACCTCGTTGACGTTGGGTCCGCGAGTGCGCACACAAGCTCCGGGTATAGATTCCGGAATGGAGAAAGAGTGGCCATGGGGGAACACCGGGGGAAGTGGGTAGTGGCGGGGGCTCTAGCGCTGGTGGCGGCCGTCACCGTGGCCGGATGCTCGTCGTCGACGGCGACGCCGACAACCACGTCGACCAGCACCACGTCATCGACCAGCACGTCGGCCACGTCCGGGTCCTCCGGGGCCGACAGCCCGGGGGTGACGAAGACGGCCATCAACGTCGGGGCCATATCCACCCTCACTGGATCGATCGCCGCCGACTTCAACGGACTATCGCCGGGCATCCAGGCCTATTTCGACATGATCAACGCCGAAGGCGGGATCAACGGGCGGAAGCTGGTGCTGGCCTACAACCTCGATGATGGCGGGCAGGGAAGCCAGTTCGTCCAGCTCACCCACACCCTCATCGATCAGGACCACGCCTTCGCCGTCATGGTCGCGTCCTACTGGTTCACCCCGAACTACTTCGTGGAGACCAAGACACCCACCTACGGCTACAACGTGAGCGGTAACTGGGCCAACGCTCCGAACCTCTACGGGGCCGGCGGCAACTCCCTCCAGGTCTACAGCGCCGCCATCCCCACCTACGCCTACCTGCTCAAGCAGACCCACTCGAAATCGGTGGCGGTGATCAGCTACGGGCCGGCCATCACCTCTTCCTACGACGCCTGCAATACCGCAGCCACCGACCTGGCGAAGGACGGGTACCACGTGAGCTACCAGGACTCGGGCGCCCAGCTGGGAGGCAGCTACTCCTCGGCCGTCCAGCGCATGCAGCAGACCGGGACCGACATGATCATCTCCTGCATGCAGGAGTCGGACAACATCACCATGGCCCGGGACATCCAGGAGTACGGACTCAAGACCAAGCAGCTGTGGGAGAGCGGCTACGACCGCACCCTGCTCGGCCAGTACAGCAATCTCATGCAGGGCGTCTACTTCAACCTGTCGGGGACCGTCCCCTACGAGGCCGGCCAGAAGTGGCCCAGCACCTACACGGGCATGGCTACCTACCTCAAAGAGATGGACAAGTACTCGCCCAACTACACCTACAACGGGGTGGCCATCCAAGGCTGGCAGTCGGCCGCCCTCCTGGCCGATGCCGTCAAGGCGGCCGGCAACAATCTGACCCAGGCCAACATCGTGAATGTGACCAACCACTTCACCAACAACACCAGTGGTGGGCTGTCCACCGTGACCAACTGGTCGCTGGCCCACACCACGGTCACCTACCCCAACTGCAGCGCCTTCGTCCAGGTCCAGGGTAAGAAGTTCGTGCCCGTCTTCGGCAAGGGAAACAGCGTGTTCGTGTGCTTCAACCAGAACGCCAAGGACCCGGTCCCGGTCCCTGCGCCGGCAGGCACTCCAGGCGGATGACGCCTGCTGACGCCGGTCCCGAGTAGGAGTCGGCGCGGGAGTGGAGCATTTCCTGGGTTTCGCCATCCCCGGCATCCCCTACGGCTGTACCTACGCCATGGTGGCTGTAGGGCTGGTCCTCACTTACCAGGCCACCGGTGTCTTCAACTTCGCTTTCGGGGCCCAGGCCTACATGTCGGCCTTCATCTTCACCCTGCTGGTCCAGGACGAGGGCCTGCCCATCTGGGCCGCCTTCATCATTTCGGTGGTCATCCTGGCCCCGCTCTTCGGCCTGGCCCTGGACCGCTATCTGTTCCGCAAGATCCCTAACGCCAACACCACGGCCAAGCTGGTGACCGGCATCACCCTGTTCGTGGGGATCCCTGCCCTTTTGCCGGTCATTTTCGGGAACGCCAACTACTACAACCCGCCCAGCATCCTTTTCAATCCCGATGTCGTCTACTTCCGCATCGCCGGTACCCCGTTCAACGGGATCTACATGAGTGCCCTGGTGGCTACTGCGGTGGTCCTTTTGGCCCTGGTCGCTCTCATGCGGTTCACCAACCTCGGTCTGCAGATGCGGGGGGCGGTGGAGAGCCGGCGGCTGGTCCAGCTGGACGGCGTCAACGCCGGCCGGGTGGTGGCCTCGGCTTGGGCCATCTCCAGCCTGCTGGCCGGTCTGGCCGGCGTCCTGCTCGCTCCGGCCACGGGCCAGCTGCAGGCGCAGGACTACGCCACGTTGATGGTGGCCGCCTTCGCCGCCGCCGCCTGGGCGGTTCTGCGCTCCATGCCCATCGCCGCCCTGGTCGGGATCATCATCGGCATTGCCGACACCGTCCTGCAGGGCTATCTCCCCCCCAGCAGCGTGTGGTCGTCGGCCGTTCTGTCGTCCCTGCCTTTCGTGGTGCTGATCGCGGCGCTGTTGATCGTGCCCGGACTGCGCCGGCTGGGCGATGCCAAGGACCCGTTGGCCTCCATCGACCCGCCCACCCCGCCCACCACGGCGGCCCTCCGCGCCCCCCAGCTGGATCGGATAATCCGCATCCTGTGGTACGTACTGCTCGTCGCCTTCATCGTCTCCATGCTGACCTGGATGCCCAAGACGTGGGAGAACGTCTTCAACGCCGGTTTGGCCTTCTCTCTCATCTTCCTGTCCATCACACTCATCACAGGCATGGGGGGACAGCTGTCCCTGTGCCAGGCCACATTGGCCGGTGTCGGCGCCTTCACCGCCGCCCAGTTGGCCAACCACATCGGACTCAGCCTCCTGGTCGGCGGCCTGATCGGGTCGATCGCCGCCGGTGGGGTGGCCGTCGTGCTGGCCGTGCTGTCTCTCCGGTTGCGCGGTCTGGGTCTGGCCCTCATGACCATCGCCGCCGCCCTCTTCTTCGACAGCGCCGTGTTCCCTCAGCTGTCGACCACCAACGGTGCCCCCATCAGCGTGCAGTCCAAATGGGTGGGCCTGGGCATCCTGAACCCCAACGGCCACGCCTTCTTCGTTCTGGCCATGGTCGTCCTGGTGATCTGCGTCGTCGGGGTGTTGCTCATACGCCAAGGGACCACGGGGCGCTATTTGGCCGCCATGCGGGGCAGCGAGACGGCGGCGGCCGGGATGGGGATCAACCTGACCTGGCAGCGGGTGTTGATCTTCGGCCTCTCCGGGGTGGTGGCCGGGTTGGGTGGGACCTTGCTCACCATCCAGCAGCAGTCGGTGAGTGCCGAAGGCTTCAGCTACGAGTTCTCGCTGGCCTTCGTGGTCATCGTGGTCTCCACCGGGGTCAGTACGGTCGAGGGGGCCATCAACGCCGGCATCGCCTTCGTGGTCATCCAGCAACTCCTGACTTACCTGCCGGCCCGTTTCGGCGGGGACAGCCTGGTCTTCGTCCTCTTCGCCTTCGGGGCCATCAACTACGCCGCCCATCCCGAGGGTGTCCTCGAGTACTCCAAGCGCCGCTGGACGCTGCGTATGCAGAACCTGTTCTTCAAACCGGACCCACCGCCGACCACTCCTGGGGGAGGTGCCCTCCTGGGGGCATTCGGCAATGGATCGGGCACGGCCCACTCGTCCGCCGCCGTCGACGCCGAACCTCGGGTGGTCGATCGTGGCTAGCGAAGATGACACCCTTCTCCGGGTGACCGACGTGACCAAGTCCTTCGGCGGTATCACCGCCGTCGACAGCGTGGCGTTCGTCGTCAAACCGGGCGAAAGCGTCGGGTTGGTGGGTCCCAACGGCGCCGGCAAGACAACCCTGTTCAACTGCATCTGCGGGCAGATCCAGCCCCAGCGGGGGAGTGTCGAACTCGACGGTCAGGAGCTGCTCGACATTCCGACCTACAAGAGGGCACGCCTGGGGATCGGCCGCACCTACCAACGGGTGGAGATCTTTCCCGACATGACCGTCCGCGACCACCTGGTGGTGGCTGAAAGGGCCCGGCAGCGGCAGGGGCGGTTGTGGAAGGACCTGTGCAACCGGAGTGGGCCTACGCCCGAAGAGAACGCCCGGGTGACGGCTGTTCTCGAGCTGGTGGGTATCGAGAGCCAGGCCGATGTTCCCGTCTCCTCCTTGGGCCTGGGTTCGTGCCGTCTGGTCGAGTTGGCCCGGGCCCTGGTGGCCGATCCGGTGCTCCTCTTGGCCGATGAGCCTTCATCAGGGCTCGACATCCACGAGACCCGAGAGCTCTCCCAGGTCCTGCAGATGCTTCAGAAGGAGCGGGGGATGGCCGTCCTGCTGGTCGAGCACGACCTGAACATGGTCGCTTCGGTCGTCGATCGCACGATCGTGATGAATCTCGGGGCCGTCATAGCCGAAGGGACGTTCGACGAGGTCATGTCGGATCCTGTCGTCCGTCAGGCCTACCTCGGTCTGACCGCGTGACCTCCCCGGCCGGTGAGACCGGGCCCGACGGCGGCGGAGCAGGTTCGGGAACAGGGACGGGGTCGACGACGGTGGAAGCGCCGCACGCACTGGACGTAGCTCATGTGAGCGCCAGCTACGGGCCCTACCGGGCCCTCTTCGACGTGAGCTTCAGCGTGCCGGCCCAGGGGATGACCGCTCTCATCGGGTCCAACGGAGCAGGAAAGTCGACGGTGGCACGGGTGGTGACCGGCCTGCTGCCCAGCACCAGCGGAACCATCCATCTCAATGGCGATCCCATCACCGGGCTGCCCGCTTTCAAGATCGCCCGGGCCGGAACGGCCCACGTGCCCGAGGGTCGTGGTGTCTTCGCCAGCCTGACTGTCGAGGAGAACCTCCGTCTGGTGTTCCGCCAGCGGGGAGGACGTCGCTGCGTTCCCGACGCCTTGGCCCGGGCCTACGAGGCCTTCCCTGCTCTGAGCCAGCGCCGGGGGCAGGGTGGGGGGACCCTGTCGGGCGGTGAGCAGCGCATGCTGTCGCTGGCCAAGGTTCTGGTTCTCCCCCCCAGCCTCCTGGTGGCCGACGAGATCTCCCTGGGGTTGGCCCCGGTGGTCATCGACGCCGTCTACGAGGGACTGCGTCGGATCAACCAGGCCGGCACCGCCCTGCTGGTGGTCGAGCAACAGGTGGACCGGGTACTGGATCTGGCCAGCACCGCGGTGGTGCTCGAGCATGGTTCGGTGGCCTACACCGGGAACGCCGATGGCGCACTGGCTGCCGTGGAGCAGGTCATGGCGGCCCGGGGCGAGCAGGGTCCGGCCACCTCCGCCGGAGTGGACTGGTCGAGGGCCGATGCGGCGCCAGCGCGGGAGATCGGCGGGCGAACCCGTAGGCTTCGGGGTCGTCATGCCAACGGGAACCGGTCCGGATCGGGTCCGGTGACCGACGGAGAGGAGCCACAGTGAGCGGTACCGAACGCGACGCCGTCATCGTCGACGTCATGCGCACGACCCTGGGGAAGCGAAAGGGAGCGCTGGCCAATTGGCATCCCGCCGATCTCCTCGGCTTCGCCCTGCGCTCGCTGCTCGACCGCACCGGGGTCGATCCCGCCACCATCGACGACGTCATCGGCGGATGCGTGACCGAGGTGGGCGAACAGAGCACCAACGTGACCCGCAACGCCTGGGTGGCGGCCGGTCTTCCCCAGACCGTGCCGGCCACCACGGTCGATCGGCAGTGCGGTTCATCCCAACAGGCCATGCACTTCGCCGCGGCCGGCGTGAAGGCCGGCCACTACGACCTGGTGGTGGCCTGCGGAGTCGAGTCGATGAGCCGGGTACCCCTGGCCTCCAACGCCCGCGGCGGAACCGGTCCGTTCCCACCATCGTTCCTCGATGTCATCGACGGCCGCCTGTGGGCTCAGTTCCGGGTGGCCCAGGTCCTGGCCGACCGGTGGGACGTGACCCGTGAGGAGATGGACCAGTACTCGCTCGAGAGCCATCGCCGGGCCGCTGCCACCTGGGACGCCGGCGGTTTCGCCGCCGAGGCTGTTTCCGTACCCATCAAGGATGAGGACGGTGCCTTCACCGGCGATTCTCTGACCGAAGACGAGGGCATCCGCCGCAACGGGTCGATGGAATCGATGGCCGGACTGGCGCCGGCGCAGAACTGGGAGCCAGACACCGCTCCGGACATCACCGCCGGCAACTCGTCCCAGATGACCGACGGCGCGGCGGCCATGCTCATCGCCGAGCGATCGTTGGCCGAGCGACTGGGTCTGCCCATCCGGGGTCGGTTCGCCCACGCCACCGTGGCTGCTGACGATGCTGCCATCGTGTTGTCCGCCCCGGTGCCGGCCACCCAGCGTCTACTGGAGCGGTCGGGGATGAAGGTCGAACAGTTCGATGCCATCGAGTGCAACGAGGCCTTCGCCGCCATCCCGCTGATGTGGAACCGGGCCTTCCATGCCGACCCCGAGCAGCTCAATCCGCGCGGTGGGGCCATCGCCATAGGGCATCCACTGGGTGCCAGCGGGGTGCGTTTGGCCGCCACCCTACTGAACCGACTCGAAGCGACCGGTGGTCGCTACGGCTTCCAGACCATGTGCGAAGGCGGGGGCCAAGCCAACGCCATGGTCATCGAACGGCTGACCTGAGTCCGGCCGACCTCTGACCGGGGGACCGGATCCAGCGGCGGGCCGCGGCCCGGGCCGGTCAGGGAACGCCCGACGGTACCTCGCTCAGCGGTTCTTCCACCGCGGGGTGCGCTTTTCGGCAAAGGCCAGAGGTCCTTCGACGGCGTCCTGGCTGGAGAACACCTCCTGGGAGATGGCCGACTCGATGCGATAGGCCTCCTTCATGTCGACGGCCAGGCCGGTGATGACTGATTCCTTGGTCTTGCGTACGGCCAGGGGGCCGTTGGCCGTGATCCGCCGGGCATAGGCGAGGGCCCGATCCATCACCTCGGCCGGGGGACAGACTTCGTTGACCAGTCCCATCTCATAGACCCGCCGGGCGGAGACCTGGTCGGCGCACAAGAGGAGCTCCATGGCGGCCGGAAAGGGGACCTGGCGCGGCAGCCGCACCGTGGTACCCCCGCCGGCGAACAGTCCCCGCTTCGGTTCCATGACCCCGAAGGTGGCGGTGTCGGCCGCCACCCGGAGGTCACAGCCGCCCAACATCTCCATGCCACCGGCCACGCATGTTCCATTGACGGCGGCCACGATCGGCTTGTACAGCTTCACGTTGCGCAGCACCGCCTTGACCCCGTCGTCGAGGCGGTAGCCGTCGATCTCCGAGGCCCCCTTCTCTTTCATCTGGGCCTGGAGGCGGGTGATCTGGGGGATGTAGGTCTTGAGGTCGGCCCCGACGCAGAAGTCGGGTCCGACCCCGGTGATGACCGCCACCCAGGCATCGTCGTCGGCTCCGAACCGGTCCCACGCCGAGCGCAGCTGGGCGAAGTGCTCCATGTCCAGGGAGTTGCGGGCTTCGGGCCGGTCGATGGTGATGCGGACGATGTGATCGTCACCGGTGTCGTAGTGAATGGGCATGAGTTGTCGGAAGGCCGGGCTCAGGCGCCGGTCTTCGGCTCCCCGATCTTGTCGAACGTGCGGGCGACGACGCCGAGGTCGACGATTCCGGTACGCGGCTCCTGGCCCGGGCGCCGTCGTGATACCACCGAAGTGTCGACCGAGGTCGCCTCGGCCCGCAGGGCACCCACCGTGCACTTCTCCCGGGGCCGGACCGTAAAGGGGTCGTAGTGGAAGTGACGCATGGCGTTGAGGTGGGTGATCTTGTCGATCTCGACGTCCTCCACCTCGCCCAGGTACTTCATGGCTGCCTCAGGGGAGTGGGGCCAGGTCGAGTCGGAATGGGGGTAGTCGCATTCCCAGGTGATGTTGTCGATGTTGAGGTACCGCCGGTTGTCGACCCCGAAGGCATCGTCGATGAAGCAGGTGATGATCCGTTCCTTGAACAGCTGACTGGGTAGATAGTCACCGAAGTCCTGACCGGTCCAGGCCCGGTGGTGCTGGTACACGTAGTCGAAGCGTTCGAGGGCGTAGGGGATCCATCCGATACCGCCTTCGGACAGGGCGAAACGGAGATTGTCGAACTTGCGCAACACCGGCGACCACAGGAGGTCGGCCGCCGCCTGCACCGTGTTCATCGGTTGCAGGCTGATCATCACGTCGATAGGGGCGTCGGCGGCCGTGATGATCAACTCGGAGGAGGACCCGATGTGCATGCACACGACCATCTCCTCGTCGGCGCACGCGGTCCAGAAGGGATCCCAGTGGTCACTGTGGAAGGAGGGCCAGCCCAGTTTGGCCGGGTTCTCCGAGAAGGTGACGGCGTGGACCCCCTTGGCCGCCATCCGGTGGACCTCGGCCGCTCCCAACTCCGGGTCCCACATCACAGGGAGGGAGAGCGGGATGAAGCGACCGGGCTCGGCGTCGCACCACGACTCGACGTGCCAGTCGTTGTAGGCCCGGATCATGGCCAGCGCCTCACCGGCATCGGTGGCGGCCCGGCGGGCGAAGAGCTGGCCGCAGAACTGGGGAAAGGAAGGAAAGCACATGGAGCCCAGCACGCCGTTGGCACTCATGTCGAGGACCCGCTCGTGGATGTCGTAGCAGCCGATCCGCATCTCGGCCAGTGAGCTCGGCTCGATGCCGTACTCATCGGGAGGCCGGCCCACTACGGCGTTGAGGCCCACGTTGGGGATCTCGCTCCCGTTGTAGTGCCAGAAGTCGGTCCCGTCTTCTCGATGGACCAGCCGGGGGGCTTTGTCCTGGTAGCGGGCGGGTAGACGTCCATCGAACATCCCCGGTGGCTCGACCACGTGGTCGTCCACGCTGACCAGAATCAGATCTTCGGTTCTCATGTGGCTACCTCCCACCCCTCGGTACGGTGACGGCCGAATCCCGCTGTCGACCCGGTCGAAATCCTACGGTCGGCTGGACGGGCCCCCGACGATGATAGGCGGACCGGCCCGAGCCCATCGACTCGGTCGGGCCGATGGTCACCGGTGAGCCGTGACGATTCGCCGTTCGCCGGTGGTCACCGTCACCGGCCGGTCGGCCAGGTCCTCCTCGGCCAGCACCGGTTCCTCCAGCCGGGCGTAGGTGCGCGCACCGTCGGGCAGCTCGGCGATGAGCGCCGTCCACTCGGGTCCCTCACGGGAGTAGACGGTGGAGTAGGCGATGACCCGGGCCGATCCGTCCGCCGGATGGGCCAGGGGCACGGTGGGGAGGGGGTCAATGGTCGGGAGGGCGCCACCGGCGGCCGGGGTCGACGGCCCGGGGCGGGCCGAAAGCACCGCCGCGCTATGGCTGGTCATGTGCATGCCGACGCCGCTGACCAGCCCGAACGAATCAGGATCCTGGCGGAGGACTTCGGTCATGGCGGCCATCGCATGGGTCGAGTAGTTGCTGCCCGGGCCGCCGTGATAGGGGAGCCCGCCGGTCACCGTCAGGGGACGGTCGTCCCCCGGTCCCAGGCCCAGGGCGTCGGCGGCGAAGGACAGTGAGCTCCCGAAACAGGAGTAGAGGTCGAGGTGGGCTATCCCGTCGATCGACAGGTCGGAGGCGGCTCCGGTCATGGCCTGGGTCATGGCCCGGGTCATGGCCGGCGAGCGCCACGGTTGGGGTCGGGTAGCCATGGTGGCCGGTTCTTCGGCGCTGCCGGCACCGCGGAGGTACACCCTCTGGTCGGTGGGCACCCCCAAGGCATCGGCTTCGGCCTCGGTGGCCACCAGAACGGCGGCGGCCATGTCCACGTCCATGATGGCTGTCATCAGTTTGGTGTAGGGCGAGGACACCATGCGGTTGGTCGGTGACGGCGTGCTGATCTCGTCGGGGCTGCGGGCCGTGGGGAACCAGGCGTGGGCCGGCTGGGAGGCGGCCACATCGCTCAGGGGAGCCATGAGGCGGCCGAGTTCCCGGCTGCGATCGGCAGGGGAGAGGCCGAGATGGATGCGACGTGCCGTGTCCAGGAGAGCGAAAGTGAGATAGGCCTGGTAGATACCGTGACGGGCCTCGTCCTTGTCGATGGTCAGAGGGAAGGGCAGAGCCTCTTCCGGCCGGTGCGACCAGGCCGGATCGGGAAGGTGGCGTCGGGTGGCCAGAGCCTCCCCGCCGACGATGAGGGCTGAGTCGAGCTCACCACGGGCCATGGCCGCTGCCGTTTCGCCCAGCAACCGGACCGGGACCGATCCTCCCAGCCCGGAGTACCGGGCTACGGACGGAGAAGCCCCCAGGCGTTCGCCCAGTCGGCCGCACGGATCGTCGTACTCCCACGACTGGCAGTAGACGACCTGGAGACTGTCGAGCCCGGCCACGGCCGAGGGGCACCCGGCGTCATCGGCCGCCGCCCGGGCCAGCGACTCCCACATGTCGAGCGGTTCGGGCGCCGGCTCTTCGTGCCAGGTGCGGCGGGCCACCCCGATGATGCATGCCGCCCGCGGATCGACAGCCACGTCAGGACAGGCGGGCTTGACCGGGCAGCTTTACCGCCCGGTCGGCGATGATGTTCTTCTGGACCTCGGTCGAACCCCCACCGATGGTGCTGTACCGCTGGAAGGCATAGAGCCGGGTCCACTTGCCACGATCGACCGCATCCGGACCGCCCCGGGCCAGAACACCGGCCGGACCGAGCAGGTCCACGGAAAGCGCGGCCAGGGTCTGGGCCAGAGCCGACCACTGGAGTTTGGCGAAGGGCACCTCGGGCCAGTTCTTCTCACCCTTGATGATCTTGCTCAGGGCCCGTAGGGATAGCAGACGGGCCAATTCGATGTCGGTCCACGCCCGGGCCAACCGGTCGCGCAGGGACGGGTCATCGAGGGCCGTCGGGTTGACCGACCGTGCCGCGGTGACCATGGCCCGTAGATCGGCGGCCAGGATCGAGATCTGGCCGGCGATGCCCACCCGCTCGTGTCCGAGCGTGCCCATGGCCACCATCCATCCCTCACCCTCACCGCCCAGTCGGCTCTCCAGGGGGATGACGGCGTCGTTGAAGAAGACTTCGTTGAACATCTCCTCACCGGCCATGTCGCGTATGGGCCGGGCTTCGATGCCGGGTGTGTGCATGTCGATGATGAAGGCGGTGATGCCCTCGTGCTTGGCCCCGCGTTCGATGGCGGTGGGATCGGTGCGCAGGAGGAACAATCCCCAGCGGGCCAGGTGGGCGGTGGAGATCCAGATCTTCTGACCGTTGACCACATAGGCGTCCCCGTCCCAGGCGGCGGTGGTCCGCAGGTTGGCCAAGTCGTTACCGGCATCGGGCTCGGAGAAGCCCTGGCACCAGTGATCGGTGGCGTCGAGGATCGATGGGAGCCAACGCTCCTTCTGCTCATCGGTCCCCCAGGCAATGATCATCGGACCTATCTGCCACAATCCGTTGGGGTTGAACAGCCCGGGTGTGCGGTATTCGGCCATCACCTCTGAGTAGATGATCCGTTGCATGGCGGTGGCGTTCCGCCCGCCGTACTCCTCCGGCCAACCCACTGCGGCCCACCGCCCGCCGTTGAGAAGCCGCTGCCACGCCGCCCGCCGGGCCTGCGACTTCTCGCCCGACAGCGAGGAGTCATCGGACAGCTCCTCGCTGGCCAGAAAGGGTGGTAGGTACTCGTCGAGCCAGCCGCGCAGCTCATCACGGAAGGCTTCGTCTTCAGGTGCCAGTGCAAAGTCCACGGGACAGGAGGTTAGCCGCAGCACTCTGGGGAGGACCGCCGACGGTGGTCCGGCGGGCCTCTACACTGTCGGCCGACCGCCAACATCATCGACGCCACCCCGGGGGTAGACCGTGGATTTTACGTTCGACGCCGAACAGCTCGCCTTGCAGGACGTCGCCCGGCGGGCCATGGACGACGTGGGGCCGGACACCCTGCGGGAGCTGGCCGAGGATGCCTCCGGGGTCACTCCCGAGCTGTGGAACCGCCTGGTGGAGCTCGGTTGGACCGGCCTTCTCGTTCCCGGTGAGGGAGCCGGACTGCTGGAGATGGGCATCGTCCTCGAGCAGATGGGAAGGGTCCCGCTGCCCGGGCCGTTCTTTTCGTCCGCGGTGATGGCCACACTGGCCGCCCGGGCCCTGGGCGCTGACGGGCTGATGGGGGAGCTCGCCTCCGGCCAGAAGAGGGGAACGGTGGCTTTGCACGAACAGGGGAGCGGACACCCACTGTCGACGGTCAGGGCCCGGGCCCGACGGAAGGGCTCGGGGTGGGTGGTCACCGGCACCAAGCCGATCGTGCCGGACGGCCACACCGCCGACTGGGCCATTGTGGTGGCTCTGGTCGAGGAGGGAACCCACTCGTTCCTTCTGCACAACCCCCAGGCCGAAGTCGTTCCCTCCCTCGATCCGACCCGCAAACTGGCTCGTTTGGTGCTCGAGGAAGAGCCCGTCGAACCACTGGGCCCGACCGGCGACCAGACTCCTCTGTGGCGACAGGTATGGGACGACATCTGCGTGGGCCTGGCCGCCGAGTTGATCGGGGTATCCGACCGCGCTCTCGAAGAAGCGGTCGAATACGCCAAGGTGCGGGTCGTCTTCGACCGTCCTATCGCCTCGTTCCAAGCCGTCAAGCACCGGATCGTGGACATGTATCACGCCTTGGAGATGGGTCGGGCCGGTGTCCACTTCGCCGCCTGGGCCGCCGACACCGGGGCTCCCGAGCGGGTCCGGTCGGCCGCCATGGCCGCCGCCTATGCCTCCGAGGCAGCGGTACGAGTGACGGGCGACGACATCCAGATCCACGGCGGTGTGGGGTTCACCTGGGCCAACGACGCGCACTTCCTGTTCAAGCGGGCCAAGCAGAACGAGGTGCTGATGGGCGGCAGTAGTTACGAGTGGCAGCGGCTGGCCGACATGCTGGTGGACCGGCCCGGGGTCCTGGTCGACCAGCACTGATCGCCGCCGGTACCGAGCGACGGCCGTCGGGGGACACCGTGCTCGCCTTCCATCTCTTTCTTCCCCAGATGCGGCTTTCCCCGGAGGCCCTGGTCGCTCGGGCTCGAGCGGCCGAGGATGCCGGCTTCGAAGGCCTCGCCCTCATGGACCACCTGGTCACCCCCGGAGCACCGGAACACCCTGTGTTCGAGGCCTTCACCACGGCCACGTGGCTGGCCGCTGCCACCGACCGTCTGCGCCTCGGCCATCTGGTCCTGTGTGACGCCTTCCGCCATCCGGCCGTCCTGGCCCGTCAGGCGGTGACCCTCGACCATCTGTCGGGAGGTCGTTTCGAGCTCGGGATCGGCTCCGGTTCGACGCCGGCGGAGTTGGTGGCCTCGGGTTTCGGGCCCCGGAGTGCCGCCAGTCGTCGACGGCGTCTCCACGAGACCCTGGAGCTGCTCACCCGGTTCTGGACGGGTCAACCGGTCGAGTTCGAGGGCGAGTTCTTCATCGTCGACGGTGCTCGGCAGCTACCCGTTCCGCGGGACCGGATCCCTCTCCTCATCGGAGGCACCGGTCCGGAGACACTGGCCCTGGTGGCCCGGTACGCCGATTGGTGGAACGTGCCCGTCCATCATCTGTCCCGGCGGGCCCAGGCCCGGTCGGCCGTCGGCTCGGCCCGCGTTTCGGTGCAGGTGCTGGTCACCCTCATCACCGATGAGCGCCAGCGGGCCGAGACGGTCGAGTTGGCCGCCCGCCGTTTCGGTCGGATGAGCGAGGACGGCCACGTGGTGGGGAACGGGCCGGAGATCGTGGGCCAGTTGCGTGCACTGGAAGCCGAGGGAATGGAGAGGGTCTACGCCTGGTTCACCGACTTCGCTCCCCCCGCCACCCTGACCGCCTTCGGCCGAGAGGTCATCGCAGCCATGGCCTGACCACGCCCGGTCGACAACCGGCGGTCAGCGGGGGTCGAGAACCCTCTTGGCCTTGTAGCCGGCGCGGGGAATGGTGTCACGGGAAAGAGCCTCCACGGTGGCCACCACGCCGAGGGTCTCCTTTATGTCGGTCTTCACCCGTTCGACCACCTGATCCCGGACGCTGTCCTCCTCGGTGGCCACCTCGACTCTCACCTCGAGCGGCCCCGGGCCGTCGTCGGGCCGGATCACCTGGTATTCGAGGGAGGGCTGAGCGATGAGCGGCTCGGTGCGCAGCGAGGCTTCGAGTTCGGACAACTGGAACCGTGTGCCCTGGCAGCTCAGGAGGTCGGCGAACCGTCCCCCCCACAGTCCGCGGATCGACGTCTCGCCGCAGGGACAGGGCTGGCGCAGAATGGCACACGCCTCCTCGAGGTCGTACCGGAGCAACCCGTTGTCCCGGTCGAGGGTGGTGACGGTCAGGTTGCCCCATTCGCCGTCGGGCACCTCCCGGCCCGTCGCCGGGTCCACCGCCTGCACGATGGCCCAGTCCTCGTGGATGTGAGCGCCGGGTGACTGGCCGCACGGGCCACCCACGTAGGCGTAGCACTCGGCCCCTGCGGTCATGAGGGGCATGCCCCCGCGGCCCAACCCGAAGCCCGGGGGGGCACGCAGCCCGGTCAGCCCCGCATCCTCGAGGGGAATGCCCAACTTGGTCGCCACCTCGATGAACCGTCCGGTGGCAAAGCCCATGAAGGGAATGTCAGGCGTGACCCGAGTCCAGAAGCGCACGGCCTGTTCGGCCAGCTCGTCGGTGTCGGGTGGTGGCACCCACAGGGACAGAAGGCCCAGATACTCATAGGTCCCCTGCAGCATCACGCCGCCGCCGTAGAGATAGGCCGGGTGGGCATGGGTGACGATCATCCCGGGCCGGTAGCCCATCCGCCACCAGTTGCGCGCGCCCGACTCGTACTCGACCCACAGGTCCCGCCGTGTCCACACCGTGATGGTGGGCTGCCCGGTGGTACCCGTCGAGGTACCCAACCGCACGGCCTGGCGCGGGTCGGTGAACCGGTAGCCGCCCCAGGGGGGCAGCGAGGCTTCGGAATCCCGCAGATCCTGCTTGACCGTCGAGGGAACCCCGGTCAGATCGTCGACCGAGGTGATGTCACCAGGTGCCTCCAAGCCGGCGGCCACCAGCTTGTCCCGGAACAGCGGCACCGGTCCCGCGAAGATGCGTTCGATCATCTGACCGAGTCGTTCGTTCTGCAGTTGGCGGCGCTCATCGGTTGACATGGCCTGTTTGGCCGGATCCCACAGTGTCTGGCCCTCGGGGCGTTGGAGAGGTCCGAGGCTCCCGGGTCCGAACGGCGGGGTGGAGACGACTTCTTCGCTCATGCTGGTGATGGTAGCGATCCTGCCGGGAGGCATGGAGGTCGAGCGCTGACGACTCCTGTATCGGGTGGCTCGAGGGTCGGTGGCTCGAGGGTCGGTGGCTCGAGGGTCGGTGGCTCGAGGGTCGGTGCTCGAGGGTGGCGGGACGCTCGACCGGAGCGGCCCTTACCGGGCCGGCAATCAGCCCTGGGGGTTGCCTTCGAGAACGGCGGCCGCTTCCTCCGCCCGTACCCGGAAGGCCACGGCGGGTTCCGTTCCCACCTGCAGCACTCCGGCCACATGTTCGAAGAAGATGCCAACCAGCAGACTCACCATCAGCCTGGCCATGGCTGCCTTGTCCTCCGGCGGGCACAGCGGGGGTTGGTGCTCGTCGAGCCATCGCTCGAGCGACTCCCGGGTGGCGGCGAACAGATCGCCGCCCACGGCGAAAGCGGTGTCGTCGCCCCGCATGACCTCACCCATCATCAAGCGGACGAAGTCCTCCACCTCGAGCATCGAACAGAGGACGTCGTATAGGAGATCGGCCAGGCCCGAAGCCGGCCCACGGGAAATGGCCGGTAGGGCAGCGGCAGCGACGCCGTCGATGAAGCCGCGCTCCTCCAGCACGGCCACCAGCAGGTCCTTCTTGGAGGGAAAATAGTGGTACAGCGACGCCACGTTGAGGCCGGCGGCCGCGGCCAGGTTGCGCATGCTGGTTCCGTCCACGCCTTGTTGGGACATGAGGCTGAGGGCGGTGCTCAAGATGTGCTGGCGTTGCGTCGATCCTGAGGGGCGGACGTTGGGTTCACGGGGGGTGGCCACCCCACCATTGTGGTCCGTGACGACCCTGGGAAGCGGGATTGGCATAAACGAACGTTTGATATACAATTAAGCCTGGAGAGATAGCTGACTAATCGGGAGAGATAACTGACCCACTCCACTGGGTCAGGCAAGGGGAAGAGATCGATGTCCACGCATCTCGGGGAAGCCACTGACCCAGTTGGGTCGGTCGACACGGAGTCGGTCGAACCATTCGACCCCTTCGAGCTTCAGGACACGGTGTCAGGCAACATCCGCGATCCCTATCCCCGGATGGCCGAGTTGCGCCGGCAGAGTCCCGTCCACGTCGGTCCGATCGACCTCGGCGATGGCGCCGACGAAGTGGACCCTTCCGTCCCCCCTCCCGTGACCGTTTTCGGATTCGATGAAACGGTCCAGGTCCTCCGCGACAACGAGACGTTCTCTTCGACGGTCTACGAGGGCATCATGGGCGCCGTCATGGGAAGGACCATCCTGCAGATGGACGAGCCCGAGCACCGGCTGCACCGGGCCCTGGTCTCACCGACCTTCCGTTCCAAGGTCCTCGAACAGTGGGAGGGTGACCTTGTCCAGCGTGTGGTCAACGAGCTCATCGACCACTTTGCCGGCGCGGGCCACGCCGACCTCGTCCAAGAGCTCACTTTCAACTTTCCCGTCCAAGTCATTGCGCAAATCCTCGGTCTGCCTCGCTCGGACTTCCCCATGTTCCAGCGCTGGGCCATCCACATCACCAGCGTCGCCTCGAACTGGGATCGCGGGGTGATCGCCTCGGAGGCTCTGCGCGCCTACTTCGCCGACGTTCTGGCCGAGCGGCGGCGTCATCCCGCTGACGATCTGATCAGTGAACTGGCCGTGTGTGAGGTCGACGGTCGGCGGCTGGGGGACGAGGAGATCTATTCATTCCTCCGCCTGCTCCTGCCGGCCGGTGTCGAGACCACTTATCGCGCGTCGGGCAATCTTCTCTACGGCCTGTTGACCAACCCCGATCAATTGCACAAGGTCATGGCCGATCGCACCCTAATCCCCGATGCGTTCGAGGAATCGCTCCGGTGGGAGCCCCCGGTCACCATCATCCTCCGTCGCGCCATGCGCGACACAGAGCTAGCCGGCGTACCCATCGCCGAGGGTGCCGATGTCGCCCTGTTGCTCGGAGCGGCCAATCGCGACGAGCGAAAGTACGAGCACCCCGAGCTGTTCGATCTGTTCCGCGCTTCGCGCCAGAGCGTGGGCTTCGGATTCGGTGTCCACGTCTGCCTCGGTATGCATCTGGCCCGTATGGAGACGAGGGTGGCCATCAACACCCTCTTCGACCGGCTACCCGACATCCATCTGGATCCCGATGCCGACCAGGACCTGCACATCAAAGGCATGGCCTTCCGTT